>JBBRFL010000008.1:0-121242 GCA_038224325.1 Thermoanaerobaculia bacterium | reverse complement strand
CTCTCAGCGGTCCGGGAGCGCGACGTAGGCCTGGGGGTACGGCGGACCGGTGTAGTCGGCCCGCGGCCGGATCAGGCGATTGTGCGCGTACTGCTCCAGGATGTGGGCGCTCCAGCCCGCGATCCGCGAGACGGCGAAGATCGGCGTGAAGATCTCCGAGGGGATTCCGAGCATGTGGTACAGCGACGCCGAGTAGAGATCCACGTTGGCGTAGAGCTTCTTCTCCTCGTTCAGGATCTGCTCGATCCGCCGGGACATGTCATACCACCGCGTGTCGCCCGAGGACTCGGCGACCTCGCGGGACATGGCGCGCAGGTGGGTCGCCCGGGGGTCCTCCGCGCGATACACGCGGTGGCCGAAGCCCATGATCTTTTCCTTGCGCCGGAGGCGCGCGTGGATCGCCTCGTCGACGCCGTCGAGCCCGCCGATCTCGCGGAGCATTTCCATGACCGCCTCGTTGGCGCCCCCGTGGAGCGGACCCTTGAGAGCGGCGATGGCCGATGTGACCGCGGCGTAAATATCGGCGAGCGTCGCGGCCGTGACGCGGGCGGCGAAGGTCGAGGCGTTCAGCTCGTGATCGGCGTGCAGGACCAGCGCGGCGTCGAAGGCGCGCACGCCGGCGGCGCGCTCCGTCTCGCCCGAGAGCATGCGCAGGAAGTCGTCGGCGTGGGTCCGCCCGGGATCCGCGGAGACGGTCGGTTTCCCGAGACGGACGCGGTGCAGGCCGGCGACGATCGCCGCGATCTGGCCCGTGAGGCGCACGGCCCGGCGGCGGTTCGCCCCGGGATCCCGCGAGGCCGCGTCGGGATCCGTCTCCGGCAGGGCGGAGACGATCGTCCGCAGAGCGTCCATCGGCGAGAGTCGCCGCGCCATGGCATCCACGAGCTCCAGCGCGCGCGGCGGGAGGATTCGCCCTCGCCCGATCGAATCGCGCAGGGCCGACAGCTCCTCCGCCCGCGGGAGGCGGCCCTCCCACAGGAGAAAGCACACCTCCTCGAAGGACGAGCTCTGCGCGAGCTCGTGGATGTCGATCCCGCGATAGGAGAGGACTCCCCGGTCCCCGTCGATGTAGCAGAGCGCCGATTCGGCGGCGACGACGTCCTCGAGGCCCTGGGTCTCCGTCATGCCCCTTGTTCGACGGCCTTCGGGATCGCGGGATCGAGGCTCGGGAACTTCGCGAGCCACTCGCGCCGCTCGAGCCGGAGCTTGTCGACGAGGGTCGAATACTCCGCGGGGCCGTAATGTCGGCGGGGGTCGTAGGGAGTCAGGTCGATCCCCGGGACGTCGCGAGGCACGTCGTATCCCCAGTCCGGGTCCCTCTCCCAGCGGATGCCCTCCCTGGCGATCTGCTTCATGATCTCGGTCGAGATTCGGATCGTGATCTTCTCCCCCGGCGACTCGGCCTTCGCTCCGATCGAACCTGTGTTGAGGATGTACGCGTGCATGTCGGGATTCTGGCGGAGGATCTGGAGGATGCGGTTGCCCTCCTCGGCCTCGGGACCCACGATGAAGGGGTTGGTGCCGACCTCGCGCTTGGCCTGGCCCGCCTTGGTCGGATCGCCGGCTGACGTTTCGATCGACTCGCCGAGCATGAAATAGGCGGCCGCCTGCTCGGAGGAGAGCCGCGCGCAGACGGGCACGACGTCGTTTCGGCGCGTGATGAAGACGATCTTGTTGGCCTTCTCGAGGTCGATTCCGTCGCCCGATCCCTGGATGAAGCGTCGCAGCACGACGCCGCGGCCGTTCGAGGTCAGCGACGTGTCGAGGAAGTCCACCTTCCCGTCCGGGTTCACCTGGATGTTCTCGTACGCGGCCGTCGAGTGCGTGGCCGCTCCCCAGAGGACCGTCTGCGACGGCTCCAGTCCCTCCGTCTTGATGTAGAAGCCGTCCTCGGTTCCGAAGGCGTGGCCGTCGCGCGAAAGCAGCACGACGTCGTCCTGCTTGATGATCGCCTGCTCCGGCGCCTTCAGGCCGTGGTCGTGCAGGGTCAGCGTGGTCTTGCCGGTGCCCGAGAGGCCAAAGAGGAGAAATCCCACGTCGCGCAGCTTCCCGTCCGGGCCGTTGACGCGGAGGATCTTCGATCCGGCGTGCAGGCCCAGACCGCCCTTGCGCTTGATCCAGTACATTGCCTGCCGGAGCATCGACTTCTTGGCCTCGCCGGGGTAATCGCTGCCCAGGATGTAGGTGTAGCCCTGGTTGACGTCCAGGAAGATGAGCGTCTCCGGCCAGTCGGGGACGTAGACGGAGATGAAGTCCGGCTCCCGGGACGAGACCGAAGGGAAGAGCATGTTGTGCCACATGTATGCGATCCGCGCGTAGTCCTTCGGCACGTACAGGCGGCAGTGCAGCGGGACCTCGGGGCTCATCCCCATCCGGCGATCGACCTGGACGAGATCCATGCCGGCCAGCGCCTCCTGGACCTCGCGGATCTTCTCCAGGGCGCGCGCCGGTTCGATCGACTGCTGCATCACGCCGAGCGGCAGCCCGTCCGCCACCACGTAGGTCTTCTTCGCCGACCGGTTCTTGATCCGGGTCGCGTAGACGGGGGAGCCGTACTCCGTGGTCTTCTCTCCGGACCGAGCGAGCGAGCGCAGCTCATCCCCGGAAAGGTCCTTGAGAATCGATCGCGCCCGGATCGTTCTCGGGGAGACGGTTTCGACGGTGCTCATTTGGGCAAGTCCTTTCCTAGCAAAGAGTTTGCCCCCGAAGGGGAACGCCCTTTATACCAGATTTGGCCGGTTTCCCGGCTATAGGCCGATCTCGTCTGCGATTGGCTTCAGGGCCTCGATCAGGAAGCTCACGTGCTCCTCGAGGGGAACGCCGACGGCCTCGGCGCCTCCATAGACGTAAGACCGGTCCACCGATCGGGCGAAGGCCTTGTCCTTCAGTCGCTTCAGCACCGAGGAGGCCGGAAGGTCCGCGATCTTCCGGGTCGGCCGGACCTTGACGCAGGCGCCGATGAACCCCACGAGCTCGTCGCAGGCATAGATCGCCTTCTTCATCGGCGTGTCGCGGGGAATCTTCATGTAGTCCGCGTGCGACTGGATCGCCTCGACCATTTCCTCGGCGTAACCCCTTTCCCGCAGGATCCGTCCGCCCACGTGCAGGTGGGTGTCGTCGGTCGGGTTCTGCTCGTAGTCGAAGTCGTGCAGCATGCCGACGATGCCCCAGCGCTCGATTTCGGCGGGGTCCGCCGTTCCGGCGCGCCGGGCGCAGGCGCGCATCGCTTCCTCGACGGCGCGGCCGTGCTTGCGCAGTGCCTCCGACTCCGTGAACTCGAAGAGCAACTCGCGCGCCTCTTCGCGGGTGGGCCAGCGGCCGGACATGAAGGGATTCTACGCGGTCGTCGTCGTCCCGAGCGCCCTCTTTCCTTAGAGTAGTTGCACACCGAAATGTGCATATCTGGCGGGTTTTCGATGTCAAACGCCAGTTTTAAGCTTGCTTTGTGCATGAATGACAGTAGAATCCTGTCTTCGAGCAAAAAAAGGGAGGCGGAATGGCTAAAGCCAGGGTCCTGAAATTCGATGTGGCGGGTCCGGGTCTCTCCAAGACGGAGATCCTCAAGGTGTGCGAGGCGGAGAACGTCCGGTTTCTCCGGCTCCAGTTCACCGACATCTTCGGCGTGATCAAGAACGTCGAGATCCCGAGCTCCCAGTTCCCCAAGGCGCTCGACGGGGAGATCCAGTTCGACGGCTCCTCGATCGAGGGGTTCACCCGCATCGAGGAATCCGACATGAATCTCGTGCCGGACCTGGACTCCTTCGCGATCTACCCGTGGGCGCACAAGAACGGGGAGAAGGTCGCCCGCCTGATTTGCGACGTCTACAACCCGGAGGGCTCGCCGTTCGCCGGATGCCCGCGCATGACCCTCAAGAAGCAGATGGACAAGGCCTCCGCTCTCGGCTACACGCTGGTCACCGGTCCCGAGGCCGAGTTCTTCCTGTTCCGCCGCGACGCCAACGGCGATCCGGTCGTCGATACCCACGACGAAGGCGCGTACTTCGACCTGACCCCCGTGGACCGCGGCGAGGAAGCGCGGCGCGATATCGTCCTGGCGCTCGAGCAGATGAACTTCGAGGTCGAGGCCGCCCACCACGAGGTAGCTCCCGGCCAGCACGAGATCGACTTCAAGTACGCCGACGCGATCACGACCGCGGATCGGGTGTCGACGTTCCGGTTCATCGTCAAGAAGGTCGCCATGGATCACGGTCTCCACGCGACTTTCATGCCCAAGCCCATCTTCGGCGTCAATGGCTCCGGGATGCACGTCCACCAGTCGTTCCTGGACAAGAAGGGCAACAACGTCTTCTACGATTCCAAGGCGAAGTACCAGCTCTCCAAGACCGCGCTCAATTACACGGGCGGCATTTTGCGCCACGCGCGCGCCTTCGTCGCCATCACCAATCCCCTGGTGAACTCTTACAAGCGGCTCGTGCCGGGGTACGAGGCGCCCGTCAACGTCGCATGGTCCATGCGAAACCGGTCGCCGCTGGTTCGCGTGCCGGCGCGCCGCGGCATGGGCACGCGGATCGAGGTCCGGATGCCGGATCCGTCCTGCAATCCCTATCTCGCGTTCGGGGTGATGCTGGCCTCCGGCCTGGACGGGGTGAAGAACCGGATCGATCCGGGCGAGCCCGTCGACAAGAACGTGTTCAAGATGAGCGAGCGGGAGAAGCGCCGCCTCCGCATCGACCAGCTCCCCGCGAACCTCTCCGACGCCCTGGACAACCTGGAAAAGGACGCGGTGGTCACGGAAGCCCTGGGCGAGCACATCCTGACCCACTTCCTGGAGGCCAAGCGGGACGAGTGGGCCGAGTACATCTCGCGCGTCCAGCCCTGGGAGACCGAGAAGTACCTGGCGAAGTACTGATCGAGCGACGGCGAGTTTGGGGCTGGCATTCTTATTTAATAAGGCCAGAAGCAATTCTGGCCTTATTTCTTTAGCCTCTTCAGTCAAGCTAGACTCCTAACTATGGGTATCCTGTCCCGGCGCTTCCTCGAACGCCTGCGATCGGGGCCTCCGCTGCTGCTCGACTCGGCGATGGGCACGGAGCTCCAGAGGCGCGACGCCAACACGGCACTGCCCCTCTGGAGCGCGCGCGTGCTTCTCGAGGACCCGGAGATGGTCTGGACCGTTCACGGCGACGACGCGGCAGCCGGGGCCGAGATTCTTACCGCCAACACCTTCCGTACGCACGCGCGCACGCTCGCAAAGGCCGGGCTCGGCGAACGCTCGGCGGAGCTGTCCGCCCTGGCGATCCGGCTCGCGAACCAGGCGGCATCCCTTCCGGGGCGGGAGATCTTCGTGGCCGGATCGCTCTCGCCGCTCGAGGACTGCTACCGCCCGGACCTCGCGCCCGACCCGCGCGACGTCGAACGTGAGCAGTCCGCCCAGGCGCGGTTCCTCGCCGAGGCGGGCGTCGACCTCATCCTGGCCGAAACGCACAACTCGGTGCGCGAGGCACGGGCGGCGGGCGAGGCCGCGAAGGCGACCGGGTTGCCGTTCGTCGTCTCGCTCGTCACGGACGGCGAGGGTCGGCTCCTTTCCGGCGAGACGATCGAGGACGCCGCGAAGGCGCTCGAGGCCCTGTCGCCGGCGGCCCTCGGGATCAACTGCGTTCCGGCCGCGCGTGTCCTCCACGACCTCGCGATCCTCGCGGCGGCCGCGCCGGGGCGCCCTCTCGCCGCATACGGGAATCTGGGGCTGCCGGCGGACGGCGCGGGCTGGACCTTCGACGAGGAGCTGGATCCGGGGGCGTACGCCGATCTCGCGCGAAGCTGGGTCGAGGCCGGCGCGCGAATCGTCGGCGGATGCTGCGGCGCGACGCCGGCGCATACGCGGGCGCTTCGGGAGCGGCTCGATTCCCTCACTCTCGAAACGGCGTCTTCGTAGGGCGAGGACCTGCGGCGGCAGCGTCGGCGCGAGTCTTCATCGGGGCGGCATTGTAGCGGGCCGGCACCGGCTCAAGAGAGCCACCGCCGGCTCAGCAGATCAGCATCGCGTCGCCGAAAGAGTAGAAGAGGTAGCCCTCGCGAACCGCCTCGGCGTAAGCGGCTCGAACCCTTTCCATCCCCGCAAACGCGGAAACCAGCATCAGGAGGGTCGAGCGCGGAAGGTGAAAGTTGGTCAGGAGCGCGTCGACCGCGCGGAACTCGAAGCCCGGCGTGATGAAGAGGTCGGTCCCGAAGCGCGACTCGCCATCCGAGGCGGGCCCCCCGGGAAGGCGCGCGGCCGCCTCGAGGGAGCGCGTAACCGTCGTGCCGACCGCCACGACCCGGCGGCCGCCGGCGCGCGCCGCGGCGACCGCGCGCATCGTCGTCTCCGGAATGACGACCTCCTCCGGCTCCATCACGTGGTCGTCCGTGTCCGACGCCGTGACGGGCTTGAAGGTTCCTGCCCCGACGGCGAGCGTCAGGTCGGCGATCTCGACGCCCCGATCGCGAATCGCCGCGAGGATCTCCTCGCGGAAGTGCAGGCCCGCGGTGGGGGCGGCGACCGCGAGCGGCTCGCGGGCGAAGATCGTCTGGTACGCCTCGCGGTCGCCCGGCCGGTCGGGCGCGCCGGGCTCGCGGCGGATGTACGGGGGCAGGGGGGTCCGCCCGATGCGCTCGAGCAGCGCGGCGTCGAGCGGGCGATCGAAGACGACGCAGCGGCTTCCGTCGTCGCCGACGCCCTTTACCTCCGCGACGAGCCCGTCCTCGAACGCGATCCTCCGGCCCGCCTTCGCCCGCCGCCCCGGCCGGGCGAGCGCCTTCCAACGCCGCGCGTTCAATCCCTCCTCGCGGAGGAGGAAGATCTCGATTACCCGTCCCTCGGGATCGCGCCCGTAGAGCCGGGCGGGGCGCACCCCGACGTCGTTGCGGACGAGGAGATCGCCCTCGCGGAGGATCCCCGGGAGCTCGGCGAAGCGCCGGTGGGCGACCTCGCCGCTCCGGCGGTCGAGGACGAGAAGCCGGCTGGAGCCGCGGGGGCGAGGCTCCTGCGCGATCCGATCGGACGGCAGGTCGTAGTCGAAGAGATCCACCCGCACGCGTCACTGAAAGTAACACGCGGGCAGCGCTCCCGGGGCCGCGTCGCGGCCTCTCCCCTCGCTCAAGTCGCTTCCGCACGAGCAGTTGGACCGGAGGCGGGAGGCCTGGTACGGCGATTGCCATCTCGAGTGAAGGATGGGGAGGTGCTCGATGCAACCTGGAAGCCTGGCCCTTCGGTTCGTTCTGGTGCTGCTGGTCGCCGCGGCGGTGTGGGCCGGGGCCGCGTCGTTCGCGACTCGCCTCGTGCACTCCCGGGCGCAACGCGACGCCGGGGCCTCGCGCGTAGCCTGCGCGCTCGATCGCGCCCCGCGCGCCGCCGCCTTCGTGAAGTAACCTCGCCGCGTGGCGGAGGATTATCCCGAGGGGCGCGGGCGGGTCCGCATCGAGGCTGCGGGGATTCCGATCGAAGGAGTCTCGATCGCGGGCCACGAGTCCTTCTACAAGCTGCCGACCTTCCGGACGCTCCTCGAGTTCGGCCGCGCCCCGGACGACGTCGTTGGATACGCGACGGTGTGCGTGACGCATGGACACTTGGATCACATCGCGGGGCTGGCGCACTTCGCGTCGCGTCGGCGCCTGGCGGACCTTCCCGCCGCGCGCGTGTTCCTGCCGGCCGAGGCGGTCGGCCCCGTGAGCGAGTGGATCCGGGCCTGCGAGTCGTTGGAGGCGATCGACTACCGGCTGGAGATCGTGCCGTCGCGGCCGGGAGACCGCGTGCAACTGCGCGGCGACCTCGAGATGACCGTGCTGCCGGGACGCCACCGGGTCCCGACCGTCGGGTACCTGTTCTCCGAGGTCAAGCATAAGCTGCGTGACGAGTATGCGCACTTGACTGGCAGCGAGATCGCGAGCCTGCGCGGGGAGGGAACGCCCGTCACCCGCCGCGAGGAGGTTCCGCTCCTCGCGTACCCGGGAGACTGTGGGCCGGACGTCTTCGACGCCGCGCCGGAGCTCTTCCGGGCGCGCGTGCTCCTGATCGAATGCTCCTTCCTCTGGCCCGAGGATCGCGAGCGGGCCCGGGTGTACGCGCACATCCACATCGACGATCTCGTGTCCCGCGCCCACCTCTTCGAGAACGAGGCGGTGGTGTTGACGCACTTCTCGCAAAGGTATCGGCCGGAGGAGATTCGCGAGGCTCTGCGCACGCTTCCCGAGCCCCTCGCCTCGCGGGTCGTCGCGTTCCTCCCGCCGTTATGATGGTCCCAAGCGTTGTGGGGTAGTTGAATTGGTACAACGTCCGGCTGTTAACCGGAAGGTTGGTGGTTCGATTCCACCCCCCACAGCCAATACCGTCGCCTTCGCTACGCTCTGCGCCTGGGCTTGCGCCCACCGGCTCGTGGCTCGGCCGGATGCGGCCTCGACCATTGCCTGGCCCCTTCGCTGCGCTCCGGCTCCCGCATCGCGGATGCTCCTCCCTCCTTCGTCGGGATACTAGTCGCGCGGCGAGCTAGAGGCCGAGCGCCTCGAGTCGAGGCTGCTGCATGCTGAGTCGAAGGAGAGGGAGTCAGGAGACATTACCGCCCCCTCCGGTTGGGCCGCGCAGCGGCCCGCTGAGAGTTTGGAGCCGGCTCGCCAGCAGGGCGCGCAGGCGCTCGTAGGGGATGGGCTTGGGAATGTGGGCGTCGAATCCGGACTCGAGGGCCTTGCGGAGATCGTCGGATCCGACGTGTCCGGTCAGGGCCACGAGGAAGATGTCGTTCACGTCGAGCAGGCCGCGGATTCGGCGCGCGACCTCGTAGCCGTCAACGTCGGGCAGGCCGATGTCGATCAGGGCCACGCGGGGCCGCGCTTCGATCGCGCGCTCGATCCCCTGGAGGCCCGTCTCGACCGTCTCGACCTCGTGTCCCCACTCCCGGAGCAGCTGGCGCATGCCCTCTCGGAGATCCTCGTTGTCCTCGATCAACAGGACCTCGGCGCGCGGCTCCTCCGGGACCGCGGCGCGTGAGGGGGCGCCGCCGGGGACCTCGCGCCGGCGGGCGAGCCGGCCCACCGCGGCGATCAGCTCCACGGGCTCGAAGGGCTTGGCCAGGTGCATCTGGAAGCCCGCCGAAATGGATCGGATGCGATCCTCCTCCCGCGCGTACGCGGAGACCGCGATCGCGGGCACCGACCGGAGCGAGCCGTCGGGGATCTGCCGGATGCGGCGCACGAGCGAGTAGCCGTCTTCGCCGGGCATTCCGATGTCGCTGACGACGACGTCCGGACGGACGCTTGCGAGAGCCTCCATCGCCTCGGGCGCGGACCCGACCGCGGTGACCTCGGAGCCGGCCGAACGCAGGATCTGCGCCATCAGCTCCCGGCTGTCCCATTGATCCTCGACCAGCAGGATCCGGAGACCCGACAGGTCCATCGCGCTCGCCACGGGAGAATGCGGAGCGATGCGGATCTCGCGCGAGGGCCTCTCGACCGCCTCGAGCCCGAGGGCGACCGAGGGGAGCAGGATGGTGAACCGGGACCCGTGGTCCGGCCCGGCGCTCTCGGCTCGGATCGACCCGCCGTGGAGCTCCGTCAGATGGCGCGCGATCGCCAGTCCGATCCCAAGTCCCCCGTGAGCGCGCGTGGTCGAGCTGTCCGCCTGGCGGAAGCGGTCGAACGCGTGCGCCAGGAATTCCGGCGTCATGCCTCGGCCGGTGTCGCTGACCGCCACTTCGAACTCGCCGTCGCGGCGCGAGAGCGTCACGTCCACGCGGCCGCGAAGGGGAGTGAACTTGATCGAGTTCGAGATGAGGTTCCAGATGACCTGCTGGAGCCGGTCCGGGTCTCCGACGATCCGGTCGCCGGAGGGGGGAAGCCCGTTTGCAAACGTCATCTGGATCTCTTTGCCCGCCGCAGCGGGTTTCATCGATTCCATGGCGGCCTCGATGATTTCCGAGAGAGCCGCGGACTGGACCTGGAGGCGCAGCTTGCCCGTGATGATCCGGGAGACGTCGAGGAGGTCCTCGATGAGCTTGGTCTGGGCCATGACGTTGCGCTCGATGACCTCCAGCCCCTCCCGGACCCGCTGCGCGTCCGGCCGCCCGGAGCGCAGGAGCCGGGTCCAGCCCAGGATGGCCGAGAGGGGAGTGCGCAGCTCGTGCGAGAGGGTCGTTAGGAACTCGTCCTTCATGCGGTTGGCTTCGCGCGCCTCCGCGTTGATCGCGTTCTCGATGGCGATCGAGCTCATCTGGGCGAGCTGCGTCAGGATCGACTCGTCCTCGCTCGAGAATTCGCCCTCCCGCTTTTCGAGCAGGTGGAGGAGACCCATGTTGCGGCCGTCCCCACCGGTCAGGGGCGCCGCGAGCCAGCCGAGCCCCTCCAGCTGATCGGTCGCGAGGAATCGGTCCCACTCGTCGGGGGAGCGCCCCTCCGGAAACCGCAGCGCCACGCTCGTGGAGGACAGGAGCGAGAGAAGCGCCGCGCGATCTCGCAGGACGGGCCGCTCGCCCGCCGGCTGGCGTTCGGGGGACAGCGAGACCGCGGTGCGCGCAGCCGACCACTTCTGATCCGGCGCGGCCACGGCCACCGCCTGGTGGACGTTGAGGATGTCCCGCGCGAACTCGGCGACCACCTGCAGCATCTGGTCGAGCGACAGCGCGGAGTTGATTGCGAGCGAGGCCTGCGTGAGCCGGTGGAGCTGAGAAGCCCGGTGCTCCAGCGCCTGGGCTTGCATCTTCACCTGCGCCGTCTTGCGATAGAGCTCGACGAACACGGTGACCTTCGTCTTTAGGACTTCGGGATCCACGGGCGCGAGGACGTAGTCGACGGAGCCGAGCGAGTATCCCCGGGCCGCGTGCGTGTCGTCGGGGAACGACGTCACGAAGATGATGGGCGTGTGCTCGGAGGCCTTTCGCTGCCGGATCAGCGATGCCGTCTCGAACCCGTCCATCCCCGGCATGTGGACGTCGAGGAGAATGACCGCGAATTCCTTCTGCACGAGGAGGCGCAGGGCCTCCCGTCCGGATTCGGCGGTGACCACGCTCTGCCCGAGCTCGGCAAGCACGGCCGAAAGCGAAAGGAGCCTTGCCGGGCTGTCGTCGACGGCCAGGATGTTGACGGGCTCTTCCGAGATCACGGCGTCGGCCTCAGCGGTACAGCCAGGAGCGAAGAACTGCGAGCAGCTGATCTGTATCGACGGGTTTCGCCAGATAGTCCCAGGTGCCGGCCTGGAGCGTCTTTTCGCGGTCTCCCTTCATGGCCTTGGCCGTAACGGCGATGATGGGCAGGTCCTCGAACTTGCCGCTTGCGGATCGCCTGCATGGTGTCGTATCCGTCCATGTCGGGCATCTTGCGTCAGGGCCTATTTTCGGCCGGGGACGACGGTGTCCATCGCGGCCCGCCGCTCTTCCACGGCCCACAATCCCAGGTGACTCCTCCAGGCGGACGCGGATTCGGGCGTCAACACGAACTCGAGCTCGCCGCCCTGCGTGCTCGCGAGCCGGAGGATTTCTAGACGGACCAGACGGCGGCCGCTCGACAGCCGGTTCCCGGTGACGATCTTCCCGATCCGGAGCGTCGGCAGCAGCTCGTCCTCGCCGAAGAGCCCGCGGAACCTCAACGCATCGGAAGTCAGGCCGAGCACTCCCGGCACCCGGCGATACTTGCCCGCGACCCGCTCCGCGCGCGTCAGGAGCTTGAGCGCCGGCCCCTCCTCCGACTCGACCCGCCGCGCCAGGCGATCCTGAGATCGCCGGAGGAGAACGCGCGGCGCCAGGGCGAGGAGGAAAAAGGCCAGGGTGGCGGCGGCGAGGATCGCGATCGTCAAGGAGAGTCCCGGGTGGTCGCCGTCAGTGGAGGAACTTCTTCCGGTTCCGGATGTAGTCGGTGAAGAGGAACTCGGCCAGGTTGTACGGCGAGGCGTAGTATGCCCGGCCGCGGTTGATCTTCGTGAGCTTGTCCACGAACTCCACCAGGTAGGCATCCGTCGCGATCATGAACGTCGTGATCGTGATCCCGTCCCGCCGGCAGGCGTCGGCCTCCTCAAGGGTGCGATTCACGATCTTCAGGTCCAGGCCGAACGGGTTCTTGTAGAGCTGCCCGCGCTCCCAGATCGCGGAGGGCTTGCCGTCCGTGATGAGAAACACCTGCTTGTTGGGGTTCTTCCGGTGCACCAGGAGCTTGCGCGCCAGAGCCAGCCCGGCCTTCGTGTTGGTGTGAAAGGGGCCGACCTGCGTCTTCGAGATCTCGGAGATCGGCACGCGCGTCGCGTCGTCGCCGAAGAGGAGCACGTCGATCGAGTCCTTGGGATACTTCGACTGGATCAGCTCGACCATGGCGAGCGCGACCTTCTTGGCCGGGGTGAACCGGTCCTCTCCGTAGAGGATCATCGAGTGGGAGATGTCGATCGCGAGGACGGTCGCGCAGGAGGTCAGGTGCTCCTCCTCGTGAACCTCGAAGTCGTCGGGCTGGATCGAGATCTCCTCGGCGTCGCGCTTGACCGCGTTCCCGATCGTGCGGATCCCGTCGATCGCGGCCGGGTTATCGCCGAACTCGTACGCGCGGGTCTCCGGCAGGAGCTCGCCGCCGGATCCCGATCGCGGGACGGCGTGATAGCCGGAGCCGGCCTTCGTCAGGGACGTGAAGATCTCCTCGAGCGCGGAGCGTCGGATGCGGCGCTCGCCAGCGGCCGAGAGCTGGAGCGCTCCTCCGCGGTCCTCGACCATCTCGCTCCGCTGGAGCTCCTTGCGGAACTCGTCGAGGTCGATGCCGGGATCGATCATCCCGCGGTCCTGGAGGTACTTCATCCAGCGTAGCGCTTCCTCGACGTCCCCACCGGTCTGCAGCACGAGCTGCAGGAAGAGCTTGACCAGCTCCTGCATCGTCAGGAGCTGCCGCAGCAGGTCGACGGGGTAATCGGAGTACCGGTACCGCACCGCTCCGCATTCTACGCCGCGGCATCGCGGCCTGAGCGGATGCGGCGGAACCGCGGCCTAAGAAGACAGCGCGGAGCGCCAGTCGCGGGCGGACCGAAGAAGCAACGTGCGGTCGCTCGTCGTGAACACGCGGTAGCCCTGCGCCGCGAGGGCGGGGATCTGGTCCGGCTGCCGGAGCATGATCCCCGCGGCCTTGCCCGCCTGTCCGGCCACGGCGCCGACCCGTTCGACCGCGGCGAGGTACCGCGGATCTCCGTACTGTCCCGCGACGCCCAGGGCCTGCGAGAGATCATTGGGGCCCACGAACAGGAGATCGATCGCGCTCTCGGCGGCGATTTCGGCGAGGGCGTTCAGCCCGCCCGCGGTCTCGATCTGGATCGCGACGGCGGTCGTCTCGTTGGCCTCCACCACGAAGTGGTCCAGGGGCACCGATCCGTATCGGTTGGCGCGCACTCCCGCGAGCCCCCGCTTGCCGACGGGGGCAAACTTGACGCTCTCGATGGCGCTACGCGCGGCGGGCGCGCCGTCGGCTCGTGGAAACAGGGTTCCCGCGGCGCCCGCGTCCAGCGCGCGCCCGGCTTCGGCGGACGCCTGGCAGTTGGGCACGCGCACGAGCGCGGGGAGCGAGGCGCCGTCGGCCGCGCGGACCATCCGCTCGACGGACTCGGCGTGACAGGAACCGTGCTCGGTGTCGATCACCACGAAGTCGAAGCGCGCGAGCGCGAGGAGCTCGACGACGACTTCGGACGGAGACGTCAGGAAGCAGCCGAGGAGCGTCTCGCGAGCGAGAATTCTTGCGCGCAGCGCGCGTTCCGACATGTCAGTTCGGGCGGCTCCGCACCAGGTTGAACTTGAGCATCTCGCTGTAAGAGATTCGCGAGTCGAGATCCTGCCGGGCGATCTTCAGGTGCTGGGTCAGACCCTCCAGAACGAGCTCCATGCCGATCGCGAGCTCCTCAGGGGTCGCGGGGGAGAAGTGCTCGTCGACTGCCTTCTCGAGGCCGGGCACGGACCGGAGCGCGGCGAGATGCTCGGCGAACGGCGTGTCGTCGGATACGTCGACCCGGTTTCCCGCCGCGAACCACGCGGCGATCGGCTCGTAGAGCGGGTGGAGCTTCTCGGGAGCCGGCGCGATTCGGCTGCGGCGGGACGTGGTTCCCGTCTCCTCGTCCTCGTCGAGCTCCTGGCGCCGGCGCTCGGTCGGCCGGCCGGCGTCCGGCGCCGGGAACTTCGCGTCGAACAGCTTCTTTACCGCGGTCCCGATCAGCTTCTTGGCGATTACCTCCGCGCCCTGCTGCTCGCCCTCGTAGACCATCTCGACCTTGCCCGTGATCGCGGGCAGCGTCGCGGGCAGGTCGCAGATCCGGGGTGCGACTCGCGATTCGCCGTTCGTCAGGCCGCGCCGCTCCAGGTTGGACGCGAGGATCTCGATCGCGGAGATCGGCATGCGCGCGGAGACGCCCGAGGACTGGTCCACGAACTCGGAGGCGCGCGCGGCGAACGCGATCTCCTCGATGAGGTCGCGGAACAGGTCCGGGATCTCGATTTTCGGCGCGCCGTCGCGATCGACCCAGGCCTCCTGGGCCGTGATCTTCGCGGCCGTCTTCACGTCGTCGGGGTAGTGGGTGAAGATCTGCGAGGAGATCCGGTCCTTCAGGGGCGTGATGATGTTTCCCCGGTTCGTGTAGTCCTCGGGGTTCGCCGAGAACACCAGCAGGATGTCCAGGGGGATCCGCACCGGAAAACCGCGGATCTGCAGGTCGCGTTCCTCCAGGATGTTCAGCAGCCCGACCTGGATGCGGGGCTGGAGGTCGGGGAGCTCGTTGATCGCGAAGATGCCGCGGTTCGTGCGCGGGACGATCCCGAAGTGGATGACCTCCTCGTCCGAATAGGAGCGGCGCTCCGTCGCCGCCTTGATCGGATCGATGTCGCCGATCAGGTCCGCGATCGTGACGTCGGGGGTCGCGAGTTTCTCGCGGTATCGCTCCTCCCGCGGGATCCAGGCGATCGGCGTTCCATCGCCCTTCTCCGCGAGCATCCGGCGGCCGTACCGCGTGATGGGAAGGAAGGGATCCTCGTTGAGCTCGCTGCCCGCGATCGCCGGGATCTCGGCATCCAGGAGCCGGATCAGCAGGCGGAGGAGGCGTGTCTTGGCCTGGCCGCGCAGGCCGAGCAGGAGCAGATCGTGCTTGGAGAGGACCGCGTTGTGGAGAGCGGGCAGGACGGTGCGCTCGTATCCATGGATTCCCTCGAAGGGATTCTCGCCGCGGGCGAGGGCGCCGCGAAGGTTCTCTCGCAGCTCCTCCTTCACGCCGCGGGGCGCGTAGCCCGACGCCTTGAGCTCGCCGAACGTCTGGGGTTTCCTGGTCACGTGTCGCTTTCTCCGGCTACCTAGCCGGCGTTGCGGGAGCTTCAGCCGGGCTTGTCCGCGGGGGCCGAATCCCCCGCGCGGAAGAGCTTTCTGTAGGGCTTCCCGGCGGCCTCCGCGGCGCTGCGGGCGAAGCCCTCCATCCGGTCGCGCGCGAAGCCCACGACGGTCTCCGCGATCGATCCATCCGGATTCACGCGGAAGAACGTCGGGACGTTGGTCACGCCGAGGCGATCCGACGCGGGCCAGGGTTCGCGATCGAAGGCGGTCTCCACTTGCGCGCCAAGGCGCGCGTTGTACGCCGACGTCTTCCGGGGATCGTCCTGGGAGACCGCGACGATCCGGAGCCCCGAACGCTCCGTCGTCTGGCGGAGGCGCTCGAGATAGGGCCACGTCAGCTCGCACGTGGGGCACGTCGTCTTGAAGACCACGTAGAGAGTGTTTCCCGGAGTCGGGGCGAAGCTCGCGCCCTTCGCGTCGGTCAGGGGGATCGAGGGGAAGAGAGTTCCCGGTTCCAGGGCGGCCACGGCGCGATTATAGACTTGCTTGATCAGAGGAATTTCGCGCCGTCGTTTCGTGAAGAGCGGAGGAGCGGCGCTCATGGCCGCCGGCGGCATTCCCGCGCTGGCCTGCGCGAGACGCGCCGATCCGCGAGTCGCGCCGGCGCGAAAGACCCTGCGGATCCTGCAGTGGAGCCACTTCATCCCCGGCTACGACCGCTGGTTCGACGGGGTCTACACGAAGGAGTGGGGCGCGCGGAACGGAACGGAGGTCGTGGTCGATCACATGGCCTCGACCGAGGTCAACGCGCGCGGCGCGGCCGAAGCGGCGGCGGGCGAGGGCCACGATCTCTTCCTCTTCATCTCGCCTCCCGCGGCGTACGAGAGCCGGGTCATCGACCATGGGGACGTCGTCGCCGAGGTCGAGCGGCGGCACGGGCCGATGGTCCCGCTCGCGCGCAAGTCGACGCGGAATCCCCGCAGCGGACGGTACTTCGCGTTCTCCGATTCCTACGTTCCGGATCCCGGCAACTATCGGATCGACCTCTGGCGCGAGGTCGGTTATCCCGACGGCCCCGACAGCTGGGACGACCTGCGGGTGGGAGGCCGAAAGATCCGGGAGAAGTTCCAGAACCCCGTCGGCATCGGGCTCTCCCAGGAGGTCGATTCGAACATGAGCCTGCGCGGGCTGCTCTGGGCCTTCGGTGGCGCGGAGCAGGACGAGGAGGGCCGCGTCGTCATCGACTCCCGCGGCACGGTCGAGGCGCTGAAGTTCATGCGGGCGCTGTACCGGGAGGCGATGACCCCTGAGGTATTCACCTGGGACCCGTCTTCCAACAACCGGATGATGCTGGCCGGCCGAGGGTCCTTCATCACCAACGCGATCTCGGTGACGCGAACGGCCGAGAAGGAGAATCCGGAGATCGCACGGAAGATCGGCCTGACCCCGGCCCTTCGCGGCCCGGTCCGGCGCATCGCGGCAGAGCACGTCATGAACTGCTACGTGATCTGGAAGTTCGCTCACAACATCGACGGGGCGAAACGGTTCCTGGTGGACCTGGTGGGCGATTTCCCCGCGGTGTTCCGCGAGAGCGAGTTCTACAACTTTCCCTGCTTCCCGCAGACTGTGCCGGACCTCGCGGCACAGCTCGCGGCCGATCCGAAGGCGGATCCTCCCGGCAAGTACCGGGTCCTGTCCGGCGCGCTGGAGTGGGCGACGAACATCGGGTATCCCGGGTTCGCGACCGCGGGCACCGACGAGGTCTTCAACACGTTCGTCATCCCGACGATGTTCGCGCGCGTGGCCCGCGACGAGATCTCTCCTGAGCGCGCGGCCGCCGGCGCCCAAAAGGACATCGAGCGCATCTTCGCGAAGTGGCGGACCGCGTAGCGGGCCGCGATCCCGAGGGCCGAGGGGCCCGAGGATCCCTTTTCGCGGCGCGACGTCGGCGATGAAGTTCGGGATCCTTCGTCGCTTCGCTCCTCAGGATGACAGCGGTTCGAAATGCGATGAAGGAAGCGCCGGGGCGTCGTCCAGCGGACGCCCATCGGCGCGGGAAACCTAGAACTGCGCCGTCTCCGTCGAGCCGTCGAGCGCCGTCGTCGAGGCCTGGCCGGCGGCGATCACGTTGGCGACGTCGTCGAAGTAGCCCGTGCCGACCTCGCGCTGGTGACGGGTGGCGGTGTAGCCGAACGCCTCGCTCGCGAACTCGGCCTGCTGAAGGCGCGAGTACGCGGACATGCCCTCCTCCTTGTAGGCGCGCGCGAGCTCGAACATGCCGTGGTTCAGGGCGTGGAAGCCGGCGAGCGTCACGAACTGGAACCGGTAACCCATGGCTCCGAGCTCCCGCTGGAACCGCGCGATGGTGTCCGCGTCCAGCTTCTTGGCCCAGTTGAACGACGGCGAGCAGTTGTATGCGAGGAGCTTCCCGGGGAAGCGCGCGTGGATCGCGTCGGCGAACCGCTTCGCTTCGAAGAGATTGGGTTCGGAGGTCTCGCACCAGAGCAGGTCCGCGTAGGGCGCGTAGGAGATTCCGCGCGCGATCGCGGCGTCGAGGCCACCCTGCATCCGGAAGAACCCCTCGGGCGTGCGCTCGCCCGTCAGGAACGGCCGATCCCGCTCGTCGACGTCGCTCGTGATGAGCTGGGCGCTGTTGGCGTCGGTGCGCGCGACGACGAGCGTCGGCACCCCCGAGACGTCCGCCGCCAGGCGCGCCGCCGTCAGCGTCCGGATGAAGGCGCTCGTGGGGATGAGAACCTTGCCGCCCATGTGGCCGCACTTCTTCTCGGAGGCGAGCTGGTCCTCGAAGTGGACGCCCGCGGCGCCCGCCTCGATCATCGCCTTCATCAGCTCGAAGGCGTTCAGCGGTCCTCCGAATCCGGCCTCGGCGTCCGCCACGATGGGGGCGAACCACTCGACGCCGCTCTTGCCCTCGGAGGAGTGAATCTGATCCGCCCGCTGGAGCGCCCGGTTGATCCGCTGGACGACGTGGGGAACCGAGGTCGACGGGTACAGGCTCTGGTCCGGATACATGTGGCCGGCGAGATTCGCGTCGGCGGCGACCTGCCATCCGGAGAGATAAATCGCCTGGAGGCCCGCCTTGACCTGCTGGATCGCCTGGTTGCCGGTCAGGGCGCCGAGCGCGGCGACGAAGTCCTCCGTCTGCAGCAGGCCCCACAGCCGCTGCGCTCCCATCTCGGCGAGCGTGTGGCGGATCGCGACGGTGCCCGACAGGCGCGCGACGTCTTCGGCGCCGTACGTGCGCTCGATTCCGTTCCAGCGGGCGTCTTCCTTCCAGGCGGAGGCGATTGCGGCTGCGTCTTGTCCGGCCATCGGATTCTCCTTATTCGTTTCTCAAGAGCTCGTCGTATGCGGGAATGGTCAGGAAGTCCGCGAGATCGCTCGCCGTCGCGAGACCGTCGAAGATCTCGGCGGCGCGCGCGTAGCGTCCGGCATTCCAGGCCTCGTCGCCGACTTGGGCGCGGATGCCGGAGATCTCCTGGTCCCGGACCGCCCGGTACAGATCGAGCGAGATCGGCCGCCCGTCCTCCAGCCGCGCTCCGTGGCGCAGCCACTGCCAGACCTGGGTGCGGGAGATCTCGGCCGTCGCCGCGTCCTCCATGAGGTCGTACAGCGGAACGCATCCGGATCCGCGCAGCCAGGCCGCGAGGTAGAGGATCCCGACGTTGATGTTCTGGCGCAGGCCTCCCTCGGTGATCGGGCCCTCGGGGACATCCAGCAGCTCGGACGTGGCGGCCGACTCCGCCTCGGCGGGCCTGGCGATCTGGTGCGGGCCAGGCATCCCGCGATCGAAGATCTCGCGCGCGAGCGGAACCAGTCCCGGATGCGCGACCCAGGTCCCGTCGTGGCCCGCGGCGACCTCCCGCCGCTTGTCCTCGGCGACCCTCTCCATCGCGCTCGCGTTTCTCGCGAGATCACCCTTGATCGGTATCTGGGCCGCCATGCCGCCCATCGCGTGGATCCCGCGGCGGTGGCAGGTCCGGATCACCCGCCGCGAGTAGGCCTGAAGGAATGGCCGCGCCATCGACACGAGTGACCGGTCCGGCAGCACGAACTCGGGCCGGCCGCGGAATTTCTTGATGAAGCTGAAGATGTAGTCCCAGCGCCCGCAGTTCAACCCCGCGCTGTGTTCGCGCAGCTCCCAGAGAATCTCGTCCATCTCGAAGGCGGCCAGGATCGTCTCGATCAGGACGGTCGCGCGGATGCTTCCCTGGGGAATTCCGAGCTCCTCCTGCGCCGCGCGGAAGACGTCGTTCCAGAGGCGCGCCTCGAGGTGGCTCTCGAGCTTGGGCAGGTAGAAGTAGGGCCCGGTCCCGCGCGACCGGAGCCTCTGCGCGTTGTGGAAGAAGAAGAGGCCGAAGTCGAAGAGACTCGCCGAGACCGGCTCCCCGTCGACCCGGACGTGCTTCTCCGGCAGGTGCCAGCCACGGGGACGGACCATCAGGGTCGCGACGCGGCCGTTCAGCCGGTACCGCTTCCCGTTCTCGGGCGAGACGTGCTCGATCGTGCCGTCGATCGCGTCGATCAGGTTGCGCTGTCCCTCGATCAGGTTCGTCCACGTGGGCGCGCAGGAGTCCTCGAAGTCTGCCATGAAGACGCTGGCGCCCGAGTTCAGCGCGTTGATGATCATCTTCCGATCGACCGGGCCCGTGATCTCGACGCGCCGATCCTGGAGGTCCGCGGGAATCGGTGCGACCGTCCAGGCCCGCGCCCGGATCGGAGCGGTCTGTGGGAGAAGATCCGGCAGCCAGCCGGCGTCGAGCCGGTCCTGCGTCTCGCGGCGGCTCTGGAGAATGGCGGCGCGCCTCGCTCCGAACCGGCGCTGGAGCATGGCTACAAACGACAGGGCCGCGGGCGTCAGGATCGAGTCGTAGGCGTCCGCGGGCGGAGCGTCGATCGAGATCCCGGCCGGCGTTCCGGCTCCGGTCGCGACGGAGCGATGCTGTTCGGTGACCAGTGTAGACAATTCACTCTCCGGTTTACAGATCATTGCGATTTCGCGTTTCAAGTCAACAAGTACCTGCCAGACAGTGGTTTAGGTTGTAAAGCGGCATTTGGTCTCACTGTAAAGTCGTGTATTCTGTAAAGGATGCCAGAGGTCACGAAGTTCGGCTCCAAGATTCGGATGTTGCGGAGGCGTCACGGGATACGCCAGGTCGACATGGCGGAGAAGCTCTCGATCTCGGCTTCCTACCTGAACCTGATCGAGCACGACCAGCGCCCCCTGACCGCTCCACTTCTCCTGAAGGTCGCGGAGCTCTTCCCCGGGGACCTGAAGAGCTTCGGCTCGGACGACCACGGCCGGCTCGTTTCGGACCTCCACGAGGTGTTCGGCGACGCCCTCTTCGAGGCGCACGACGTCACGACGACGGATCTGCGGGAGACGGCGGGGAACGAGACCGTCTCGCGGGCGATCGTCAAGCTCTACCACGCGTACCGCGACGCCCTGGAGTCCATGCAGGGGATGGCCTCGCGCGTCTCCGAGGGAGGCGACCTCGTGGGACTGGATCCCGCGCGGCTGCCGTCGGAGGAAGTCTCGGACATGCTTCAGGAGAACCAGAACTACTTTCCCGAGCTCGAGGACGCGGCCGAGCGCCTCGGGGCGGACGCCCGACTCGAGCGGCCGGATCTCTATCCGGGTCTGCTGAGGCACCTCGAGAAGGAGCGCATCACCCTCGTCGTCTCGCCGCACGCGGACGAAAGGACGGCGATGCGCTGGTACGATCCCGCCCTGCGACGACTGTACGTGTCGGAGATCCTCCCGCCGCACGCTCGGAATTTCCAGATCGCCCATCAGATCGGCCTCTTGAGCCTGTCGGGGGAGTTCGAACGGATCCAGAAGCGCTCGCGCCTGACCACGCGGGATTCCGAGGCCCTGTGCCGCGTGGCGCTGGCGAACGCGTTCGCCGGTGCTCTCCTCATGCCCTACGAGCCATTCCTGGAGGCGGCGAGGAGCTTCCGCTACGACATCGAGCTCCTGGAGCGCCGATTCGGCGCGAGCTTCGAGCAGGTGTGCCACCGCCTGACGACGATGCGCAGGCCGGGCCAGGAGGGCGTCCCCTTCCACTTCATCCGCGTGGACATCGCCGGGAACATCTCCAAGCGCTTCTCCGCCTCCGGGATCCGCTTCGCCCGCTTCTCCGGGCTCTGCCCGCGCTGGAACGTCCACAGCGCGTTCATGACCCCGGGCATGGTGCGCACGCAGCTTTCCCGGATGCCGGACGGGGCGACGTACCTTTGCGTGGCGCGCACCGTGCGGCAGTCGCTGGGCGGCTTCGGCGCGGCGCACCCGCTGCTCGCCATCTCGCTCGGTTGCGAGGTCCGGCACGCCGCCGCGCTGGTCTACGGCGACCGGATCGACGTCCACAACGCGAACGCCGCCGTGCCGATCGGAATCACATGCCGCCTCTGCGAGCGCACCGACTGCGAGCAGCGGGCCTTTCCTCCCATCCACCGCAAGCTCGGCATCGACGAGAACGTCCGCGGGGCGTCGTTCTACACGCCGACGCCGCATGAGTAGAAAGGGCCGGCTCGCGTGGCCGACGATCGCGCGTCGCTTCTGCCCGCGGGCTCGCGGGCCCGCGGGCTCGAACGCCTCCCGATCCGCACGCGGGAATCGGCAATGACGCTGTCGGCGTGGTGCCTCTCGATCTCGGCCGACGAAGGGGAGGGAAGCATCGCGAGGCTCGAGGGCGCTGCGTCCGCGCCGCGCTTCCGCGGGCAGGGCATTGTTCTCGGCTGGGACCAGGCTCGCGTCGCCGAAGCCTCGGAGGCCCTCGTCCCGCGCGAAGATTCCCCCGCGTTCGAGACGCAGCAGCTCGGCTTAGAAGGCTACTGGAAAAAGGATGCGGGCGTCGCGTCCGGCAAAGTGCCGTCCGCCCTTCGGGTTACGTCGGCGCGGGGCCATCTGCGCCGTCATCGCTCCTCGACGATGCGAAGGCATCGCCGTCGTCGCGCTCTCTTGCATCCGACCCCGCGGCGCTCGGAACGCCATCCCACACCATTGGCGTTCTTGGCCTTGTCCCCGAGGGCGTGGATGTTCACGCCGCAGGAGACGGCGCAGTAGGGGCAGGTACATTTCCATTTCCTTTCTTCCCCTCCATCGGGATGGAAAATCCCTTCTTCACTTGACCGAGCCGAAGGTGAATCCCGCGATGAACCGATCCAGGAACAGGTTGTAGAGAAACCCGATCGGAAGGCTCGCGATCAGGCAGGCCGCCATGAGGGAACCCCAGTAATAGACGTCCCCACGGACCAGGTAGATCGGCACGCCGACCCCGACCGTCTGATGCGCCGCCGAGGAGATGAACGTCAGCGCGTAAACGAATTCCTGGGTGACCAGCGTGAAGGAGAAGATGACGACCGTGAGGATTCCCGAGAGGGACACGGGAATCACCAGCTTCCGAAACGCCTGGAAGCGGGTCAGCCCGTCGACCATGGCGGCATCCTCGAGCTCGCGCGGGATCGACTTGAAGAAGCCCATGAGGAGCCAGGTCGAAAACGGGATCGTGAAGCTCGGGTAGACGACCACGATCGACCAGATGGTGTCCTGGAGTCCCAGGGCCGCGACCACCCGCGACAGGGGAATGAACAGCAGGGTGGGTGGAACGAGATAGGTCAGGAAGATCGCCACGCCCAGGCGCCCTCCCCACGGCCCGGTCAGTCTCGCGAGCGCGTAGCCGGCGGGCACCGCGAGGAGCAGCGTGATGATTACCACGAGCACTCCCGCCCACGCCGTGTTCCAGAGCCAGCGCAGGAACAGCGTCTCGTGGATCAGCAGGCGGAAGTGCTCGAGCGTCGGGGGCTCGTGGAAGAGGAAGGGATTGTTCTTCAGATCGTAGAGATCGCTCGTTCGCTTGAAGGCCGTGATCAGCATCCAGTAGAAGGGGAAGGCCAGCGCGGTCGCGAAGCCGACGAGGATCCCCCAGCGGATCGAGGCGGCCAGACGGCGGCGGGCGCGCGGGGAAACGGCCATCAGCCGGACTCGGCGCGGTGGGCGGTGCGGAGCATTCGCCAGGCGACCAGGACCAGAACGGGAAGCAGGAAGATCGAGATCGCCGCGCCCTCCGCCAGGTCGCTGCCCAGGATGCCGGTGAAGAACGCGAGCGACGGGACGACCTGCGTCGTGTCGTACGGTCCGCCCCGCGTCAGGATGTAGATGACCGTCATGTCGGTGAACGTGAAGACGATCCCGAAGAGCAGGGCGACGTTGATGATCGGCAGGAGCATCGGCAGCGTGACCTGGAACAGGGTTCGGAAGTAGCCGGCCCCGTCGACGGCGCACGCCTCGGGAATGTCCCTCGGAATCGCCGTCCAGCCCGCGAGCAGGATCACGGTCGAGAAGGGGAGGACGTGCCACGTGTGCACGAGGATGACGGAGACCATCGCCAGCGTGGGCTCGCCGAGCCACATCGGGGGCGACAGCGCCGGCACGAGGCGCAGCCGGATCAGCACCCAGTTGATCACGCTGTAGAGGGAGTCGAGGATCCACTTCCAGCCGATCGAGCCGATGGAGACGGGCGCGACCCACGGCAGGATGACGAGGAACCGGATCAGGCGCCGTCCGCGGAACGCGTCCTTGAGCACGAGCGCGAGGATGTTGCCGAAGATGAGCACGAGAATCTGCGAGCCGACGGTGAACAGGACCGAGTTGAGAAGCGCGCGGCGGAATGCGGGATTCTCCAGCACGGAGGCGAAATTCTTCAGGCCCACGAAGTGGTATCCGGTCGAGCCCACCTTGACGTCGCCCACCGCGTAGAAGAAGGCCAGGAGAAAGGGCGCCCCCACGAGCGCGAGGACGTACACGATCGCCGGCAGGAGCATGACGGGCCCGAGCCACGCCTGGCCGCGCCGCGTGTCCGTCATACGAGCGCCACGGGATCCCGGCGAACGCCGGTTTCCCCGTCGAAGAACTTCAGATTCCGCTCGACGACCTCGAACGGATGGGTCGATCCCGCCGGCAGGGAGTCGCGATAGCTCGCGGGGACCCGCGAGACCACCTTCCCGTCGAAGCGGCCGTCCTCGAGCCGGCCGTACAGGATCCGCTCGGATCCCAGGTACTCCTCGTGGTCGAGCCGAAACGAGAGGGGCAGCCTCGGCCCCGCCTCGGCCGCGAACCCCGCCGGGAGGAGGTGCTCCGGACGGAAGCCGACGGTGGCCCGGCCGTTGGCCACGAGGTTCATTGGCGGCGAGCCCAGGAACGTCGCGACGAAGGTGTCGGCGGGCTCGTCGTACACCTCCGCCGGAGTCCCGACCTGGCGGACGCGCCCGGAATTCATCACGACGACCCGGTCTCCCATCGCCATCGCCTCGACCTGGTCGTGGGTGACGTAGATCATGGTGGTGCCGACGCGGCGCTGGAAGAGCTCCAGCTCCGCGCGGGCCGACGCCCGCAGCTTCGCGTCGAGGTTGGAGAGCGGCTCGTCGAGCAGGAAAACGGTCGGCTCCCGCACGATCGCGCGGGCCAGCGCCACCCGCTGGCGCTCGCCGCCGGAGAGCTCCCTCGGCCGCCGGCGGAGCAGGTGACCGATCCCGAGGAGGTCTGCCGCCCACTGCGCCTTCTCCTCGCGCTGCGCCCGCGGCACCTTCTGCGCCTTGAGCGGGAAGACGATGTTGCCGAGGACGGTTAAGTGCGGGTAGAGCGCGTAGCTCTGGAAGACCATGGCGATGCGCCGCTCGCGCGGCGTCATGTCGTTGACGAGAACGCCGCCGATCCAGATCTCGCCCGAGGTCGGCTCCTCGAGACCCGCGATCATCCGCAGGAGCGTCGTCTTTCCCGATCCGGAGGGCCCCAGCAGGACCAGGAACTCACCCTCCCGGCTCTCGAGGTCGACGTCCACGACCGCGCCGGCCTGACCCTGGCGGAAGACCTTGGTCAGCGCGCGGGTCCGGACGATCGCCATCTAGCCGATCACTTCCATTTTGCGAAGATGCGCTGGATCTCCTTCTCGGCCGCCCTGGCGGATTCCTCCGGGGTCAGGACGTCCTGGGCGGCCTTGGCGAACATCGTCGGAATCACGAACGTGTTGAAGACCTCGTCGATCGCGGCCGTCGCGTAACCCGGATACCCGACGTTGGTCGCCCAGTCGAGGACGCCCGAGAGCACATTGTACTTGTCCGGGGGATTGGCCTTGGGATCTTTGGCGAGCTGCTGCGCGAGGTCGGGAACGGTCTGGGGGAAACAGGGGAAGTTGTAGAACTCGCTGGCCTTGAACGCGGTCACGAAGTTGTCCATGTAGTCGATCAGGAACTGCTTGGCCCCCTCCTTGTTCACGGCGAAATCCCAGATCACGTAGCAATTCATGACGTGCTCCGCCGCGATCCGGCGCGCGGGTCCCTTGAGCGCAGGCGTCAACCAGATCTTGGCCGACATGTCGGGGTTGTCCTTCTCGGCGGACCGCGTCACGGAGATGGCGTTGGCCACGCGCCGCGAGCGCGCCGGCGCCCGCGAGCCGGGCGAACCGGCGGCGCGTCATTCCCCCGTTTCGCTTTCGAGTCATCGTAGCCTCCGTTCCGGCTCGGCGCGGAGACTCTCCGCGCCGCTCCTTAGAAATCCTGCCGGATGTCGCGACCCTTGGTTTCGCGAATGAACAGCGAGCCGATCACGAAGCTCATCAACGCGACGATGATCGGGTACCAGAGGCCGGCGTAGATGTTGCCGCGAGAGGCCACGATCGCGGTGGCGAGCAGCGGCAGCATTCCGCCGAACCACCCGTTTCCGATGTGGTACGGCAGCGACATCGACGTGTATCGAATCCGAGTCGGGAAGAGCTCGACCAGGAACGCCGCGATCGGCCCGTACACCATCGTCACGTAGAGGACGAGGATGACCAGGATCAGGATGGTCATCGGCCAGTTGATCGCCGCCTTATTCACCTCGGAGGGATAGCCCGTTGTCTTCAGCGCCGCCTTGTAGGCGTCTTCGTTGAAGTCGTGGAGCTCGAGGCTGCCGATCTTCGTGACGACGGTCTCCGAACCGACGGCGGGCAGGGACTGGAACGAGAGACCCGCCTTGGTCATGAAGTCCTTGGCCTTGTCGCAGCCGGAGTACCGGGTCTTCGGCGTCGGGAAGATGTGCATCTGGCAGTCGGTTGCCGCGACGGTGATGGGCGTGCTCGCGGAGTACTGCTCGAGCGCCGGGTTGACGTAGTGCGTGAGGCACTTGAACAGCGGGAAGTACGTCACGGCGGCGATCAGGCAGCCGGTCATGATGATCCACTTGCGGCCGATCCTGTCGGAGAGCGCTCCGAAGACGATGAAGAACGGGGTGCCGATGATCAGGGAGATGCCGATCAACATGTACGCCGTGAGGTAGTCGACCTTGAGGTAGAGGGTCAGGAAGAACAGCGCGTAGAACTGGCCCGCGTACCACACGACGCCCTGGCCCGCCGTCGCTCCGAAGAGGGCGAGCAGGACGACCTTTGCGTTGGACCAGTTGGCGAAGCTGTCCGTCAGCGGCGCCTTGGAGCCCTTGCCCTGCGCCTTCATCGCCTTGAAGATCGGCGACTCCTGGAGCTTCATGCGGATGTAGACGGAGAAGGCGAGCAGGATGAGCGAGACGAGGAAGGGAAGGCGCCAGCCCCAGGCCTTGAAGGTATCCGCTCCCATCTTCCAGCGGCAGAACCCGATGATCAGGAGGGCCAGGAAGAGCCCGAGCGTCGCGGTCGTCTGAATCCAGGCCGTATCGTAGCCCCGCCTGCCCTGGGGGGCGTGCTCGGCCACGTAGGTCGCCGCGCCGCCGTATTCACCGCCCAGGGCAAGTCCCTGGAGGAGCCGCAGCACGACGAGCAGGGTCGGCGCGAGGACTCCGATGGACGCGTACGTCGGCAGCAGGCCCACCGCGGCCGTCGAGGCGCCCATCACGACGATCGTGATCAGGAACGTGTACTTGCGGCCGACCAGGTCGCCGATCCGTCCGAACACGAGCGCGCCGAAGGGCCGCACCAGGAATCCGGCGGCGTAGGTGACGAAGGAGGAGAGGAGCGCGGCGGTGGCGTTTCCCGCGGGAAAGAACAGGGCCGCGAAGAAGGGCGCGAGGGTTGCGTAGAGGTAAAAGTCGTACCACTCGAAGACGGTCCCCAGGGACGAAGCGAAGATGACCCGTTTCTCGTCTCGACCGATCGTGCCGACCGGAGGCGCGGCGGTTGCCGTGGCCATGGCTACCTTCCTTCTCGAAAGCGAAACGGCGATCCGACTCGGAACCGGACGGGCCCGACTCGCTCCCGCTCGGGGGAAATCTTCAGGGGGGGACGCTCAAGGGCGGGCGGGCGGATCGGGCGGCTCCCGCGCGTGGGCGGATTCCCCATGGGCGCGACCCTTTGGCAGCCCACATTCCCGATCCTCCCGAAGTCGAGCGAAGTCGAGCGAAGTCGAGCGAAGTCGAGCGAAGTCGAGCGAAGTCGAGCGAAGTCTTTGGAGGAACGGCGCGCGTGTCAAGTGAATCCTCCGGCGATTCGCGGATAACATGGCGGCGCCTTCGCGACGGGTCGCGGAAAGGAGACGTCATGGCCGACTCCACCGACCGGATACTGGAGGCCCTCCTCCACGAGAAGCGGCAATTCGCTCCTTCCAAGGCGTTCACGTCCCGCGCCCACGTCCGGAACGCGGCCGTCTACCGGAAGGCCGACCGAAACTTCCAGAAGTTCTGGGCGGACTTTGCAAAGGAACTGGACTGGATCCGCCCGTGGAAGAAAGTGCTCGACTGGAAGCCGCCGAAGGTGAAGTGGTTCGTCGGCGGCAAGCTGAACGCGTCGGTGAACTGTCTCGACCGGCACCTTTCCGGCCCCCGCAAGAACAAGGCGGCGCTGATCTGGGAGGGGGAGCCCGGAGACCAGCGTACGCTGACCTACCGGGATCTCTACCGCGAGGTCTGCAAGTTCGCGAACGTTCTCAAGAAGCTGAAGATCCGCAAGGGCGACCGGGTCACGCTGTACCTGCCGATGATCCCGGAGCTGCCGATCGCCATGCTGGCGTGCGCGCGGATCGGGGCGA
This sequence comes from Thermoanaerobaculia bacterium, assembly GCA_038224325.1. Classification (GTDB taxonomy): domain Bacteria; phylum Acidobacteriota; class Thermoanaerobaculia; order UBA5066; family Gp7-AA6; genus DAHUXD01. The sequence continues at coordinate 92,982 of JBBRFL010000008.1, read as the reverse complement.
TCCACTCGGTCGTCTTCGGCGGTTTCTCCGCCGAGTCCCTCCGCGACCGGATCAACGACCAGGGCGCGCGGCTCCTCGTCACGGCGGACGGCGGATGGCGCCGGGGCAACGTCGTCCCCCTGAAACAGATCGCGGACGAAGCGCTCCAGCAGACGCCTTCCATCGAGAACGTGGTCGTCGTGCGACGCACGGGGACTCCGGTCCCGTTTCACGAGGGACGCGAGCACTGGTGGCACCGCCTGATGGAGGAGGCTCCCATCCCCTGCAAGCCCCAGACCATGGACGCGGAGGATCCGCTCTACATCCTCTACACATCGGGAACGACGGGGAAGCCCAAGGGCATCCTGCACACGACGGGCGGCTACCTGGTGGGCACCTACGCGACCTCCAAGTGGGTCTTCGACCTGAAGGACGACGACGTCTACTGGTGCACGGCCGACATCGGCTGGGTGACGGGCCACTCGTACGTGGTCTACGGCCCGCTTGCCAACGGAGCGACGTGCCTGATGTACGAGGGCGCGCCCGACACCCCGGGCCGCGACCGGTTCTGGGACCTGATCGAGCGCCACGGGGTCACGATCCTCTACACGGCGCCCACCGCGATCCGCGCCTTCATGAAGTGGGGCGTCGAGTGGCCGGCGAAGCACGATCTCTCCTCGCTGCGGCTGCTCGGCTCCGTGGGCGAGCCGATCAACCCCGAGGCGTGGATGTGGTACCAGAAGCACATCGGCCGCGGGAAGTGCCCGATCGTCGACACCTGGTGGCAGACGGAGACGGGAATGATCATGATCACTCCGCTGCCCGGCGTCACCCGGACGCGCCCGGGCTCGGCGACCCTGCCCTTCCCGGGCGTCGAGGCGAAGATCCTGGACCAGCGCGGCAACGAGGTGAAGGTCGGAGGCGGATACCTCGCGATCACCCGCCCCTGGCCCGCGATGCTGCGGACGATCTGGGGCGACCACGAACGTTACGTCAGCACCTACTGGTCCAAGTGGGGCCGGGACGTCTACTTTCCGGGCGACGGCGCCAAGCGGGACAAGGACGGCTACTTCTGGCTGCTCGGCCGCGTGGACGACGTCATGAACGTCGCCGGGCACCGCATCGGGACGATGGAGGTCGAGTCGGCGCTCGTCGATCACCAGGCGGTCGCGGAGGCGGCGGTCGTCGGCATCTCGGACGACCTGAAGGGAACGGCGATCGCGGCGTTCTGCATCCTGAAGGAGAAGGGGAAGACGAGCGGCGCGATCAGCGACCCGGACCTCCAGCTGGAGGTCCGCAACCACGTCGCGAAGAAGATCGGCGCGATCGCCCGGCCGGACAAGCTCTTCTTCGTCTCGGACCTGCCGAAGACGCGCTCGGGACAGATCATGCGCCGTCTCCTGCGAGACATCGCCGAGGGCCGCGTGCTGGGCGACACGACCACGCTGGCGGACGCGTCCGTGGTGGCGGCCCTGAAGGACCAGTACGAGGAGAAGGAGGGTTGAGGGATGAAGGGGTTGAGAGGTTGAGGGGTTGAGAGGTTGAGAGGGTGACGAGCGGCGGCTAGGGGGCCGGCGGGGGCTCGAGGCCCTTCGAAAACAGGGGCGCCTCGTGCTGGCGAAAGGCTCGGAGATCCCGGGCGGCGAGCGCGGCGCGCGGATCGCCCACCTGCGCGTAGACGCGCGCTCGCTCCTCCAGGAGATCCCCCCTCCAGGGGAAATCGGGCTCCAGGGCCTGGAGGGCCTCCGCGACGCGCGCGGTTCCGAGAAACCGCGCGACGAGGAGACGCGTCAGCAGCCGCTCCTCGTCCAGGAGCGACAGCGTGAAGGGGGGCGACAGGAGCTCGAACAATGGAGCCGCGAGCTCCGCGTTCTTCGTGGGGAGTGCGGCGGCGATGGCGAGCAGTCGCTGCATCACGTGGGTCAGCGGCCAGGGATCCTCGCGGTAGCGCTTGACGGCGGCCGCCGTGGCCTCGAAACACTCGGTGTACTTGCCCTGGCTCCAGTAGAAGCGCGCGAGGATCGCGTCGGCCTCGGCCGGTTGAGCCGACCGCACGGCTTCGACCAGCGGAGGTGTCACCGCGTTGCCGCCGTCGGCGAGGGCCTCTCCCATCATTGTGAGCTCGAGCGGCCCCGCCGGGTCCCAGGGCCCCGCGAGAAACGTGCCGCGCAGGGGGCCGAGGCTGCCGCTCAGGAAACTGGCGTGGGCCGAGAGGCGCCGCGTCTCCTCCGGGCTGCCGTCGATGGCCGGGGCCGGCAGCCCCTCCTCCGTCAGTCCGGACACGTTCTGCCACCGGACGTTGTCCCAGTCCGGCTCGCTTCCCTCCAGGGAGGGGCGGTTCTCGCGGCGGAGGAGCGCCAGACGGCGCAGCTCGTCGCTCTGGAAGAGCGTCGCGCCCAGGCTGCGGGCGAACGCGAACTCGACGAGGTTCCGGTCGTCGGAGTTGACGCGCCCCGCTTCTCCCCGGACGATGGCGCGCGCGAGGGAATCCCGGGCGACGTAGTGGGAGAGGAATCCCTCGAGGCCCGTCGCCCGCCACGCGTCGATCATCGCGCTCGCGAACGGCTCCTCGGAGAGGCGCTTGCGCAGCGCGTCCGTCGCGTAGCGCACCGGGCGCGTCGACGCCACCAGCAGCAGGTCGTCCCGCTTGCCCGAGTACGTCTCGACGCTCGAGAACACGGATCCCAGCGTGGCGTAGACGGTCCGGACGGTCTGCGCGTCGACCTCGTACGCCTGCAGCCACTGCACGAAGATCCCTCCGGGCGCCAGGCGCGAGCGCACGGCCTCGTAGAACTCCCGCGTGAAGAGGCTCGAGATTCCCGCGCGGTACGGGTTGGACGGCTCGGAGAAGATGACGTCGTAGCGTTGACGGGTGCTCAGGAGGAGCTCCCGGGCGTCGCCGATCGCGATCCGGACCTTCGGATTCGACAGCACGTCGCGATTGACGGATGCGCAATCGCGCGCGACGCCGAGGACCGCCGCCTCGAGCTCGATCACGTCCACCCGCTCGATCGTCGGGATCGCGCCGAGCCATCCCGCGGTCGATCCCGTCCCCAGACCGACGACGAGCGCATGGCGCACGCCCGGATGCAGCGCGGCCCCGACCAATCCGCCCATCACCTGCGTCGCCGCGTCCTCGCGGGAATTTCCGTCGACCTTCCCGTTGACGGCGAACGCGTAGCCTCCGTGGGTCTTGAGGAGAGCGACGCTGCTCTCCCTTCCGTCGGCCTCCCAGGCGAGGGTGCGGCGCTGCTCCCGCTCCCACGCCTCGACGGACGACGGCGAGCCCTCGTCGAAGTGGACCCGCCCGGCCCCGATGGGGGTATGGCGCCAGACCGCCGTCGGCCCCTCGAACGCGAGCAGCGCGAGGCTCGCGACGATCAGGGCCGCGGAGAGCGCCCCGAATCGCCGCGTCGCCTCCCGCCGGAGGGCGAGCGCGAAAGTCCAGCCGCTCAGGGCGGCCAGCAGGAGGACGACCGCCTTCCAGGCCCCCGTCGCGGAGAGCAGCGGGATGAGCCCGAACCCTCCCGCGAGCGAGCCTCCGATCGCTCCGAGCGTGTTCCATGCGTACGCGAGCCCCACGTCCTCGCCGACGCCCCGCCGTCCGCGGCCGAGCAGGGCCACGAGCTGGGGAAACTGGATTCCGGCGACGATCGCGGCGGGGAGCGCGACGAGGCCCGCGATTGCGGTCCACCCCATCGCGTAACCCGGCAGGCCGATCGCCCCGAAGGATCGGGAGAACACCGCGAAGAGGGCGATCCGATCTCCCAGCGCGTAGGGCAGCGCCACGCAAACGGCCTCGAGGGCCGTCGTGGCCGCGAGCGCCGAGAGCGTCGCAGGCCGCCGACCCATCGAGCGCGCGTAGATCGCCGAACCGATCCCGATCCCCGCGAGCGCGACGGCGAGCACGAGCCCGAACGTGTAGGTCGTTCCGCCGAGGAGAGGCGCGAGCATCCGGTACCAGACGAGCTCCATCAGCGTGAACGCGAATCCCACGGCGCAGGCGGCCGCCAGCACGAAGCGCCGCGGCGCGGAGCCGGGGGCATCGGCGCGGTCGGCCGAAATGAGATCGGCGTGGACCGGCGGTGGAGTCTCCGCGCCCCGAGCGCTCGGCGTCCGCCCGAGCCACATCGCGGCGAGGCCGATGCCGGCGTTGCAGAGGCAGGCGAGCCAGAGCGTCGCGCGAGTCCCCAGCGCCTCGAGGAGCCAGAACGTGGCGACCGAGGCGCCGAAGACCGCCCCGATCGTGTTGGCGCCGTAGAGCACGGCGAGGCGGCGCCGGCCGGCATCCGCGTCGGTCGCGACGGCGCGAGCGGCCGCGGGAAGGGTTCCTCCCATCAGGAAGGTCGGGACGAGCAGCACGAGGGCCGACAGGATCAGGCGCGTCGCCGCGCCGCCGACCGAGCCGAGCACGAAGGATCCGCCGAGCGCGAGGTAGCTCCGCCGCACGAACCACAGGAGCGCCGGGGTCGCCGCGGCGGAGGCGGCGATGGAGAGCTCCAGGCATCCATAGAGGAAGAGCGGCCGCGCAGCCGCATCGGCGCGCCTGCCGAGAATCTTGCCCCCGAGGCCGAGTCCTCCCAGGAAGATCGCCACGACCGCCGCCGTCGCCGCGGTGGAGAACCCGAAGATGAGCCGCAGCTCCCGCATCCACGCGATCTGGTAGACGAGGGAAGTCAGGCCCGAGCCGAGCAGCAACGCGCAGACGGGAACGAGGCGCGGCTTGAAGGAACCCACTGAGCCTCCACGGGACGGACCCCGCGCCCGCTTCCCCCGGCGATGTCTCTCCGGACGGGTCTGGACGAGATTCTACGGTCTCGACGCTTAACTCTTTCCCTCCAAGTGCGTACAATCGAGAAAGTGAAAGCATCCGGAAGCGTTCTGGACGGCCAGATCCTGGGCCGGCTAGACCGCTGGCGGAAGGCGCGCGCGGTCTTCGTCCGACCCGACGGCCCGGAGGCCGAGCGCGCGGTCGCCGCCGCATACGGGAGAAGCTGGGTTCGCGCGCCGATGTACGGGCGCGCCCGACGGCTGCTCGTCGAGCGGACCCCCGAGGCCTTCCTCGAGGACCTGGAGAAGGCGCTCGGCCCGCTCGCCGACCGGGTCCGGGTCGCCCCGGAGGACATGCGACAGACCAAGTGGGACGCCATGAGCCGGCTCACCCCGCTGCCGCGCGCTCGCCGGGAGGTCCAGTCGCTCTGGCTGGCCGACCAGTTGACGACGGGCGAGTTCTTCGTCGAGTTCCAGCCCCTCTTCGACCTGAAGTCCGGAGAGATCGTCGGCCACGAGGGATTGCTCCGCGCCCAGGGACGCGACGGGGAGACGAAGCTCGCGGCGGAGATCTTCCCGGCGGCCGAGTCCCTCCAGCTCGAGCGCACCTTCGAACGGTTCTCCTGGACGTGCGTTCTCGAGGCGGCCAGCCGCGTTCCCGAAGGCGCGCTCTTCCTCAATGTGAATCCCCGGCTGATCGAGCGATCGGAACACGCGCTCGCGGGGCTCGGCGAGGAGAGCGAACGGCGGGGCTTTCCGTTCTCCCGCCTGGTGCTGGACTTAGTCGAGATCGAAACGCTCCCCGGAGCGCAGGAGCTGGCGACGGCGCTGACGGTTCCGCGCGATCTCGGCGCGGTCATCGCGCTGGACGACATCACCTCCGGATATGGAACGCTGCAGTTCTGCCACGCCCTCCAGCCCGAGTGGATCAAGGTGGACAGCGAGGTGACGCACGGGATCGCGCACGATCCGCGCCGGCGCGCGATCCTGAAGTTCCTGGCGGACCTCGCCCGCGAGTTCTCCTCGACGCTGATCGCCGAGGGGATCGAGAACGCCGAGGACCTGGACGTCTGCGCGGCCGAGGGCGTCGGCGCCGCCCAGGGCTATTTCCTGGCTCGCCCGGCTGCCGATCCTCCGAAGGCCACCTCCGACTTCCGTACCTGGGTCGCCGCGCGCCCCAAGAGCCTCCGCTCCGCGTAGCGACTTGAGCCGGAAGCCGCTCGCCGCCGCCGACGAGACGCCCCTCGCGCCGAGTACCCGCCTGGACGTCTGGCTGGACGTCGCCTGCGTTTTCCCGACCCGCACTCGCGCGAAGGCCGCGTGCGAGGGCGGCAAGGTGGACGTCAACGGCGACCGCGCGAAGCCGCATCGCGAGATCCGGGCCGGCGATCGCATCGCAATCTCCAGGGCCGACGGAGAGCGGCGGGAACTGATCGTCCGAGGCATCGCGGAGCGCTCGATCCCGAAGGCGCAGGCCCGGGCGCTCTACGAGGACGTCACCCCGGCGCTCGCGCCGGAAGTCGCGGAGGCGAGGCGGCTGGATCGGATGCTCGCCCCTCGCGGCGACGGCGGCCGCCCCGACAAGAGGGACCGGAGGGAGAGGATTCGGGGAAAAAGAGGGGGTTGAGGATCGGGCAATATAATTTGGGGATGGACCTCGAGATCCTCTGCCCCTGTTGCAATGCGCGACTGAAGATCGACACGGAGCTCAAGGCCGTCGTCGATCACGAGCCGCCGAAGGTCGCCCGCAAATTTTCCTCCGTGGACGACGCGCTCGGTGCGCTGAAGGGCGCCGACGAGGAGCGGGAGAAGAAGTTCGCGGCGTCGGTCGAGGCCGAAAAATCCAAGAAGGACGTTCTCAATCGGAAGTTTCAGGAGCTCTTCGAGAAGACCAAGGACGACACGTCCCGGCCGGTCCGGGACATCGACCTGGACTAGGAGCTACTTCTGGTAGGCCATGCCGCGCAGGAGAGCGATCCGCTTTCCGATGGGAGGATGGGTCGATAGCAGGTCGGCGAAGAAACCCTCGCGCTCGTTGACCGCGCGGCCGCGGGGATCGGCGATGCAGAGGTGGGCGATCCCCTGTTTGATCGAGGCGGTGGGCTCGACCGCGGCGTCGATCTTCTCGAGCGCCGACGCGAGCGCCAGGGGGTTGCGCGTCAGCTCCGCCCCGGAGGCGTCGGCGAGGTACTCGCGCTGGCGGGAGACGGCCAGGGAAACGATCTGGGCGATGATCGGCGCGAGCACGATCGAGACGACCCAGACGACGATCCAGACCACGGCCAGCCCGCCGCCTCCTCCTCGATCCGAGCGGCGCGAGCGCCCACCCCACCAGAGACCGCGGCGGCTCCAGTCCGCGAGCAGCAGGATCGCTCCGGCGAGCGCGGCGACCACGGTCATCAATCGGACGTCGAAGTTCTTGACGTGGGACATCTCGTGCGCGATGACGCCCTGGAGCTCCGAGCGGTCGAGCTTATCCAGGAGTCCGCGGGTCACGGCGATCGAGGACTTCTCGGGCCCGATGCCCGTCGCGAAGGCGTTGGGGTCGCCGTCGGGGATCAGGAAGACGGCGGGCTTGGGCAGCCCTCCCGCGATCGCGATCTCCTCGACGACGTTGTCGAGCGCGCGCTGGCGCGGGTCGGAGAGGTCGAGGGGCTCCGCGCTGGCGGACTGGAGCACCGCCTGGTCCCCGCCGTGCAGAGACCACCAGGCCGAGAAGCCGCCGACGCAGAGCGCCCCGAGCGTCGCGATCGGGAGGCCCGGCGTCACGCCGGCTCCGTAGAGGACGCCGTCGGCCCCGAGACCCAGGATTACGAGCAACAGGACGAAGCCGGCGATGAAGAGACGGGTGTTGGTGAGGTTGCGCCTCTGCTGGTCGTAGAGGTTGAGGGGCACCGAGCTACTGCGGCCGGATGTTCAGGTCGACCTTCGGCACCGCGCGCTCGGTCTCGGCCTGGATCTGGAAGAGCTCGACCGGCTGGAACTTGAACGTCTGCGCGATGAAGTTGTCGGGGAAGACCTGCTGCGCGGTGTTATAGCGGGTGGCGATGTCGTTGTAGAACTGCCGCGCGAAACCGATGCGGTTCTCCGTCGAGGAGAGCTCCTCCATCAGCGCCTTGACGCTCTCGTTGGCCTTGAGAGTCGGGTAGTTCTCCGCGAGCGCGAAGAGCCGCGACAGCGTCTGCGTCAGGGCGTTCTCCTTCGCGGCGGCGTCCGCGACCCCCCGGGCCGAGACGGCCGAGTTGCGGGCGGCGATGACCTTCTCCAGCGTGTCCTGCTCGAACTGCATCTCGCCCTTGACCGCGGCCACGAGGTTGGGGATCAGGTCGTGGCGCCGCTTGAGCTGGATGTCGATCTGCTTCCACCCGTTGGCCACCTGATTGCGGAGCGCGATCAGGTTGTTGTAGCGCCAGATCGCCCACAGGGCTCCCAGCACGTCGATGGCGATGATGATCACGAGACAGCCTCCGATGGCGGTCATGGGCTTCGAACCCTCCTCTTCTACATACGCAATGCGGGGCCGGGTGTTCGCCGGCGAACGGGGTCGGCTACGTGTTGAGACCCTGCCGGAGCTCGCGGGCGAGGATCTCCACCGCCGAGCGGGTGCCGCCCGTGAGCTTCTCCTTCCACACGGTATCGGTCTCGAAGCGGCGGTCGCCGATCGACTCCGCCCAGGGGCGCAGGGCCGCGTCCAGCTCCCCGGCCGACCAGACGTCCCCTCCCCGCTTGCGGACCATCGCGATCACGTACGGGACGATGCGGATGAAGGCCCGCAGCGACGCGGAGCTCTTGATCGAGTACTTGCGGCCGGCGAAGGCCGTGGGGAAGGCGCGTGCGGCCGCCTTGAAGTAGTTGAGGAAGAACCTCCGCGCGTTCTCGCGGAACTCGCGGGCGATGCGGCCCCCCGCGGTGTCCACCGCCGCGAACACGTCGCGAAGCTCGTCGGCCAGGGAGGCCTGGGTCACGGTCCCCTTGCCGATCCCCAGGACCTTGATGGAGCCCTTCAGGGGCGAGCCCTCGTCCTCGTTCAGGGTCCGGACGACGTCGTGGGCCGCGGCCAGGTTCTCGTCGCGATAGAGCCGGCGCCCGGCGAGCGAGATCAGGTGGGACGGGTTCAACTTCGTGTGCTTGCTGTTGATCGTCACGAAGAGCTCGACCACCTGGTCCGCCGTCAGGTTGTCGAAGACCACGGCCGGCACCTGGAAGTCCTTCAGGCTGTGCTTCTCGGCGAGCTGGTGGAGCGCGAGGAGGCGATGCTGGCCGTCGAGCGCCCTCAGGATGCCGGACTCCTCGGGCAGCTTGAGGGACCCGGACTCGGCTCGGCCGCCGGACGGGGCGAACTCGAGTCGCCGCTCGGAGACCAGCAGCACGCTGCCCGGGATCGCCGGCAGGGTTCCCGAGTCGGCGCACTGGAGGTAATAGGTCACCAACTCGTCGATCTTCTTCTTGATGATCGGCCGCTGGTACGCCTGCTCGGAAGCCGAGATCTTCTTCTCCAGGAACTCCCAGTTCACCCGCCCGGGGGCCGCCCTGGACTGGCCGCGGGTCTTCTGGCTGCCGGGACCGAACGAGAGGACCTCGAAACCCACCAGCGACTGCAGATCCGCGCCCGACAGGAGGGCCTCGTAGAACCGCACGCCAAACTGATTCAGGCGGAGCGAGGGAACCGAGATCATGGCCACCTCCTAGCCCGGGTCACCAGGGCCCGCGATCGACGCGCGGCCTCGAAAGGGTATACCGGGGCCCGCCCCGTTGGAGCCAAGTTTAGGGAGGAGAAACGGATTTCCAGTCCTGGCCGTTGATCATCTGATCGTGGATCTGGCCCGCTCCGATCAGGATCCCCCGGAGCTCCGACGTCAGAATCCGCGCCAGCTCGGGGAGGGCGTCCGAGTGCGCCACGGGGACCGAGCATTCGACCGTCGTCTGCCCGAGCGAGGCGAAAAAGGGCGAAGGGCGGCGGGTCCAATCCGAGTCGCTCCGGCGATGCTTGGTCATGAGGAAGGCGGCAAGCCTCCGCTCGTCCCAGGCCTCCGTCATGGTCCACAGGAAGTTCGCCCGCAAGCCCTTTTGCTCGATCACGGGCTCGTCGCTGGCCAGAGAGATCGACATGAAGTGGGATAAACGATAGCATCGTAGCGTTCGATCCGAAATCGTGAAAACCGCGCTGATCCCGGCCCTTCTGCTGCTCCTCGGGGCCTCGCCCGGTGCTCCGCCCGCCGAGCCCGGGCTGTACGCATCCCACCTGATGGTGGATCAGGAGGTCGTCGTCGCGGCCCGCATCTCCGGAATCGTCGAGAGGATCCTCGTGGACCGCGGCAGCGCCGTGAGCGCGGGGCAGACGCTCGCGACGCTCGAATCGCGGGAGCTCGACGCCTCCGTGCGCCAGGCCAAAGAGGACATGGAGCTCAAGAAGGCCGAGTACGGCCGCGCCCAGACCCTCTCCGCCTCCAAGATCACCAGCACCCAGGACCTGGACGAGAAGAAGGCGCTGTACCAGGTTGCGGTCGCTGTGTGGGAGAAGGAGAAGGCGCTGCGGGACTACGCCGTCGTCCGGGCGCCGTTTGCCGGCATCGTGACCGAGAAGTACGCGCGCGTCGGCCAGAGGGTGATCGAGGACAAGGGCGAGCCGCTCTTCAGGATCACGGCCGTCGAGCCCCTGCTGGCGCGGGTCTATCTCCCCGAGGAGGAGCTCCTTCGCGTCAAGGTCGGGGACCCCGTGGAGGTGACAGCGGAGCGGTTTCCGGGCGTTCGGACCACTGGGAGCGTCCAGTTCATCAGTCCGACCGTCGACGCCGCCAGCGGCACGTTCCAGGTCGTCATCCGGGTCCGACGCGAAGCGGCCCGAAAGGTGCTGCGGCCGGGAATCGCGGTCAAAGTGAAATTCGCCCGATCCGAGTCCCGCTAGCGTCGCCGCTCTCGAGGCCGATGCCCGATCGTCCCCGCTCCTCGGCCCGCCTTCGAGGGACCTTCGACCGCGTGCTCCTGCACGACATCAAGAACATGTCGTTCCGCCTGCGGCTGCTGCTCTCCAATCTCGACGAGCACTGGTCGGATCCGGATTTCCAGAGGACGGTGCGGGATCTCCTGGCCTCGTCCGTCGAGCGGCTAGAGGAGATCGTGGGCCGTTTCGTGGCGCACGAGGAAGCCGTTCTGATCAAGATCGAGCTCGACGTCAACGGGCTGCTCCGGCAGGTCGTGGAGCGGCCGGCCCGGCGGGGCGCGCGGGGCGGGGCCTCGAAGCTATCCCTGGCGCTCGGCGCGGTTCCCCGGATCTGGGCCGACCCGTATTATCTCGGAGACGCCTTCGCCAGCCTGCTCGAGAACGCGTTCGAGGCGGCGGCGCCGGAGGGAAAGATCCTCGTGCGCAGCTACGCCGGCAGGTCCGCGCGCCGTCCCCGGGCGATCGTGGAGTTCATCGACAACGGGGCGGGCATGTCGGCGGAGTTTCTCCGGGACCGCCTCTTCCGGCCGTTCGAGACCACCAAGGCCGACGGTGTCGGGCTCGGCCTGGCGACCGCGAGCCAGATCGTGCGGTTCCACCGGGGCACGATCCGAATCCTGTCGCACCCGGGCGGCGGCACCCTCGTCCGGCTGTCGCTGCCGGGCATTCCGGAGCCCGGATCGTGAGCGCCTCTTCCGAGGGAGCTCTCGGCCGGATCGCCATCGTCGAGGACGATCCTTTCCTGCTCGAGCAGCTGACCTGGGCCTTGAAGGGAAAGTTCTCGGTGCTTTCCGCGCGCGACGCCACGCAGGGGCGGACCCTCTGCGAAGCGGACCCCGATCTGTACCTGTTCGACATGCGGCTGCCCCCGTCGGGCGAGGTCCAGGAGGGGCTGGATCTCCTCCGCCACGTGCGCCGACGCGACGCGGAGGCGACGGTCGTGATGATGTCGGGCGAGGGGGAGCGCGGCGATGCGCTGAAGGCAATCGCGCTCGGCGCATTCGATTTTTTCCAGAAGCCGATCGACACCGACGAGCTCCTGGTGATCCTCAACCGGGCCCTCGAGCGCCGGCGCCTGATCGCCGAGAATCGGGAGCTGCGGAGGACCGCGGGTGATCCTTCCCCGGCGGACGGCCTCGTGGGCCAGAGCCCGTCGATGCAGCGACTCTTCCGGGACATCGCGCGGGTGGCCGCGGGAGACGCGACCGTTCTCCTCACCGGAGAAAGCGGGACCGGCAAGGAGCTCGTCGCCCGCTCGATCCACGCCGGCGGTCCCCGCCGGGATCGCGCGTTCGTGGCCGTCAACGCCTCGGCGCTTCCGGAGTCCCTGGCGGAGTCGGAGCTCTTCGGCCACGAGAAGGGCGCCTTCACCGGAGCCATCGCATCGCGGCCGGGGCGGTTCGAGCTCGCCGACGGCGGAACGCTGTTCCTGGACGAGATCGGGACGCTTTCGGCGAGCGTCCAGTCCAAGCTCCTCCGGGTGCTCGAGAGCCGCGAGGTTGAGCGCGTCGGCGGACGCCGCACGATCCGCGTGGACTTCCGCCTGATCTCCGCGAGCAACGAAAACCTGGAGGCCCGTGTCGCCGACGGCACCTTCCGGGAGGACCTGTTCTACCGCATCCACACGATCCCCCTCTCCATTCCTCCGCTGCGGGAGCGCCCGGGAGACATTCCGCTTCTGACGGGCCACTTCCTCCGCCGGTTCGGCGAGCGCCACGGCAGGGGCGTCCGCACGCTCTCGGAAGAGGCGATGCGCCGGCTCGAGGCACATCCCTGGCGCGGAAACGTCCGCGAGTTGCAGCACGTGATCGAGATGCTCGTCCTCTTCTCAGACGACGACGTGATCTCGGAGGCGGATCTCCCGCGGGCGCTGCGCGAGTCCCCCAGGACCGCCGCCGTGCCCCCGGCTTCCCGCGGCTTCGCCGCTGCCGTCGAGGACTACGAGCGGACGCTCTTGTCCGACGCGATCACGGCCGCGGGAGGCGTCAAGGCCGAGGCGGCTCGAAGGCTGGGGCTCGACGCGAACCAGATCAAGTACCTTTCCCGAAAGTTCGGGCTGTAGGCGGCTCACCGGGTCGGGCGGTTGAAATAATCATCCAATCGATTGATAAAAAGTCAACCGATCTCGTTTTCCCGGCCCCGGTGCGTTTGCCAATTGTCTCACCCATAATGACTTGCATATTTTGGCGCGGGCTCCTTAGCTGGCGCGGCCCTTGCCCTATGAGGTGCCCAGGAGGAAACTCAAAATGGCAAACGAAGTGAAGATCAAGCTCACGGACGCGCAGAAGGAAAAGATCCGCGAGGCCACGGGCAAGGACATGCCGGAGATCCGGGTCGAGAATTTCGGCAGCAACCCGGGTCTCTCCCCGCACGTCGCGAGCCCCAGGGCCGCGACGCGCGCCTCGGTCAAGGCCTCGATGCGCCGCGCCGCGCCCAAGGCGTCGGTCAAGGCCTCGATGCGCCGCGCCGCCCCCAAGGCTTCGGTCAAGGCGAGCATGCGCAAGCTGGCGACGAAGGCGTCGGTCAAGGCCTCGATGCGCCGCGCCGCGACGAGGGCCGCCACGCGCGCCCAGTTCAAGGGCTGAGTCCCGCGAATCCCGATTCTCGAGCGCCCCGCTCCGGCGGGGCGCTTTTGTTTTCTCCCGAGCGAGCTACCAGATCGTCGACTGGGCCCAGCGCTCGACGACTCGCCAGGCGCGGGCGGCGTAGGACGTGCGCCGTCCCTGGATCTTGGCCCTCCCGTTCATGCCCGCGACGAGCCCGCCGTCCGCGTTGTCGAACACGGCCACCGCGACGAATTGCTCGGGCAGGAGGCGGGGCGCGGCGGGATCCAGGCCGGCCGCGATCGTGCCGGGCTGCGCGAGGGTGGCCGGAGAGATCGAAACGACCCGGCCCCTCGCGGGCGCAAGGCGCCCCGGGAAGAGGGCGGAGATCGGAGCGTTCGGCTGGAGATCGTCTAAGAGCCGCTCCGAAACGGCGAGGTCGGACGCGAGCTGTCGGTCCTCGCCGACCTCGGCGAGGAGGGTTCCCTGCGGAACGGATCGCCCCTCCAGGTCACGAATCCGCGGCGTCAGCATTCGGCCCGCCAGAGGGCTTCGCACGACGAGCCGCTCCCCCCGCAGCCGGCCGCTCTCGACGGCGGCGTCCAGGGATGCTCCGCGGCTCTCCGACTCGAAGACAGCTCGCGGCTGCGCGTTCGCCCGACCGCGGCTGGCGTCCGCGAGCAGACGTTCCCGCTGCGCCGAGAGTCGGAGGAGCTCCTCCTCGCTCGCCGGACTGACGAGCTGAAACACGGCCTGGCCCTTCGCGACGCGGTCGCCTTCCTGAGCGAGCACCCGGCCGACGACCGCATCCTCCGGCGCTTCGAGCCGGGCCGCGGTCAGGGGCCGAAGTGTCGCGGGCGAGCTCAAGGAACGGTGCGTCCAGGGAAGGAAGAGGAGGAGGAGCAGGACCACGCCCGCGACGATCAGCGGCTTCTGGAATCGGGGCGACATGATGAGCTCCTTCTTGTCTAGGTAGAGGAGGCGAACGGTGCGCGTGAAGAGGCGCACCCGCTTCTTGAACAGCATGTACAACGTGACCAGCAGCAGGACGACGGCCCAGTTGGGAAAGTAGTGGTTGTAGAGGTTGAAAAAGAGTCCGGCGATGAAGCGCATGATGACGGCGACCCAGGCCAGGGCGAGCGTGCCGTAGATCCAGTAGATGCGGCGCTTGCGCCGCGACGCCACGGGAACCTCCACAGGCAGCCGCAGGACATGCCTCTGGAACCAGGCGCCGATGTAACCGATGGACTCCTCCCGGAGCTCGGGGATCTCCACCAGGGTCGAGAGCGCGTAGTAGCCGTCGATCTTGATCAGTGGGTTGATGTTCAGGAAAATCGTCGAGACGCCCGTGTAGAGCATCGCCTTGAAGGCGAAGTCGTGAAGGAACGTGTCCGGGTAGGAGATCAGCCAGCACACCGTCGCGAGCGCGGAGATCCAGGCCTCGATGTAGATCCCCGCCGTCGTGACCCACATCTCGTGCCACTTGTTCTCGAAGAGCAACGAGTCGGTCGTGTTGCAGTAGAAAGCCGGGGTCGCGTAGACGAGGGCGATCCCGATGTCGTGAACCTCGCCCCCGTAGAGCTTCGTAACGTATCCGTGCGCGGACTCGTGGATCGCGCCGATGAAAGTGATGATGAGGATGAATTGGACGATCTCGAGGAAGGGCTTGTCGCCGAGCGCGTAGAGAACCTTCGTCCCGGTCCAGATCTCGCTCCAATGCACGACGACGACGCCGATCGTCCACGCGAAGAAGACGCACGCGGCGGCGACCACGGGCGGGCTCCAGAGCCACCGCACGTACTTCAGCGTCTTGCCGAGGAATCGATCCGGGTCCACGACGTGAAACAGCATGAAAAAGGGATTGAAGCCCTCGGATTTCTCGTCGGCGGTGCGCTGGCGTGCCTTGCGAAAGCGCGAGAGCAGCGCCAGGTTCCTCTCGGCCGCGGACTTTTCGATGAAGTCGATGCCGCGGAGCATCTCCTCGTGCTCGACCACGAGGCTTCGGTCGATCGTCTCGTTCGGGAAGAGCGCCTGGTAATCGGCGTGGACCTCCATCAGGGTGCGCGTTCCGTCGAACAGCTGGATGAGGCCCCACTGCGCGTCGTCGAAGTTGTAATACGCGGTCGCAACCGGGTCCTTGACCACCCACTTCACCTCGCCCATCTGCACGAGGCGCCGGATGACGAGGTCCTTGCGGAGCGCCGGCCGGTCGGCGGCCGGTCCGTGCCGGGCCGCGAGGGCCGCGGCGCCTTCCTCGGGCCGAGCGGCGGCGATCAGTTTGCCCGGCGAACGCGGGGCGGTCACGGCAGCAGGGGCCAGATCTTGTTCCAGAGGTAGCGGACGGGTCGGCGAAAGAGCGCCGTGACGACCTGCCGCCGCCCCACGGAGACCTTTCCCGTGCCGAGCATGCCCGTCTTCAGAACACCGTCCGCGTTCGGAATCGCAACCTCCGCGATCAGGAAGCGCTCCTCGCCCTCCTGGCGGATGCGGGCCGCGACGCGCTGCACGGCCCCGTGGAAGAGGCGGCCGGGGTAGGGGTTGAACTTGAGCGCCGCCTTCTGGCCGAGCTTGACGAGCGCGACGTCGGACTCCGGGACGGCCAGCTCCGCGGTCACGTTCTGCGCGTCCGCGACCACGCAGAGCTCGGCGCCGCGGGCGAGGAGCTGTCCAATCCGCTCCTCGATGCGCGGGGTCAAGATCACGCCCGCGACCGGAGCCCGGAGCGTCGTGCGCGACAGGCGGTCCTCCGCCAGGTCGCTCCGGGCCCGCGCCTCGTTCCGGCGAGACTCGGCGTCGTGGAGGTCGGCGGCGTTCCCCTCCTCGCGCGAGCGGGCGATGTCGCCCTCTGCGATGGCGAGTGCCGCCGACGCCGCGGCCAGGTCGGCCCGGAAGCTGTCGTCCTTGAGCGTCGCGATCACGTCGCCGGCGGCGATCGTGTCGCCCTCCCGGTGCACGACCGACGCAACGACCCCGTCGACCAGCGAAGTAACGGCCGCCCGGCGGCCGGGGAGCACTCGCGCGGGCCCCGCGATCCGGAGCGGCCAGGGGACCGCGACGAGGATCAGGAGCGCCACCGCGGCGCCGATCGCCCAGGCCTGTCGGCGCCGCTTCGGGATCGCCGACAGCTTCCGTCGCTTCTCCAGCAGCGGTTTGAGGAACCCGGCGAGCGGGACTTGCTGGTAGAGCTGCGCGTTGCGGACGGAGACCGTCGCCTGGTTCACCAGGATTGCCAGAAGGTCCCGCGTCTCCTCGTCGAAGAGGAGGGGCTCCTTACTCTCGAACGCCAGCGCCCCGAGCTTTCCCTCCTCGTCCTTGAGGACGACGCCGAAGAACGACCGGAGCCCGGTCTCCTGGAAGAGCGATCGGAACTTCTCCTCGGTCTCGGGCCGATCCGCCGAGATCTCGCCCGTCTCGGTCTGCGTGACGGCCGCGTCGCTGCCGGAGAGGAAGACCCACTGCAACAGATCCTCCATGCGAATCGCCTCGGGATCCTTCCGGTTCACCTCCGTGGCGCCGGAGATCGCCCCGAGGCGGAGCTTGCCCTTCTGCTGGATCGCGATGCCGCAGCGGTCGTAGGCGATGAGGGCCGAGGTCGCGTTCACGATCGTGTGCATGACCTTGTCCAGGTCCAGCGTGGACGTGATCTCGCGGCTGACGGCGAGCAGAGCGTCGAGCTCCTCGACCTTCTTCTCCGCCTCGTGCTGCCGCGCGGTCCGCAGCGCCCGCACGGCCTGGCGCGCCAGGTCCTGAAGCAGCTCCTCGTCCTCGCCGGAAAACTCGGGATGCCGGCCACGCTTGTTGACGAGGGCGAGGGCACCGATCGTGACCTCGTCCTCGATCAGGGGAACGGCGAGGAGTGAGCGGATCCGGAACTCTCCGCTCTCCCCGGCGACCGGATCCGACTCCGGGATCCGGTTGCGCCGGACGGCGTTCTGGTCGGCGATGACGTCTCCCACGACCGACGCGCCCACGGCCTCCGGAGCCTCCACCTCGTAGTTCTCGTTGACGGCGGTCGCTCCGAGGGACACCTCCCCCTCGTGGGCGTCGAGCAGCCACAGCGATGCCACCTCGGCGGACACGAAGTCCGCCGCCTTGGTGACGACGAGAGTCGCGAGCTCGTCCGTATCGATCGTGGAGCCGAAGGCCTTCGACAGGTCGTAGAGGTTGGTCAGCCTCTCGATCGCGTGGAGCATGCCGACCGTCTTGCGCTCCGACCGCAGGGCGCGGCCCAGCGCCGGCGCCGCATGCTGGAGGAAGCCCTCGATGCGATGGAGTGTCTCGCCGGTGTCAGCCGTCTCCTCGAAAAACAGGGCGAGGAGGCCGACGACTATGGACTCGGCTTCCAGCGGGACCGCGACGCAGGCCTGGATCGTCTTCGGGACTCCGCGGAGGAAGGGATCGCTCGTGGAATCGAGCTCCGCGCGGTCCAGCGCGACGGCGGACCGATCCCGCACGAGGTCGTGCACGATGCCGCTCTCGCGCGGCACCGAGCGCCGCAGGATCGACCCGAGGCCGTCTCCGAACGCGCCGATGCAGAGGAAGAGGGGATGGACGGTGTCGGGGGCCCAGAGAAGCGCGGCGTCCGCGCCGGCCATCGAGGCGCTCCAGCGGGCCGCCCATCCGGAGGTCTGGGACAGGTTCTCGCACAGAGCCAGCTCCGCAAGCGCGGAGAGCTCGGCGTCGCCCTCCTCCTCGCCGTCCTCGGTCTCGACCGGCTCGTCGTCCGGCTCTTCGGGTTCGTCCATGAACCGTCCCCTCTCGGATGCGGCAGGACCGGGGCGGGGCTAGAAGCTGGAGACCGCGGCCTCCATGTCGTCGTGGATCTCGAATACGGAGTCGAGCTTGGTCATCTGCAGGAGCTTGCGGACCTGGGGCCGAGCCTTGAGCAGCTTGGTCTGGCCGCCCTCCTTCTGAGACTGGGTCAGCGCCCGCACGAGGGCGCCCAGGCCCGAGCTGTCGAGAAATCCCACGGCCGAGAGATCCACGAGCAGATTGACTCGGCCCTCTTCGAGCAGCCGCGTGATTGTCTTCTTGAACGTCGTCTCGGCCTCGCCGATGACCAGATCCCCGGTCACCGTGAGTATGGTGATGTCACCGTCCTCGCGGCTCGTCAGCTCCATAGAATGGGCGGATTATGTCAAAAAACGAGATCGTGCCAGCGGGGAAACCGCCGGGATCACCGCACCACCGGCCGGCGCGCCCGACCCGGCGGATATGATCGCCGCATGACGACGATCGATCGGCGAACGCTGATGGCGCTGGGCGCCGCCTCGATGCTGCAGACCGGTCTCGCTCGCGCGACGCCCGGGACGAAGGAGGCGCCGGCACCGGGCGGGGGAGTCCGGACGGCCGGAATTCGCCTGATCCCCGTCGACGGCAAGTACAAGGTCTGGACCAAGAAGCTCGGGAGCGGGCCGATCCGCATGCTGACCCTGCACGGCGGGCCCGGCGTCACCCACGAGTACTTCGAGTGCTTCGAGGACTTCCTGCCGGAGGCGGGAGTCGAGTTCTACTACTACGACCAGCTCGGCTCGTTCTATTCCGACCAGCCCGACGACAAGAGCCTCTGGACCATCGACCGCTTCCGCGACGAGGTCGAGCAGGTGCGCGCGGCGCTCAAGCTGGAGAAGTTCTACCTCTACGGCCAGTCCTGGGGCAGCATGCTCGCGATCGAGTACGCGCTCGAGTACCCGCAACACCTCAAGGGACTCGTCCTGTCGAGCATGACCGCTTCCATCGAGTCGTACGTAAAGTACGTCAACACGCTCCGGGCCGCGCTTCCTCCGGAAACCCTGGCGGTGCTCGAGAGGTACGAGGCGAAGGGCGAGTTCGAGGCCCCCGAGTACCAGGAGGCCATGTTCCAGGGCGTCTACCACCGGCACGTTTGCCGGCTCGAGCCATGGCCGGATCCGGTCGCGCGTGCCTTCAAGCACATCAACAACCAGGTCTACGGCACGATGCAGGGGCCCAACGAGTTCGTGGTCACGGGCACCTTCAAGGACTGGGACCGTTGGAAGGACCTCTCGCGAATCGACGTGCCGACGCTCGTGATCGGCGCGCGCTACGACGAGATGAATCCGGACGACATCCGCAAGATGGGAAAGCTTCTGCCCCGCGGCCGAACCCTCATCTGCGAGAACGGAAGCCACCTCGCGATGTGGGACGACCAGGAAGCCTACTTCCGGGGCCTGATCGGCTTCCTGCGCGACGTCGAGCGGGGGCGCGGCCCGGGGCGCCACTCCGCCTGATCGGACGGCCGCTCCCTTGAGGGATCGCGCGCGGCTCCTCGTACTCGACGACGTCGACGCCCTCGCCCGGGAAGCGGCCTCGGAATTCCGCCGGCTCGCCGCGAGCGCCGTCGCCTCCCGCGGCCGATTCGCGGTCGCGCTCGCCGGCGGCTCGACGCCGCGGCGCCTGTACGCGCTGCTGTCCGATCCCTCCGCGCCGTTCCAGGAGGAGGTGCCGTGGAACGACGTGCACTTCTTCTGGAGCGACGAGCGGTGCGTCCCGCCCGACGACCCGCGGAGCAACTACCGGATGGCGCGGGAGGAGATGCTCGACCGCGTGCCGGTGGCGCCGGAAAACGTGCATCGCATCGAGGCGGACCGACCCGATGCCGCGGGGGCCGCGGCCGACTACGAGCGGGAGCTCCGACGGGTCCTCGCGGTTCCCGAATCCGAGATCCCGCGCCTCGATCTCGCCCTCCTCGGAATGGGCGCGGACGGCCACACCGCTTCGCTCTTTCCCGGGTCCGAGGCGCTGGAGATCCGGGACCGCCTGGTCGCCGCGCCCTGGGTCGAGACGCTCCGCGCCCGCCGCGTGACGCTGACGCTTCCGATCTTCGACCGCGCGGCGGCGGTCGTCTTCCTGGTCGCCGGAACCGACAAGGCGCAGACGCTGCGCGCCGTGTGGGACCCGAGCGCTCCGCCGGGGGCCTTTCCCTGCCAGAGGGTGCGGCCGATCGACGGGGAGCTGATATGGCTCGTGGATCGCCCCGCCGCGTCGCTTCTCGAACCCCGCTAATCCATTACGGGTCAATTAGATCCCCTGTCGGCGGACGCAGGGACTGACGCCGGGAGAAATCGGGATCGCCCAATGCGAGATCCGGTCTCGCCATCCGCTCGTACTCCGAGGGATGACGTTGCGCATCGAAGCTGCGGGCGGCGCGGTTCCGGCTTGCACGGGATCGCCCCGAGTCGGATAAGATTCCGGATCTTGATCGGGACCCCGGTGGGCCGGTCGAAACCACGAGGAATGAGTAACTCGGTGTAGCCATGTCGGCCGCACGGAGCTTGAGTGGATCCCCGAGAGGGGGAAGGAAAGGAGAACTTGGATGAAGAAGGGTGATGTCACGACGAAGGCGATCGGTCTCGCGATCGCGGGGGTGCTCGCGGGCTCGCGTCTGGCGACGGCGATCCAGGACACGGCGACCAAACCTGCGGACAAGACCAAGCCGGCGGCCGGCGAGGACAAGAGCGCCAAGGATAAGACGAGCGCCTCCTCCGACAAGCACGTCTGCAAGGGGATGAACTCGTGCAAGGGCAAGGGCAGTTGTAAGAGCGGCGACGCGGGCTGTTCCGGCAAGAACTCCTGCAAGGGCAAGGGCGGATGCGCCTCGGCCGACATGAAGCACTCCTGCAAGGGCATGAACTCCTGCAAGGGGCAGGGCGGCTGCAAGAGCGGCGACGGAAGCTGCGCGGGCAAGAACTCCTGCAAGGGCAAGGGCGGCTGCTCGGTTCCGACCAACCCCGCCCACAAGGCCTCCTAGTTTCGATACCATTGCTTGGGGGTCACGGAGCTCCGTGGCCCCCAAGTCCTCTTCATGGACGATCCGGAAATCGACACGTGAGACCAAATTCCTCCGTTTCCCGCAATCGCTGGGGCTTTCCGGACCTGGGAATCGGGGTGGGCCTCCGCACGGTCCACTACTCTCACATCCTGGAGAATCGGCCCGAGGTCGACTTCTTCGAGGTCCTCTCCGAAAATTACATGGACACGGGAGGGCGCCCGCTGTGGGTGCTCGACCAGATCGCCGAGGCTTACCCGGTGGTCCTCCACGGAGTGTCGATGTCGATCGGCAGCGCCGACCCCCTGGACCGCCATCACCTCGGCAAGCTCAAGGCGCTCGCGGCCCGCACGAAGGCGCTCTGGGTCTCCGATCACCTGTGCTGGACCGGCGTCGCCGGGCGGAACACCCACGATCTGCTCCCCATGCCCCTGACGGAGGAGGCGCTGTCCCACGTCATCGGGCGGGTGAAGACCGTTTCCGACATTCTCGAGAGGCCGTTGATCCTCGAGAACGCCTCGACCTACGCGGAGTTCGCCGCCTCGTCGATGCCGGAGTGGGAGTTCTTCGCCCGGCTCATGGACGAGGCGGACTGCGGGATGCTTCTCGACGTGAACAACGTGTACGTCAGCTCCTTCAACCACGGGTTCGACCCGAAGGAGTATCTCGACGCCATTCCGCCCGATCGCGTCGCGCAGTACCACCTGGCCGGCCACACACACAAGGGCACGCACATCATCGACACGCACAACGACCACGTGATCGAGCCGGTGTGGGACCTGTACCGGCACGCGTTGGCGCGGACCGGGAACGCGGCGACCCTGCTCGAATGGGACGCCGACATCCCCGCTTTCGAGGTGGTGCACGGCGAGGCGCTCAAGGCGCGCGCCCATCGCCGGGAGGAGGCTCCCGTTGCCGCAGCCGCCTCCTGATCTGACTCTCCCGCGCGTGCAACGCTGGATGCAGGCGGTGATCACGCATCCGGGGCCGCTGGAGGAGGCCATCGAGGCTCCGTCGGCGCGCGCGGAGCTCGATCCCGCCAGGATCGCGAGCGTGATCCTCCCCTCGAAGTCGCTGACCGCGGCCGAGCGCGTGGGCGTCTACCACGGGATGTACCTCCTCCGCATGATCGAGGCGCTCGAGGGAGACTTTTCGGCCGTCG
This sequence comes from Thermoanaerobaculia bacterium, assembly GCA_038224325.1. GTDB lineage: Bacteria > Acidobacteriota > Thermoanaerobaculia > UBA5066 > Gp7-AA6 > DAHUXD01. Next base: position 70,801 of record JBBRFL010000008.1, on the reverse strand, counting down.
CGCACTTCCTCGGCAACGACGCGTTCGCCGATCTCGTCACGCGTTACGTGCAGGTCCACCCGTCCGTCAGCTACACGTTCAATGTCCTCGGAAACGACTTTCCCGATTTCATCCGCGCATCGAAGGGGCTCCGGCGCCGCGGATTCGCCGCCGACCTCGCGAGACTGGAGCTGGCCGTGACCGCGGCGTTCGACGCTCCCGAGTCGCCGGCCTGGCCGGCCGAGGAGATCGCCCGGATGCCCGAGTCGGCCTGGGAATCGGCCGTCTTCGAGCCCATCGCGGCGTTCCGCGTCCTCGAGTTCGCGTATCCCGTCAACGCATACCTTCAGTCCGTGAAGGACGACGTCCACGAGCATCCGGAGCCGGCGCGCACGCCCTCCTTCGTCGCCGTCTACCGGAAGAACTACGAAATCTGGCGCCTGGATCTCTCGCGGCCCGCCTACCGATTCCTCAACGCCCTCGCCGAAGGCCGCCCGTTCGGCAAGGCCGTGGCCGACGCCGCCCGGGCCCACCAGGGCAATCCGGGCGACCAGCTCTTCCGCTGGATGCGCGACTGGGTCGCCGAAGGAATGTTCCAAAGCGTCCGGATCGCCCCGTAGGTCGAGCCGCGCCGCCCGTCGGAGATACGCTCTCCAGCGTGCGCGATCGGTCGATGCGCGAGTGGCTCGAGGCCGACGGCCTCGGCGGGTTCGCTTCGGGCACCCAGTCGGGCGTCCGCACCCGCCGCTACCACGCCCTCCTCGTGACGGCGCGAACTCCTCCGGCGGGCCGCTTCGTCCTGGTCAACGGCTTCGACGCCTGGGTCGAGACGCCGGCGGGGCGATTCGCGATCACGTCTCAGGCCTACACGCCCGGGGTGACGGCCCCGGACGGCGCACGGCGTCTGACCGAATTCCAGACGGACCCGTGGCCCTCCTGGACCTTCACGTTGGAAGACGGCACGCGCATCGCGCATGAGCTCCTGGTGCCGCGGGGCGCCTCGGCTTGTGCGCTCTCCTGGAGGCTCCTCGCGAGAACGGGGCCCGTGACTCTGGAGGTCCGCCCGTTCCTGTCGGGGCGCGACTCGCATTCGCTCCATCACGAGAATCCCGCCTTCCGCTTCGAGACGGAGACGGAGCCGGGGGGAGCCACGCGATTCCGGCCCTATGCGGGTGTGCCGTCCCTCGTCCTGCGCTCCAACGGGGCCTACGCGCACGCGCCGTTCTGGTATCGCAACTTCCTCTATGCCCACGAGCGAGCCCGGGGCCTGGACTTTTCGGAGGACCTGGCGTCCCCCGGCGTGTTCCGCTTCGAGCTGTCCGGCGGCGAGGCGGTGCTGCTGATGGCCGCCGAGGGCCACGAGGGAGCCGTCGGCGCGGGCACCCCTCAGTCTGCCCTCGACACGATCCGTCTGGCCGAGGGCCGGCGCCGCAAGCGCTTTCCGGGCCGGCTCGACCGCTCCGCCGACGCGTACATCGTAAAGCGGGGAACAGGCCAGACGATCGTCGCGGGGTACCCGTGGTTCACAGACTGGGGCCGGGACACGTTCATCGCGATGCGGGGTCTTTGCCTCGCCACCGGCCGACTTGCGGACGCGGGACGGATCCTCGGGGGATGGTCCGAAGCCGTCTCCGAGGGCATGATCCCGAACTTCTTCCCCGAAGCTGGAATCCGTCCGGAATTCAACTCGGTCGACGCCTCGCTCTGGTATCTGATCGCGATGCATGAGTACCTCGAGGCGATGGGCGCTGCCGGACGCACAGTGAGCCGGGGCGACCGGAGGAAGCTCCAGGACACCTTCGGCGCGATCCTCTCCGGGTACGCTCGCGGGACCCGGTTCCGGATCGGCGCCGATGTCGACGGCCTCGTCGCCGCGGGGGAGCCGGGCGTGCAGCTGACGTGGATGGACGCGAAGGTCGGCGATCGGGCGGTGACCCCGCGCATCGGGAAGCCGGTCGAGATCCAGGCGCTTTGGATCAACGCGCTCCGGATCGCCGATGGATTCACGAACGAGTTCCGAAGCCTGCTTCAACGCGCGACGGACGCCTTCGCGCGCCGGTTCTGGAACGCGTCGGAGGGCTGCCTGTACGACGTCGTCGACTGCGACCACGTACCGGGATCCGTCGACCCGACCTTTCGGCCCAACCAGATCTTCGCGGTCGGAGGCCTGCCGTTTCCGCTCCTGGAGGGCGAACGCGCGCGTCGCCTGGTGGACGTCGTCGAGTCGCGGCTCGCGACGCCGCTCGGCCTTCGCACGCTGCCGCGAGACGATCCCCGGTACCACCCCCACTACGCTGCCGGAGTCGTGGAACGCGACGGGGCGTATCACCAGGGGACCGTCTGGCCGTACCTCGCGGGCGCCTTCGTCGAGGCCTGGGTCCGGGTTCGCGGGGGGTCGGAGGAGGCGAAGAGAGGGGCGCGCGAGCGCTTCCTCGCCCCCCTGGTCGCTCACCTGGACGAGGCGGGGCTCTCGCACGTCTCCGAGGTCGTCGACGGCGACTTGCCGCACGCGCCGGGCGGCTGTCCCTTCCAGGCGTGGTCGGTCGGCGAAGTGCTGCGCATCGATCGGGTGATCCTCGCCCCGGCGGCGGTGGCGGATGAAGGGAGGGCACGCTGATGTTCCCCGAGACGCTGGACCCCGAGCGGCTCCGACTGGCCGAGGACTCGCAGCGCAAGAAAAACTGGAAGCGCTGGGGTCCGTATCTCTCGGAGCGGCAGTGGGGCACGGTGCGCGAGGATTACAGCGCGAACGGCGCCGCGTGGGACTTCTTCCCGCACGACCAGGCGCGCTCGCGCGCCTACCGGTGGGGCGAGGACGGCCTGATGGGGATCTCCGACCGGCACCAGTACGTCTGCTTCGCGGTGGCGATGTGGAACGGGCATGACCCGATCCTCAAGGAGCGGTTGTTCGGGCTGACCGGCAACCAGGGCAACCACGGCGAGGACGTCAAGGAGGCCTACTACTACCTCGACTCGACGCCGACGCACTCGTACATGAGGGCGCTCTACAAGTACCCGCAGCGCGAGTACCCCTATGCGCGCCTGCTCGAGGAGAACCGGGCCCGCGGGCGCGGCGACCCGGAGTTCGAGCTGATCGATTCGGGGGCGTTCGACGAGAATCGCTACTTCGACGTCTTCACGGAATACGCGAAGTCCGGGCCGGACGACGTCCTGGTCCGCATCCAGGTGTTCAACCGGGGCCCGGAGGAGGCGTCGCTCGACCTGTTGCCGACGATCTGGTTTCGCAACACGTGGTCGTGGGGGCTCGGATCGCGCCGCCAGCGTCTGCGGGCGGCGGACTCCGAGGCCGGAGCCCGCCGCATCGACATCGAGAGCGAGTACTACGGGCCGCTGGCCCTCGCGTGCGAGGGTTCTCCGGAGCTCCTCTTCACCGAGAACGAGTCCAACGCGAAACGTCTCTGGGGCGGCGAGAACGAGTCGCCTCACGTCAAGGACGGGATTCACGACTACGTCGTCGGAGGCGTGAAGGAGGCCGTCAACCCGCAGCCGGTCGGCTCCAAGGCGTCCGCGCGGTACCGGCTCAGGATCCGGGCGGGCGAGTCCGCGACGGTACGCCTGCGGCTGGCGAGCTCCCTTCCGCAGGACGCCTTCGGCTCCGCGTTCGACGGCGTGTTCGAGCAACGCCTGAGCGAGGCCGACCGGTTCTACGCGCCCCTGGCGACCCCGGACCTGACGGCGGACGCTCGAGCGGTGCAGCGCCAGGCGTTCGCGGGTATCCTCTGGTCCAAGCAGTTCTACCACTACGACGTCTCCCGCTGGCTGCGGGGCGATCCGGAGGGGCCCGAGCCCCCGCCCGAGCGGCTGCAGGGGCGCAACTCCGAGTGGACGCACCTCTTCAACGAAGACGTGATCTCGATGCCCGACAAGTGGGAGTACCCGTGGTTCGCCGCGTGGGACCTCGCCTTCCACTGCATTCCGCTCGCGCTCGTCGACCCGGACTTCGCAAAGCGGCAGCTCGTGCTCCTCCTGCGCGAGTGGTACATGCACCCCAACGGCCAGCTGCCCGCCTACGAGTGGGCCTTCGGGGACGTGAATCCGCCAGTGCACGCGTGGGCGGCGTGGAGGGTCTACAAGATCGACAAGAAGCGCAGCGGCCAGGGCGATCGCAAGTTCCTCGAGCGGGTCTTCCACAAGCTCCTGCTCAACTTCACGTGGTGGATCAACCGGAAGGACGCCGACGGAAAGAACGTCTTCCAGGGAGGGTTCCTCGGTCTGGACAACATCGGCGTCTTCGACCGCAGCGCCCCGCTCCCGACGGGCGGCCACATCGAGCAGTCCGACGCCACCAGCTGGATGGGGATGTACTGCCTCAACATGCTCGCGATCGCGCTCGAGCTCGCCCGCGACGACTCCGCCTACGAGGACGTCGCCTCGAAGTTCTTCGAGCACTTCGTCTACATCTGCCGGGCGATGAACAACATCGGGGGAAAGGGAATCGAGCTGTGGAACCGCGAGGACGGTTTCTACTACGACGTCCTGGACCTGCCCGACGGCCGGAATCTTCCGATGAAGGTCCGCTCGATGGTGGGCCTGATCCCGCTGTTCGCCGTCGAGACCCTCTCGTCGAAGGTCGTGGACAAGCTGCCCGGCTTCAAGCGCCGCATGCAGTGGTTCCTGGAGAACCGTCCCGACTTCGGCCAGCACGTCGAGACCGAGACGACCTCCGACGGACAGGTCAAGCGCTTCTTCTCGCTCGTGAACCGGGATCGGCTCCGGCAGATCTGCCGCTACCTGCTCGACGAGAACGAGTTTCTGTCGCCCCACGGAGTCCGGGCCGTCTCCCGGCATCACCGCGATCACCCCTACGTTCTCGACGTCATGGGTACCGAGCATCGCGTCGGCTACGAGCCGGCGGAGTCGTCGACCGGCCTCTTCGGCGGAAACTCCAACTGGCGCGGGCCCGTCTGGTTCCCGGTCAACTACCTCATCATCGAGTCGCTTCAGAAGTTCCACTTCTACCTCGGTGACTCCTACCGGGTCGAGTGCCCCTATGGCAGCGGCGAGCTTCTGACGCTCTGGGACGTCGCCGGGGAGCTTTCGCGCCGATTGAACCGGATCTTTCTGCGCGACGGCGACGGGCGGCGGCCGGTCTTCGGCGGCGCCGAGAAGCTCCAGAGCGATCCCCATTTCCGGGACCACATTCTCTTCTACGAGTATTTCCACGGAGACAACGGCGCCGGCATCGGCGCCTCGCACCAGACGGGCTGGACCGGCCTGGTGGCGAAGTTGATCCAGCAGAGTGGCCAATAGGAGGAACACCATGCCGACGTCGACCGATCGGATCTCGCGCCTCCGCCGCCTCATCCTCCGGGTCGCGACCGGCTTGCGCTGGCTGCCGCCGACGGTGGCCCGGTTGACGCTCGGATGGATCTTCCTCCAGTCCGGCTGGGGAAAGCTGAACAACCTTCCCAAGGTGATCGCGTTCTTCACGCAGCTCGGGATTCCGGCGCCCCGGTTTCAGGCGCCGCTGGCCGCGGGAGCGGAGCTCCTGTGCGGAGCGCTGATGCTCCTGGGCCTGTGCACGCGGCTGGCCACCCTTCCGCTGATCGGCACGATGCTCGTCGCGATCGTGACCGCGAAGAGAGCGGAGGTCCACGAGCTCTCGGATCTCTTCGGCTTCGCCGAGTATCTCTACATCGTCCTCTGCCTCTGGCTGGGCGCGTACGGCGCGGGTCCGTTGTCGCTCGACGCGATCTTCGCCCGGCGTCTCGAGCGCGGCGAGCAGCCGCTCCCGGGGCGGCCGGAGCCCGCCGACGGTCACTAAGTCCAGCTTCCCGAGAAAAACCCGAAAATAAAATCTCGTCCGCCGCGCGCGTCGGCGGTTTGGCCGGCTTCGCGGCGCGCGCGGTCCAAAAACCCGGATCGTGGAGGTCGATCGCGGGAGTCCACTCCGACGGGTCCGCGCGATTCTCCGGCTGAGCCTCCGGCGCTCCGGCTTCGTCACTCCTTTCGCGGTCGTCCTCTGATTCCGACCCGTTGATTCGAGATCCGGCAATCCGGATCGCGCCGCGGCCGCCCGCTCTCTCCGGAAATCTCGTCCGCCTTGCGGCGATCTCCGTCCCCGCAATCGCCGCGCTCGACACGTCGGCGTGCAACGTGGTCCGCGGCGCGCGTGGCACTCGCGTTGCTCTCCGTCAGGTCACGCCGTCGGCGGAAACGCGGCGCGGCGGAAAGGAGGAGGACCCTGCGAGGAGAACGAAGAGGCTTCGAGAGAACGCGAAAGAGCAACCTTCAACAGAGAGGTCTGAAAGTTATGCGAGGAAAAACGAACAAGCGACGCGTGGGGGCGTGGGCGCTGGCGGCTGCCGTCGCGGCACTGCTCGCCTTCGCTCCAGGAATTCCCGCGCAGCAATTGACCGGCAACATCTTCGGTTACGTGACCGACGAGCAGGGCGGCCGGCTCCCCGGCGTGACCGTCACCCTCGCCGGCGTCGGCGCCCCGAGGAGCCAGACGTCGGACTCGCGCGGCGAATATCGATTCGTCAATCTCGATCCGGGCAACTACACGCTGACGTACGAGCTCCAGGGCTTTTCCAAAGTCAGCAAGCCCGACGTGCAAGCGTCCATCGGCCAGAACACGAACACGAGCGCCGCACTCAAGATCTCGAGCGTCGAAACCACCGTGGTCGTCAAGGGCGAGCCGTCGCTCCTTGACACGCGCAAGGTCGAGAACGGCGCGGTCGTCGACCAGGAACAGCTCAAGTCGATCCCGACGGCGCGCGACCCCTGGGTCATCCTCCAGTCCGTCCCGGGCGTGCAGATGGACCGCGTCAACATCGGCGGTAACGAGAGTGGTCAGCAGAGCAATTATTCCGCGCGGGGCGCCCAGGCCGACCAGAATACTTGGAGCGTCGACGGGACCACGATCACGGACATGAGCGCCCTGGGCGGCTCCCCGATGTACTACGACTTCGACTCGTTCGAGGAGATGCAAGCGTCGACAGGCGGCAGCGACGTCAGCGCCGCGGCTCCGGGCGTTCAGCTCAACCTCGTCACGAAGCGCGGCTCCAACGACATCCACGGCTCCGCCCGCGTGTTTCTCTCCGACGGCGCGTGGCAGTGGAACAACCTGCCGCAGGAGGCTCTCGACCAGGTGCCGCCGGCGCGCGGCGGAAACCGGGTCAACGAGGTCCAGGACTACGGCGTCGAGGTAGGCGGGCCGATCATCAAGGACCGGCTCTGGCTGTGGGGCGCCTACGGGCGCAACCAAGTCAACCTCTTCAACGTCAACGGAAACCCGGACAACACGACCCTGAAGGACACGAACGGCAAGCTGAACGCGCAGCTCTTCGACTCGACCTCCCTGGCGGGCACCTTCACCGACGGCAACAAGATCAAGTCGGGCCGCGGGGTGAGCCCGCTCCGGCCGCCGCCGGCCGCCTGGAACCAGGACGGTCCCTCGCGCATCTGGAAGGCCGAGCTTTCGCAGGTCTTCTCCTCCAACCTCTTCATGACCGCTTCGTACTCGCACGTGGCCAACGAGTTCTCGTTGACGCCGGCGGGAGGGACGACCTTCGATTCCCTCTTCATCGACCCCAACGGCGTGTATCAGGGGAGCTACTTCTCCTACAACACGGTCCGCCCGCAGAAGCAGGCCAACGCGAACGGCTCCTACTTTTTCGCGACCGGCGCGATGGGTCACGAGCTGAAGTACGGGTTCAGCTACCGCGAGACCGGGGTGGCCTCGAACACGTCGTGGCCCGGCGCTGGCAACTTCGGCGACCTCGCGAACTTCGGCGAGCCGGTCGCGACCCTGACCCGCCAGGCGGTCACCAACGTCGGCCTGAAGTACTACACCGGTTTCCTCTCCGACACTCTGACCATGGGCAACCTGACCGTGAATGCGGGAGTCCGGTACGACGTGCAGAAGGGCAACCTCCAGGGGGTGACCATTCCGGGCAACCCGCTCTTCGGAGACATTCTTCCCACGATCAATGCGACCGACCGGCCTGCGCCTTTCACGTGGAAGAACGTCGTGCCTCGCCTCGGCCTGACCTACGCGCTGGGCGAGGACAAGAAGACGCTCCTGCGCGCCAGCTATTCGCAGTACGCGGACCAGCTTGGCAGCGCCACGATCTCCTTCGCCAACGCCGGCGCTCTGTCGGCGGAGTTCTTCCCCTGGAACGACGCCAACGGCGACCACGTCATCACCCGCGACGAGGTCGACCTCTCTCGGCTCATCTACTTCTACGGCCTCGACCCCAACAACCCCACCTCGACCGTCTCCCCCAACGTGATCGATCCGAACCTCAAGGCCGGCAAGACGCACGAGATCATCGCCGGCATCGAGCGGGAGGTTCTCCCGGAATTCGTCGTCGGCGTGGGCTACACCTACCGGCGGTACACCGGATCCATCTATCCGCACCGCACCGGTCTCACCGCAGACGACTACCAGGTCGCCGGGTTTCTGGACGGAACACTCGCGGACGGAACCACGTTTCATCAGCCGTACTACGCCCTGGATCCGAACGTCCCGGTCCCGGCCGGCATCACCATGAGCAACCGTCCGGACTTCAAGACGCTCTACAACGGCGTCGACCTGACGTTCCAGAAGCGGTTGACCAACAGGTGGATGGTCCGCGGTTCCTTCACGTATCAGGATTGGAAGCAGAAGGGCGGCCTCGACTCGTGCTACGACCCGACCAGCAATCGCGGCGGCAACGGCTTCGTCTGGCCCGGCACCGCGGTCCCGGTCGCGACGGGATCGACCTGCGCGTTGGATGACATCGCCGCGGCGCCGGGCGGCGCCTACGGCAACAAGACCGAGGTCTTCCTGAACTCGCGGTGGCAGTTCAACGTCGGCGGCCTGTACCAGCTCCCGCTGGGCTTTGCCGTCGCCGGGAACGTCTACGGGCGCGAGGGCTACCCCTACCTCCAGTACGTGCGGTTGGATCCGGGCGACGGCCTGGGACCCCGCGACAACATCATCGGCAAGCTCAGCGACCATCGCTACAAGAACGTCTTCGACACGGACCTTCGCATCGAGAAGGTTCTCGACGTGCGTCCGCTTCAGATCACGCTCTCCGCGGATTTCTTCAACCTCTTCAACAGCGGGACCGTCCTCCAGCGCAACGCGCGCACGCCCGCGACGGCGACGGCTTCGGATGGAACCGTCACGGACGTCACCTCGAGCACTTACAACAACATCTTCGAGCTGCAGAGCCCGCGCCTGGTTCGGTTTGGAGCCCGCATTTCGTTCTGAACCTCGAATCGATCCCCGTTCGGTTGCGGCGGGCCTTCGGGCCCGCCCTTTTTTTGGGGCCGCGCAACCTTGCCGGCGCGGGCCCGTACTCCCACTCGGGAGGACCCCATGAAGATGTCGGCGATTCTGCTTGTGGCGCTCGCGGGAGCCGCGCCCTGCGCCCTGGCGGCGGGCGGACCCAAGGATCCCGAGACCGTCGTCGTCACCTTTCACGTTCGCGAAGGCAAGGAGGCCGCGATGGAGAAGCTGCTGCGGGAGGACCACTGGCCTCTGCTGAGACGGCTCGCTCTCGTCCGCGAGGTTCCGCACGTTCTGGTCGCGGGCAAGGAAACCGGGGGGGAACCTACTTTCGCGAGGTCCTGACCTGGCGCGACCATGACACCCCGGACAACGCGCCGGCCGAGGTCGAGGCCGTCTGGAAGCGCATGTACGAGCTCGTCGAGAAGCGGGGCGGCGCTCCCTCCATAGAGATCGAGGAAGTCGACCTGATGCTCCCGGCGCCCTGAGGAGGCCGGGCCGGTTTCTTTCGTGGCAAGATACGGCCCCTGAGCCAGGCACCCTCCGAAGCCCCCGAGTCCGTCTCGCCCGCGCGGGGCTTCGACGTCTTTTGCCTTCCGATCATCGAGTGGGGGTTCCGTTTCCAGAGGCCTCAGCAGCTGCTCTCCGAGTTCGCGCGGGACGGGCACCGGGTCTTCTACCTGAAAACGGGATTGCTCGGCCTCGACCACGAACCCACGCTGCGCGCGGTCTCGGACCGCGTCTACGAGGCCGGCCTGCCGGGGGAATTCGACTTCGAGCTCTACGGCGAAACGCTCGAGGGAGAGTCGCTCGATCAGGCGTTCGAGGGCATCCAGGAGCTCGCGCGCCGGCACGGGATCCGCGAGGCGGTCTGCATCGTGCAATACCCGTCGTGGGAGCCGTTGGCGCGCCGCATGCGCGAGCGCCACGGGTGGAGGATCGTCTACGACTGCCTGGACGATCACACGGGATTCGGGACGCACGGACCGAACACCGCCCGCGACGAGGGGAGGCTGATTCGGGAAAGCGATCTCGTCACGGCGACCTCCCGCCCGCTGCTCGAGCGGATCCGCGCCGTGCGACCGGACGTCCTCCACCTTCCCAACGCCGCCGACGCCGCGCGCTTCGGGGCGTTGCCTGCCCGCGAGTCGAGCCCGCTCGCACGGCTGCCGCGGCCCGTCGTCGGCTACTACGGGGCAATCGCCGAGTGGTTCGACGTGGACGCGGTGGCGCAGGCGGCCTCGCGGCGGCCCGACTGGTCCTTCGTGCTGGTGGGGCGCGCGGACGGGTCATCGCCGGGCCGTCTCGATGCGCTGCGAAACATCCATCGCACCGGGGAAGTCCCTTACGAGAATCTGGGGGAGCAGCTCACGGCGTTCGACGTCTGCACGATTCCGTTTCGACGGACTCCTCTGACCGAGGCCACCAACCCCGTCAAGCTCTACGAGTACCTCGCGACCGGCAAGCCGGTCGTCGCCCGCCGGCTGCCCGAGATCGAGCCGTTCTCGGACCTCGTCGAGCTCTACGACTCGCCCGCCGAGTTCGGCGCCGCGCTCGAGCGCGCCCTCTCGCGCAGGCCGGACGACGTGGCGCGGGCGGCGCGCCGCCGGGAAATCGCCCTCGAGAACACGTGGTCGATTCGATACCGGGCGCTTAGAGAACGGCTCGATCGCATCCCCACGCGGCACCCCGCGACTTCTCCGGGAGCCGGCGAAAGAGGGCCCGGTCCCGAATCGGCCTCCTCGGCTCTCGGCGCGCGGATCCGGGAGATCCGGCGGCTGGACCGGATCGTCTCGGAGCAGGCGGAGGGAATCCACTTCCTGCGCGCCGAGGCCGCGGTCCAGCTCGAGGGAATGGGATTCCTGCGCGGAGAGGTCGCCCGCCGCGATCAGGTTCTCGCGGACACGTCGGCAGCCCTGCGGTCGGAGATCGACCGCATCGAAGCCGAGCGGGCGCGGATCGCCGCGGAGTCGGAGCAGCGCCGGCGTCACCTCGAGGAGGTTCTCGCGGAGCTCGAGCGCTGGGACCGGTCGCGGCTCGGCCGCCTCAGGCACCGGGCACAGCGGCTGCGGGCGGCGGCGGCGGCGGCCCGACGCGCGGTGGGGGAAGCGACCGCGCCGGGGACGCCGCTCTTCGCCGTGGGCCGAAGGCTGATTCCCCGGCCGGTCGCCCGCTGGATGCGCCGCACGCTCGCTCCGGTCGCGGCGCCCGACGCGCTCGTTCGACTCGAGCCGGGCGGCGGCAGCCCGCCGTTCGACGCGGTGCCGGCGGAGCCCCGGGGTCGGTACGACGCGATCGTGTTTTCGATCATCGACTGGGACTTCCGATTTCAGAGGCCCCAGCAGCTCGCGACCCAGTTCGGCCGCCACGGCCATCGCGTCCTCTATCTCTCGACGACCCGTTTCCTGGCCGAGGGAGGGCCCGCCTGGGATCTCGCGCGCAAGGCCGAGAACGTGGGGGAGCTGCGCATCCGCTCCCGCCGGGCGCTCGATGTCTACGGGGGATCGCTGGACGATGGAGAGGTCGACATCCTCGCGGAGGCCTTCGAGGCCATGGCCGCGGACCTCGCGATGGGGGACGCGGTATGCCTGGTCCAGATCCCGTTCTGGGCGCCGCTCGCCGAGCGCCTGCGCGAGCGAATGGGCTGGCGGATCGCGTACGACTGCATGGACGAGTGGACCAACTTCCCCGGATTCGGAAGCGCGGTGCTGACGCGCGAGGAATCGCTGGTCCGCGGCGCCGACGCGACCATCGTCTCCGCGGACCGACTCCATGACAAGTGGAGCGGGGTCTCGCCCCGCCTGATCCTCGCGAAGAACGGCATCGACGGCGAGCACTACCGGTCGCTCTACGGCGAGAACGATCTCCTCGGAGGCGTCTCCCACCCCGTCATCGGCTACTACGGGGCGCTCGCCTCGTGGGTGGACGTGCCTTTGCTCGAGAAGATCGCGGCGCGGCATCCCCAGGCGACGATCGTGCTCGCCGGAGGGCACTTCGACGTGGATCTCTCGCCCCTGTCCCGGCTGCCGAACGTGCGCCTGCTCGGGCAGCGGCCCTACGCCGAGATGCCGGGGCTCCTGTGGAACTTCGACGCCTGCATCATCCCGTTCCTCGTCAACGACATCACGGAGGCGACCAACCCCGTCAAGTTTTACGAGTACCTGTACGGCGGAAAACCGGTCGTCGCCCCCGCGCTGACCGAGTTGCTCCCGTACGAATCGCTGGCGTATCTCGCCCGCGGGCACGAGGACTTCCTCGCGAAGATCGACGCCGCGCTCGCCGAGCCGGCGAACGATCCCCGGCGGGCCGCTCGGCGCCGCGTGGCCGAGGAGAACGACTGGGCCCGCCGGTACGAGACGATCGCGAGCGGGCTCGCCGAAACGTTTCCGCTGGTGTCGGTAATCGTCGTGACGTACGGAGGCCTCGAGCTCACGCGCGCGTGCATGGAGTCCCTGCTGTCCGCGGAGACCTGGCCGCGTCTCGAGGTCCTCGTCGTGGACAACGCCTCGGGCGACGGCACGCCCGACTACCTCCGCGCGCTGGCGGCGCGGGACGCGCGCGTGCGTTGCATTCTGAACGCCGAGAACCGAGGATTCGCCGCGGCCAACAACCAGGGCATCGCGGAGTCCCTCGGCGACGTCCTGGTGCTCCTCAACAACGACACGGTCGTGCCGCCGGGCCTGATCGGCCGGCTCGCGGCCCACCTCGAGCGCGATCGTTCGATCGGGCTGCTCTGTCCCACGACGAACTTCTGCGGCAACGAGGCGCGCGTCGAGCCGGATTACTCCTCTGCCGACCTCTCGGGCCTTCCGGCGTTTGCCGCGCGGCGTGCCCGGGACTACCGCGGGCGCGTGTTCGACATCGGGGTCGCCGCGATGTACTGCGTGGCCATGCGGCGTGGCGTCGCGGAGCGTGTGGGTCCCCTGGACGAGGCCTACGGCGTCGGCATGTTCGAGGACGACGACTTCGCGGTCCGTATGCGCCAGGTCGGCTTCCGCGTGGCGTGCGCCGAGGACGCCTACGTGCACCACGTCGGCCAGGGCGCCTTCCGCAAGCTCTCGCCCGCCGACTACGACGCGCTCTGGAAGAAGAACCAGGCGTACTTCGAGAAGAAGTGGGGAGTGGCCTGGAAGGCCCACACCCCCCGCGACGGCGTGGCCGCGGTCGCCTCGAAGGTGGGAGTGGACTAGCCCCGCTTCCTGCAGAGAGCGAGGCACGCGATGAGGGCCGCCCCCGACAGCAGCGCCCCGATTCGCAGCGTTCCCGGCGCGAAGACCCATCGCACGTCATGGGTGCCGGCTTCGACCGCGACCCCCAGGAAGGCGTAGTCGACCCGGAGAACGGGGCTCGCCCGGCCGTCGATGAGCGCCTTCCAGCCGGGGTAGTGCATCTGCGAGAGCACGAGAATCCCGGGGCCGTCGGCCCGGATCCGAAGCCTCGCGTCGTTGATGCGCTCCTCGAAGCCGGTCACCTCCCCGCCGCGGAGCGCCTCGCTTCCGGGCGCGTCGCGCGGCGGCACGGGTCGATCCGGGAGAATGACTTCCGTGGCCGGATCGAAATCGGATGCGCGCAGGCGCGCCAGCTGCGAGTCCTCGTCCGGGAGGACCCGGATGCCCGCGGCGGGAACGAGGAACGCCCGCGGCAGAACCCGCAGGTTCTCGAAGATCCTCACGCTCCCGTCCGAGAACGCTAGGCGAAAGCGGCCCGGCCGCGATGCGAGCGTCTCGGCGCTTCCGTTCCACGTGTTGGCGGCGAGGTACTTCACGCTCATGAGGTCCAGCACCCGGTTGTTCGACGCGACGATTTGCCCCGCCTGGAAGCTCGTGGCGTCGCCCTCCGGCCCGAGGGTCGAGAGGAGCCTGCGCGCCCGGCGCAGGGGAACCGTGTAGCCGGTCGCGGATCTCAGGCCGTACATGATCTCGAAGTTCGATCCCCAGGTGAGATCGGTCGACGCCACGCGATGCGGCGAGCGATCCCGCGCGAGGAAGTCGAAGGTGGGCGCCGGAGGGAAGATCTCGCCGGGTCGCGCGAACGGGAAGGCCCCGCGGCTCGCGGTGACCAGGTCGACCGCCGTGAAGGCGAGTGCCGCCGCGGCGAAGCGGCCGCCTCGAAGCCGGCCGGAGAGCCCGAGGCCCACGAGCAGCGCGGCGGCGAAGAGGACCACGGCGGAGGACGGCGGCCCCTGGAGGATCGAGACCGGGAGCCGCGCCCCCGCCGTCGTCGGGGCCTGGCCGCGCGCGATGACGAGGGCGATCCCCAAAGCCGCCGGGACCAGGGCGGCGCCGGAGAGGAGCCAGGCGATCTCGCGTGTCCGTCGGTCGCCGGCCTCGAGCCGATCCGCGAGCGCCGTCAGGCCCATCGCCGCGAGCACGGCGAGGCCCAGGTCGATGACGACGAGCAGTCTCCCGTTGGGAATGGCCTTGAGAACGGGCGTGCGCTCCGCCAGCCAGTAGATCGGCCCGTGGCCGTAGACGATCTGGAGCGCGCACGCGACGAGGACGACGAAGAAGATCGCGTCGCGCCGGTTGCGGTGGAGGAGGGCGAGCGGAGCCACGAGGAGGGCGAGCATTCCGGCGTACCCGGCGCTCTCCGGAATCTGGACTCCGGCCGAGTTCGGGCTCGCGCGGAGGTCCCGGGAGAGAAACGTCGCGAGCTCGTGCAGCGGCTTTGGGCCGAAGTGCATGTGAAACCCGCGTTGGAGCTGTCCGATCCACTCGAGCGCGGGGAGCATCTGTACGGCCGCGAGGCCCATCGCGAGGAACCCGGCCGCGCCGAAGAGGGCCGCGAAGCGCGCCCGGCCGGGCGCCCCCGGGGCGCCGCCGGGCATCGCGAGGCGGTACGCGAAGAACGCGAGGCCGGCGATCGTCGTATGCGCCGCGTTCTCGGGCTGTCCCGCCAGGACCGGCAGCGCGAAGGCCGCGGCGACGAGCGCCACCGCGGCGCCTCCCGGCCGCCGTTGCAGTCGATCGATGGAGAGGAAGATCAGGGGCAGCCAGAGGGACGTGTCCAGATGCGGCCGCGCCTGGAACGCCGTCACCCACCCGCAGAATCCGAAGACCACCCCCGCCCCGATCGAGGCGGTCCGGTTCGCGCCGAGAGCTCGAGCCAGAAGCGAGGCGAGCAGCCCGGCGAGCACCGCCCTCAGGAGAAACGAGAGGGACCAGGCGAGGGGAGTCGGGAGAAGAGCGTAGAGCAGGTGGGGCGGATAGAAGAGCGCGGTCTGCAGATCCCCGACGAAGGGAGCGCCGAGGAGCAGATACGCGTTCCAGAGCGGCAGCGTCCCGCTCGCGATCGCGCGATGGGTGAACGCCTTCCACGGATAGAGCTCGGTGACGAGATCCCCGAGCTCGTTGCGCGGGGGGATGTGGAGGTTCGGTCCCCTCACCGTTTCCCACGGGGGGAACTGCGTCACCATGGCGGCGGGAAAGGGGACTCTTCCCGACAGCATCGGCCACGAATTGATCAGGGCGAGGGCGGTGAGGAGCAGGAAGCTCCGCTTTGCGATCCAGCGGTAGTCCGAATTCATCAGGGAGACGCGCCTTCGCCAGTCGCCCGAAGGCCGGTCGGCGCGACGGCCTTCCGGGCGCGGACGTAACCCGTCGCGATCACGACGGCCGCCGCGGGCGCGACCTGGAGGAGGAGGCGGGGATAGGCCTGGGTGATCTGAAGCTCCGGGTCCCAGTTCGTGAAGAGAAAGATGGTCGTGTCGATCGCGATGGCGCCACCGACGGCCAGAGCGAGCGACCGTTCGCGGTTCGCGCCGAGCACCGCGACGAGAGCCGCCGCGACGAGGAACGCCGGCCAGAAGAACCCCCACGACGCGGGATCCATCGCCACGCGAGCGCAGACGCGGGCCACCGTCCCGAGAATCCGTCGCGCCCTCTCGAAGTGAGCGGCGTCGAGCGGCCCGTACGTGATGTCGTGTATGCCCAGCCAGCGGACATACGCGACGCGGATTCCGACGAACGCGAGAACGACGGCAACGCCTCGCCAGCTTGCGAGCGCCCGCGCGAACGCGCGTCGGGGTGCCTCCAGGGCCCAGAACGCCAGGACGGCCGCGCAGCCCGCCCCGGCGAGGAGGATTCCCTCCGACTTGACGGTCGTCAGCGATCCGACAAGCCAGGGGAGGGCCGCGCTCCCGCCGCCTCTCGTCGCGCCCGATCGAAGCCCCGCGGCCACGGCGCCCGCGACGAACGCCGCCAGGGGCATGTCGGCGTATCCTCCCGCCGCGGTCCCCGCCGAGGCCTGGCGCAGGAGCGCCAGCAAAAGCGCCGCCGCGAGCGCCGCGCGAACCGATCCGGTCGCCGACTGGGCGGCGGCGAAGGTCGAGAGCAGCATCGAGGCGTAGAGCGGCAGGAACACGGGCTTGACGGCGTCGAAGTCGAAACGGCCGCGGCCCATGCTCAGGAGCGCCTCCTGAAGCGGCACGAGCGGCGGGTATTCCAGGATCCGCGAGTCGTATGCGTCTTCCGGGAACCAGAAGCGGCTCAGCGCGCCCCGGAAGTACAGGAGCTGGGCCTTCGTCGCCCAGATCTGGAAGCCGTCCCAGAAGTGGCTGTACCTCAGGACGAGGGCCGTGAACGCCACGACGACGAGCGCGAGCGCGGCCAGCAAGGCCAGCGCCACGGGATCCCGGCGCCAGGGGAGTCCGGCCCGGTTCCCTCCCGCGTTTCGAGCCCGTGGCCGCCGGGCGATTTCTCGAATGACGATTCCCGCCAGCGCGAAGGCGAGCGCCGCGAAGACGCATCGCAGCGCCCCGCTCGGGCTCAGAAGCGAGAGCGGGAAGAGGACCGCGGCGCTCGTCCCCGCGCCCACGAGAAACGACTCGTTCCAGGAGAAGGGGTCGAGCGATCGCCGCCAGAGGATAACCTCGCCCAGCGCGGCGAACGAGAGGGCGAGGGTGAGAGCGACCCCAAGCCCGAGCGGGTCGATCCTCAAGGGCGCAATTCCCCGAACCAGGTCTGCCGGGATCCCGGCACGACTCCGAGGTCGCGATGCCACAGAAACCCGGGATCGATCGGCGGGGTCCCGACCGAGATCGCGTAGCGGGGCCGATACTGTCGTCGGAGCTCCGCGATCCGCTCCGGCGTGATGTCCCTCATCAGAAGGATGACGGCGTTGCGGGGGTAGAGGGCCCTCTGCCACAACCGGGAATACCAACCCGTGCCGGGGTCCGATGCCCAGTCGGAGACGTGGAGGAGCGTCGGTCCCGGGGGAACGCTCGCCTCGACGACGGCGAGCTGCTGCTGGAGCTGGCCCGGGAACACGCTCGGCCACGCGTCGCGGAAGGCGACGCGCACCTCGCGGGGCAACGCGAGACCGCCCGAGAGGACCGAGGCGGCCATGACCAGCACCGCGGCTGCCTCGAGAGCAAGGGCGCGCCAGGAGGAGGATCGCACGGCACAGTCTCCGGTCGATGATACCGCGCGGACGCGGACGCAGACGCGGACGCGGGCCCGGAGGCGGAGCTACTCGCCCGGAGCGGGGGCGGTCTTGTACGCGAAGGGCGGCGCCGGTCCCGGCGGAACCGAGACGCGGAGCTGATCGCGTCCCGCGGAGTCGTCGGAGTCGAGGAAGAACGCCGCGATGCGCCGCGCGTGCTCGTCCAGCCTTTCGCCCTCGATGTTGGAGAGCATCACGGTGACGAGGCGCGCGTGCGGCACGACGACGATTGCGGCGCGTCCCCCGACTCCTCGCCCGTCGTGCCACAGGTACCGGCGTCCCCGCGCGTCGGTATTGACGTACCAGCCCAGCCCGTATCCGGTATCGGATCCGTTGCGGGTCCTTTGGGGAGTGAACATCGTTTCCACGGTGTCGCGCCGCACGATCTCTCCGCGCAGGAGCGCGGCGCCGAACCGAACCAGGTCCTCGGTCGTCGAGACGAGGCCTCCCGCTCCGGAGCGGCAGCTCGTATCCACCGTCCGCGCCGCGCGCAGGAGACCCAGGAATCCCCGTTCGTAGAAGAGGGAGCGGCCCGGCAGCCACCGGCGCGGATCGTCGATCATCGTCGACGTCATGCCCGTCGGCCCGGAGAGTGTGTGGGTCAGGAGGTCCGCGAACCGCTCGCCGGTGGCGGATTCCAGGGCCGCCGACAGCATCAGGTAGCCGTGGCGGGAGATCCCGTAGGCCAGTCCGGCCGGCCGCACGAACGGCCGGGAGGTAAGGCTTCGGAGCGCCTCGCGGGCTCCGGTGCACGGGCCCGGGATCTCCTCTCCCTCCGCGAAGTCGCGCACGCCCGCCAGGTGCGCCGCGAGCAGCCGCAGGGTCACCGGGGAGGCCATCTCCTGCACGTCCGGCAGATACCTCTGCAGCGGCGCGTCGAGGTCGATGCGCCCCTCCTCCGCGAGCCTCGCCATGACGGTCGCCGTCAGCGGCATCGCCACCTCGTAGATCCGAAACTGGGTCGACCGGGAGACCGGCCTCTGCCGGTCCACGTCCGCGAAGCCGAAGGCGGTCGACCAGACGATGTCGTCGCCGACCGCGACCGCGACGGCCGTGCCGGGGTACAACTGCAGCACCTGGTCGAGCATGGCGCGGGACTTCTGGATCGCGGGTCCATAGGCGGCGGGGCGGGGCCACGCGCCCGCCGCCGCTCCGCTGAGACAGGCGGCCAGGCAGAGCGCGAGGAGGCGCCGCGGCGTGTTCATGCGGAGGGCGCCCATCTCGGGCCCACGACGTTCGGCGGGCGCCGCGCGTCGCCCGAGCGCCCGGACGAGACGGATCGCGCGAGGGTCGTCGGCGGCGGGAAGGTCAGCGGAAAGCTGAGCGAGACCTCGCAGCCGAGCCCCTGCGCGCCCTGGAACGCGAAGGCGTGGTCCGCGGCGTACAGGAGCTCGAGGCGGTCGCGCGTGTTGCGCAGGCCCACTCCCTCCCCGCCTCCGCGCCGGGCCGCGCCGGAGGGGCCGGGCCCGTCGTCGCACACGCGCAGGCGCAGCCGCCCGCCGTCCCGCCACGCGCGGACCTCGACTCGTCCGACTCCGGGCTTCGCGGCGATCCCGTGCTTGATCGCGTTCTCGACCAGCGGCTGCAGGATGAGGTTGGGAACCAGCGCCTCGCCGATTCCGGGCTCGATGTCCAGGCGCACCGTGAGCCGGTCCTGGAACCGCGTCTGCTGGATCTCGAGATAGACCTGCAGGACCTCGATCTCCCTGCGCAGCGAGATCAAGTCGCTCGACTCGTTTTGAAGCGACAGCCGAAGCAGGTCGCCCAGCCGGACGACCGTGCGCGCCGCGGCGTCGCGGTCCCGGAAGACGAGCGGGAGGATGCTGTTGAGGGTGTTGAAAAGGAAGTGCGGGTGCAGCTGCATCTTCAGCGCCTCGAGCCGCGCGGTCGCGACCCGGGTCTTCATCTGCGAGGCGCGAAGGTCGCGCTCGCGGGACAGGGTCGAATAGAGGAACGTCCACGTGGCGCCGACGATGGCGCAGTAGGTCACGAAGTGGGTGGGGAAAAGGATCGGCAGCAGCCGCGGCACCGCCGCGAGCTGGACCGCGACGACGCAGGGAAAGCCCATCAGCAGGGGGTACGTGAGCTGAAAAGCCGCGATGTGGACGATGGACAGGGCGACGCCGGCCAGCAACAGTCGCGAGAGGGGCGCGGCCCATTCGCCGCGGCGGGGCAGAGAGCGGCGCGCGAGCGCCACGACCGCCGGCGTGAGCGCGGCCCACGTGTAGGAGGAGAGGAGACTCTGCGCGAGGGCCTCCCACAGCCCGAACTCGAGGCGCTGCCGTTCGAAGGGGTCGCTGAAGTATCGGTCGGCGGCCCGGAAGAGGCCCACGAGCGTCCAGGCCAGGAGGACCCATGCCGAGGTCCTCCAGCGCCAGGCGGCTGTGGGAAAGCGCCTCTCCTCGGCGAGCGGAGCCGCCCTCACACCGCCCCCAGCGCCGTGACCTCGTGGGACGCGGGGGAGAGCGGCAGGATGAGCTCGACCGCGTGCCCCTTCTCCAGCCGGTCGGAGATCGCGACCTCGTGCTGCCCGGGATACAGGAGCTCCAGGCGCAGCCGCGTCTTCCGGACGAAGGAGTCGTCGATCGCGACCGCGAAGGGAGGCTCCAGCGGATCCGCGGCGGACTCGTGGACGGTCAGGCGCAGCGTGTCGGCGTCCGGCTGGGCCGCGATGGCGATGCGGGCTCTCCCCGGCCGCACCGACACGCCGTTGGCGATGGCGCTCTCGATCAGCGGCAGGAGAATCAGGTTCGGCACGGCCGCGTCGAGGGTCTCCGGCTCGATCGCGAACGCGACCTCCAGACGGTCCCGGAGCCGGGTCTGCTCGATCTGGAGGTACAGGCGGATGTACTCGATCTCGGTCTTGAGCGGCACCAGGCCGGTCGCGTCGTTGTGGAGCGCGAGCCTCAGGATGTCGCCCAGCTGGACGACGGTCCGGGCCGCGGCGTGAGGCTCGCTCCGGATCAGCGGGAGGATGGTCGAGAGCGCGTTGAACAAAAACGTGGGGTGCAGCCGCAGCTTCAGCGCCTCGAGCTGCGTCTGGACGAGCTCACGCTCGAGCTCCGAGGCTTGCAGCTCCTTCTCGCGGTACGTGCGGTAGTCGTCGATTCCCCAGGTCACGCCGACCAGGCCGAAGTACGTGGCCAGCCGCGCCACTCCGCCGAACGCGAGCGTCGCGAGGAACGTCGCCACGAAGTCGCGGGACCCGTCGGACGGCTCGACCGCCTGCCAGAACACGTTGGTCGCGGTCAGATGCAGCAGGGCGGCGGCGGCGCCCGTCATGACGAGGATCGGGACCGTCCAGATCCGCGTGCCGCTCCGGGGACGGAGGCGCCGCGCGACCTGCATCACGGAAGGGGTCAGAGCGGCCCAGATGTACGCGGTCACGAGGCTTCCCGTCAGCGATTTCCACCAGGCCTGGGCGAGCGGCGGCTGGAGCGACGGGCCGCGCAGGTAACGCTGCGCGGCGAAGAAGAGGCCGACGCCGGTCCAGAGGATCAGGATCTCCAGGGTCCGGCGCGATCGCGAGGGGCCGGGCCGCATCGGCTCGGAGCTCCCCGGGGGAATCTCGCTCCGGGGCGCGGCCGCGCGGGGAGGGGGCGCGGCAGGCTCCGCCCCGAATACGTCCGGACCGAGCGCGGCCGCCGACCTCATGATGAAACCGTCGGTCGGCCTACACGGCCAGTCGCCGGAACTCCTTGAGGCGTTCCCGGTACGTGCTCGACAGGGTCAGCTTCGTCCCGTCCTTCAGAGTGACGGCGTAGTCGCCGTTGAACCACGGGTGCATTTCCTTGATCTTCTCGATATTGACGATCGTCGAGCGGTGGATCCGGAAGAACTTCTTGGGGTCGAGCTTGGACTCGATTCCCGTCGTGGTTTCGTGAAAGACGTAGATCTCCTTGCCCACGTGCAGGCGCACGTTGTTGCGCGAGGACTCGATCCAGTCGATGTCGGCGACGCGCAGGAAGACGCTGCGGTCCTCCTTCTTGATCAGGAGCCACTCGGGATAGGCGCGCTCGCGCTGGATGTCCTCCAGGAGCGCGTGCAGCGTCGCCTTGAGGTCGTGCGAGGAGCTCCGGTCGACCTCGGCGCGCGCCCGCTCCACGGCGTCGTGCAGGCGCTCGCTCGAGAACGGCTTCATCAGGTAGTCCACCGCGTGCGCCTCGAACGCCTTGAGCGCGTACCGATCGAACGCGGTGATGAAGATGACGGCGGGTAGGTCTTCGGCCTCCAGGCTCGCGAGGACCCCGAATCCGTCCAGGCCCGGCATCTGCACGTCGAGCAGCATCAGGTCGGGCTTCAACTCCGTTACGCTCTTGACCGCCTCGAACCCGTCCCCGCACTCGCCCACGATCTCGATGCCCGGCTCGTCCTGAAGGCCGTTTCGGACCCATTCCCGAGCCAGCGGCTCGTCGTCCACGATGAGCGTCCGGATTTTCATCCCCCACCTCCTCGGTTTTCTGGTAACGCTTCGGAGCGTGATACGTAAAGAAACAGAAGGAGTTACGGAAAATGCCGGATCGTTTCGGCCCAAGAATCCGGACGAAATATTCAAATTCCGGAACGACGCCTGTGTCCGGCGGACCGCGGGGAACGATCTCAGGACAAAGGGCCGGTTTTCCGGGACGAGTCCGACGACGCCGTCCCGGGCCGCGGGCATTCGTCCCGATGAACGTGCGATTCCGGATTCCGTCCTTCGTGTATCGCGTCCGTGAGGGGAGAATGCGGCGGGGTATGAAGCATCGGTTCGCGGCCGCGGCGGGTCTTCTCGTCCCCTTCTGGCTGCTCCCCGGCCGGAACTGCTCGAGCACGGCCGCGGCCCCTCCGCCGGCCTCGGCGGCCGTCCCCTCGTCGACGCCGACTCCGACGCTGGACCTCTTTGCCTCGACCGTCCGTCCCGTGCTGCTCGCGCACTGCGCGCCCTGCCATGAGCCCGGCGGGGTCATGTACGGGCGGATGCCCTTCGATCACTCCGAGGTCGTCGCCTCGCACGCGGAGGGGGTCCTGCGGCGAGTGAAGGGCCCGGAGGAGCGGGCCGCGATCGAGCGCTGGCTGGCGAGCCAACCCAAGGGGCTCGGTTCGTAGGGGCGGGGTGGGGGACGCGTCGCCTCCCGAGGGCGGCCCCCGCTGGCCGCCACCACGTCCCCCGAGTCAGCGCTTTTTCGGGGAGTAGGTCCCGTCGAAAGCCGTTTCCCACGTCTTGCCGGAATCGCCGGAGCTCTCCCAGAGCTGGCGCACCCGGCCGCCCGAGAGTGGCGTCCACCGGATCCGCTGCCGCGCGGTCTTGCCGTTGGCGACGGGGCGCTCGCCCTCGAGGACCATCTGTCCGCCCGAGAGTGCGCCCTCCAGCAGCAGAACGTTTCCCTTGTCGTCCACCCAGGACTGGCGCCACCGCCGCGTCGCCTCGTCGTACACGTTCAGGCTGGTGCCGTTGGTGCCGCCCGCTCCCGTCCATTCCTCGCGCAGGGCGCAGCCTCCGAGAATCCGGGTGATGCGGTTGTGCCCAGCGACCTTCCCGCCTTCGGTCACCTCCCACTCGCCGAGCCAGAAATCGAACTGGCGGTGCTGTGCGGAGGAGCAGGGGGCGATCGGGGCCGTGGGCCTTGCCGCGGGATGCGCGGGGACACGGACGACATCGGCGTCGCCCAGGGTGAGGGCAAGAACGCCGATGAGCGCGGGCAGGATCGCGACCATTTACTTGGACTCTCCTCTGTTCGCGGCCACCTTAGGGAGACGAGTTCCGCGGGTCAAGCCTTCCCGGACCGGTCCGGCAAATCCCGGGACCGGCCGCTCAGCGCAGCCGCCGGAAGGCGTGCGTCTTCACGGCGATCCAGACGGCCATCCCGGGCCGCAGGCGGAGCTCCTCGGCGGCTCCGATCGTCAATCGGGCGGTCCACTCGATGCCCCGCGCGGAGACCCGGATCCACGCCGTCGCGCCCGACAGCTCGCGGGAGACGACGGTTCCAGCCAGAACGTTGCGCGCGGAGATCCCCTCGAGCGGCCGCGTGGACACCAGAACGTCCTCCGGCGCTACGGAGAAGACGACGCCCTCGGCCGGCACCTCGCGATCCGCCGGGGGAACCGCGAGGAGCGACTCTCCCACTCGAAGGACACCGCTACCGGCGCCGGACCGGTCGTCCTCGAGCGATCCCGTGAGGATGTTGTCGAACCGCGCCTCCGGATCGGCCAGCGACGTCGGGCGCAGCGCGTCGTCCGGAGCGCCGGCGAAGACCACGGTGCCTCTCCGGAGGACGACCGCCTCCCGCGCGACGGCGCGGGCCTCGCCCGCGTTGTGCGTCACGTAGAGAAACGGAATGTGCAGCGAGTCGCGCACGCGGAGCAGGTACGGGAGGATCCGCCCCTTCAACTCGGGGTCCACCGCGGCCAGCGGCTCGTCCAGGAGAAGCAGTCGCGGCGCGGTCGCGATCGCGCGCGCCAGGGCCACGCGCTGGCGCTCCCCTCCCGAGAGCGTCGCGGGGTAGCGGTCGAGCAGATCGCCGATCTCAAGGATCGAGACGGCCTCCGCGACCAGGGTCTCGTCCGACGCGCTCCGCCCCATCCCGAAGCGGACGTTGCCCGCGACGTCCAGGTGCGGAAACAGGCACGCGTCCTGCGGGACATATCCGATCCGACGTCTCTCCGGCGGAACGAAGAGGCCTGCGGCGGAATCGAGGAGCTTCTCGCCGGCGATCGCGATGCGCCCGACGGCTCTCGGCCGCAGGCCTGCGATCGTCTCGAGCAGAGAGGTCTTTCCCGAGCCCGAGGGCCCGAGAACGGCGACCGTGTCCCCCGCGAGAATCGCCGTGATGCGAAGCTCGAAGGTGGAGAGAGGCAGCACGATCTCGAGATCGATCACGCTGCAGTCCGCTGGGTGCGGCGGCGCGTCAGGACCTCGGACGTCCAGACGATCGCAAAGGCGATGACGACCGTCACAGCGACGAGCCGCATGGCGCCCTCGTCCTGACCGATATGCGTACGCTGGAAGATCGCGAGAGCCATGGTCTGCGTGCGGCCCGGAATGCTTCCCGCGATCATGATGGTCGCCCCGAACTCACCGAGCGCCCGCGAAAAGGCGAGCAGAACTCCGGCGAGCGTCCCTCGCCACGCCAGCGGCAGGGCGACGCGGCGGAAGACCGCGACGGGGCCGCTCCCGAGCGACCGGCCCATCGCAAGCAGGCGCGGATCGATCTCTTCGAATGCGGTGCGCATGGGCCGCACCAGGAGCGGGAAGGACATCACCGCGGTCGCCAGGACGACGGCCTTCCAGGTGAAGAGAATCTCGATGCCTGCGCGATCGAGCAGGCGGCCGAGCGGCCCGTGCGTCCGGAGGGCTTCGAGCAGCAGCAGGCCCACCGCCGTCGGCGGGAGCACCAGTGGGAGCGAGACAACGGTTTCCAGCAACGTGCGCAGGGCGCCGCCCCTGCGCGCGAGATGCCACGCCGCGAAGATTCCGAGCGGCAGGATGAGCAGCGTGGCGATCGCCGCCACGCGGAGGGTCAGCAGAAAGATCGAGAAGTCGTCGGCCCTCACCGCTGCACTGTGCCGCGAATCACGAACCCCCGTTTGGTGAACTCGCCCCGACCCTCGGGCCCCGCGAGGAACGCCACGAACGCGGCCGCAGCCTGTGAGTTCTTCGAAGAGGCAACCGGGGCGACCGAGTAGAGGATCTCGGGGCCGTTTACCACCGCGAAGGCGACGCGCGCGGATCTCGCGGTGGAGGCGTCGGTGCGGTACACGACCGCCGCCGGGATCGCGCCGGTCTCCACCGCCGCCAGCGCGGCCCGGACGTCCAGCGTCGGAACGACTCTCGGCGCGATGCGCTCCCAGAGCCCGAGGCCGGCGAGCCACTTCTTCGCGTAGATGCCCGCCGGGACCGCGGCCGGATCGGCGAGAGCGATTCTCGGCAGGCTCACGAGATCTTCGGCGTTGGAGACCCTGCGCGTCGAGTCGGAGGGAACGACGACCACGAGGCCGTTGGAGAGGAATTCGCGCCGGTCGCCCGCCCGGACGAGACCGGCCCTCTCCAGCGCATCCATCTTCGCGGTGTCGGCCGAGAAGAAGACGTCGGCCGGAGCGCCCGCCTGGACCTGGCGGGCGAGGTCGCTCGAGGCGCCGAAGGAGAAGACGACCCGCGTGCCGGACTTCTCTCCGTAGGACTTCCCGAGCTCCTCGAGCGACTCGGTCAGGCTCGCCGCGCCGAAGACGAGGATCTCCGGCCGGGGTTCGGCGATTCCGACGACGAGCAATGCGAAACAGACGAGTGCGAGAAGCCACGACTTGCGCATGGGTTTCTCCTATCGTCAGGCCCGGATGATCATGACTTCGGTGGCCTTGACCAGCGCGTAGGCGGGTGAACCGGGTTTCAGCCGGAGCTGCCGGACCGCGGCCTTCGTGATGATCGCCGTCAGGGTCTGGTCGCCGACGTGGAGGGTGACCTCGGCCAGAAGCCCGGACTCGCGAATCCGGGCCACGGTGCCGAGGAGCTGATTGCGGCCGCTGATCGAGTCCAGGCCAGTGGGGGCGGCGGCTCCGCCGGGAGCGACGGCGCCGAGGCGGCGGATCTCGCTCGCCGGGATCCGATGGTGCCCGCCGGGGGTGCGGACCGATCGGATCCGCTTCCCGTAGATCCACTGCTTGACGGTCGAGTAGCTTACGCCGAGCGCCCTTGCGGCCTGCGCGGCCGTGAGGACGGGGCTTTCCGGTTTCCTCATCGGGCGATTCTATGCGATTCAAGCCGATTCTATTTGCAAGAGGCGACCAAAATCGAGATGCTCCGCCCGAGCTTTCGTAAAGGAGAAAGACATGAAGACGTGGGCGGCCACCATCCTCTGTGGGGCCATGCTGGGTCCGGGCGTCCTCCGGGCGGATGAGGTCCCCGAGCCCGCCGCACCCGCGGAGCCGTCGGCGGCCCCGCCCGCGGCGCCGGCCATCGAGTACATCCCGATGCGGGGATTCGCCTTTCGGACGCCGGACCGCCTAGTCGAGATGGCGGTCGGCTTCAACCTGCAGCTACGGTTCACGCGATTCGATTTCGACCAGATCCCGGGCGCCGCCGAGGACACGAACGAGTTCCGCGTTCGGCGGTTCAAGCTCTACTTCACGGGGTACGCCTTCGACCCCCGGCTGAACTATCGGATGCAGCTCGCCTTCGAGAACGTCAATAGCACGAGGCTTCTTCTCGACGACCTCTGGCTGAACTACAAGTTCCGGGACGAGGTGTCCGCGCAGCTGGGAGAGTCGAAGACGCCGTATAGCCGCAACGAGCTCTACAACGACGGCGTCATCGAGTTCCAGGAGCGAGCCTCCGCCGTGGACGCCTTCAAACCCGGCCGCGACACCGGGGCGGCCCTCCTCGGATCGCTCGGAGGCGGCCGGGTGACGTACGTCGCGGGGGTGTTCGGCGGCGGCGGACAGAACACTCTGCGCGCGAGCGACCACGTGATGCCGATGGCCCGGATCGTCCTCAATCCGGTCGGGACGATGGGGTCGGGGGAGGCGGACCTCGAGGGACACGCGACGCCCGCGCTTTCCGTCGGAATCGACGGCTTCACGAACACCCTGCGCAAGACCGGAGACGGCGTCCTCGAGAGCGCCATTCCGAACTACGCGAGCGCGACGGGCTGGTTCGGCAAGAGCCTCGGCCTCTTCGCCACGGGAGAGAACGTCTCCATCGAGTCCGCCAGCGCCGATCTGCAGCTGAAGTGGAGGGGGCTGTCCGTGCAGGGCGAGTACCTTGTCGGGCACGCGAAGGGCGACACGAGCTCCGCCGTCCTGCGGGCGTACGGCTGGTACGGACAGGCGGGCTTCCTGGTGATCCCGCGAACGCTCGACCTCGCCGTGCGGTACTCCGTGGTCGACGCGAACCGCTCGGTTTTCCGCGACCAGGCCTCGGTCTTAACGGGCGCGTCGACCTGGTACTTCCGGGGCAACCACGTGAAGCTCCAGCTCGACTACTCGCGGACGCACCGGCAGCGAGCCACCGGAGAGCCGGCCAGCGACCAGCTCGTCCGGCTCCAGGCGCAGTTGTTCCTCTGAGGTTTCAGCTTCTCAGGTGGAAATCCACCGTCACCGTGAGATACACGGAGACGCTCCGCCCGTGCAGGGTGGCGGTGCGGCCGCGAGCCCGACGACGACGACACCCGGACCACCTCACCGCCTCCGACGGGCGCCCGCGGCGCCAACGCGGACGCCGGAAAGCCACCGCGATCAACGGCTCGGGCATTCGCCCGTGAACCACGCGGAGGCGCCCACGAAGGCTCCGATCAACAGGGCTTGCAGCCCGATGGCGAGGGGGAAACCGAGTCGCTTTCCGGCGGAGGGCGGAGTCGGCCGGGACTCGAGCAGCGAGTCGTCGAACATGGCGGTTCCTCCTCACCGAGAGAAGAACCCGGAACCCGCGCGGGGGTTCCCAAAAACGGAGCCGGAGCGAGCTAGGACGTCGCGGCGGGCGTCGCGCGCGAGACGGCGAGGTCCGGCGAGTCCGACTCGATCAGCTCCACGTCGTGATTCTTCTCATCGTTCACGCGTACCCGGCCGGGACGCGGACGGACCTGCCGCGAGTAGAGGGACATCTCCGGATCGAACAGGAATTGCCACAGCACCCGCGTCCAGGACCGGTGACTGTGGAGCGTGTCGTACTCCTCGGGGGCGGTGCGCCGGAGCACGGGGAGCTTGTTCCACGGCACGGACGGAAAGTCGTGATGCTCGTTGTGGTGGCCGATGTTCAGCGCGAATCGATTGATGAATCCGTAGTAGCTCGACGTGGCCTGGCCGTCCGCGAAGATGTAGTGCTCCTGGATCCAGCGGGCCCCCAGCGGATGCAGCCCGAGGGCGAGGAAGAACGAAGCGAAGAGAAACCAGAATGCTCCCGGGCCCAGCACGCGCCAGACCGCGATGTCGAAGAGGATTTGGGCGGCGAAGTTGAGGACGACCCATCGATCGATGGGCTTGATCTCCTTGAGGCGAGCGGGCCGAATCGACTGCACGATCGGGAAGAGAATCATCCAGATCGTCTTGCGGACGGCGGATCGTCCGATGAGGCGAGCCTCCCATCGGTAGGGGAGGTCCGCGTCGAGCTCGTAGACTCCCAAGAACGCGTGGTGCCGCGCGTGATAGCGCCCGAAGAGCACCGCGCTCGGGAAGAGGTGCGGCAGGTTGGCCATGATGCCGGACACCGTGTTGGCCGCGCGCGAGCGGAAGACCAGGTTATGCGTGCATTCATGGATGATGACCCAGAGGTTGTGACTGAGGAACGCGCCCACGAACGCGGCCGCGAGGAGAATCAGCCACCACGGACTGGAGCTCAAGGCGGCCGCCATTGCGACTTCGGCGGCGATGATCGCGAGCATGATCCAAAAAGTGTTCGAATTCGTTCCGATGTGCTGGCGGACTTCGGGGTGCTGCTTGAGAATCCGCTGCGCGCGCTCGCGGTGCGGCTGCTCCACGGAGCCCATCTGAAAGGACTCCGACCGTTCGCCGTGCTCGAAGCCGGCGGAGGGCGGCTTAACGGGCGGCTTCGGGGAGTGGAGCTCTGAGTCTAGCAAGGCGGAGATTCTATTCCAACGCGCCGGTGCAAGGGTCGCCCGCGCCTGTCCCAGCGGTAAATCGTTGATTCTCTGGGTCCGCCCCTTGGGCCCTTGTAGACGATGGCCTTCGTTCGTACTCCTTCCGGACCTTTCGAGAAGAAGGCCGGGGCCGGGCGAGAGCCCGACCCCGGCTCCAGAGAAGGAGAACCTATTGATGGGTAGGATCCGGCGAGTAGGAGAGTGGAGTGCTCAAGTACGGGAACGTGTCCCGGAACAGGCGAAGGGAGTCGTCGGTTGTCGTCCTCTTCGTCACGGGGTCATAAGCGACCGTCGCGTTGATGAAGGCCCCGTCGGTGAAGGGTAGTTGGCCCGAAGGCGCCTCGGACTGGGGAAGGAGCTTACCCATCACCACGCGGAGCGAGATATCGACGACGTCGTCTCCCGGACGCCGGCCATTCGGATAGCCGGCGCCGTCAGCGCCGATGACGCCGAGCGGGTTCTGGTCTGCCGGGCTCTTGGGAAGGGTGTCCGTGTTCAGCCGAAGCATCTCCGCGGGGACCACGTGGGGAGGCTGGTTGACGCCACTGATGCCCGTGAGGAAAACCGCGACGAGATCGGTTCGCGGAAACATATTGGGCGCCGTGACGGCGGAATCGATGATCTGAATCAGCTCCGGCAGAGTCGGGTTGGTCACGTAGTCGAGAAACCGCGCGTCGTGTTTGGGCTCGCTCGCATTGAATCTGTCTTTATCCTTGAGCCCGATGACGAGCTCGTTGACGAGGGGCATGCCCAGACGCGAGACCTGCGTGAACTCGTCGTCCTCGCCGTGCCCTGCCAAGGCGTTGTCCGACCCGTGCGAATTCTCGCGGACGCTCGCCGTGGTCCATGCACCGATGATCGGCTGGCCCGGCTTCGCGAGGCAGGCGATCGGAACTTCCAGAGCGAGCGTGGAGATGTTCTTACCCGCGAGAGCGTCGATCTCGCCGCTCGGGGAACCGAGGGGATCCGTGTTGATCAGGTCGAAGATCTCATCGACGTTGATGACGAACCCCTCCCGGCGCTGACCGACGAAAACCTTGCCGGGCGAATTGCACCCCGGGATCTGGATGTCGTAGACATGGTCGTTCGCATAGTTGGCATAGGCCGAGAGCGTCTTGTCCCCGATCCGATCGACGGGCTTCAAGAACGTTCCGACGCTCCCCGAGGTCTCGACGACCGGCGAAACGGAATCTCCGAGCTCCCGCCGGTCGCCCCGGATCAGCCTGAGGGTGTAACTCTCGATGACGTTGAGGTTCTCGGTGTCGTCCTTTCCCGGTCCGATCGGACCCTTGTTGATGAGCGGGATCGCGACGTTCTTCGTGTGTCCGGGATTGCCGACCGGCAGGGTGAAGTTCTTGTTGTCGTTCTTGAACTTGAACCGGAACGTCAGATCCTCGACCGCGTCGCCGTCCTGGTCGATATGAATCTCGTAAATGGCGTCCGGGTCGAACATGTAGAAGTTTGGGCCGCCGCCCTCCTGAAACGGCTGATAATTGGCCAGAAACGTGACGTAGGCGGAGCGCCCGCTCTCGAAGCTCCGAAACATGTAAAAGTCGGTGCCGTCGACCTTGGGCGTCTTGGTGATTCCCGGCGCTTCCCGGTGACTAGAGCCGAACAGGCTCGAGCCGGCCAGCACGAACCCCGCGAAAGCGATGAGACCCTTTCGAAACCTCATGAAATCTCCTTTTGCGAGACGAGAACGGTTGAAATCGATGAGTCGCTAATCCGAAACTGATGGGTCTCCTTCCTGTTCTTAATTGAACCGGTCGGCGGGGCCTGGGGTCGCTCCGGTGGGTCTTTCTGTGCTACGCCCGAGACTGGCTCGGCTCTCTTTCCTGTGTCGGCTCCGGCGGATCGCTGATGCGCTCAGCCCTCCGAAGACAAAAACGTCATGCAACACCGATGCCGCGAGCGACCGAGGCGATGACATCTTCGAAGGCCCATTGATCAGATACGGTCGACGTTCCGGTTCGGATCTCAGAAGAATTTGGAGAAGTACAGGAAGGGATCGGACTCACGCGATGCCGACGACGCACCGATCGGAAACGATCGGCCGGATCGCGGATGATGATCGACCCCACCCTTTCTACGAAGACACTGCAAATCAGGATCGGCGCGACTCTCGGTCCTATCGATCGTCACGATCGGACCCTGAACAGGGCGACCCGGGTGACTTCGCTCGTCCGCTCGGGAGAGGCGGCGGCCGCCGCGGGCTTCCGTTGCTCATGGTTTGTGGACGGTAGGGTTTGGATCTCGAAAACCGGGCGTCCGGGCAGGCGTCTGCTGATTCCGCGCGGTGGGCCGAAGATCCCGCGCCTAAGCCATTGATTCAGTGGAAGCCTACGACGCTTGGCTGGGCTTACGGGAGTTTTCCTGACTAACCTATGGTCCCTATTGGCACCGCGCACGCCGCGTTGGGCATCACTGCCGCCGGATCGTCTCCGATCGATGCGCAACGGGAATGCCTAGCACTCTCACGGTCGCGCCATTGAGCCCGGTTTTGCCGTCGGGCTGCAGATAAATCCACTGTTCCCTCGTGACGGCGGGCTTTCGGATGGTGTAGCGCACGTCGAAGCGGTTGCCTTCCGCGCGGGCCGAGACGGCGCCGGACGCGCCCGTGAGACTGCCGACGTAGTCGTGCTCGTTCACGCGTTGCTCCACGGCGCCGTCG
The DNA here is from genome assembly GCA_038224325.1 of Thermoanaerobaculia bacterium. Classification (GTDB taxonomy): domain Bacteria; phylum Acidobacteriota; class Thermoanaerobaculia; order UBA5066; family Gp7-AA6; genus DAHUXD01. The sequence continues at coordinate 38,904 of JBBRFL010000008.1, read as the reverse complement.
GCGTAGGTGACCTCTGATCGAGCACGGAGGTGCCGTCGCTCTCGCTGTGGCCGGCGCCCGTCACGAGGAACGCCCGGTCGGCCCTGCCGCGCGTGGCGAGGATGCCTTCACCGTGTGTGACGCCCGCGAAGAACTGTTCGGGTCGGAACTGCGGCGCCTGAGCGGGCGTCTGCCCGACTCGAAATCCGCTCAGGCAGTCGCACAGAACGAGGACCGCGGGCAGGGCGAATCGCAGTGACGTTCCGCGCATGGGCTAGCCCCGCAGGGTACTCGCCCCGAGGTGATCAGGGGGCGTTCGAAGGATGGGTTCGAATGAGGGGTGTGTGGAGCCGATGACCGGACTTGAACCGGTGACCTGCGGTTTACGAAACCGCTGCTCTACCAACTGAGCTACATCGGCTCGGGAGCGCGGATCTTACGGAAAGGCGGGCGGCTCGTCAAACCCCGCAGCGGCCCGCGTCGGCAGCGCTCAGTCGAACCGGACCGAGACGATCTTGGAGCAGCCGGGCTCTTCCATGGTGACGCCGTACATCACGTCGGCCGTCTCCATCGTGCGCTTGTTGTGCGTGATCGCGATGAACTGGGTCTCTTCGGTCATGTCCCGGAGCAGCTTCGTGAATCGGTCGATGTTGGCCTCGTCGAGCGGCGCGTCCACCTCGTCCAGGATGCAGAAGGGCGACGGCTTGTACCGAAAGATCGCCATGAGCAGCGCGATCGCGGTCAGCGCCTTCTCTCCTCCCGACAGCAGCAGGATCGACTGGTTCCGCTTGCCGGGAGGGTGCGCATCGATCTCGATGCCCGACTCGAGGAGATCGTTGTCGTCGAGCAGTTTCATCTCCGCGGCGCCTCCCTGGAAGAGGCGCTCGAACATCTGCTTGAAGTTTTCGTTGATGGCGTGGAATGCCTCCGCGAACCGCTCGGAAGATGTGGCGTTGATCTTGCGGATCGACTCCTGGAGCTCGGCGATGGATTTCAGGAGGTCGTCCCGCTGAGCGGTCAGGAACACGAGCCGCTCGGACATCTCCTTGTGCTCTTCGAAGGCGAGCACGTTCACAGGGCCGAGACGCTCCAGGGAGGCGATCAGATCGCCCACCTCGACGTCGAGCGCGGCCAATCCCTCGGGGGAAGTATCTGCGGGCATCTCCAGCGTCGCGGGTTCGACCCCGAACTCTTCGCGGGCCTGCGCCTCCAGGTGCTCCAGATCCGAGGCGACCCGGGTCGCGGAGACTTCGGCCTCGAAACGCCCCTCGCGGGCCGCGTCGAGGGTCGCCCGGTCCGCGCGGGTCTCTGCCTCGGCGGTTTCGACGGAGGCGGCGGTTCGCGCCGCGGACTCCGCCGCGAGAGCGTGACTGGCGGACGTCTCCTCCCGCGCGGCGAGGTTTCGCTTCTGGCGCTCGCGCGCGTCGGACTCCTCCTGCGAGAGCTCGGCGCCCCGATCCTGAATTCGCGTGTCTTCCTCGCTCGCCTCGGCCAGGCGCCGCTCCAGCGTCGATCGCGTTTCGAGCAGCGAATCGCGCGCCGCCTCCATCGCGCGGCGCCGCTCGGCGGCGACTTCCGCCTCGGTCCGCCGGTGCGCGAGCTCCTCCGCGGCCCCCATCGCGAGCGAACGCGCCTCGGACAGGGACGCCGAAAGCGTGCCGACGCGCTCGTGCGCGATGTTCTCCTCCTCGGCTCGCCGGCGTTCCTCCTCCTCGAGGCCGCGCCGCGAGGCCTGGAACCCGGTTGCCTGCTCGGCCAGCGTCCGCTGCTCCTCGGCCACCGTGTCGCGCTCGTGCCGCAGGCGGTCGCGCTCGGACAGGCGCTCATCCAGCCGCGCGGAAAACGCTCGCTGGAGCCCCTGCGCCTCGCGCTCGATCTCCCGCAACGGCGGGAGCGCGGCTTCGCGCTCCTCCCGGCCGAGGCGCAGGCCGTCGACGCCCTCCTCGGCCTCGTGGAGCGTCCGGCGCGCTTCGTGGAGCCTTCCCCGGAGCTCTTCCTCTTCCCGGCGCAGCGCGAAGAGACCGGCGGCCGGCGCAGAGGTTCCCGCGACGCGGACGACCGGCCCGCGAACGACCTCGCCGCGGCGCGTCACCAGGGTCTCGCCGGGATGGCGCTCCGCCAGCGCGAGCGCGTCGGAGAGGTCTTCGACGAAGGCCGCGGCCGGCAGCGCGGAGCGCTCCGCGGGCGATAGCCCGTCGTAGCCCTCGAGCACCTCGTCCCAGCCCCGCGAGCCCGCGATCGAGCGCGAGCGGACGTCCTGGCGCCAGTCGTCGCGGACGATGCGCCCCGACGCCAGCGCGCGCAGGGCGTCGACCGCGTGGTGAACGTTGCCGGAGGCGAGCAGCGCGTCGGCGTCGGTTCCGAGCGCGCGGCCCACGGCGTTTTCCCAGCCGTCGCGCGGCCGGATCCGGTCGGAGAGGGCGCCGCGCTCGGAGAGCCCGGCTCCCCGGATCGCGTCGCGCACCGCGCTCACGCTCACGTCGCGAGCCCGCAGGAGCTCGACGAGAGCGGCGTGCCGATGCTCCAGCGCGCCGGCGGATGCGCGAGCCGTCTCTCGCCGGGATTCGGCCTCCGAGAGATCGCGGACGACCGAGGCGAGCTCGGCCTCCACCGCGCGCACGCGTCCGGCCGCCATGTCCGCCGACGCGCGAAGGCGCCCCGCCTCCGTCTCCGCCTCGGAGGCGTCGGCCTCCCGCTCTGCGAGCTCGGCGGCGATCTTCTCGGCGGCCTGGGCCAGGCGCGCGAGAGACGCGGCCACGCGTTCGGCCGCCAGATCGACCTCGTGCCTCGCGTTGCGGGTCGCCACACGTTCGCCGGCCGCGGCGAGCGCGCGGTCGCGAGTCTCGTCGAGCTCCCTCTCCAGGGCCGAACAGAGGGCCGCGGCCTCGGCCGCCCTTCGGTCGGCCTCTTCCCGCGCGAGCGACTTGGCCCGCGCCTCGGCCACGCTGCGCGACAGCCGCTCCTCGAGCTCGGCGAGCTCGCGCGCCGCGCGCGCCTGATCGGCGGAGAAGTCCCGGCCCTCCCGCTCGAGAGCCGTCCGGCGCGCGGCGAGGTCCGCCGCGGCCCGCCGGTTGGATTCGAGGAGCGCGTCGTCCCGCGCGATCGCGGACTCCAGGGCCGCGAGCTCCTCGCGCAGGGTGTCGCGACTCGCCGCAGCCTCGGAGGAAGCCAGGCGCGCCGCCGTCAGTCGGGATTCTGCTCGTCCGAGCGCGGCCGACGCGAGCGCCTCCTGGTCGCGGCGCTCATCCCGCAGCGCCTCCGACGCGCGGAGCGACTCGCGCAACAGGTCCCAGCGGGACCGCGTGAGCCCGGCCTTGCGCTGCCGCAGGAGCTCGGCCTGTTCCTTGTAGCGCGCAGCGCGCGAGGCCTGGCGGCGCAGGCTCGTCACGTTGCGTTCGATCTCGGAAATGATGTCGGAGAGGCGCAGGAGATTGCCCCGCGTCTCCTCGAGCTTGCCCTCGGCCAGGCGTTTCTTCTGTTTGTACTTGGTGATCCCCGCCGCCTCTTCGATCAGACGCCGCCGATCCTGCGGCTTGGTCGAGAGGACCTGATCGATGCGGCCCTGCTCGATGACGGAGTAGGCCCTCACGCCGAGGCCCGTTCCGAGGAGCTCGTCCTGGATGTCCCGCAGCCGAACCTGCTTGTCGTTCAGGAAGTACTCGCCCTCGCCGTCCCGGTAGACACGCCGTCCCACGCGCAGCGTTCCGTTCTCGCCGCGGTGGCTGTCGCCGTTGGAGGCGGAGAGCGTCAGGACCACTTCGGCCATGCCCAGGGGGCGGCGCTTGGCGGAGCCGTTGAAGATCACGTCGTCCATTCGCTCCCCGCGCAGCGCCTTCACGCTCTGCTCGCCCAGGGCCCATGCGACCGCGTCGCTGATGTTGGATTTCCCGCAGCCGTTGGGCCCGACCACGGCGGTGACCGACCCCGGAAAGGACAAATCGACCTTCTCGTAGAAGGACTTGAAGCCCGAGATCTCGACCCGCTGGAGACGGAGCATCTGGCGAGAATGTAGCAAAAGGGTCCGTCCCCCGCCACAACTTATTGGGGTATGCGGTTCCTCGGTCCCCAATAGCAGGTAGGTTCGTCGGCCCCCTGCTAGGATCGCGCCCGATGAAATCCGACATCGAGATCGCGCAGGAAGCGAAGCTCCGGCCGATCGAGGAAGTCGCGCAGGAGGCGGGAATCGATGCCGCCGATTTCATCCCCTACGGTCGCGACAAGGCGAAGGTGGCCCTCTCGGCCATCGCGCGAAGGGACGGCCGTCCCGAGGCGCCCCTCGTGCTGGTCTCGGCCATCACGCCGACGCCGGCGGGAGAGGGCAAGTCGACGACGACGGTCGGACTGGGGCAGGCGCTCTGCCGGCTGGGAAAACGCGCGATCATCGCCCTGCGCGAGCCCTCTCTGGGTCCCTGTTTCGGCGTGAAGGGCGGGGCCGCCGGCGGAGGCTACTCGCAGGTCGTGCCGATGGAGGACATCAACCTCCACTTCACGGGCGATTTTCCGGCGATCACCGCCGCGCACAACCTGCTCGCGGCGATGCTCGACAACCACCTCCACCACGGCAACTCGCTCGGCATCGATCCCCGCGACATCCCGTTTCGCCGGGTGCTCGACATGAACGACCGCGCGCTGCGCGACATCGTCGTCGGCCTCGGCGGCAAGGTCAACGGAGTTCCCCGCGAGACGGGGTTCGACATAACCGTGGCCTCCGAGGTAATGGCGATCCTCTGCCTCGCGCGCGATCTGTCGGATCTGAAGGAACGATGCGGGGCGATCATCGCGGGTTACCGGCGGGACGCGGAGCCCATCCGCGCCCGCGACCTGAAGGCGCACGGCGCGATGGCGGCCCTGCTGAAGGACGCCATCCATCCCAACCTGGTGCAGACCCTGGAGGGCACCCCCGCGCTCATCCACGGCGGGCCCTTCGCGAACATCGCGCACGGCTGCAACTCGATCCTCGCGACCCGGATCGCGATGCGGTACGGAGACATCGCCGTCACCGAGGCGGGCTTCGGCTTCGACCTCGGCGGCGAGAAGTTCCTCGACATCAAGTGCGCGTACGGGGACATGTGGCCGTCGGTGGTCGTTCTCGTGGCGACGGTGCGGGCGCTCAAGATGCACGGCGGGGCGCCCAAGGACTCCCTCGGGCAGGAGGACCTGGCGGCGCTCTCGCGGGGAGTCCTGAACCTCGAACGGCACCTGGACAACGTGCGGATCTTCGGCCTGCCCGCCGTCGTGGCGATCAACCGTTTCCCGACCGATTCGGCCGCGGAGATCGCATTTCTCGAGAAGCGCTGCGCCGAGCTCGACGTCCAGGCCGCCGTCTCCGAGGTCTTCACGCGCGGGGGGGCCGGCGGAGAGGATCTGGCCCGGGCGGTGCTCCGCGAGGTTGCCCAGGGCACGGCGCGCTACCGTCCCCTCTATCCGTGGGACCGGCCCCTGGCGGAGAAGATCGAGATCGTCGCCCGCCGCCTCTACGGCGCGGGCGGCGTGTCGTTCTCGCGCGAAGCGGAGCAACGGCTGGCGCGTTACGAGCGGCAGGGCTTCGCGAACCTTCCGATCAACATCGCCAAGACCCCGTACTCCTTTTCGGACGATCCGAAGAAGGGCGGGCGGCCGTCGGGCTTCACGCTCCACGTGGACAAGACGCGGCTCTTCGCGGGCGCGGGATTCGTCGTGGCCATTTGCGGGGATATCATGACGATGCCGGGCCTGCCGTCTCATCCGGCCGCCGAAACGATCGACGTGGGAGCGGACGGCCGCGTTTCGGGCCTCTTCTGATCCGCCGGCTGTGCCGGGTTCCGGACAGGGGCTGACCCGAAGTTTCGAGAAACTTTCGCTTATGTCCGCACAGGTGTTGCGCGGCGCCGCAGAAAGTGTGTAGGGTTGAGATGATTACGGGGGATCCAACCAATGCTCACTCTGGAAGTTCGTCGGCGGCCGGGCACGAGTGCAGAAATTCATCGCCTGGCGGGTCCGAGCGCGACGGTCGGCGCCTCGTCGGGCAATGAGGTCGTCGTTCGCGCCCGGGGCGTGTACGGTCGCCATCTGCGGCTGTTCGAGCGCGACGGCGGGTATCACCTGGATCTCTTCAAGGGCATCGAGACGGTGCAGGTCAACGGGCGGGAGTTTTTCGGAGGAGCGATCGCGCCCGGGGACCGGATCACGATCGGCGAGGCCACGATCATCGTGGTCGAAACCGCGCCCGCGATGCGCCCGACTCCCGTCGGCGAGTTCCCCGGGGGAGACACCCCGACGCCGCCGCCGGCGGCGGTTTCCGCGGCCCCCGCCCTTCCCGTCACCGAGGTCGAGTATCGCGGCCTGAGGGTGGCCTCGTACCGCCTCTGTCGCGGCGCCCGTTCCGCCGAGGATCTCGCCACGGAGCTGACGGACTTCCTCGATCGCGAGCTGCCGCCCTCGGAATGGGCGATCGGCGAGTTTTCCGCGCTCGCCGGTTTCCGCCCGCTCGCCTCGACCTTCCGCGAGAACCCGATGCTGCCGCCCCGCATGGTCCAGGAGGTGCGCTCCGGAGAACGCCTCGCCCGCGCCGAGACCGTGACCGGCATGCTGACCCTGATCGTCGAACCGTCGTGCGATTCGGGCTGCGCCGCGATCCTCGTGCGCGAGAGCCCGCGCCTGGCGGCCCGGGCGGTCCTCTTTCTGGAGGAGCTCGTCCAGGTGGCGGGCGTCGCGTTCGCGGGACTGTCCGTGTCGGACCTCTCCTCGGTGCAGCCGGGCGTTCGACAGACGATGGAGCTCTCCCTCGCCCCGGCGGCGGCCGCCCCGGAGTCCACTCCCGCCGAGAACGTCCTGCGCCAGACCGACGATCTCAAGAAGATCGTGGAAACGGTGGAGCGCGAGGTGATCGACCGGGCGATGCGGCGGGTCGAGGGGAATCAGAGCCGCGCCGCGCAGATCCTCAACATCTCCCGGGGCTCGCTCATCGCCAAGCTCAAGGAGTTCGCGATCCCGGACTACCGATATCTCCGGCGGGAGCGGGGCCGGCGGGGCTAGGCTCTCTCGCCCTTTCGCCTCCGCGGAGCGACGGCCTCCTCTTCCGGCCTTCCGAGCATCCACCACAACGCGAAGGGCGCCGCGAAGCGCCCGGCGATCTGGTAGAAGTGAAACCCGGCCGCCCAGAGGTTGCGCGCGACCGGGCCGTAGTGCGCCTCGCTCCAGGAACCCAGCCGCGTCGCGTACAGCGCCTCCACCTCGAACACCATCGCCGCGACGTGGATCGCCCACAGGAGGCAGGCGGCGATCCAGAAGCGCCCGAAGGGGCGCGCCCGCAGGGGATGCGGCGCGAGGGCGAAGAGCGCCGACAGCAGGACGAAGTTGAAGTGGGTGTCGGCGGCGGGGAGGCCCGGGCGCGGCGAGGAAGGCGGAAAGTCCGCGCGATCGACGCGAATCTCTCCCCCCGAGGACGCCAGCGCCGTCACGGACGGGCGCTCGCCGAGCCGGATCACCGCCTGCGCGGCCGCCGCCAGAGTGGTCTCGTAGGGCGCCGAAAAGGCGAACCAGACCAGGAGCGCGGCTCCGAACCCGATCGCCGCGCGCAGGGCGGCGCCGGCGTCGAGCCGGATGGCCGGCGCCGCGGGCCGCTCAGCGCGGGTCCGGCGCGCCATCCGCGGCCCCACCGCCCGCGCGGCCCTCGCGGGCGGCCCAGAGCAGGAACAGGAGCACGCCGCACAGCACGACGATCGACTGCCACACGACGGTGTGCGACGCGTTGAAGAGCGCCGGCCTGTGCGCGCCGACCCAGAAGAGCGTGACGACCCGGACGAGGTTGATGATCTGGATCGCCGCGAACCCGAGGAGGAGCCCGAGCAGCCGGCGCCTCCAGGGCGCCGGAAAGGCGAGGACCGCCGACCCGAAGAGGAGCGCGGTCTCGATCCCGTTGCAGCCGTTTTCGATCTCGACGGCGAAGCGGGGGGAGCGGATCGACGTCCCCGCGACCGTCACCCGCTCTCCCAACCCGTTGAGGACCGCCGCGGAGACGCGCGCGACCGCGGCGGTGAAGGGGACGACGACCCGGTCGTTCACGGGGTGGGATGCGACCACGAAATAGAGGACGACCAGCAGCGCGAGAAATCGGGCCACGAAGAACGCCGATCGCCGGTTGCCAGATCGCTCCGGTCGAGCCTCCTTCACGGCGGGTCGGCCGTCGCCGAGTCCTGGAACTCGAGGATGGACGAGCAGAGCGAGCGGAGCCCCGCCGGCAGCGTGAGCAGCAACTCCCCCTCCGCGTTGACTACGACCTGTTCCGTCTCGGCCGATACGAGGAGCTCCCCGGTCTCGGAGCGGATCTCGTAGTCCATGACGAGACGGGCGACCGCGGGCGGGCGCAGGCGCGCGGTGACCCGGAGGATCTGATCCGGGCGAGCGGGCGCGCGGTAGGCCAGCTGCAGGCGGGTCACGGGAACGCGATAGCCCATCTCGAGCGCCCGGGCGGCGCTGAAGCCGAAGCGTCCGGTCAGCGCCTCCCGCGCGTGCTCGACGTAGAGGACGTAGTGGCCGTGCCAGACCACGCCATAGGGGTCGCATTCCGCGAACCGCACGGGGATCTCGATCGTGAGACCGCGCAGCGGAGGCTTGGGCGCGCGGCCGGGCTCGGTCACGCTGCGGCCTCCAGGACCGCGGAGAGGAAGTTGCCGCCCGCGCCGAAGGAGTTGATCAGCGCGCGGCGCGCGCCGCCATCCGCGAGGGCCCGGCAGGCGGCCACCAGCTGCGCCCCTCCGGCCGCCGCCATCTCCCCGATGGCGTCCTTCACCGAGATCTCGGCGGGCAGCGCGGTCCCGAAGATCGCGTCCATCGCCCGCTCCTCGGCCCGGTCCATCTCGATCACTCCGTCGCGGGAAGGCAGCCAGAGGTCGACCGTCCCGGGCGCCGCCTTCGCGTCATCCAGGGCCCCGCGAATCGCGCGCTCCATCGCCCCCGAGTCGGGCGCGAACCGGTAGGGCTCGGTCGGCACTCCCGCCGTGCCGATCCCCGTCACGCGCGCGAGCGGCCGCGCGCCGCGGGCCTGCGCCCCCTCCTCGCGCTCGATGAGCACGACGAACGCGCCCTCGCCCTGCACGATTCCCGAGACGCGCCGGGCCCCGCGCAGCGCGCCGACCCGGTCGAAGCCCATGGCGTAGGCCGCGTTCCACTCGTCCACGGCTCCGGTCAGCATCGCCCGGGCCCGGCCCGAGTCCAGGGCGAGGCAGGAGAAGAGGAGCGCGTTCAGCCCGGAGGGGTCCTTCTGGGTGATCGTCACGTTGGGGCCGAGGATCCGGAGCTCGATCGAGACCTGGGAGGCGGGAGCGTTGGCGACCGTGTTGGGGAAGTGAAACGGGGGAGCGGCCTCGGGCGACTCGGTGAGCAGCACCCGGAGGAACTCCGTCAGCGCGCCGGCCCCGGCGGAGCCGGTCCCCATCGCGATCCCGATGTGCTCGGGCGCGTCGGCGATCCGGTAGCCGGCCTCCGAAACGGCCTGCGAGCAGGCGATCAGCGCGAACTGGCTGCCTCGGTCCAGACGCCGCGCCTTCATCGCGGGGATCTCCGGCTGCGGCGAGAACCCGTCGTACCGCGCGACGTGCGTCGCCTGGAGGTCCCCGCGCTCCTCCGGTCGGAGCGGGCGGATCGCGGTCTCGCCGTTGCGCAGGCGTCGATAGAACTCCGGGGCGCTCCGGCCCAGTGCCCCGACCGCTCCCGTTCCCGTCACCACGCCCCGCGAGACCACGCGCTCAGGCGGGCGCGCCGTCGTAGCGCGCGAGCACCACGACGGAGCTGTTGCCGCCGAACGCGAAGGAGTTCGAGAGGGCGACGCGAACGTCCCGGTCCCTCGCCTCGTTGGGCACGTAGTCGAGATCGCAGGCCGGGTCCGGGTTCTCGTAGTGGATCGTGGGCGGCACTTTTCCGTCCCGGACCGTGAGGGCGGTCGCGACGGCCTCGATCGCCCCGGAGGCGCAGAGGCAGTGCCCGATCATCGACTTGATCGAGGAGATCGGGATCCGGGCGGCCCGGTCGCCGAGCGCGTTCTTGAGCGCGGCGGTCTCGGCCGAGTCGTTCTGCGGCGTGGCCGTGCCGTGCGCGTTGACGTAGTCGACCTCGTCGGCGTTGACGCCCGCGTCCCGCAGCGCGGCGCGCAGGGTCCGGCCGCCGGCCTCCCCCGAGGGATCCGGAGCGGTCATGTGGTGCGCGTCCGACGTCACGCCGTAGCCGCGAAACTCCGCCACGACGGGCGCGCCCCGCCGCCGCGCGCGCCCCTCCTCCTCGAAGACGAGGATGCCGGCGGCCTCACCGATCGAGAGGCCCTTTCGTTCGCGATCGAAGGGCCGGCACGGGGCGGGGTCCACGGACCGCAGCGAGTTGAATCCGCCGTAGGTCAAGCGGGCGAGGACGTCCGAGCCGCCGGTCAGGACGACGTCGGCGAGGCCCGCGGAGATGGCGTCGAAGGCGTAGCCCATCGCGTTGGCGGACGAGGAGCAGGCCGTGGTGATCGTCGACTTGACGCCCTGGAGCCCGAAGTGCTGCGCCACCCTGTCGGTGATCGAGTCGGGCAGGTGGTTGAGGACTTTCGAGGGCCGCGCCTTGCGGCCGCGCAGGTATCGCTCGAAGAAGGCCTCCGAGTCGATCAGGCCCGAGGTCCCCCCTCCCAGGATGACGCCGATGCGGGTCGGGTCCTCGCGGGCCATGTCGAGGCCCGATGCCTGGATCGCCTCGCGCGCGGCCGCGACGCCCATGCGATCGGCGCGCGACATCCGCCGCCGCTGCCCGGCCGTCAAGAAGGCGTCGGGGATGTGGGAGACCTGCGCCGCGGTCTGGGTGCGGTAGGCCGAGGAGTCGAACAGGGTGAAGGGCCCGATGCCGCAGGCGCCGGCGAGCAGGTTCTGCCAGAACTCCGCCACGGAGCCGCCGATCGACGTGACGGCGCCCAACCCCGTGATGACGACGCGGCGATCCCGTGGCACGCGCCGATTCTGCCATACGCGGGGCCGTGCTTGACCCGTCAGGCATAATCCCCGCGATGACGGAACAACGCGTCGACTGGCACACGTACTTCATGAACATCGCCCACCAGGTGGCGACGCGCTCCACCTGCCCGCGCAAGCACGTCGGCGCCGTGATCGTTCGCGATCGTACGATCCTATCGACCGGGTACAACGGCTCGATCCGGGGAATGCCGCACTGTTGCGACGTCGGCTGCGTGATGGAGGACGGCCACTGCGTCTCGACCGTGCACGCCGAGGCCAACGCCATCATCCAGGCCGCGCGCAACGGGGTCGCGATCGGCGAAGCCGAGCTGTACACGACCGCCAGCCCCTGCTGGCCATGCTTCAAGCTCATCGCCAATGCGGGCCTCTCCCGCGTCTACTTCGGCGAGTTCTATCGCGACGAGCGATCGATCCAGGTGGCGAAGGAGGCGGGGATCGAGCTGGTGGACCTGTCGCTCTAAGCGGCGCTCGACGCGCCGACGGGAGTGGAGAGGGACTCTCGGCGCGATCGAGAATCTAGGACGGGGCGGGTGTCTCCCCGAGAGCGAGGATCGTGAGGCACTCCTCCAGGTGGCCCCGCGAGCCCGCGGAGAGCTGGAAGAACCGGCAACCCAGCCCCGCGTCCGGCTCGCGGCCGACACGGACGATCATCGCCTCGGCCACGACGTTGCGCACGCCGTGCTCGACCGGCACGTCGAAGGACACCTCCACGCGCGCTCCGACGGGCTGGTGGACGGGCGTCTTCACGAAGAAGCCTCCGCGGGAGAGATCCCGGATCGTGCCCGTGTGTTGCAGGCCGTCCCGCCAGAAGGTGATCGACCACTCGACGGCAGACCGCGCCTCCTCCCGGGGCATGATCTGGAGAAACCTTCGGACCGCGGCGAACATCGCCTCCGGGTTCAGGGGCTCGGCGAGGACGGCGTCGGCTCCGGCCTCGGCCGCGGCCTCCTCGGTTCCGGAGGCGCACACGAGGACGATCGGCATCCGGGAGAACGCGGGGTCCGCCTTCAGGACACGGCAGAGGTCCAGCCCCGTCATGCCCTTCATTCCGGAGCTGACCACGAGCATCTGCGGCCGCTCGCGGCGCACGATGTCGAGCGCTTCGGTTCCCCCGGAGGCGGCAATGGTCTGGCAGCCGGTTCGGCTCAGGACCTCTTTGGCCGCCCCTCGAAACAGACCGCTGTCGTCGACAAGGAGGATGGAGGGCATGGACTGGCGAATTATACGGGTGAGGGACGGGACGCGCCGACTTCCCGATCCGGACTCAGACCACGCGGGGTCGAAGCACGACCTCGCCGTGAACGACGTTCGAGGGCGAGGTCAGGACGTAGAGGAGCGCCCGCACCGCGTCGTCCACGGAGAGCATCCGCGGGCGATCTATGGTCGGCTGGTAGCGTTCGAAGAACTCGGTGTCGACCGACCCCGGGCAGAGGGCCGTGACGCGGACGTTGGCCGGCTTCAGCTCCGCGGCGAGCGCGCGAGAGAACCCCACGAGCCCGGCCTTGGCGGCGCAGTAGACCGTGCCCTCCGCAAACCCCTCGAGACCGGCGATGGAGGCGACGTTGACGATGTCGGAGGGGACGCTCTTCAGGAGCGCGTTCAGCGCCGCCTGGGTCAGGAAGATGGCGGCGTGCAGATCCGTCTCGAGCATCTCGCAGATCTCGGACCGTTTCGTCTCGAGGAGCGGCGAACGGTATCCGAGGCCCGCGTTGTTGATCAGGATGTCGAGCCGGCGGTGCCGCGAGAGGACGACGTCCACGAGGTCGTAGAGCGCCGGCACCACCCGAACGTCCGCGACGTGGTACGCGGCGTCCCCGCCCGCATCCGTGATTTCGCGCACGACCTCGCGTAGCCTCTCCTCGCGCCGGGCGACGAGGAAGACTTTCGCCCCGGCCGAGGCGAGCGCGGTCGCGAACGCGCGGCCGAGCCCGGAAGAGGCTCCCGTCAGGAGCGCGACCTTTCCCCTCAGCGACTGCTCCATCGGGAGAAAGTTATCAGTTATCCGGCGAGCTATCATCCGGCCCCGCATGGATACCGTCACCCACGGGCTCGCCGGCTCGGTCCTCTCCCGCGTCTTCACGGATCGATCGGAGGCGCGCGCCGCGTTCTGGGTCGGCGCGGTGGCGGCCATGGTCCCGGATCTCGACTTCCTTCTGATCTCGGGCCACCTCAACTACCTGCGGGACCACCGCAGCTGGACGCATTCCTTTCTGGTCCTTCCGTTCCTGTCCCTCGCGATCGCGCTGCTCGCCCGTCTTCTCTTCCGCCGGGCGCGCCTTCCGGTGCTGTGGCTGTTCGCCGCGGTCGGAGTCGGGTCCCACATCCTCTTCGACTGGATCACGTCCTTCGGCACGATGTTCTGGACGCCGGCCACCCGCGCGCGGTACTCGCTCGACTGGGTGTTCATCCTGGATCCCATTTTCACGGGGACGGTGCTCTTGTCGCTGACGGCCGCGCTCCTGTTCCCGACGCGGGCGCGGCGCATCAGCGCGGCGGGCTCCGCCCTCCTGGGGCTCTACATCGCGGGCTGCGCCGTCCTCCACGCCCGGGCTCTCGCGGAGTGGAAGCGCATCGACGCCGTGCCGCTCGGCGCCAACGCCGCCGTGCTGCCCCAGTTCCTCTCGCCCTTCCGTTGGCTGGGCTTGACCGATCGGGGCGAGGAGATCGACGTCGCGTTCTTCGACATCGGGCCCTTCGCCCGCGGGACGGCCGATCCGCGGCCGCCGCGGAAATGGTCCGAGATCCTGCGAAGCCTCGGCGACTACTACCCGCCGCCGGAGCGGGCCCGGATCCAGCGCTTCGCCAAGCCGCCGCCCTCCGCGGCGCTGTCCGCCGCCCGCGCGATTCCGGACTGGGGGATTTACCTGGCCTTCGCGCGGTTTCCCCTGGAGACCGTCGACCCGGAGCCGGACGGAGGATGGACGGTCATCGTGCAGGACCTCCGGTTCCTGCCGTGGTTCTCGGGGCCCTGGGAGCCGGGAGGGACGGAGGGGCTGCGGCGGCAGCCGTTCGTCTATCGGGTTCGCTTCGACGCGGGGCTACGACTCGTCGAGCGGGGGTTCGTGTCCTCCGGCAGGAGGTGACGCCACGTAGGAGTACTCCGGCGAGGGGGTCCGCGTCAGCGCCTCGGAGATTCCCGCGTAGTAGCCGATCTTGATCAGGAGGCGGACGAACACGAACACCTGTTGCGCCAGGATCAGCGGAACCAGCGCGAAGCGCGCCTCCCCGCCGGCCGACGGATCGAGCACGAGCCACGCGACGTAGAGGGCCGAAGTCACCAGGGAGTAGATGCCGAGGATCCCGAGCAGCCGCAGCGGCCGAGCGAACGCCCCGCCGATCCCGAAGAAGAAGCGGGAGACGGGCGGCAGATCGGGCCGGGCCACCCAAACCGCGCGCACCGAGTCGGCCAGCAGCTTGATGATCGAGAGTGCCAGCAGGAGCGCCAGGAGTCGAATTCCGGTGACGGCGAGGGCCATGGGCTCGGTCGGCAGCGCGCGAACCCGGTCGCGCATCGCCTCTCCGGATCTCTCGTAGATCCACTCATAGGCGGCGAATGCGCACCCGAGGGCGGCGAACGTGAAAACGAGGAACGCCGGCAATCGGCGCATTCCCTCCCGCCCGAAGGTCACGAGCGAGCTCTGGGGCTCCCGAAGCGCTCCGAGCATTCCTCCGAGACCGAAGGCGTGAAGCACCGTCGCGAGGAGCGCGAGGGAGAATGCGGCGGCGCCGATTCCCCGCATCTCGGGAAGCGCGGTCCACTTGATCCCGTCCGAGGTCAGCAGGCCCGTCGCGAGCTCCGGGAAGTTGCCCAGCAGATCCGGATGCACGCGCCGGACGGTCTCCCACCAGCCGTAGTCGGGATTCGCGACCATCTTGTCGGCGGCGGGGGAGTGGTCGAGAAGGGCGTGGAGGGAGTTGCTGATGGGCAGGATCAGGACCGCCGCCATCAGGAGCTGGATGAGCCACAGCGCGACGGCGAGGTAGGGCTTGGAGAAAGAGAGCCTCAGGCCCCGCAGGAAGCAGGCGAACGCCCGCGGCCCGTCGGCGTTCACCAGCCCACCGTCATGAAGTCGATCATGTTCTGGACCCAGAAGACCGCCCGCGCCGTCCAGCGCGTCGCCGCGCGCGGGTCCGCCTCGGGCCGGCGGCCGTTGTTGGTGCGGTCCGCGTCGAGCAGGATCTTCTCCTCCGGATCGACGGTGGCTTCCTGCAGGCGGGGCCCGCCCGCCACGCGAAAGCGAGTCCAGCGCGCCTCCCCGTTCCAGTGACTGCGATAGACGTGCCCGGCGTCGAATCGCAGCAGGATGTCGACCGGCATCGCGACGTCGCCGCGGCGAACGACCGTGACCTCGCTGTCGTATCCCTTCGCGCGGGAGAGCGGGGAGGGCGCTCCCTCGGCGAGCTTCCCTTCCTTCTCGAAGAGTCCGCGCGGGGGCTTCGCGGGCGTGCTGACCGCCTCCTCGACCGCGTAGTCCACCACGCCGGAGGAGAAGAAGGTCCGATCGAAGAACCAGCCCCAGTCCTGCCCCGTCGCGTCCCGCACGGCGGCGATGAAGTCGGAGCTGCGCGGGTGCCGGAACCGCCAGCGCTCGGCGTAGAGCCGCCACACCCGGTCCATCGCCGGGGTGCCGATGAGGCGCTCGAGGGTCGCCAGGGTGAGGGCGGTCTTGGAATAGATCAGGCTGCCGTAGGACTTGCGGCTGCGGAACTTCCAGCTCGGGGAGGCCAGCACGTCCCAGTCGGCAGTCTCGAAGTAGCGGCGGTCGGTGTCCAGCGGATGGTGGATGTCGATCCCGAGCGGGAAGTGCAGGCCGAAGACGGTCAGCTCGACGTGATCGTCCCCGTATGTCGCCTGCATCACGCGGTCGGTCATGTAGGTGTTGAACCCCTCGTCGAGCCAGGCCTCCTCGAACTCGTTGGAGGCGATCACGCCGTAGAAGAACTGGTGGCCGGTCTCGTGGACGGTTACCCCCTCGGGCCGCTGGACGCTTCGCGGCGCGCTCCAGGCCGTACCGGCCGTGATCAGCGTCGGGTACTCCATCCCGCCCGCGCCGTGGGCGCCCCAAGGCGGATCGACGATCGTGAGCGTCCCGTAGGGGTAGGTGCCCAGGATTCGCCCGTACCCGGAGAGGGCCGCCTTCGCCGCGCGGAAGTGCCGCTCCGCCTGGCCCGCGTGCTCGGGCTGGAGCAGGAGCGTGAGCTGGACGTCGTGCAGGCCCGCCTCCCGGAAGGCGTCCTCGCGCACGACGTAGCCGGGATCCGCAGTCCACGCGAAGTCGTGGACGCCGTCCTGCTGGAAGCGGTACAGGACGCGCCCGCCGGAGGTCTCGCGCTCGTCGATCCGGCGGCCCGTCGCGCCGACCTTCCCCCGGAAGCGCAGCGGCAGATCGAGGGAGACGTCGTAGTTGCCGAAATCCGAGAAGAACTCGCTCGACGCGTGGAACTGGTGGCAGTTCCAGCCGTCCTCCTGAAAGACCCCGATCTTGGGGAACCACTGCACGACCATGAAGAAGTCGTCCTTGTAGCCGGTGCGGACCGAAACCCGCGGGAGTCGCGAGAGGAAGTCGATCGCGACCGACAGGGTCTCGCCCGGCGCGACGGGTTTGCCGAGGATGACCTCCGCGACCGTTCGATCGTCCGGGTTGCTGTCGTCGGGGGAGACGTATCGCAGGGCCGGAAGCAGGTCCGCGCCGTCGGAGGCCGTCATGCGTCGGATCTCGACGGATCCCCACGAGTCGGGCAGAGGGCCGTCGCGATGGTCCCCGCGGGACTCCCTCCGGAAGGTGGAAAGCGTGTTGCGAAACGCGTTCAGGTAGAGGTGGAACCGCAGGGTCGCGGCCGGCCGCGACGTGGTGTTCTTCCAGGTGAGCACCTCGGTGCCCTCGACTGTTTTCGCGTCGGCGTCCAGCCGGCACGTGATCTGGTAGGACGCGACGGGGGAAGGAAAGGGTTGCGCGCGAAGCGGAAGGGCCGCGGCTCCGAGGAGCGCGAGGAGCGCCCGCACTTGTGCCGGAGACATTGAGCAGACTCTATCGCAACGCGGCGAAGGGATAGCATGCGGCGGTGGCGAAAAAGGCTCGTTCGCCCTCCGCATCGCTCGCGAAAGTGCCGGGCGCGAAAGCGTCGGGGCCCGGGAAGGCATCCGAATCCGCGCGCCGTCGCGTCGCGGCGCTGACGGAGGAGTTGCGGCGGCACGAGCGGCTGTACTACGTCGAGAACAAGCCGGAGATCACGGACGCCGAGTTCGACGGGCTGATGCGCGAGCTCGTCGCGCTGGAGGCGGAGCATCCCGAGCTTTCGAGCCCCGATTCCCCCGCGCGGCGCGTCGGGGGTCGGCCGGCGGCGGAATTCGCAGAGGTCGTGCACGCGGAACCCATGCTCTCGCTCGAGAACGCGTACTCCTGGGAGGAGGCCCGGGCCTGGCTCGTGCGCGCGACGCGCGTGCTGGGAGCCGAGCCGCGCGGCTTCGTCGCGGAGCTGAAGATCGACGGCCTCTCGATCGCGCTGCGATACGAGGGCGGATCGCTCGTTCGCGCGGCCACGCGCGGAGACGGCGTGCGCGGCGAGGACGTGACGGAGAACGTCCGGACGATCCGCTCGATCCCGCTGACGATCGAGGAATCGACGCCCCTAGAGGCGCGCGGCGAGGTCTACTACTCCCGGCAGGCCTTCGAGAAGGTCAACGCCGGCCGGGAGGCGGAGGGCGAGCCTCTCTTCGCCAATCCCCGCAACGCCGCCGCGGGCACCCTGCGCCTGCTCGACTCGCGGATCACGGCCCGGCGGAGGCTCGACGCCTGGATGTACGGGATCGCGGAGGCGGCTCCGATGCCGAAGAGCCAGGGCGAGACGCTTGGGCGCCTGCGGTCCCTGCACTTCCCCGTCCACCCCCACTGGCGGCGCTGCGGCGGCTTCGAGGAGGTCCGGGAGTTCGTCGACGAGTGGCGCGAGAAGCGGCGCGGGCTCGCCTTCGAGACCGACGGGGTAGTGATCAAGATCGACGACCGCGCGGTGCAGCGGGAGATGGGCGCGACCGCCAAGTCCCCGCGCTGGGCGCTCGCCTACAAGTTCCCCGCCGAGGAGGCCACGACCGTCGTCCGCGAGATCGGCGTCCAGGTGGGGCGCACGGGGACGCTGACGCCCGTGGCGCTGTTCGACGCCGTCGCGCTCGCCGGCACAACGGTCCGGCGGGCGACGCTCCACAACTACGAGGACCTCGCGCGCAAGGACGTCCGCGTCGGAGACACCGTGGTGGTCGAGAAGGGCGGCGACGTCATCCCCAAGGTCGTGCGCGTGGTCCTCGAGAAGCGCCCGCCGGCGGCGGAGCCCTTCGCGATGCCGTCGCGATGTCCGGTCTGCGGGGATCCCGTCGTGCGCGAGGAGGGCGAGGTAGCGACGCGATGCGTCAATCCCGCGTGCCCGGCGGTGGTGCGCGAGGCGCTCCGCCACTTCTGCGGCCGCCGCGCGATGAACATCGAGGGACTCGGAGAAAAGCTGATCGATCAGCTCGCGGGCGCCGGCCTCCTCTCCGACGTCGCCTCGATCTACGACCTGAAGGCCTCCGACCTGGTCGAGCTCGAACGCTGGGGCGAGAAATCCGTCGCGAACCTGCTCTCAGAGATCGAGAAGAGCAAGGGCAACGATCTGTCCCGACTCCTGTTCGCCCTGGGGATCCGGCACGTGGGCGAGAAGGCCGCCCGGACGCTGGCCGCCCGCTTCGGCTCCCTCGATGCGCTGGCGCGGGCGGCTCCGGAGGAGCTCGAGTCGGCCGAGGAGGTCGGCCCCAACACGGCCGCCGCCGTCGTCGCCTACTTCTCCCACCCCCGCCAGGTGGAGCTGGTCGAGAAGCTCCGCGCCCGCGGCCTGCGGCTCGAGGGCGATGGGCCCTCGCCTGCGCGTGCGGGCCCGCTGAGCGGGAAGAGCGTCGTGATCACCGGGACGCTCGCCGGAATCTCGCGCGAGGAGGCGGTCGGGGCGCTCGAGTCCGCCGGCGCCCGGGTCTCCGGCTCGATCTCGAAGAAGACCGACTACCTGATCGTGGGAGAATCGCCGGGATCGAAGCTCGAGAGGGCGCGGGCGCTGGGAGTTGCCTCCCTCACCTGGGACGAGATGCGGCGCGTGCTCGAGAAGGAGTGAGGAGACATGCTCAGCAAGGTCATCCTGTTCTGCCCCATGCTCGACTTCAAGAACAAGCCTGCGCTCCTGATGAGCGTCTCGCCGCAGGGCTACTACGAGTGCCGCGTGGACCTTGCAGCGGGTAACCATACGGTGTACGTCCCGATCGCCGCTTCCGCCGTCGTCTTCCAGGAGCCCAACGTCGTGGGCGGACCTCCGCCGGACGTGGAACGGTACTGAACCCCCGCGATCACGGGGCCGGAGACGGCGCCGCGCGTTCGCGGGGGACGCCTGGGAACAGGCCGAGGAGCTCGTCGAGACCCGCCACCCGCAGCACCTGCTCGGGAGCCGGGCCGCCGCCGATGAGCACGGGCGTCAGGCCCGCGGCGGCCGCCCCGACGACGTCGATCTCGTAGATGTCTCCGACGTAGGCGCAGGCCGACGGGGGAACTCCCAGCCGGCCCGTCGCCTCGTGAAAGATCCGGGGATCCGGCTTCTCGACGCCGACCTCCGCCGAGTCGACGACGAACTCGAGCCACGGGGACAGGCCGGCCGAGTCCAGGAGAGCGCGCACGCGCCCGTCCGCATTGGAGACGACGGCGATCCGGTAGCCTCGCGCGGAGAGGGCGGCGAGCGTTTCCGCCGCGCGGGGTCCCGGGCGCGACCAGAGGTTCGCGCGGCGGTGCTCGGCCTCCACGCGGCGCCCCGCCTCGGTTCGGGCCGCGGGTGAGTCGAGCCCCAGGCCGCCGAGGATCTCGGAGAGGTAGCGGGGCAATCGCACGGAGTCGCGCGCGGCCGGATTCTCGAGCACGAACGCCCGCAACGCGGTCACCGCCGCCGCCTCCGCGCGGCGAAACCCCTCCGGCTCCCAGGTCAGCCCCGCGGCCTCGCATAAGCGCGGCCCGTCGATGTGGATGAGCGTGCCGCCCGCGTCGAAGAGGATCGCGCGGATCCCCCTCACGTCAGCTCGGCCCGGACCACCGCCTCGAGGTCGCGGGCGATCGCGCCGACCTCGGCGGCGTCGGGGCCCTCGACCAGGATCCGCAGCAGGGGTTCGGTGCCGGAGTACCTCAGGAAGACGCGCCCCCGCGCGCGGAGGGTGTCCTCGGCGCGGGCCAGGGCCTCCCGCACCGCGGGCATGTCCTCGATCGCGACGCGGCGGGTCACGCGGACGTTGCGGAGGGTCTGCGGCACCTTCTCCAGGGTGGCGAGCTCCGAGAGCGCCCCGCCGCTCGAGCGCACGATCGAAGCGAGCACGAGCGCGGTCAGGATCCCGTCGCCCGCCGGGGACAGGGGAGCGAGCAGGATGTGCCCCGAGTTCTCGCCGCCGAGCACGGCTCCCGACTCGTCCATCGTCTTCGCGACGTTGCGGTCGCCGACCGACGCCCGGCGGAACGCGATTCCCTCCCGGGCCAGGGCGGATTCGAGCCCGAAGTTGGACATCACCGTCCCCACGACTCCGCCCGGAGTCAGGCGTCCCTGCCGCTTCCAGTCGCGGGCGATGATCCAGAGAACGTCGTCGCCGTCCAGGACGCGCCCGGTCTCGTCGGCGAAGATGGACCGATCGGCATCGCCGTCGAACGCGACCCCGAGCGCCGCCCCCGACTCGCGCGTCTGCGATGCCATCTCCTCCGGGTGGAGCGCCCCGCAGTCGCGGTTGATGTTGCGCCCGTCCGGAGCGTCGTGGATCGACGTGACCGCGGCGCCCGCGCGGAGGAACGCGCGCGGCCCGATCTGGAACGCGGCGCCGTTGCCGGCGTCGAGGAGGACCGGGAGCCCGCGGAGACTCTCGGGGACGCTTCCCTTCAGGCGCGAGACGTAGGTTGCGATGAGGCCCGGATCCGGATCGGGCGGCGGCGGTGTCGTCACGACCTCGGGCTCCGAGCGGGCGTCGACCAGTTTCTTCTCGAGGTACTCCTCCTGGTCGTCGGGCCACTTGCGCCCGTCGGCGCCGAAGATCTTGATCCCGTTGTCGTCGTACGGATTGTGCGAGGCGGACACGGCGACGCCCGCGGACGCCTCGAGCTCGAGCACGAGCTCCGCGACCCCGGGCGTCGTGATGATGCCCGCGGCGGCGACCCCGCAGCCGCCTTCGCGTAGGCCCGCGGCGAGGTCCGCGACGATCCGCGGAGTCGACTCGCGCGTGTCGCCTCCCAGTACGACCCGCCGCCCGCCTCCCCGCTCCGCGAGCCGGCGCCCGAGTTCGCGGCCGAGCAGCCGGATCGAGGCGGGATCCAAAGGGAACTCCCCTGCGAGGGCGCGAATCCCGTCGGTTCCGAAGAGCTTCACGGTCGCGCCCTGCGCGTCGGCCTCGGATGCGGAGTCGGAGCCGGCGGCGGCGCGGGCCGGATCCGGACGCGGACCGTGACGAGCTGTCCCTCGCGCACGCGGACCCCGGCGGGCTGGGTTGCCAGGATCGTCGTCGCCGTGAACGGGCCGTCCCGGCCCTCGACGGACACCGGCTCGGTCCGCAGGGCGGTCAGGCGCGCGAGCGTCCGGGCGGGCCCGCTCACGCGGCCGTTCCGCGGCTCGACCGCGATCTCCTCGACGTTCGACCCGGGCACCGAGGAGCCCGTGATCTCCGGCACGATGGGAAGGATCCTCTCCGCGACCGCGTCGAGAGAGATCCGCAGCTCGGAGGGAGCGATCGCGATGACCTCGACGCCCCGGGGTACGTTGATGTCCTCCGGCTCCAGCGGGTACCGCTTCTCGCCCTGGGAGGCTCCCAGTAAATCGATGACGGCCTCGAGCTTGGCCGGCTCGAGCTGGCGGAGGGTCGTGAAGGATCCCCGGATCCGGACGTCCAGGGCGTCGGGCAGGGGAGAGACGATGACGGTGCCGGCGGGGATGTTCACGATCGACAGGGGGATCCGATAGCTCCGCTCCGAGGTCCGCTCGCGCCGCTCGCCGGAGAGGACGTACCACGCCGCGCACGCGATGACGAGGGCCAGGAGCTTGGTGCCCGGGTTCCGGAAGAGGAGGCGTGAGATCTGCATCGTCAGCGCGTCGCGAACTCGCGGAAGAGGAGGTCCCGGAGCGACTTCGCGTCGAGATCCTCCTGCAGCTCGCCGCCCCGGGACAGCGAGACCGTCCCCCTCTCCTCGGACACGAGGATCGCCAGGGCGTCGGTCTCTTCCGTGATCCCGATCGCCGCGCGGTGGCGCGTGCCGTAACGCTTGGGGAGGTCTTCCTTGAGCGAGAGGGGCAGGAAGGTGGCGGCCGCCGCCACGCGGTCGCCCGAGACGATGACGGCGCCGTCGTGGAGGGGCGTCCCCGGGGCGAAGAGAGTGACGAGGAGCTCGTAGGAGACGACCGAGTCGATCGGGGACCCGTTCTCCACGTACGTCTTCAGCCCCTCGCGCCGCTCCAGCACGATCAGCGCGCCGACTCGCCGGGCCGAGAGTGACGTGATCGCCAGGACGATCTCGGAGATCGTCTCCTCCGCGTGGTACCCGGAGAAGAGCGCGAAGAAGGGGGTGTGGCCGAACGCCGCGAGGGCGCGGCGCAGCTCGTGGGAGAAGAGCACGATGATCGCGAAGGGGAAGTAGAAGATGAGCGCCTTCAGGAGCGTCGTCAGCGCGATGAGCCGCAGGAAGCTCGCGCCGGCGTACACGAGCAGGATCACGAAGAGGCCCAGGACCATCTGCACCGCGCGCGTTCCTCGGATCAGGCGGAGCAACCCGTAGGTGATGACCGCGACGATCAGGATGTCGAGGGCGTCCCGCCAGCTGAAGTTCAGGTGGGCCAGGCCGCCGAAACGCGAGTGGAGGTCCTGAATCACCGGACGGGCGCCTCGGCTGCCGGAGACGTCCGGTCGATCGCGAGCAGCATGCGCACGAATCGAACCGACTCCGGCACGTCGTGCACGCGCACGATCGCGGCGCCGCCGGCGACGGCCGCCGCGAGGGCTGCCAGGGAACCGGGGAGGCGGTCGGCGACGGGCCCGTCCTCCGTGACGCCGGAGAATCGGCGGACGAACCCCTTCCGCGACGCTCCGACGCAGAGGGGAAAGCCCAGGGAGCGAAAGGCCGCGAGGTGGCGCAGGAGGGTGAGGTTTCCCTCGAGGCTCTTGCCGAAGCCCAGGCCGGGATCCACGGCGATCGCGCCGGTCGAGACCCCCGCGCCGATCGCTCGGTCCGCCGCCCGCGCAAGATACGAGGCGACATCGCCCAGGGGATGGTCGTAGCGCAGGTCGTCCTGCATCCGGCGGGGATCGGTGCCCTTCATGTGCATGAGGATAGCGCCACCGCCGTGCTCCGCGACGGCGGCGATCAGGGTCTCGTCGTACCGGCCTCCGGAGACGTCGTTGACCAGGTCGGCCCCGGCCGACAGCGCTTCGCGGGCCACGGCCTCCTTGCGGGTGTCGATCGACAGCGGGGCGTCCGTTCGGGCGCGGATTCCGGCGATCACGGGTCGCACGCGGGAGGTCTCCTCGTCCGCCGACAGCTCCACCGCCTCGCCGTACGCCGGCGGCCGCGTGGATTCCCCGCCGACGTCGACGATGGCCGCTCCCTCCGCGTACATCTCGAGGGCCCGTTCGATCGCGCGCGCGGGATCGAGATGCAGGCCTCCGTCCGAGAAGGAATCCGGAGTGACGTTGACGACCCCCATGACGGCCGGGCCGCCGGAGAGGTCCAGGTGGCGGCCGTGGGCAAGCGCGAGGTGAGCCGGGGCGCGGGCGGCCCGATCGAACGCGGCCTGCGCGCGCTCGCGGAGGCTCGCCGGCATCGCCTTGAGGGTCTCGGCGCGCCGGGCCCGCGAGACGGCCACGGGAGGCGACGTGGAGCCCTCGAACCGGACCACGTCGACCGGGAAGTCGGACGCGGCGAAGCTCGCCAGCCGGACGGAGTCCCACGACGCGATCTCCCTGAGGAGGGCCATGTCGGCCGCGGGAATGACGAGATCGGCCGGCAGGGTCACGGCCGGAGTCTAGTGGATGGCGGCGCCGTTGATCTCCCGTCCCGCCACGCCGGGCGAGCAGAGGCCCCCTTCGCCGAGAGGCGGCGTTCCTCGGGCGCGCGAGGCACTATAAGAGCGCTCAGGAGGACTCCGATGGACCTCGCGCATCGACACCCGCCCTCTCGCTCCTTGCGCCGTCTCCGGCGGCGCAGAAGACGCAGTCCCGTCTCTCCGACCTCGTCGCCGAGGTCCGGTCCGCCGATTATCGCGGCGACCGCGCTGCGCTCTCGCGCCTGGAGGCGGAGCTGTCCCGACTCGACTCCGGAACGCTGACCGACCATCGGGACGTCGCGAGCCGCGCCGCCGCCGAGGAACTGGGGCGCGTTGCCCGCCAGGAGCTAGAGGGGTTCGTCGGCGGTCGGGCCGTAGACGGAGGGCAGCGGCACGTCGCATAGCCGCAGGTAGACCGTCAGCTGGCCGCGGTGGTGGATCAGATGGCTCAGCAGCGCGCTTCGCATGAGGGACTGTCGCGGTCCGTGGAAGAACGTCTCTCCATTCGGCTTGAGGACCCGGAAGTCTCCTCGCAGCTCCTCGTCCGTCCGGCGGGAGATGGCGGCGCGGCTGTCCGCGACGTTCTGGTCGAACCGCGCCAGGAACTCCGCCGCGCTGGACATCTTCGGCGCCGCTTCGCTTCCGACCTGGAAGCTCTCCTTCTCGAACCGAACCCCCCAGCGCGGCAGCTCCGTGACGTGGGTGGCCATCTCGCGCAGGCTCCGGGACTTCGGGTGCGGCTTCCAGTCCAGCCGGTCCGCCGGGACGCGCTCCAAGAGCCTGCGCGTCGACTTCATCTCGAAGTCGAACTCGGGAAGGAAGGTCTCGGCGAAGGCCATGCGCCTACGCCGGTTCCGGCACCAGCGGTCCGATCGTGCCGTCCACGATCTCCGTCGGCGCTCCGGGCAGGATCGGCGGCTTGGGCGGGCCCGTCTTGCGCAGCTTGGAGATGTCGGTGCCGGACTCCTCCGAGATGATCTGGAGCACCTCGTCGCCGTCCAGGACTTCCTTCTCGAGCAGCGTGCGGGCGATGCGGTGCATCGCCTTCTCGTTGTCGTCGATTATCTTCCTGGCCCGGTCGTAGGATGCCGTGACGATGCGCTTGACCTCGGCGTCGATCTGGTTTGCGGTCGACTCGGAGTAGTCCTGCGTGCGGCCGAAGTCCCGGCCGAGGAAGATCTCCTGCTCGGGGCGTCCGAACGTCAGCGGCCCCATTTCGCTCATTCCCCACTCGCAGACCATCTTGCGGGCCAGATCGGTCGCGCGCTCGATGTCGTTGCCCGCTCCCGTGGTCATGTGCCCCAGGAACTTCTCCTCCGCGATCCGCCCGCCCATCATCACCGTGACCGTGGCCTCGAGGTACTCCTTGGTGTGCGAATACTTGTCCTCGGTCGGAAGCTGCATGGTGACGCCGAGGGCCCGGCCGCGCGGGATGATCGTGACCTTGTGGAGCGGGTCGGCGTCGGGGAGGATCGCCGCGACGAGCGCGTGCCCGCCCTCGTGATACGCCGTATTGCGCTTCTCCTCCTCGGTCATGATCATGGACTTGCGCTCGGGGCCCATCATGACCTTGTCCTTGGCGTACTCGAAGTCGATCATCTCGACCTTCTTCTTGTTGAATCGCGCGGCGTTCAGGGCGGCCTCGTTGACGAGGTTGGCCAGGTCCGCTCCCGAGAATCCGGGCGTGCCGCGCGCGATGACCGACAGGTCGACGTTCTCCGTCAGGGGCGTGTTGCGCGTGTGGACCTTGAGGATCTGCTCGCGTCCGCGCAGGTCCGGGCGGTCGACGACTACCCGCCGGTCGAAGCGGCCCGGGCGAAGGAGCGCCGGATCGAGAACGTCGGGACGGTTGGTTGCCGCCACGAGGATCACGCCCTCGTTGGTGTCGAATCCATCCATCTCGACCAGCAGCGCGTTCAGGGTCTGCTCGCGCTCGTCGTGGCCGCCGCCGAGGCCCGCTCCGCGGTGCCGCCCGACGGCGTCGATCTCGTCGATGAAGATGATGCACGGCGCGTTCTTCTTGCCCTGCTCGAAGAGGTCGCGAACGCGCGAGGCGCCCACGCCCACGAACATCTCCACGAAGTCCGAGCCGGAGATGGTGAAGAAAGGCACGTTCGCTTCGCCGGCGACGGCGCGCGCGAGGAGGGTCTTGCCGGTGCCCGGGGAGCCGATCAGGAGGACGCCCTTGGGGATCTTTCCACCGAGCTTCTGAAACCTCTGCGGGTCCTTGAGGAACTCGATGATCTCCTGCAGCTCGACCTTGGCCTCCTCGACCCCGGCGACGTCCTTGAAGGTGACCTTCTTCTGCGTCGGGGTGAGCAGCTTCGCCCGCGACTTGCCGAACGAAAGGGCCTTGTTTCCGCCCGCCTGCATCTGCCGCATGATGACGAACCAGATCGCGACCAGCAGGATCAGCGGGCCGTACATCACCAGCGCGGAGACGAAGGAGGAGTCCTTGGTCGGCGCGATCTCGATCTCGACCCCCTTGGCGCGGAGGTCCTTGACGAGGTCGGGATAGTTGGCGGCGTACGTCTTGAACTGGGGCTCGTGCTTACCGGAGGAGGGCAGGTAGGCCCCGCGGATCTCCTCGCCCCGGATCGAGACCTTCTGGACGTGCCCTTGGCCGACCTGATCGAGGAATTGGGAGAAGCTGATCTCGTCGACGGCCGCGGTTCCCGTCTTGAATACGTTCCAGGCGAGGATGATCAGGACGAGAATGACCATCCAGAGCAGCAGATTCTTGATCGTGGCGTTCAACAGGTCTCCTTCCCGGGGTGGTCCCGACCTCTGAGCATAACGGACTCCGGCGGGAGTTTATTGCTCCGGAAGGACCTCGAAGATGTCGGGCCGATGCCCATAGAGGCCCTCGTATTCCATTCCGTATCCAGCGAAGACCCCGCCCCCCTCCGCCTGGAAGAGGGGAAAGTCCACGGACACGTTGGTCTTGCGGTCGAGCGGCTTGTCCACGATGGCGGCCAGCGACAGGGACTCGGCTCCCTCCGATCGGAGCTGGTCCATCAAATACGTCTCGATGACCCCCGTGTGCACGACGTCTTTCAGCAGCACGACGTGCCGCTCGCGCACGGTGAATCCCGTCGTGAAGTCGATCTGGAGGACGTCGTGGGCCCCCTCGACGCGCCGCACGTGGAGGTACTGGCAGGAGAAGGAGCCGTGGAGCCTCCGAGCCAGATCCGCCATGAAGAATGCCGATCCCTTCAGGATCGACACCAGCACGAGCGAGCGGCCGCGGAGCTGTCCGTCGATCTCCCCGGCCACGGCCTCAACGCGCTCCGCGATCCGGCGGGAATCATGGCGCATTTCGAGCTTCACGGTGCCCCTTCTCCGGCCTCCGCCTCGGTCGCGGTCCTGGCCGGGCGATGGTACACCGCCGCCCGAATCGAAGACGTCCGCGGACCCACTCGGAGATCGCGCCCACGCCGCTCGAAGCGAATGTGACGGCCCGCCTCGAAGCGGAAATCGCGGCCGGACGCGAGGAGCTCCCGGATCTGTTCGCGCTCCCGGCCGGTCATGGGGGCGCGCCCGGGGCGCGCGAATGCCGCCGCGAGCCGCTCGAGGGCCACGCGTTGGAGCTGCTCCGGGCATCGCGCGAGGGTCTCCGCGTCGGCGATCACGGCCCCGCCCGCCGCCCGGACGTCTGCGAGGACCCGGGCGCAATCCCGATCGAGACGCGTCCGCTCGACCGACAGGCGCGCGACCTCTCGCGCCATCGCGGCGAGCGTCTCCTCCGGCGCCGCGGCGAGCGCTCTCCGGACGCGGTTGCGGGTCAGGCGGAGGTCCCCATTGGAGGCGTCGCGGCGAAAGCCGAGCCCGCGCGTGGCCAGGAAGGCCAGGATCTGCGTCCGCGAGACCGACAGGAGGGGGCGCACGACGCCGTCCTCCCGCCGTTCGCGCGGGCCCGCCAGTCCCGCGAGCCCGCCGCTCCGCTCGACGGCGATCGCGTGGGACTCGATCGCGTCCTCTCGCTGGTGGGCCGTGGCGATCCGGCTCGCGCCGTTAGCGCTTGCCATGTCCGCCAGCGCCGCGTAGCGGACGTGCCGCGCGCCGGCCTCGGGGGACAGCCCGAGCTCGGAGGCGGCCCTCCGGGCGTCGCGGCGGCGGGACGCGAAGGCGAGCCGCAGCCGCCGGGCGTGGTCCGCGACGAAGGCGAGGTCGCGATCCGCGGCGCGCCCCCGCCAGCCGTGGTGCACGTGGCCCACCGAGAGGCGCCAGCCGGTGCGTGGCGCCGACTCCGCGGCTCCGTGCAGGAGCGCCATGCTGTCGGCTCCTCCGGAGACGGCGAGCAGCACGGTGCTGCCGGGGGGGATCAGGCCGGTCGCTGCGGCCCTCTCGAGCTCTTCGAGAACGGCGTCCATGCGGTCCATGGTACGACTCTTTGAGCGGCGCTCGACGCGCCGACCGGAGCGAAGAGTTATTGGGGCCGCAAGATCCTTCGGGCCTGAGTCCCTACCGTCATCCGGCGGCTGAAGACGAAGTGTCGGCCACAGCCGCCGCGCGCTTCTTCATCTCCTCGGGAGAGACGTCTTCGATGTGGGTCGCGATGTACCACTGATGGCCGAAGGGGTCCTCGAGCCCGCCGGTCCGGTCGCCATAGAACTGGTCGGCGACGGGGCGCGTCAGCCGGGCCCCGGCCGCCACGGCCTGCTCGACCGTGCGATCCACGTCCTCGACGTAGAGGACCAGCGAGACGGGCGAACCTCCGAGCGACTTCGGGGCGCGGTGTCCCATGTTCGGCACCTCGTCGGCGAGCATGATCGTCGAGTCGCCGAGCTGGATCTCCGCGTGGCCGACCTTTCCTCCCGGCGCCGGCATCCGCACGGTCTCGATCGCGCCGAAAACCCTCTTGTAGAAAGCGATCGCGTCGGCCGCTCCCTGGACGACCAGGTACGGCGTCACGCGGTGGTAGCCCTCCGGAATGGGTTTGACGTTTTCAGCCATGTTCTCTCCTTCCTGTAGTCGTCTGGGGAACTGCGGGCTCTCTACCTATCACTTCGAGAGGAAGACCGGACGAATGAGTCGGGGGGAGAGAGGGCTCGCCGAGCGCTCTACTCGCCGCCGCGCAGCAGGAGGCGCGCGATGCCGAGAAGGCCGGCGGCCAGGACGAGCAGCCCCAGGCCCGAGAGCGTCGGGATGCTGGACCCCTCGATCGTCGTGATCGCGGTCGAGGAATCGTTGGAACCGTTGGGATCCGGCTCGTTTCCGCTTACCGTGGCGCGATTGACCAAGGGGCCCCCGATCCCGACGTGCACGACGATCGAGATCGTCGCCGTCGAGCCCGACGCGAGGGTGCCGAGGTCGCACGAGACCGTCGTGCCGCCGGTGCAGGTCCCCTGAGACGGCGTCGCGCTCACGAAGGTCACTCCGGAGGGGAGCGGGTCGGTGACCTGGACGCCGGTCGCGACCGCCGGCCCCAGGTTCGTCACCGTCAAGGTGTAAACGAGGTCCGCCCCGGGGATCGGACGGTCCGGAGAGGCCGTCTTCTCGATCGCGAGATCCGCGGATACGGCGGGGGTCGGGCTGGGCGTGGGGGTTCCGGATCCCACCGTCGGAGTCGCGGTCGGCGTGCCGGGCGCGGCCGTCGGCGTCGTGGTCGGAGTGCGGGTGACCGTGTTCGTCACCGTCGGTGTCGAGCTCGGGCTGGGGCTTTGAGTCGGACTCGCGGTGGCAGTGGGAGTGAGTGTCGGAGTGGTCGTGGGCGTATTGGTGGTCGTGTTGGTCGGGGTGCTGGTCAACGTTCGGGTGGGCGTCTGAGTCGGAGTGGTCGTGGGCGTATCGGTGGGCGTGTTCGTCGGCGTACTGGTCGCCGTGTTCGTCGGAGTGTTCGTCGGCGTGAGAGTCGGGGTCGCGGTCGGCGTATGGGTGGGTGTATTGGTCGGAGTGTTGGTCGGGGTATTGGTTGGAGTGAGGGTCGGCGTGTGGGTCGGAGTATTCGTGGGTGTGTTGGTCGGCGTGCTCGTTGGCGTACTCGTCGGCGTCGGTGTGGGAGTGCTCGTCGGGGTGCTGGTCGGAGTCGGCGTCGCCGTCGGGGTGGGGGTCGCTGTCGGAGTGGGCGTGGGTGTGGGTGTGGGTGTGTTGACGACCAGCGTCGCGCTCGCGGAGGCTGCGGTCCCGGCGTTTCCCGTAGTGATCGGTCCGGTGGCGTTAAGGTAGCTTCCCGCGGTGGCACTAGTCACGTTGACCGTGACCGCGCAGTTGCCCGCCGGAGGAACCGTCGCGCCCGAGAGCGACAGTGAGTTGCCGCCGTTGGCGGCAGTCGCCGTCCCGCCCGGGCAGGTCGTCAGGGGATTGGCGGGCGTCGCGTTGATCAGGCCAGCCGGATAGACGTCGTTGAAGGCGGCGCCGGTGATCGCGAGCGGATTCGCGTTCGACAGCGTGATCGTGAGGACCGAGACCGCGTTCGTCACGATCGGGTTGGGCGCGAACAGCTTGACCGCCGTGGGCGGCGCGAGGACCGTGACCGTCGCTGTGTTCGACGTAGCCCCGACACCCGTCTCATTCGAGCTGATTGGTCCGGTCGTATTGTTCTTTACCCCGGCGGTAGTTCCGGTCACGCTCACGGTGATCGTGCAGCTGGCGCCGCCGGCCAACGTCCCACCGGAGAAGTTCAAGAGGCTGTTGCCGGTGATGACGAGGCTTCCCCCGCAGGTTGCCGTCGTCCCGTTCGGGGCGGTCAGTCCGGTTGGCAGCGTGTCCATGAAGGACAACCCGGTCAGCGTTGAGCCGCCCGGGTTGGTCAAGACCAGGTTCATGTTGACGTTGGCCCCCAGCGCGACGGTCGAGCTCGCGAACGACTTCCCGATCGTCGGCGGAGCCAGCAGCGGCACGGTCCGACTGTCGGTCGGCGAGTTGACGCCGGATACGGTGGCGAAGGCAACGTTCGTGACGAACTTCGCCGACACGTCTGCCGGGGTCACGACGTAAGTCGCCGTGCACGTGATGGCCTCGCCGGGGTCCAGGAAATCGTCGAGATCCCCAACGGTCGCGACCGCAGGACAGATAACGGACGCCTTGGTGTCCGAGACGGTGACCGGGCCATGCAGCGGCGCAAACCCGCTGTTCGTCACGAGGTAGCTGTAGTGCAGCGTGTCTCCGGCGGCCACGAAGAAGAACTCGGCCACGCTCTTGGCGAGCGAGAGGCCGGTCGTCGCATAGGAGGCGGAGCCCTGGTCGGTGACTGGGGTTCCAGCGCCGGTCCCGGAGGCGGTCTCCGTGTTCGGATGCAAGCCGTTGAGGGCCACGACCGGTCCCACGACGCAGGTCGCAATGTGGTTGTCGTTCCCTTGCACGGCGACCGGCAGAACGGGTGGCCAGACGCAGGTCGACAGGTCCACGTTCGGATCCGTGGCGCCGACCGGGCTCAAGGCCACGTCGCCGTCGTTCTCGATCGTAATCTTGTAAAAG
Source organism: Thermoanaerobaculia bacterium (assembly GCA_038224325.1). Lineage (GTDB taxonomy): Bacteria > Acidobacteriota > Thermoanaerobaculia > UBA5066 > Gp7-AA6 > DAHUXD01. Next base: position 7,468 of record JBBRFL010000008.1, on the reverse strand, counting down.
ACGTTCATGCCGGTCGTCACGGCGAGGAACGAGTCCCACGTCCCGAGCGGGTCGTTCGTCGGGCCAACCTGCTTCAAGGTGCCTATGGCGGGGTGCGGCGGGTTCACGGTCAAAGACGCGGACGCGACGTTTCCGAGCACCGTTGCCGAGTTAATGACGTACGAGACGTTGCCGCTCGTGTTGGAGTAGGTTCCCGTCGTGGGCGCGGTGACGTTGACCGTGACCGTGCACGTGCCGCCGCCGGCGATCGTCCCGCTGGAGAACGAAACCGAGCCCGCCCCCGCGAGGGGCGAGAAAGTCGGCGCGCCGCATCCGGAAACCGAAGCCCCCGGCGAAGCGGCGACAACCATCGCGGCGGGCGACGTCGGAAAGGAGTCCGAGAACGCGACGGAACCGAGCGTATCGTTCTGGTTGGGATTCGTGACGGTGAACGTGAGTGTCGAGACGCCGAGCGCGAGGATCGGATTCGGCGCGAACTGTTTGGCGATGACCGGGGGGAGGAGGGCCGTCAGGGACGCCGACGCGGTCCCGGACGCCCCCGTGTTCGTCCCGCCCTCAGTCGACGAGACAAACCCGCTGACGTTCACGTGCGGCCCGGCCGTCGAAGCCGTGACCGTGACCGGAATCGAGCAGGACCCCCCGGCGGCGAGCGTTCCCCCCGTGAACGTCAACAGGTTGCCGCCGGTGATCTTGAGGCTCCCTCCGCAGACCGCCGTCGTGGCGTTTGGAGCCGTCAAGCCGGCCGGCAGCGTATCGGTGAAAGAGACGCCGGAGAGCGCGACCGCCGCGTTGGGGTCCGTGACAGTGAGGGTGAGCACCGAAGCCGCTCCGACGGCTACGGGGTTTGGTGTGAAGGCCTTGCCGATCGTCGGCGGGAGCGGCGTACCGCAGCCCGTGAACGCGACATCGTCGTAATTGAGGGACGCCCCGCTATTGTTGTTGGCTGCGCCGGTCGCGGTGAGCCGGAAGATCGTCACGCCGGTCGTGCTGGTGAGGCCCGTCAGGTCAACCGTGTGATTCGTGAAGGCGAGGGGGGGATTGGTCACCGTGAGCACAGGGCTGCCGAAGCCCCCTCCGCTGTTTACGGTGAGGGTAATCGAGGTCGGGCCGTTTGCGGGGCTCGGATTGGCGACCCAGAAGCTCATTTGGACCGCCGTGTACTTGTTCGTATCGACGGTGAAGTCGATGAATTGTCCGGCATTCTTGTAGCCGAAGGTCTGCCAGGAGGTCGTGTCGCCGTGACCGCTCGACGCGGTGATCGAGGTCGAAGCCGGCAGATTCGCCGAGGCCGCCGCCGTGGCCACGTCGGCGGCTTTCGTCGTCGGGACCCCGCCGGCGAGGTCCGGCGGGTTGGCGACGGTGCCGTTTGGCACGCTCCACTTCGCCAGCGTGAGCCCGCATACGGGAGGGGGCGGACCGGTTGCCGTGTTGACCGTCAAGATGTCGCTCGCGAGATGGCCCGTGTCGACGACGCCGATGAAGAGATCGCTCGACGTGTTCGCATAGCTGCCGGCCACGGGAGCGGTGACGTTGACGCGGACGGTGCAACTCGCGTTGGCGGCGACGGTGCCGTTCGAGAACGAGACCGAGGCGGCGCCCGCGACCGGCGCGAACGCGGGGGTCCCGCAACCCGTCGTCACCGCGCTCGGGGGATTCGCCACGACCATCGCGCCCGGGGAGGTCGGAAAGACGTCCGTGAAGTCGAGCCCGCTGACGCTGCCCGCATTTGAATTCGTGAGCGTGAACGTCAGCGTCGAGACGCCGCCGGCGTTCGAGGGATTCGGAGCGAAGCGCTTCGAGATGTCCACGAGCGATGGGTCGATGATCGTTGCGATGCGCGCGCCGGTCGAGAAGTCGCTGTTGTAATGGAAGCTGCTACCCGAAAAGTCGTAGATCAAACTTCTCAGAGTCTGGGCCGTGCCCCCGCCGCTGACGATCCGAAGCGTGTACGTCGTGACGACGGTGCCGCCCACCTTGCCGTCGACGCCGGCGCACGAGCGGTAGGTCGGGCTGTTCGGATCGTTGTCCCACAGGCAGCCGTCCCCATAGAGCTTGTCGTTCGGTGACGAGACGTAGATCGAAGTGTCCGCTGAATACGTCGTCGAGACGGAAAGGATCTGGAAGATGGTATTCGGGAAACTGATGAAGGCCTCGAGCTGTTCGTATCCCTGTGTCGCGGTGGTCGCATCGAGCTCGATCGTGTAGGTGTTGCCGACGACGAGGTTCATGGAACCTCCGGCCGGGACCGAGACCCCATCGAGCTTGACCCCCGTCGTCGAATTGCGGTTCTGTGAGATGAGATGTTCGACGTAGAGCTCTCGGGGCGTTGGGGAAGTCGCACTGCCCGAGAAGTCCGTTGCGGTGACGTGGTAGCGCCTCGCCGTGTCGTAGGCCGCGGGGACTGGGGTGACCTCCGCCTCGAAATAGGCGTCCGAGCAGGCGCCGGCCGCGATGGACGGGATCGCGATTGTGCTGAGCGAACCGGGACGCAGGTTGATGTTCGGGTTGGCCGAGTCCCAGGACCACACCGCGGAGACTCCGCTCGTCGCGACGTTGCTGCAGACCCGCACCCCGACGGGGAAGTCCTTTGGACCCGAGGCCGGACTGTTGCTGTCGAGGCCGATCACGTTCCATGTGATCGGCCCGACCGTCAAGGTCGCAGTCGCCGGAGCGGCCGCGAGAAGTGCGGCCCCGATGAACGCGGCAGCAAGGCAGATCTTCGGCGGGTGGGGACGGCCTGTGCTCAACCTCGACGCCTCCCAGCGGTCGGATCGTTTCTGATGGGGGTCGCATGATTCCGCCAGTAGCCTTTCGCGGTCACGATCCCGGACGCGCAGGTCGTCGAAGCGTTGGGGACCCCCGCGATCGTCACCCCCGCGGGAAGGTTGTCGGTCAGCGCGGCGCCGGTCAACGGGGCCGCCGCGTCGTTGAAGAGAAAGACCGTCAAAGTCGAGATCCCGCCCGGCGGGACGCTGGTCGGCGTGAAGCTCTTGTTGACGCTGGCGGTGGCCAGGAGAATAGAAGGAAAAAAGCTGAGAAGCCCGATCGCCACAGCGTGCAAGACGGAGACGCTAACCTTCAGCGCTGGGGTCCGGATTCGCCATTCTATAACGAAACCGGTCTCAGCTCGTAGGTCCGATCGCCCGAGCGCCTCCGATGCCGATTATTTTGCGGCGCCGAGCATCGCCTCCCAGCGTCGCTTCGACGTCCTCGACGTAGAGGAGGAGGGAGATCGGCGAGCCGCCCAGGCTCTTCGGGCCGCGATGCCCCATCTCGGGGACCTCCTCGGCCAGCATGTTGGAGTCTCCGATCTTGACCTGCGTGTCCGACCTTCCTTCGGGGCGAGGCCGTCATTGCACCTTCTCGGTCACGCCGAAGACGCGCTTGTAGAAGTCGATCGCCTACGTGGCGCCGGAACCCACCAGGCACGGCGTCACTCTGTGGTAACCGTCGGGAATGGGCTTGACCCTTCCTGCCATGAGGTGCTCGTTTCCGACCCGAATCCCATCGCGAAGGAGCCGTGGTTGGGGAGCGCGGGCTCGAGCGAAGGCTTTGCAGCGATGCGTTGCGATCTTCGGGGAGTGAGATGTTCGTGGCGCGGGTGCGCCGACAGGGAGAGGCCGAGACCGCCGGGTCGGCGGTACGGCTACTTCAAGAGGTCGAAGTACCAGGTGGCGCCGACGCTATAGGCCTGGCCGTTGTGCGTATCGCTTCCCGAGAGGTACTTCTGAAATGCCGCGAAGATGTCGACGGGACCGGCCGAAAACGAGAGTCCTCCGCCGGCGTGCCAGTAGTTGCTCCGCGTCAGCCGATCGCGCTGCGCGAATCGTTCCGGGGTGTTGAATTCGCCGGGGAGGGGGAACGGGTCGCCGGTCACGGACCCGATCCGCAGCCCGCCATGCGTCCGCTGCCAGGTGGCTCCCGCTTGAACGTAAAGCCGTCGAGTCAGGGCATAGCCGAGCTGAAAAAAGGCACTGCTCCGGTCGTTCCTGATGTCGAGGACCCTCTCGACGAACGCATACGTGTAGCCGGCCTGGACGCTGGCCTGAGGCAGGAAGGTTATGAGCCGCGTTCCCACGTTGAGGCCAGCCTGCACCTCCTCGAGATCCCGGCCCACCGACGCCTCTCCCACGAAGTTGTAGTCGTGGCTCGGGCGGACGTACCTCACGACGGGAGTGGCGGCCCAGACGTCGTTTCCGAGGCGATAGCGGGCGGCGAGGAAGAGGTCCTGGAACGAGGAGTGCCAGCATTGACACTGGTCGACGGGGAGCCTCGAGGGCGAGGGCAACGAGCCCGTGTACTTCGCGAAGACGTAAGGAACGCCGAACGTGGCGGACAGCCGGTCCGTGACGCCGTAGTCCAGCTCGAGGTCGAGGCTGGTCGTGACGCTCTGCCCGGCGACCCGAAGAAATCCGTCGGTGAGCCGATGCCCCGTGTTGTCGACGTACTGCCAGGCCAGGGTGACCGCGCCGACGCCGTGCGGAAGAGTGAAGGCCTGGGCGGCGAGACGCGAGGGTATGAAGCTCTGAGCCGCCGCGATTGCGGTCGCGAGAATCAAACGGCGGTTGGAGCTCACCGCAGTGACTACGAGCGGACTTGGGCCTTTCGGGAGGTCTCGTCGCGCCGCTCGACGGCCTTGTCGATCGCTTCGAGGAGATTCCACTCCTTGGGAGGGGTCTTCAGGCAGGAGGCGGTTTTCACCGAGTCCTGCGACTCGTGGTCCTTCCCCTTGACGCAGAAGACGAGCACCCGTGCCGCGTCGGGATTTTCGCCGACCAGCTTTTCGACGGCCGCCGCGTCCCCGCTGGCCGCGAGAACGACGTCGAAGTGTCCGCCCGCGAGTATGGCGGAGAGCTGCTCGGGCGTCTCGACGGTCGTGGAGCGGTGTCCCTCGCGCTTCAGCACGGACTCCACGGGCACGCCCTTCAGGGCGACCTGGAGGCCGGTGGATGGATTCGCGTAGATCAGGATCGACGCCGCGCGGGCGTTCTTCGGCCGCTGATAGCGAGTCCCCCGGCCGACCACGAGGAACTTGTCCCCGCAGGCCAGAAGATCGGCTCCCATCCAGAGTCCGACGGCGGCTATGAGCCCTACCAAGACGATTCGACGTTTCATCGGAACCTTCCTGGGTCGGTGAGATCCGGTCTCGACCCTGCCGAAGGGTATCAAAAAACCGGGTGGCTGGGGGCTGGGCCCCTCAGGGAATCCCGATCCGCCGGACGAGGGAGGCGAAGCGGGGGTCGTCCCGGATCCGGTCCCAGGCTTGGTCCACCTTGAGATAGACGAGCCCGGCCGACCGCTCGGCGAACGCCGCCTCGAGGCTCGAGAAAGCCTTTGCGCTCTCTCCGACCCGCGCGTTCAGCCGGGCGAGGTCGAGGGGAGAGACGTACCGTTCCCGCGCGAGGTCCTCGAGCTCCCCGAGTCGAAACCGCGCCACGTCCTCCTCCACCTTCTCGTAGTCCTTCTGCGTGTGCGCGGCGGCCAGCGCCTTCGCGGCTGCCTCTTCCCCGAGCGAAAGCTCGTAGGCCTTTCGAAGCGCTCCGATCGCGCCCGCCATGTCACCCCGGCGCTTCAAGACCTCGGCCACGCCGAACAGCGGGCGCGGGTTGGAAGGCTCCGCCTCGAGAACGGCCCGGTAGAGAGAGAGGGCTGCCTCGAGACGTCCGGCCTGCGCGAGGAGATCGGCCAGCATGTTCTTCGAGGTGAGATTCCCCGGATCGACCTCCAGGGCCCTCTCCATGAGCTCGACGGCCTCGTCGGTCCGGCCGCGGGCCCAGAGGAACAAGGCGATCGGGCGGAATTGCTCCCCGAGAAGGACCCGCGGCTCGTTGCTCAGTTGCTGAAACTCGCGCTCGGAGCCGGCCCAGTCCCAATTGCCGAAGAATCGGCGGTTCGCGAGCGCGCACCGAGCCAGCACGTTGCCCGGGTCGAGCGCGAGCGCCTTCTGGATCTCCTCGTCGACTCGCGGCCACGCTGCCGCGGGTGGCACGTAGCCTTCCACGGCGACGCTGGCGTACGTCAAGGCGATCCCCAGATGGGCCTCGGCGAATTTCGGGTCTTTCGCGACGGCCTGCAGATACAGCCGCCTCGCCTCGAGGTACCCTTCCTCGGTCTCCGTAACGAACGCATGGCGGGCCTTGAGGAAGAGCTCGTAGGCTTCGGGGCTCTCGGTGGCGCGCCGGCCCAGCGCCCGCTTCTGCTCGACCGAAAGCCGCAGCCGGAGTCCGTTCGAGATGCCCAGCGCGATCGAGTCCTGCACGTGCTGCAGGTCCTCGAGCGGCCTGTCATACTTCTCTCCCCACAGGCGAGCGCCCGTCGCGATCTCCACGAGCTCCGCCGAGATCGAGAGCCGGCCGCCCCGCCGCGAGACGGCGCCCGCCACGACCGCGGCCACCCCGAGCTTTCGGCCCGCATCCTGCGGGTCGGCGGCCCCCTTGAAGCGGAAGACCGTCGCGCGCGCCATCACCTTCAACGAGGGTATACGGGACAACTGATTGATCAGGCTTTCCGTGAGTCCGTCGCCGAGATACTCGATATCCGAATCCCTGCTCGCGTTCTCGAAGGGAAGGACGGCCAGGGAATCGATCGCCCCCCCCGAGGCGTGGTACCGGACCCACGTGGCGACGGCGATTACCGCCGCGACGGCGGCGACCAGAACCGCGAGCGTGCGTCGCGGCCAGTGGCGCCGTGACGGCGGAGTGTCCGCCGCGAGCTTCGGCGTCGTATCCGGCGAGATCTCGATGGGAAGTGCTGCCGCGGCGGACAAGTCCGTGCCGATGGATTCGAGGGCGGAGACGATCTCCCGCGTCGCGGTGAAGCGGCCTTCCGGCCTCTTGGCGAGGCAACGGGAAATGATTCCTTGCAGGGACGCCGGCGTTCCGCGCCGGACCGAGGCGAGCGGGGCCGGCTCATCGCGGATGACCGCCGACAGCGTCTCTACCGCGGTCGGTCGCGTGAAGGCTCGCTGCCCGGCCAGCATCTCGTAGGCGATCAGACCCAGGGAAAACTGGTCGGATCGGAAGTCGACCGGGCGGCCCGAGGCCTGCTCCGGAGACATGTATCCGACGGTCCCGATGATCGTGCCCTCCGAGGTCGCCGCGGCGGGTGTGTCGACCGTGGCGACAGCCGACATCGAACCCTCCAGGGATTCGCCGAGCGTCTGACGGGCCAGGCCGAAGTCCAGGATCTTGGGCCGGCCCTCCGCGGTCAGCATGATGTTCTCCGGCTTGAGGTCGCGGTGGACGACGCCTCTCGCGTGGGCGACGGCCAGGCCGTCGGCGATCTGCCGAAAGATCGAGACCGCTTCGGTCAACGACAGCGGTCCCTCCACGAGCACCTCCCGCAGAGTCCGCCCGTCGACCCACTCCATCGCGATCCAGGACACGTCTCCCGTGTCGCCGACGTCGTAGATCGTGACGATCGACGGATGGTTGAGGACCGACGCGGCCCGCGCTTCGACCTGGAACCG
>JBBRFL010000007.1:0-122390 GCA_038224325.1 Thermoanaerobaculia bacterium | reverse complement strand
CATGACGATCGCGCGGGAGAACGTGGTGACCGCGGAGGGCTTCGACCTGCTGCCGGGAGCGATCGTGGACCAGCACTTCGTGCGCCGGAGGCGCAACAACCGCCTGCTCTCATTGGTCTTGGAACACCCCGAGCGCGTGGGCGTCGGGATCGACGAATCGACCGCGCTCGAGGTCGGCCCGGACGGGATCTGGGGGGTGCTCGGCGGGAGCGTCGCGGTCGTGTTCGACGCCCGGCAGGCTCGAATCACCCCGGCGCCGCGTGCGCCCCTGGGCGCGGAGGACGTCCGACTGCACGTTCTGCCCGCCGGCAGCACCTTCGACCCGCGAAACGGGAACGCCCGCCTCCCCTGACGCTGCTGCCTAAAGCCTTCCTAAACCAGAGGCCTGCCGGTGCCGGGAGGCATAGGCTGACGATGGGAGCCGGCCGACTGCCGGGTAAATCCATGCGCCGAATTCTCATGGCCTCGATCCTGGTACTGGCCGCCCCGATCCTTCGAGGCGACCGCGTGACGCTGCCGGCGGTTGCCTCGATCGTCGGCGGCGCGCCGTTTTTCTCCGACGTTCGCGTCTTCAACACGTCGTACACGGCAGCGCTCGCCGTCACGGCGAGCTACCGCTGCTTCATCCCATCCCCGTGCACCGCGGGAAATCCCCAGATCACGATCGCTCTGGCTCCGCGGCAATCGAAGTCGTTCGACGACATGGTGGCCCATGCCTTCGCAGCGCCGAACACCGCCGGAGGCGTGGAGTTCGACTTCGATGGATCGGAGAATCAGCTCGTCGTGACCAGCCGGCTCTACTCGACGGAGCCGACGCCGACGGTGGGAATGTTCATCGCGGGCCTGGAGCCTTCGAAGGCCGCGGCGACGACGGTCCTGACCTCGATCCGCAACGGGGGCCCCGTCCAGGGGTTCCGCAGCAACGTCGGATTCTTCAACCCCAACGACTCGTCGGTCTCGGTGACGGTCCGGATCTTCGACCAGGGGGCTCCGCTCGGGAACCCCGTCACCCAGACGGCGGCGGCGCACGCCGGATTCCAATTCAATGGCATCTTCGGGATGGCGAGCGTTCCTTCCGCCGTGACTTCCAACGCGGTCGTCGTCGCGACGGCCACCGCGCCGGTCTTCACGTACGCCGCGGTGATCGACAACAACACGACGGATCCGATCTTCGTCGTCGGCGCTCCGGACCAGCCCGCGCAGCAGTCGGTCGCGCACTCCGTGCACGTGGGGCAAGGGGGGACGTACTTCGTCGACCAGGCGAGCGGGACCGGCGTCACGACCGCCAACGTGGGCGACACCGTCACCTGGACCTGGGAGGGGACCCTGCATCACGGCACCAACTCCGGAACGTGCTCGGGCGGGGGTGGGGGCGGATACGGCTACGGCGGAGGCTGCTCACCCTCCGGAAAATGGGACTCCAGCATCCACCAGGCCCCGTTCAGCTACTCCTACACGTTCACGCAGGCCGGGACGTTCCCCTACTTCTGCAACGTGCACCTGGACGCGATGACCGGGCGGGTCATCGTTACCGCGCCGGCCGCCCCGGCGCGCGCGAAGCCCGGCTCGACCACGCGCTGATCGGGCTCGACGCCCGGATCAGTCGGCGACGGAGCGGATCCGCTGCTGGGATGCGACCCCGCGCCGGCGCTCTCCGCCGCGCCGATCGCCCCGCCGTCGCTCCACCGAGCGCCGGTCGTGGATAAAGAACTCCGCGGGATCCGAGGCCCTCGGAAGCGGGTGGATGTGGATGCGGACCTCGCCGGTCGACGTATCGGGCCGGGGCACCAGGATCTCCCGGATGAACCCGGCCTCCAGAGCGGCGGTCGGGATGGCCAGCACGTCGTTGATGGCGGCGACGATGCGGCGGGCATCCGCCTCGAAGATGGTCTTGGCCAGGATCCATCCGCTGGAATTCAGGACCGATCGGCCGTCGGCCGCCCACGGCTCGGGCTGGTGCTGGTCTCTGCCACGTCCCACCATTGGTGCTCCTCCTCGAACCGCGCACGCACTCGGCAGAGCAGTGTCAGGTTCGACGAATGTTAGCACTCCCGCCGCCGGCTGTCAGCTGGCGATCGTGCGGGATGGCGCGCCCGGTCTCGTGCGGGGCCGTGTGCTCCAGAACGTCGCTCCCAACGCGCACCAGAGCCCGAAGGCGATCCACTCGGGGCGCGAGAAGCTTCCGGGGACCATCGGGAGCGCCTTCATCAGAACGACCGCGGCCGAAACGATGGCTCCCGCGAGGGCCGTCGTGCGGCCCGGCACCCGCCCGGGAGCGCGCTGCGCGCGACTCAGGAACGAAACGCACGTGGCGAACCAGCCGACGCCGACCGCGAGGGAGCCGACCTCCGTCACGGGAACGAGCAGCGCGTCCCCCAGGAACGCGGCCGCGCCCGTCAGGACCGTCATGAGCAGGATGGCGAAGGAAGGGGTCCCCAGGCGTCCGTGAACGCGGGACAGCGACGGGTGCACGAGGCCCCTCTTGCCGATCCCGAAGAGCAGCCGGGTGGACGCCACGAAGTTGCCGTTGAAGATCTTGATCAACGAGAGGAGCGCCGCCACCAGGATCAGTCGGGCAATCCCCCGCGAGGAGAACGCCTGCTCGAAGGCCGCCTCGGTGCCCATGTGTCCGGCCACCAGCTCCTTCCAGGGAAACACGAGCGAGACCGCGGCGATGATGGAGCAGTAGAAGAGGATCCCCGACACGCAGGCGATTAAAATGACGCGCCCGAAGGCCCGGGGGTCGTATCCCCGGCGCGCTTCCTCCGATTCCTTCCCGACCGACTCAAAGCCCGTCATGAAGTAGGGAACGATCTGGAGGACGAGGAGGATCGAGAGGATCGCGCCGCCCGTCCCGGGGCGGGAAAACAGCGGCTCCAGGTGCGCAGTTTCTCCGCGCAGGAGTCCCAGGCTCGTGAAAATCGCGAAGAGACCCAGCAATCCGAAGGTCAGGACGTTCTGAAAGATGCCGGAGAGGCGAATTCCGAAGGTGTTGATCGAGGCCACGCCGGCGGTCAGGAGCAGTCCCGCGCAAAGACGCGGAGCCGTGATCACCTTGCCGCCGACCGAGTACAGCGGAAGGTCGTTCATCGCGGGCACGATGCGGGCCAGCAGGTTGCCGACGGCAACCGCCTCCCAGGGGCAGACGATCGCGTAGGCGAGCACCATCGTCCAGGCCGCCGCGAAGCCGACCGCCGGCGGGAAGACCCCCTCGGTGTAGGCGATCTCGGCGCCCGCATCCTGGATCTGGGCGACCATGCGGCCGTAGGTGCGAGCCACGGGGAGGAGGAGCAGACCCCCGAACAGAAATCCCAGGAAGGCGCCGGCCGGGCCGCCGCGGCCGAGCCAGTCGTCCATCAGAACGACCCAGCCCACACCCACCATCGTCCCGAACCCGAACGTGAAGTACTCGACGGAGCTCAAGCCCCGGTGGAGGCGCGTGCCGGTCTCTTCCTTCATCGTCGTCGTCCGCGGACCGGGGTGGATTGACCCTTGGCCTTTGGCCTTTGGCCTTAGTCTAGCTCCATGAAACGACGGATCCCTGCCGGCCGGCGGCGACCGCTGTCCCGCAGGACCCGGCCCTTCCAGGAGTCGGTCATCCGGGAGATGACGCGGCTGCACGCCGAAGTCGGCGGGGTCAACCTCGCGCAGGGGCTGCCCGACTTCGATCCGCCGCCCGAGCTCATCGGCGCGCTGGAGAAGGCGATTCGCCGCTCCGAAAATCATCAGTACGGCTTCACCTGGGGTTTGCGGGAGTTTCGCCGGGCGATCGCTGAGAAGTCGGCCCGTTTCAACGGCATCTCCGCGGACCCCGAGACGGAGGTCACGGTCACCTGCGGAGTCTCCGAGGGCGTGGCCGCGGCCGTTCTCGCCTTGACAGAGCCCGGGGACGAGGTCCTGATCCTGGAGCCCTGGTACGAGAACTACCTGCCCACGTGCGTGCTGGCCGGGGTCCGCCCGCGCTTCGTTTCGCTCGCGAGGCCCGACTTCCGCCTCGACCCGAAGGCTCTCGAAAGGGCGATCCGCCCGGCGACCCGCCTCCTGCTCGTGAACACCCCCGGAAACCCGTCGGGGCGCGTCTTCACGCGCGACGAGCTATCGGAGGTCGCCCGTCTCTGCGAGCGCCACGGCTTGATCGCGGTGACCGACGAGATCTACGAGCACATCTGGTTCGAGGGCCACCGGCACCTCAGCCTGGGCTCGCTGCCGGGAATGGAGAATCGCACCGTCACTCTGTCGGGGCTCGGAAAGACCTACGCGGTGACGGGTTGGCGAGTCGGGTGGGCGACCGCCGCCGCTCCCTTGACCGCGCTTCTGCGCAAGGTCCACGACTACCTGACGATCTGCGCCCCGACCGTGTTCCAGGACGCTGGATGCGCCGCTCTCGCCCTTCCCGACTCGTACTACGAGGAGCTGCGCCGGAAGTACGGGCGGCGCCGCAAGATCCTCCTCGACGCGCTGGAGGAGGCGGGCTTCGCCTTCAGCGCGCCGGAGGGCGCCTACTACGTGATGGCCGACGCCGCCCCGCTCGGGTGGGAGGACGACTACGCGTTCGTCGACTTCCTCGCCCGACACGCCGGCGTCATCGCGGTGCCCGGCTCGAGCTTCTACGCGCGCGGCGGAGGCAGGACTCAGGTCCGAGTCAACTTCGCCAAGACCGAGGCCACCCTCCGCGAAGCCGCCCGCCGCCTGACTCGAACGGATCTACACCGGCGAAGGTCCCGGAGAAGCGGATAGGTCCCGGATCCCGAACGTCGCTCTAGAGGCGAACAAGTCCGGTATCCTTCGTCGCTTCGCTCCTCAGGATGACAGCGTAAGAGGCTTGGACCTCTCTAGTTCGCAACGCGACCAAGTTTCGCGAGTCCGGGCGAGCGAAACGACTCGCGTTGCGGGAGCCGGAGCGAAGCGAGGGGATCAGGCCCGCGGTCGAGCCCGGGCGAGCCGCGTGCCGGTGCCGAAGGCAGATCCCCGAGCGCAGCGTAGGCGACGGTGGCTATGGGCACGTCAGGAAAGCCGACGTGTCCTGGATCGGCAGGAAGGCCGTTCCCTGCGGATTGTTCTTCGTCACGATCGTTCCGTTCCTCGTGTCGGTGTACGTCAGGGTGACCTTCACGTCCGTCAGGCCCGCCGCGAATACCCAGTAGGAGTTGAACGGGTTCGCGCAGAAGGCCAGGACCTTGGTGACAACCTCGATGTTGGTGGGGGCGAAGAACCAGAAATATCCTGTGTCGGTCGTGAGTGCGACGGCCGTTCCCTTGCCCGTGGTCCTGTCCTTCTTCTGCCAGTCCGCGGTGACCTGGAAACGTCCCGCGTTCAGGCACAGGGTATTCGTCCCCGGGGTGCAGATGGACGGAGTCGCCGCCGTCGCGACCGCGAGGGTCTTCGTGGCGGTACCGGTGCCGTTGAAATTGCCGGCGTAGAGCTTCACGGCGTAGCTTCCCGCCGCGGCGAAGACGTGGGTGGGGTTCTTGTCGTGTGAGACGGCGCTCGAGTCGCCGAAGTCCCAGGTGTATCCGGTGTGTGAGCTCGTGGATGTGTCCGTGAAGGAGACCGACGAACCCGCCGCCGGGTTGGGCGGCGCGAAGCTGAAGTTGGCCATCGGGGACATCGGTCCCACGGTCGTTCCGTAGAAGTACTGCATCGCCTGGATGTCGTCGGTCTGTGGAGTCGAAGGCGTCGAGTCCGGTATCGACCAGTGCATGATCGCGGTGAGCCACGAAGACCGGGGCGTCGAGCTGTGGATGCTGGTGGATTCGCTGTGCGACGGGTCGGCGCCCGGATGTGCCAGGCCCAGGGCGTGCCCAATCTCGTGGATGACAACCGTCTTGAAGACCTTTCCGGGATACTTCGACGTGGTGCAGGCGCTCTTGCGCAAGTTGACCGTCCCGCTCGGGATGGCGAAGAACGGCGTATCCCCCGTGAAGGAGCCGACGAAGGGGGAAAGATCCGGACCCCCGAGGCCCAGCACTCCGCCCGCGCACGGGAAGGGGGTGTTCCAGGCGAGGCCTCCATCCTGGCTCGTCGGCGCATCGAGATTCACTTTCAGGTTTCCCGTCGAGGAGGGGCCCTCGAGGTGAACGTCGGTCTGCGCGACGCCGTGCCAGCCCGTCACCGCGTTCTTCACGTAGCAGCCGGAGTCGGTTCCGCACGAGTCGTCGGTGCCCAGGTTCGATTGCGTCCCGCTCGTCGCCACGGTCGCCGTCGGCGAAGCGCCCGTATCCCAGAACCACCGAAATTGGTTGTCCGGCTCCGAGCCCCCGAGATTGGCCCACTCGACATGGAATCCGCCGCTCCCCACCTTCCGGAACCCGCCGCTGGGAATCGCATAGGTGAGGGGAGGAAGGTCCTCTCCCCGCGCGAGAGCGCGCAGCGCCACGAGGAACGATTCGGCGTCCCGCGACGGGGCCTTCGCCGGATCCGCGAGGGCCTGGGCGACGAGCGCCGGCGAGACGCGCGAGAGCTTCATGTCCGCCTCCGCGGAAAAAGCAGGCCTCACCGCGAAGCGGCGCCCGGACTCGTCGGTCACGAGGTCGAACTTCGAGAGTCCGAACTCCGTCAGGCGGTGCTCGTGGGAGCCGTCCCCGATCGCGTCGATCATCACGACGACTTCCTGCCCCGCGTCGAAGACAGGCGCGCCCGGAACCGCCCACGCGCCCTCGGCCGTCCGGCCGCCCGGGACTCGAAGCGAGAAAGTATCCGCCTCCTCCAGGACGCCCTGGAAGGTTTCCAGCGGTCGCAGGGTCACGATCGTAAACGGGAGGCGCTGCTCATTGACCGGCTGCAGTCGGACGGATTGGCCGATCACCTCCGCTCGAACGATCACGGGAGCGAGCCGAATCAGATCCGCATCCGACATCGACATGTACGAGGCGGCCGGAAGCGCCGCAGAACCGAGCAGAGAGAAGACCACCGCGAGGAGAGCGCCGCGGGGACGGACATCGGCGTTCATGGGGACCTCCTCGTATCGATTTCGGAGCATAACCCCCGGCCCCTTTCATCGCCAGGCGGGGCGGAAAACGCGGCTTCGTGAGCCGCGTTCTGTGTGGGAGACTTCGCACCCTCATGGACCCGGAACCGCAACCTCGGCGAGCGCCCCTGTCCCCGGGCTTCGTCGGGATCATTGCATTCAAGTTCCTGAAGGCGGCGGCTTTCCTGCTCCTGGGCGCCGTGATCCTCCGGATCGCGCACCTGCCGAATCACTCCGAGCCGATGGAAATCGCGCGTCTGCTGGCCCTGGACGAGAACCGCATGGTCGTGCGGCATCTCTCCGGCGTTCTGGCCCACTTCACCCGGGGCCAGGTGGAAGCGATCGGGGTCGCCGCGTTTCTGGTCGGCCTGATCTTCGCCGCGGAGGGCACCACCCTGGCGATGCGGATCGCCTGGGCTCCCTACTTCACGATCACGCTGACGGCTCTGGGGATCCCCTTCGAGGTCCTCGAGATCCTTCGGCGGCCCGCGAGCCTCCGGCGATACCTTCTGCTCGCCGTCAACGTCGCGATCCTCGTGTACCTCTGGAAGCGCCGCAACGAGTTCAGGATCGTCCGGGAGGTCCCGTGACCTCGCCGAATCGCTTCGCGAGCCAGGACTCGACCTCCTCCGGGTGGTAGCCGAACGGGCCCGGCTTGCCCTTGTAGACGATGGTTCCCGACTCGTCGAGTATGTAGAAGCGCTCCGGCCAGCCGGCGTAGGCCTGGCTCGCGGGGTTCTCGATCGGGTCGACCAGGAGCGGCATCCCGTAGTGGAAGCGCTTGACGAAGTCATTGGCGATGCGCACGCGGTCGGACAGCGTCTTCGGCTGCGCGTAGCAGACGCTCTCCTTCTCGTTGGACTCCATCTGCCACTCATCGAGCGGGTGCGCCTCCTTGATGTACAGGGTCAGGAACTTCGCCCGATCGCCGTATCGCTTCCGCATCGTCTCGACCCGCTCGACCGAGCGGCGAAACGGCGGTCAGGTGAAGCTGCCGAAGACGAGTACCGTGGGCTTGCCGCCGATCTCGCTCTCGAGACGCACGCGGGTCGTCCCATCGAGGGCGACGAGGCCGACGTCGGGCGCCCGGTCCCCGACCTTGAGCTTGCCCTCCTGACGCTGGTCGTACCGAAGCATGCCGATCAGGTTGCGCGGGCCGCCGATCATGTACGTCATGCCCGCGACCGCGAGCAGGACGAGGACGCCCAGGCCGAGGCCGACGCGCTTCCACACCCGCGCGTTCTTCATCGCGGCGCTCCCTTCTTCGGGAGCCGGGCCCTGGGGATCTTGACGAGGACCGTGTAGAGCGGATCGACCATCTCGGTAACGGGCGCGACGGCGTTCTGCGAGACGAACTCGTAGGCGTCGAGCTCCACCATCCCGGTTTCCGCCATCACCCACTGCACCATGTCCTTGAACGCGATGCGGGCCGCGTCCTCGAGCGGACGCGCCGCCCCGAGCGACATCATCCAGTCCGAGTTCTCGATCCGGGGCCAGGCCGTATCGCGGCGCTTGATGAGATCCACGGTTAGCTCGACGTTCATCGCCCCCTCGATCGCGGTCCCTATGATCTCGCCGTCGCCCATCGCGTAGTGCCCGTCCCCGAAGGAAAGGAGCGCGCCCGGCACGCGGACGCCCAGATAGACCGTGTTTCCGGCGCGCACCTCGGGGCAATCCATGTTGCCGCCGAAGCTGTCCGGGACGATCGTCGATCGCGCCTCGCCGTTGGCGGGAGCGACGCCCAGGCAGCCGAGAAACGGGGCGAGCGGGACCTCCCACGAGAATCGTCCGTCCGTCGACCGCGTCCGCGCGAGGCCCTTCGCGCGATCGACGTCGTAGAACCAGACCGTCTCGGGGAGATCGGGATGGAGCAGCGCCGTGCGGTCGGACCCGTTGAGCGCCCCGAAGCCGGGGAAGAGCGACGAGATCCCGTAGGCGCGCGCGGGCTCGAGCTTCTCGATGTGGATCGCAACGGTGTCGCCGGGCTCGGCGCCGTCGACGTAGAACGGCCCGGTCTGGGGATTGTCGTGGCCGGGGAGCTGCACCTTCGTGGGGAGTTGCCCCGGGGCCGTCACCGCCCCGTCGTAGCAGTCCTCGCTCCAGCTGACGATGCGCGTTCCGGGCGCGATGTGCCGCGCCGCGGCGACGCCGCCGAAGGTGTACTTGAGCTCCTCGTGCCGGGGGACGTAGCGCAGGACGGGCCGCGGCTCCTGCGCGGCCACGGAGGCGGCCAGGAGAAAGATCGAGCCCGAGACTTTCATGCGCATGCGCATGGACACCTCCGGGCGCATTATTGCCCCTGCGGGCTCTTCGGCCCCCGCGGCCCGATGTCACTTGGGAGATGCGGTCCCTGACAACCCCCGTCACGTGACGGAGGTCACCGCGCGCAAGTTCTTCTTTGACCTAACCTTCGAGCGACCCACCGGTTGGCCCGACTCTTGATACTCGGGTGAGAGCGACCCGGTGTCTCAGGAGAAAATCATGCGCAGAGTCCGTCATGCCTTCGTCTTCGCGATCGTCCTCGCCATCGCGGGCTCCGCGCTCGCGGCGACGCTCGTCAGCCCTGTGCGGCCGACGGAATCGCTTCCCCGAATCGTCCGCCTGTCGGTCGCGGGGCAGCAGGCGCTCGACCTGGACGTCTCGGCGCTCTCGGCCCTTCGGGCCTCCCGGGGTTCCGTCGAGATCGACGCATTCCCCATCTCGCCGGTCTCGTCGGGACGGCTTCTGCTTTCGCGATTCGAGGTCGCGGCTCCCGAAGCGCGGATCACCATCACGGGCCCCGAGGGCGAATCCTCGCGGCCCCTTCCCTCGGTGGCGCACTTCTCCGGGACAATCGAGGGACAGCCCGGCTCCCGCGTTTACGTCGGCGTGTCCGAAGGCCGATTCGTGGCGTACCTGCGCGGCGCCGACGGGTCCGCCTACGTCGGGCTCGACGAGACAAACGCGGACTACGTCGTCCGAAGCTCGGACTCCCCGATCAACGACCGGTACACGGCGGCTCCCTTCACATGCGACACCGAAGGGCTTCCCGCGCCGCTGACGGCCAATGCGGAGCCCACCTATCCCATGAAGCTCGCGCCCCTCTCGGGGCTGAAGCAGGCGGCGGTGCGCGTGGAGACGGATCACCAGCTCTACCTCCACTTCGGGAGCGATCCCAACGCCGTGGCGACCTACGCAATGACCCTCTTCGGCGCCATCAACACCGTCTACGAGGGCGAGCTGTCGCTGCATCTGGCGATCTCGGAAGTTCATGTTTGGACCGTCGCCGACCCGTACGTCGGCCCCGACACGCTTTCGCAGCTCATGCAGCTGGGAGACTGGTGGCACGCGAACCGTCCGCCGGCGACCTACCCTCGAGCCTTCGTGCATTACCTGAGCGGTCACCCGGTCAGCGGCGGCATCGCCTGGATCGGCGTTCTGTGCTCGGGAGACTTCAGCTACGGCAGCGACTATGGCGGCGGCTACGGCCTCACCCAGGTCTACGGGACGTATCCGTTGCAGCAGTGGGACCAGTACGCCTCGGCCCACGAGATGGGCCACAACGCCGGATCCCCGCACACGCACTGCATGGGACCCCCAACGTATCCCGACTGGACGGACCGTTGCTACAACGGCGAGTCCGGCTGCTTCAGCGGGACCGCCCAGAATCCAGGCGTGGGCAACGGCACGATCATGAGCTACTGCCACCTCCTGGGCTGGCAGTACGTCTCGATGCACTTCCACGCGCGCTGCATCAACGACAAGATGCTGCCGGAGATCGCGGCCGCCTCCTGCCTCACGCAGGCATCGACCTTCATCGACGTTCCGCCGGAGCACCCGTACTACAGCTACGTCGAGTCGCTTGCGGCCGCCGGAGTGACGGCCGGCTGCGGAGGGTCCTACTACTGTCCCGACGCGTCCGTGACCCGCGCCCAGATGGCCGTTTTCCTGCTCAAGTCCAAGCTCGGGTCCGCCCACGTGCCGCCGCCCGCGACGGGCGGGGTCTTCGACGACGTCCATCCCGGGGACTTCGCGGCCGACTGGATCGAGGAGCTCTCGAGCCTGGGGATCACCGCCGGATGCACGCAGACGAGCTACTGCCCGGACGCGACCGTGACGCGCGATCAGATGGCGGTCTTCCTTCTCAAGAGCCTCTACGGATCGGCCCACGTACCGCCCGCGGCCGGGTCCGCGTTCAGCGACGTCTCCTCGGGCAATCCCTTCGAGCCCTGGATCATGGAGCTGTACGGCCTCGGGATCACGGGCGGCTGCGCCGTCGGCCCGCTCCGCTACTGCCCGACGAACCCGAACTCCCGCGGCGAGATGGCCGTCTTCCTCGTCAAGACCTTCAACATCCCCTAGGCCTGGGGCGCCACACAGGCCCGCGCGGGTCGCGGCTCGCGGGGAGATAGGCTCTCTGCGCATGCGAGCGCTGGTTCTCGAGGACGATGAGCGCCTTCGCTCGATCGTCGTGCGCACCCTGACCCGCTCCGGGCTGGCGTGCGACGAGGCGGCCTCGATTTCCGAGGCGGACGAGCTGCTCTCGCTCCACGCCTACGACATCCTGGTCCTGGATCGCCGTCTGCCCGACGGCGACGGCCTGGAGGTCTGCCGCGGCGCCCGGGCTCGATCGTTCCGCAACTCGATCCTGATGCTCACGGCATTGGACGACGCCGAGCACGAGGTCGAGGGACTCGCGGAGGGCGCTGACGACTACCTCGGCAAGCCGTTCGACCTGGACATCCTGAGCGCCCGGGTGCGCGCTCTGCTTCGGCGCAACGAGGTGCGCGCGCCGCGAGAGCTCAAGGCCGGCGAACTGCGCCTCGATCCCGGGAAGCGGCAGGCCTTTCGCGGCGGCCAGCCTCTGACCCTGACGTCGCGCGAGTTCACGATCTTGGAGCTGCTCATGCGCTCCCCCGGCGCGGTCGTGTCGCGCGAGGAGATCCTGGAACAGGCCTGGGGCGAACGGGAGGAGCCGATGTCCAACACAATCGACGTTCTCGTCGGCCGCCTGCGCCGCAAGATCGATCCCCGGGGGAAGGCTTCGCGAATCGAGACGCTCCGCGGGATGGGATATCGCCTGCGATGAGCATCTTCCCGTTCCGGCGGGCGCGCACGCGGATCGCGCTGTCCGGCGCGCTGATCACCGCGCTCTTCCTGCTCGCGCTGGCCGTGGGCGCGCGCACCCTGATCCGCAAGCTCGCCTTCGAGGAGATCGACGGCGAGCTCTACACGCTCGCGACGGCGATCGGATCGGACTACGAGCTCGTCGGATTGCCGGAGGAGGAACGCCAGGCTCTCAAGTCGGGGCTCGAGGCCAACGCGTTCGAATTCCGCCTGGCGAATCACTCCGCGATCCTGTTCAACGGCGAGGTCCCCGTCGCGCTGACGGGCAACCTGCTCCCCGACCAGGCGCGCGTGATCCTCACGCCCTACCGCAACCATCCGGAGATCCCGTACACAGCGGTCGAGAGCTATAGCGGGCAGAACCGCACGTGCCGGTTTCTGGTCACGCACCTCCAGGGCAAGGCCCGCGGCGCGACGCTCGTTCTCTTCCGATGGATCGGACCCACGCTCCGGTCCCTCCGGAGCGTGGACCAGGCGCTGGCGGGAATGGTGCTCCTCGGGTTCCTCGGCACGGCGGCGATCCTCGCCTTCGCCGTGCATCGCGCGATCCGCCCGGTCCAGGAGGTCACGCGCCTGGCCGAGGAAGCGGAGGCGACGGACCTGTCCCGCCGCGTGGGCGTCTCCTCGGGAGGGGAGGAGTTTCGACGCCTGGCCGGCGTCATCAACTCGCTCTTCGACCGCCTGGAGCGGGCTTTCGCTGCCCAGCGCCGCCTGGTCTCGGACGCGGCGCACGAGCTGAAGACCCCGACCGCCGTGCTGATGGGCGAGGCGCAGGACGCCCTGCGTGAGGACGCGACGGACATCGAGCGAAGGCGGTCCCTGCAGACGATCGCGGAGGTCTCCCGCGGCCTAGCGCGCGAGGTGGACGGCCTCCTTCTGCTGGCCCGCGGAGACGCGGCGGCCCCGCGCCGAATGGAAGTCATCGACCTCTCCGAGATCGCCGAGGAGGCGATCATCGCCGCGGCCGCGCTCGGCGCCAAGCGCGGAGTGGTCTGCGCCCTCTCGAAGACGGCGGACGCGAGGCTGCGCGGGGAGCGGGCGGGCCTCTCGAGGCTGGTGTCGAACCTCGTCTCCAACGCCGTGCTCTACACCGATCCGGACAGCACGGTCGAGGTGCGAGTAGGCGCCGGCGACGGCCAGGTCTTCGTCGAGGTGGCCGACCGCGGGCCCGGTGTGGCGGCGAACGACCGCGAGCGCATCTTCGAGCGCTTCGTGCGTCTGGATGAGGCGCGGCTGCGCAATCCCCAGGGCTCGGGGCTCGGGCTCGCGATCGTCGAGCAGGTCGTCGTGGCCCACGGCGGGTCGATCGAGGTCCGCGAGCACGCCGGCGGGGGCGCGATCTTCCGGGTCACGCTCCCGGCGCACGCATAAGCCGCACCCGGTTGCCGACGGGGCATTCCTGCGAGAGACTGCGGCGGTGACATTCCCGCGACGGCGCTCCCCCGCGTGCGTTGTGCGCCCGAGGTGAGTCCGCAGACGATCCTCCTCGCGGGGTACTACGGCTTCGGCAACACCGGGGACGAGGCCATCCTCGAAGCCATCCTCGCCGGGCTGGCGCGGCGGGCTCCCGATGCGCGCGCAGTGGTGATCTCGGGAGACCCGAAGGACACCGAGGACCGGCACGGCGTCGAGGCCGTACCGTGGCGCGACCTGCCGGGGATCGCCCGCTCCGTGCGCGCGAGCGACCTGGTGATCGTCGGCGGCGGCGGCCTGTTCCAGGATCACTGGGGAGTCGACGCATCGACGATGCTCACGCCGAATCACTACGGAATCAGTTTCTACGCGGGCCCCGCGATCCTGGCGGCGCTCTCGGGAAGGCCGCTGGCCCTGCTCGGCCTCGGTTTCGGCCCGCTCGCCTCGGACGAGGCCCGCCGCATCGTGCGGGGAGTGTGCGAGGCGGCGTCCTATCTCTCGGTGCGCGACGCGGCGTCTCGCGACCTCCTGGTCGAGTCC
The DNA here is from genome assembly GCA_038224325.1 of Thermoanaerobaculia bacterium. Lineage (GTDB taxonomy): Bacteria > Acidobacteriota > Thermoanaerobaculia > UBA5066 > Gp7-AA6 > DAHUXD01. The sequence continues at coordinate 108,364 of JBBRFL010000007.1, read as the reverse complement.
GGGGTCGACGCGGGCCGGATCGTTCTCTCCGCGGACGCCGCGTTTTCGCTCCCCCCGGAGGAGCTCTTCTCCGCCGCGGGACCCGGGCCGGACCTGCGCGCGCCCGTCCTCGGCGTGGTGCTTCGGCCGTGGGCGCTCCGGGTGGATTCCGCGGGATGGGAGGCGGAGGTGGCGGGCGCGCTCGACCGTTTCCTCGAGAAGACCGGAGGCAGCGTCGTGTTCGTGCCCTTCCAGAAGAGCGAGCGTCTCGACGAAGACGACGGGGCGGTGGCCTCGCGCGTCCTCGGGCGCCTGCGCCACGCGGACCGCGCGCGGGCACTGCCCGAGCCCGGGACGCCGCGGGAAACGGCGAGGCTTCTCGCGCGATGCGACCTCGTGCTCGCGATGCGGCTGCACGCGGCGATCTTCGCCGTCTCGAGCTCGATCCCCGTCGTGGCCATCGCGTACGACCCGAAAGTGAGATCGCTGATGGCGCGGGCGGGGCTGTCCGCCCTCGTGGAGCCGCTCGAGGGTCTCTCCGGGTGGAGCCTGCAGTCCCGGATGGAAAGCGCGCTCGAAGGCGGCCCGGGCCTGCGCGAACGCCTCGCCGCGGCGGCTCGGGAGCAGGGGCGGCTCGCCCGGGCGGACCTGGACGCCGTGGCGGGGTTACTCGAACGCCCGCCGGCGCCCTCCGCCGCGACGGATGCGACGCGCGAGCTGATCGGCGGCGCGGTCCAGTCCGCCCTGCGCTTTTCCGGCGAGGCCCGCGGGCGCATCGAGGAGGCGGGCTCGGAGATCGAGCGGCTCCGGCGGCGCCTCGCGCAGGCCGAGGCCGAAGCGGTCGTAGCGGCCTCGGCAATGGCCGCGACGCGCGACACCGAGCGGGAAGCGGATCGGCGCGAGGCGGTCCGTCTCGCCGAAGACCTCGCGAAGAGCCAGGGGGAGATCCACTCGCTCCGGAGCTCACGGCTCTGGAAGGCCGCCAACCTCTACTGGCGCGCGCGCCGGCTCGCGGCGCGGATCTCGCACCCGGCCCGCCGGATCCTCCGAAGGGCAACCGGAGGCGCGCCGTCGGACTGGGTCGGCCCGGACGCGTCTCACCGCGAGGCCGCGCAGGCGACGCCGATAGAGAAAGACAACTTCCACGAGGTGGTCCTCTTTGCGGGATCGGAGGCGGGTACTTCCGCGGGTGGGCTTTCCGCGCTCGCCCGGCGCCTGGCGGCGGAGGGACACCGGGTCTTCTCGCTGTCGCCGCGGTTGCGCTCGCGGGGGCCCGCCTACGCGATCGAGACGCACGAGGGAAACCTCTTCGGCGTCTCGATCCTCGCCCCGCCGGACGGCTCCCCGGGCGCGTCCGATGCCGTCTTCGCCGCCGTCGACGCGCTTCGACGCGGCGAGCGCCTGGGCGCCACGCTCTCCCTCGTCCAGGATCCCGTCTGGATACTCCCCGCCAGAAGGCTCGCCGAGGAGCGCGCCTGGCCGATCCTCGAGACGGCGACGGAGGATCCCGCGCTCGCGGCCGAGGCCTTTCCGAGGCTCTCGGTCGTCATCGTCACCTACGGGAACCTCGACCTGAGCCGGCTCTGCCTGGAGAGCCTCGTGGCGCGGACCGAGTGGCCCAACCTCGAGATCGTCGTCGTCGACAACGGATCCGCCGACGGCACGCGGGAGTGGCTCGAGCGGGAGGAGGAACGGCTGGCTCCGCGGCTGCGCGTGATCGCGCACGCGGAGAATCGGGGCTTCGCCGCCGCTTGCAACGCAGGGCTCTCGGCCTCCACGGGCGAATACCTCGTCCTCCTCAACAACGACACGGTGGTGCCGCGGGGCGCGCTGACGGCTCTCGTCCGGCATCTCGCCGCGGATCCGAAGCTGGGCCTCGTCGGGCCGGTCACCAACGCCATCGCCAACGAGGCGCGCGTGGAGGTCGGGTACGGCGGGCTCCCCGGGATGCCCGAGTGGGCGGGCCGGTTCATGTGCGAGCACGACGGGGAGGCGTTCGACATCCCGATGCTCGCCCTCTTCTGCGTCGCGCTCACCCGGCGGACCTACGAGGCCGTCGGGACTCTGGACGAGCGCTTCGGGATCGGCATGTTCGAGGACGACGACTACAGCAGACGCGTCCGCGAGAAGGGATACTCGATCCGCTGCGCCCGCGATGCCTTCGTCCACCACTGGCAGATGGCCTCGTTCCGGAAGATGCCGCAGGAGGAGTACCGCGCGCTGTTCGACGAGAACCGGCGCCGGTTCACCGAGAAGTGGGGGACGGCTCCGCCGGCGCGGCCGCCCTCCCCCTCCGATCCTCTCGGGCCGCAGCTGCGCGGGGTCCTGGAACGGGTCGCGGAGAGCCGGGGAGCGGTGATTTTCCTGCCGTCGATCGGCTGGGGAATCCACCTCGTGCAGCGGCCGCACCATCTCGCGCGGGCCCTCGCCCGGCGGGGCTTCCTCGTCGTCTTCGACTGCAGCAACGCGAGCGACGCCGTGGAGGGGTTCTCCGAGGTCGAGCCGAATCTCTTCCTCTATCGGGGAGCCCCGGAGCGGCTGCACGAGATTCCCTCGCCGATCGTCTGGGCCTTCCCGTACAACTTCCCGGCGGCGGAGGCGTATCCCGCCGGAGCGCGGACGGTGTACGACTGGATCGACGATCTCGAGGTCTTCCCCTACGACCGCGCGTCATTGGAGCGCAATCACGAGCGCGCGTTGAAGGGCGCGAGCCTCGTGATCAGCGTCGCCCGCCGGCTCCACGAAAGGGCCGTCGCGTCGCGTCCCGACGCCCTCTACGTCCCCAACGGCGTCGAGCCCGAGCGGTTCCTGGCGTCGCCGCCCGCGCTGGCCGACGAGGCCCTGGCCCGTTTTCTCGGGGGCGCGGGGCCGGTCGCGGGCTACTACGGCGCCCTGGCGCGGTGGTTCGACTACGGCCTGTTGGCCGAAGTGGCCCGCCAGCGTCCGGACTGGCGGTTCGTCCTGATCGGCCAGGATCTGGACTCGAGCATCACGGGCCACGCCCTGCTCGCGCGTCGCAACGTCCTCTGGCTCGGGCCGAGGGATTACGCCGCGCTGCCCGCGTACCTCGCCGCCTTCGACGTCGCGATGATCCCTTTCACGATCAACGCCATCACCCTGTCGACGTCGCCCCTGAAGCTCTTCGAGTACTTCGCGGGAGGCAAACCCGTCGTCACTACGCCGATGCCCGAGTGCGAGGCGTTTTCGGAAGTCGAGATCGCCAGGGACGCCGGCGAGTTTGCCTCGGCTCTCGATCGCGCCCGGGAACGGGGACGCGATGGAGCGTTTCGCGAGCGACTCCGGGACCTCGCGAGGTCAAACACGTGGGACCTGCGGATCGACGCCGTCCTCGCCGGCCTCGCCGGCCTCGCCGGCGGCCCGGATCGCGCCCCCGATTCTCCGGGCCGGCTGGCGGAGCCCGGGTTCTGCAACATCTGCGGGCGGGAGACTCGATTCCAGGGATCGGACCCCTCCCTGGATCGGGAGTCGCAGACCTGCGCGCACTGTCTCGCGACGAGCCGCTACCGCTCCATCGCGCGGGGCGTCTCCGAGGCCTTTCGGCGGCTCGCGGGCGTCGACTCCCCCAGCCTGGCGGGGCTCCCGCGGCGGCTCGCGGGACGGCGGATCGCCGTGTACGACACCCAGACGCCCTTCTCGACGGGCTCCTCCGCCTATCCGATCCCGGGCTTCCTCTCGCGGTGCGGGTGGATCGATCTGCATCTCTCGACGTACCGTCCCTCGGTTCCGCCGGGGGAAATCCTCGCCGCGAACACGACCAATCAGAACCTCGAGCGCCTGACGTTTCCCGACGCGAGCTTCGACCTCGTCATCACGAGCGACGTCATGGAGCACGTGCGTCTGGAGGAATCGGCGCACCGCGAGATCCGACGCGTGCTCCGGCCGGGCGGCATCTACCTGTTCACGGTCCCGCACTTTCGGAATCGCGAGACGGTCGCGAGGGTGGAGATCGTGGATCCGGCCGATCCCTCGCGCGATCGGCACCTGATGGAGCCCGAGTACCACGGCGACGCGAACTCGGCTGAGGGGCGCGCTCTGGCCTATCGCGCCTTCGGGATCGACCTGGACGAGAAACTGCGTCGGCTGGGCTTCACCGTCGAGTACACGAAACAGGATTTCCCCGAGAACGGGATCCGGAACACCGAGCTCTTCTTCTGCCGCCTCGAGAGTACGTAGGGGCGGGGCTCGCCCCCGCCCGCGCAAGGGCCTCCCTACGACCTGCCGGACACCGGATCTCTAGCGGGTTCCCGCGGGGGCGGTCGGCGTGATTGTCGCGAGCGCCGGCGTCTCGATTCGAACGGAGGTCGCGATCTTCTTTCCGTCCTTCTCCAGCCACCGCACGGCCACCCGATCGCCCGAACGCAGGGCCGCGCCTCGGATCCGGGTCGCGCCGGTTTGGGTGAGCGTCGTCTCGGCGCCCGACGGCGCTCGCACGACGAAGGTCCGGGCGCCCATATCCACCCGCGTCACGACCCCCGCGACGGAGTTGCCGTGGCTCATCGTCCGGGTCGGAGTGCGGCTGGGCTCAGCGCTCGAGGGCGATGCCGCCAGAACGGCGAGGATCGTGAGCACGGCGAACGCGGGGATGCGCTTCATCGAAGGGAGGCTACGCTCCGGCACGTGAACGCAGCGTGAACGAGGCCCCATCGGCCAGCATCCGCATGGGCATAGAGTTATGCCATGCAAAACCTGATCCCACTGCTGCTCTCCCTCGCCATCGGCCTTCCGGGCCTCACGGCCCCGCCCGATCCGCCCTTTGACCTGCTCGTGGCCGGGGGCCGCGTCGTGGACGGCACCGGCGCCCCATGGTTCGCCGCCGACGTCGGCGTTCGAGACGGAAAGATCGCGGCCGTCGGCGTCCTCGCGGGACACCCCGCCGCGCGCACGATCGACGCCCGCGGCCTGGTCGTGGCGCCCGGCTTCATCGACCTGCTCGGCCAGTCCGAATACAACGTGCTCGTCGACAAGCGCGCCGCCTCGAAGATCACGCAGGGCATCACGACCGAGGTCACCGGCGAGGGCGATTCGATCGCGCCCACGAACGACGGCCTCATCGCCGAGGGACGCGACCTCTACCAGAAGTACGGGGTCTCTCCCGACTGGAAGAGCCTCGACGAGTACTTCCGGACGCTGGAGCGCCGCGGCAGCGCGGTCAACCTCGGCACCTTCGTCGGAAGCGGAAGCGTCCGCGCCATGGTGGTGGGCCGCGAGAATCGGCGGGCCACGCCCGAGGAGCTCTCCCGGATGGAAGCGATCGTCGATGCGGCCATGCGCGAGGGCGCGCTCGGGGTCTCCTCGTCGCTCCAGTACATTCCCAACATCTACTCCTCGACGGAGGAGCTCATCGCCCTGGCGAAGGTCGCCGCGCGATATGGAGGCGCCTACTTCACCCACCAGCGCTCCGAGTCCAACCGCATCGACGCCTCCCTGGAGGAGGTGTTCCGGATCGCGCAGGAGGCCCACATCCGCACGCAGATCTGGCACCTCAAGACGGCCTACGCCGCAAACTTCGGGCGCATGCCCGAAATCCTTCGGAAGATCGAGGCGGCCCGCGCGCGCGGCATCGACGTCGCGGCCAACCAGTATCCGTGGAATCGAGCCTCCAACGGTCTCGACGCCTGCCTGCCGCCGTGGGTGCGGGAGGGCGGGCGCGAGCCGCTGCTCAAGCGCCTCTCCGAGCCGGAGACGCGGGCCCGGGCCAAGGCCGACATGGACCGGGACGCTCAGGACTGGGAGAACCAGTGGAAGGGCGCGGGCGGGGCGGGCGGAGTGATGGTCGCGGAAGTCCTGAATCCGAAGCTGAAGTCCTACGAGGGGAAGACGATCGCCGAGATCGCGAAGGCCGAGGGCAAGGATCCGCGCGACGTCGTCATCGACATCGTCCTCGGCGACCGCGCCAACGCGGCGTGCATCATCGCGATCATGGACGAGGCGGACGTACGCTCCGCGCTCGCGCATCCGCTCGTGTCTTTCGGCACGGACTCGCAGGCCAAGGCGATCGACGGCCCGTTCGGCAACGAGACCTCGCATCCCCGAGGCTGGGGTTCCGCGGCGCGCATCCTGGGGTACTACGTCCGCGATCAGAAGGTCCTGCGCCTCGAGGAGGCGGTCCGCAAGATGACCTCCTTCGCCGCGGAGGCCGCCGGGCTCAAGGATCGCGGCCTCGTCAAGGTAGGCATGGCCGCGGACCTGACGCTCTTCGATCCGGAGACGGTCAACGCAAAGGCGACCTTCGAGAAGCCGAACCAGTACAGCGAGGGAATCCCCTACGTCGCGGTCAACGGAGTGCTGGTCGTGGACGCCGGCAAGATCACCGGGGCTGCGCCGGGAAAGGCGCTTCGCGGGCCGGGCTACCGCCGGCCGTAGGAGCGGTTCCGACCGGCTACTCCGCCAGGATGGCGGATTTCTCGGGGGCCTTCTGGAGGCCGAACGGCTTGACGGCGTGCTGCTCGACGTGGCGCATGGCCTCCTCGAGGGAGTCCGTCAGGAGCAGAAGGTCGAGGTCCGTGTTCGCGATGGTGCCCGCGCGAACCATCTTGACGAGAACTCCCATGAGGGGCCGGTAGTACTCGGTCCCCATCAGCACGACGGGGAAGTTCTCGATCTTCTTCGTCTGGATCAGGGTGAGCGCCTCGAAGAGCTCGTCCATCGTCCCGAGGCCGCCCGGCATGACGACGAAGGCGTACGAGTACTTCACCAGCATCACCTTGCGCACGAAGAAGTGATCGAACGCGACCGCCCGGTCGAGATACGGATTCAACTTCTGCTCCTCCGGGAGCACGATGTTGCAGCCGACGGTGTAGCCGCCGGCCTCCTTGGCTCCGCGGCTGGCGGCCTCCATGAGCCCGGGGCCGCCCCCCGTCATCACCGTGAATCCCATCTTTGCGAGCTGCGCGCCGACCTTCCGGGTCAGCTGGTAGTACGGGTGGTCCTCCGGGAAACGGGCCGAGCCGAACACCGTGACGCAGGGGCCCACGAAATGGAGCGTTCGAAAGCCGCGGAGGAACTCGCCCATGACCCGGAGGATGGAGAGGAACTCCTTCCACCGGGACCGGGGGCCGGCGAGGAAGCGCCGCTCCTCGCGTCCGCCGGGGTTCGCGGACTGCGGCGGGATGGTCGCGCCGGCCGCGGGCTCTTTATCGGCCAGGGGAAGGATCCTCCGGGCGCCGAATCCCTTTATTTCCTCGCAACGGCCAGCCGCGCTTGCGCGAGCTCGAAGCGTCCCCGGATCTCATCCAGAGTGTCGACGCCGGCGGTCTTCATCTCCTCCTCCGCCTTCGCGCGGTCGCTCTGCGCGGCCGCGGCGTCGATCTCGGAGGATGACTCCGCGGAATCCGCGAGCACGGAGACACGGTCCCGGGATATCTCGGCCAGCCCGGCCGAGACGGCCAACGACCCGGAGGCGCCCGCGCCGCGATAGGCGAGGACCCCCGTCTTGAGCAGCGTGATCAGCGGGGTGTGGCCGGGCAGGATTCCCAGGTAACCCTCGGAGCCGGGCAGCTGCACCTCCTCCGCATCGGTCTCGACGACCTTGCGCTCGGGGGTAACGACCGTGAGATGGAGCGGCATCCGGCTACGCCGCCGACTTCTGGAGCGACGCGGCCTTCTCGCGGGCCTCGTCGATCGTGCCGACCATGTAGAACGCCTGCTCGGGCATGTCGTCGCACTTGCCGTCCACGATCTCGCGGAAGCCCCGGATCGTGTCGGCGATCTTGACGTAGCGTCCCTCGAGACCGGTGAACTGCTGGGCGACGAAGAAGGGCTGCGACAGGAAGCGCTGGATCTTGCGCGCCCGCGCCACGGTCTGCTTGTCCTCCTCGGAGAGCTCGTCGATGCCGAGGATGGCGATGATGTCCTGGAGATCCTTGTACTTCTGTAGGACGGCCTGCACGTCGCGCGCGCACTTGTAGTGCTCCTCCCCGACGATCCGGGCGGACAGGATCGTGGAGGTCGATGCCAGCGGATCGACCGCGGGGTAGATGCCCATCTCCGAGATCGACCGCGAGAGGACCGTCGTTGCGTCCAGATGCGCGAAGGCGGCCGCGGGGGCGGGGTCCGTCAGATCGTCGGCCGGCACGTAGATCGCCTGCACCGACGTGATCGATCCCTTCTTGGTCGAGGTGATCCGTTCCTGGAGCTCGCCCATCTCCGTCGCGAGGTTGGGCTGGTAACCGACGGCCGACGGCATGCGGCCGAGCAGCGCCGAGACCTCCGAGCCCGCTTGCGTGAATCGGAAGATGTTGTCGATGAAGAGCAGGACGTCCTTGCCCTCGGTGTCGCGGAAGTACTCGGCCACCGTCAGTCCCGTCAGGCCGACGCGCAGCCGCGCTCCCGGCGGCTCCGTCATCTGTCCGTAGATCAAGGCGGCCTTGGACTTGGCCGGATCGCCGGGGGTGATCACCCCGGACTCGGCCATCTCGTGGTACAGGTCGTTGCCCTCGCGCGTGCGCTCGCCGACTCCCGAGAACACCGAGAAGCCGCCGTGGTGCATGGCGACGTTGTTGATGAGCTCCTGGATCATGACGGTCTTCCCGACGCCCGCGCCGCCGAAGAGGCCCGTCTTTCCGCCCTTCGTGTAGGGCTCCAGCAGATCGATGACCTTGATGCCGGTCTCGAACATTTCGACCGAGGTCGCCTGCTCGTCGTAGGCCGGCGGCTCCCGATGGATGGGCCAGCGCTCCTTGGCGTTGACGGGGCCGAGGCCGTCGATCGGATCGCCGATGACGTTCAGGATCCGGCCGAGGGTCTCCCGACCGACGGGTACGGAGATGGGCCCTCCGAGGTCCACCGCCCGCATGCCGCGGACCATGCCGTCGGTCGGCTTCATCGAGACGCAGCGCGCCACGCTCTCGCCGAGCTGCTGAGCGACCTCCGCGATGACGTCGATCGGCTCCCCGGTCTCCTTGCCGTCGTCCTGGATGTGGATCGCGTTGTAGATCGCGGGGAGCTGACCCTCCGGGAACTCGATGTCCAGGACGGGCCCGATGACCGCGACGACTTTTCCTACGTTCTGCTGTGCCATGTGCTCTTCTCCGTTACTCCAGCGCCGCGGCGCCGGAGACGATCTCGATCAATTCCTTCGTGATCCGCGCCTGGCGGGCGCGGTTGTAGGTCAGGGTGAGCTTGTCGATCAGCTCCCCGGCGTTCTTGGAGGCCGAGTCCATCGCGGTCATCTTGGCGCCCATCTCGGCCGCGGCCGACTCGGCGAGCGCTCGGAACACCATGAACTCGAGGTGGCGGGGCAGGAGCCACGCCAGGATCGAGGCCGCATCGGGCTCGTACAGGTACTCGACCGCGGAGTCTGCCGGATCCTTCCGTGTCTCCTCAGAAGCGCCCTCGGGTGAAAGCGGGAGGAGCCTTTGCGTGTGGACGATCTGCGACAGGATCGAGCGAAACTCGTTGACGACAACGTAGACGGCGTCGATCCGGTCCGCCAGAAACTCCTGAGCGAGAAACGCCGCGATTTCCTTCGCGTGGGCGTACTGGAGAGTCGCGAAGATCCCCGAGTAAGTCTTTTCGGTCAGCGGGTACTTCCGGCGCCGCCAGAACTCGACGGCCTTCCTGCCGACCGGAAGGACGCGCACCTCTTTCCACTCCGGGTGCGCGGCCAGCAGCTGCAGGGTCGCCTTGTTGACGTTCGTATTGAAGGCGCCGGCCAGGCCCCGGTCGCCGGCGATCGTCATGACGATGACGCGCTTTTCTTCGCGCACCTCGAGCAGCGGGTGCGTGACCTCCCCGGCGTGCGCGGCGACCTTTGCGAGCACGGCCGACAGCAGCTTCGCGTAGGGGCGCGCGCCGACCACACGCTCCTGGGCGCGGCGAAGCTTGGCCGCCGCGACCATCTTCATGGCTTTGGTGATCTGCTGCGTGCTCTTGACCGAGCGCAGCCGGCGGCGGATGTCGATGAGCGAGGCCATCCTCGAAGCTACGCCGCGGCCGCCGCGGCGTTCTCCTTGACGAAGCGGTCCTTGAACTCCTGGATGGCCGCAGAGAGCGCCTCTTCGGTCGCCTTCTCGAGCTTGCCCGTCGAGACGATGGCGGAAAGGATCTCCTTCTTCTGACTCCTCAAAAACTCGTGGAGGCCGGTCTCGAAGTCGCGCACCGCCTCGACCTTGAGCGAATCGTAGTACCCCTTGGTGCCGGCATAGATCGAAACGATCTGCAGCTCGACGTCCATCGGCGCAAACTGCGCCTGCTTCAACAGCTCGACCATCCGCTGGCCGCGCGCGAGCTGGGCCTGCGACGCCTTGTCGAGGTCCGAGCCGAACTGCGCGAACGCGGCGAGGTTGCGGTACTGCGCCAGATCCAGGCGCAGGGTCCCGGCCACCTGCTTCATCGCCTTGATCTGTGCGTTGCCGCCCACCCGCGAGACCGAGATCCCGACGTTGACGGCCGGCCGCACGCCCGAGTAGAAGAGGTCGCTCTCGAGATAGATCTGCCCGTCGGTGATCGAGATGACGTTTGTCGGAATGTAGGCCGAGACGTCGCCCGCCTGCGTTTCGATGATCGGGAGCGACGTCAGCGATCCGCCTCCCTCCTTCTCGGAAAGCTTGGCGGCGCGCTCGAGCAGCCGCGAGTGCAGGTAGAAGACGTCTCCCGGATACGCCTCGCGGCCCGGGGGCCGCCGGAGCAGCAGCGAGATCTCGCGATAGGCGGCGGCGTGCTTGGAGAGATCGTCGTAGATCGTGAGCGCGTGGCGCTTGTTATAGAGGAACCACTCGCCCATCGCGCAGCCCGCGTACGGGGCGAGGTACAGCATCGGCGCCGGGTCGGAGGCCGTCGCGGAGACGATGATGGTGTGCGCCATCGCTCCGTTCTCCTCGAGCGTCTGGGCCACCTGGGCGACGGTCGACTTCTTCTGGCCGATGACCACGTAGATGCAGACGATGCCCTTGCCCTTCTGGTTGATGATCGTGTCGAGCGCGATGGCCGTCTTGCCCGTCTGCCGGTCGCCGATGATCAGCTCGCGCTGTCCCCTGCCGATCGGGATCATCGCGTCGATCGATTTCAGGCCCGTCTGCACGGGCTCCCTGACGCCCTGCCGATCGATGACGCCCGGCGCGATCCGCTCCGTCGGGTAGAACTCGGTGGTCTGGATCGGGCCCTTGCCGTCGATCGGCCGCCCGAGCGCGTCGACCACTCGGCCCACCAGCGCCGGGCCCACGGGGACCTGGATGATGCGCCGTGTGCGCCGCACCTCCTGCCCCTCCTTGACGTGTTGGGCCTCGCCGAGCAGCACGACGCCGACCTGGTCCTGCTCGAGGTTGAGGGCCAGGCCGAAGATGTCGTGGCCGAAGTCCACGAGCTCGCCCGCCATGACCTTGTCGAGGCCGTACACGCGTGCGATGCCGTCGCCCACGGAGAGGACGGTGCCGACTTCGGCAACGTCGATCGCCTTCTCGTACCCCGCCAGCTGATGTTTCAGGATCGCCGTGATCTCGTCTGCTTTGATCTCCATCTCAGGCTCCCGTTCTTCCTTTCGATTTCTCCTGGAACCGCTCGATCTCCGTCGCCGCGGAACCGTCGAAGACGTGACTGCCCACGTGGGCGACGAAGCCGGCGAGAATCGCCGGTTCGATTTCCACCGCAAGACGCACCTTCCCGCCCATCCGATGGGCGAGCGCGCCCTCGATCGTCTTCCTCTCCTCATCCGATATCGGCGACGCGACGACGACCCGCCCCTCAACGATCCCCTGGCGCGCGTCCTCGGCCTCGCGAATGGCCTGCAGTATCGGTTCGGCCTGGAGCAGGCGGCGATTCTCGAGCATCACCTGGAAGAAGCGCTGGCCGAACGGGTCGACGCCCGCCTTCTCCGCCAGCTTCGCCAGGGCCTCCGTCTTGGCGGCGCGAGGAACCGCGGGCGCCGACACGAACGCGCGGAGGCTCGGATTCCCGGAGATGGCGCGCGCGAGGGCGCCGGCGCTCTCGAGAAACTTCGCGACGTCGTATCCCGCCGGCGAAGTCTCCAGGAAGGACCGGGCGTACGAGTGCACGAACGCGCTCATCGGGTGGCCTTCATCCGCGAAACGCTCTCGGTCAGCAACCGCTCGCGATCCTCTGGCGTGATCTCCCGAGAGACCAGCTCCCGGGCCGCGGCGGCCGTGAGCTCCGCCGCCGACCTGCGGAGCTCGTCCTTGGCGGCGAGGAGACGCCGCTCGATCTCCTCCATCGCGTCGCGCCGCAGGCGCTCGGCTTCCTCCCGGGCGCGCTCCGAAAGCGCCGCCCGCGCGCTCTCGCCCTCGGCCACACCCTGACGGCGGATGGCCTCGATCTCGGTCTCCAATCGCGCGGTCCTCTCCCGGATCTCCGCGGACAGGCGATCCACTTCCCGGCGCTGCTCTTCCGTCTTCCGGCTCCGCTCCTCGATCTCGACTTGCCGTTTTCGGAAGGCCGCGGCCATGGGCTTGGCGACGAAGAAGACGAGAACGCCGAGGAAAAGGACCAGATTGACGACCTGCCAGATCGTGAGAGAAATCCCCAGGAACTTCTGCGCATGCTCCCCGCCCTCCTGGAAAGCGGCAAGCATCGCGGAGACGGCCGGCAGGCGCAGAGGGGAGATCACGCCGCGAGCTTTCGCCCGAGGACTTTTTCGGCGAGCTCCCGGGCGAGGCCGCGAGCCCGCGCGGGAAGCTCTCGAGAGGCGCTCTCCGCCTCCTCGGCGATCTCCTCGCTTCCACGGGCGATGGCCTCGCCGGCGATCGCCTGTGCCTGCTCGAGCTCGCTCTCGAACACCGACATTCCCTGTGCTCGCAGCGCCTCGCGGGTCTTCAGGGCTTCCCGGCGCGCGGCGGAGAGCCGCTCCTCGCCGGCCGCGACGGCCCGATGGAGGTTCTGAAGGCTCTCGTCATGAGCCTTCTGCGCCTCGCGCTCCTCGCCTTCCCGAGCCTCCAGGATCGCGGAGAGCGGGACGAAGAGGTACTTCTTCAGGATCCAGTAGCTGATCCCGAAGGCAAGAAACACATAGAGACTCGTGACGTTGGGTAATCCGATCATGGAGATTTTTCCGCGAAGACGAAACCGCGGATCAATAGCACATGCGGATGCGAAACGGAAAACGAAAAACTCGGATCGCGGTCCGCCGAGGGTCTCTCAATCGACATCGCGCCGGTTCACTCCTGGGAGCCGGCCTTCAAAGTTCGTGCTCTCAATCACTTGCGCGCGGGCATTTCAATCAGCTTCGTCCCCGCTTCCCTGGTCATGTCGCAGGATCCCTGGAAGAACGCTCCCTCCTCGATTCGGAGCACCGGAGTCTGGAGATCCGCGGTGACCCGCGCCCGGGGATGCAACTCGATGCGTTCGGCGGCGCGCACCGAGCCCTTCAGGGAGCCGTTGATCGACACCCGGTCGACGTGGATCTCGGCGTCCACCTCCGCGGAGTCGCCCAGGATCAGCTCGCTTCCCCCGGGGATCTTTCCCTCGAACTTCCCGTCGATCCGAAAGGTCTCTTCGAAGAAGAGCTCTCCCTTAAGATGACTCCCCTTGTCCAGAAACCCGTTGAGCGTGCCGCCACCTTCACTTCGCTGTTTCATGGAAGCCTCCGAAGATCATTGCTTTCCCGTCAGTCTCTCGTACAGCCCGACCAATTCGTCTTCCGATCCGAATGCGATTTCGATCTTCCCACCCCGGCGACGGCGGTGGATCCGCACGCGGGTCTGCAGGCGGCGCGACAGCTTCTCCTCCGCGTCGCGGGTGAAGGGATCGCGGCGAACCTCGTGCCTGACCCGATCCCCCACCGTCATGCGGGCGACCCGCTGCTCGGTCTGCCGCACCGAGAGGGAGCGCCGCAGAATCTCCTCGGAGAGTTTCTCCTGCTCATCGGGCGAGGCGAGGGACACGAGGGCCCGCGCGTGGCCGGCGGAGAGCAACCCGGAGCGGATCTTCTCCCGCAACGTTGTTGATAACTTCAGTATTCTCAATGAGTTAGCTATCGTCGCGCGATCCTTGCCGACGCGCTCCGCAATTTTCTCCTGGGTGAGTTGGAACTCCTCGCGCAAGCGGGAATAGGCTTCGGCGGCCTCCATGGGATTCAGGTCCTCCCGCTGGAGGTTTTCGACCAGCGCCGCCTCCAACATGTCCCGGTCCGAGGCCTGAGCCCGCAGAGTGATGGGCACCTTGTGGAGGCCCGCCAGCGCCGCCGCGCGCCAGCGCCGCTCCCCCGCGACGATCTCGAAATCTTCGCCTCGCGCGACGACCACGATCGGCTGGATGATCCCCACCTCCCGAATCGACCTCGCCAGCTCGCTCAAGGACCCCTCGGCGAAATCGCGGCGAGGCTGGAACCGGGAGGGGCTCAGACGGGTGATGTCCACCTCCCCCGGCTGTGTTCCACGTGGAACATCGTCCCGCCCCGGCAGGAGCGCGGAAAGACCCCTGCCCAGAACTGGCTTGCGAATCGTCATTCTGCCTCCCGCCGCTTCAGGAACTCCCGGCCTAGAGCGAGGTAGGCCTCCGCCCCTTTGGACTTGATGTCGTAGGAAAGAACCGGCTTTCCAAAGGAGGGGGCTTCGCCCAGACGGATGTTTCGCGGGATCACTGTTTGGAAAACCTTCCCGCCGAGGTGGCTGCGTATGTCCTCGACGACCTGTCGGGCGAGGTTAGTCCGCTCGTCGAACATCGTCAAGACGATCCCCTCTATGGTCAGCAGGGGATTGAAGGAGCCTCGAATTCTCTCGTGAGTCTCGAGGAGCTCCGTGAGCCCTTCAAGAGCAAAGTACTCGGTTTGAATTGGGATCAGGACAGAATCCGCGGCCGAGAGAGCATTGACCGTCAGGAGCGACAGGGACGGCGGGCAATCGATGAAGATGTACTCGTAGGCGCTGTGCACGGGCCCCAGGGCAAACCGCAGCCGCGATTCGCGGTCGGCGTGGTTGACCAGCTCTACCTCCGCTCCCACGAGGTCGCGGCCGGAAGGCACGATCCAGAGGTTCGCAAACCCCGTCTCGCGCACGCAGGCCTGTAGATCACCCGAAAGCAGCGCTCGATACGTCGTCGACTCCTCGCTTTTCGAGAGCCCGAGGCCCGACGTGGCATTGGCCTGCGGATCGAGATCGATCAGGAGGATTTTCTGATCGAAGGCCGCCAGGGCGGCGGCGAGGTTGATCGCGGTGGTCGTCTTACCGACTCCGCCTTTTTGGTTAGCGATCGCGACGATTCGGGCCATGTGGTCGAGGATTATGGACGGGAAAGCCCGCGCAATCCCAGAAAACGTTCCACGTGGAACATTCGGGCTAAATCCTGCGGAAGAGCACGATCTGACGGTGTTTCGACTCGGGGATCGGCAAGGCCTCCTCGGCCCGGAAAAACGGGGAAAGCTCCTTCTCGAGGCCTTTTCCCAAGGTCAGGGTAGTCCAGGCCAGCAGGGCGCCGCCTGGCTGGAGAAGAGGGGAGGGTCCGAGCCAGGTCCGAAGGCCCCCCACGGCTCGCACCGTGGCAAACGCGAAGGTCTGCCCGCCGACCTCCTCGGCGCGCTTCTCTTCAACGACGGCCGAGAGTCCCAGCTCGCGGATTACGTGCCTGAGGAACGACGCGCGCCTGGCGCGAGGCTCCGTCAGGACGACCGAGAGGTCCGATCGCTGGATGGCGAGGGGAATCCCGGGAAACCCCGCGCCCGTACCGATATCTATAACCCTTTCGCCATGAGAAATTAGCCTCTGACCCATAACGGATTCCAGGGCGTGATCGACGACTGAGTCAGCCGACAGCGCGCCCGTGAGATTCATCGAGCGCCTCCAACGATCGAGCTCGGCGAGGTATCGGCTCAGCGGGAACCAGTCGGACAGCGGGGAGAGCCTGAAGGTGGGCGCCCTAAGACGCAGGATCTCGTTGAACCGCTCCGGGGGAAGAGGCTCCGGATCCCCGCGTGGCATGCGCCGAGATTATCGCGACGGCCGCGGGCGTGACACCGGGAATCCGGGCGGCTTCCCCGATCGTTCGGGGACGCCGCCGGCTGCACTTTTCCACGACCTCTCGCGACAGTCCCGGAATCGAGCCGTAGGAGAATCCGGTGGGGATGATTCGGGATTCGAACGGTTTGAGGCGCTCTAGCCGTTCGAGCTCGCGCCGAATGTAACCCTCGTAGCGGATTCTCGTCAGTAGGACGCTTCGGTCTTCCCGGCTGAGATCCCCAACCAGGTCCGGCGCGAGGTCCATGACGGCGTTGACGTTCAAGTCGTTTCTTCTCAATAGTTTATGAATGCTCGTGGGGGTATCGATCTCGATCGCCAGAGTACCCGCGAGGTTCTGAAGGACGTCGCGAGAGGGGTTCAGGACGCGTTTTCGCAGGGCCGCCTCCGCCCTCTCGAGCTTCTCCTCGGCCCGCATCGCCAGGGTGAAGTCCGCCTCATCCAACAGTCCCAGCCGGCGGCCGTGCGGGGCCAGTCGCGGGAGGACCGTGTCCACACCCAGCAGGAGGCGATGTTCCGCGCGCGAGGTGAAGAGGCGGTAGGGCTCATCGAGTCCCCTCTGGGTCAGGTCGTCGATCATCACCGCGGCGTACGCCTCGGAGCGCTCGAGGAGGAAGGGCTCCTCGCCTCTCACCGCGAGCGCCGCATTGATGCCCGCGCAGAGGCCCTGCGCCGCGGCCTCCTCGTATCCCGAGGTGCCGTTGATCTGACCCGCCAGGAAGAGCCCCGGAACGTCGATCGTCTCCAGGGTCCGGTGGAGCTGATCGGGGAACACGAAGTCGTATTCGACGGCGTAGCCCGGCCGGATCATGTGCGCGCGGGAGAGACCGCGAATCTCTCCGAGGATCGCGCGCTGGATTTCCTCGGGCAGCGAGGTCGACAGGCCGTTGACGTAGATCTCCTCGGAGTCCCACCCATCGGGCTCGAGGAAAATCGTGTGCTGCGTCTTCTCCGGAAATCTGACGACCTTGTCTTCCACGGAGGGGCAGTACCGCGGGCCCACGCCGCGGATCTGTCCGGAGTACATGGGGCTTCGATGGAGGTTCTCGCGAATCCGCTGGTGCACCGCGGGATTCGTGCCCGTCAGCCAGCAGAGCGCCTGGCGCTCCGGAAGCCTCGCGGTGCGGAAGGAAAAGGGAACGGGAGGGTCGTCGCCCGCCTGCGGCGCGCACTCTGCGTAGTCGATGGTGTCGCGATGGAGTCGCGGTGGCGTTCCCGTCTTGAAGCGCGACAGCCGGAGCCCCAGCCGCGCGAGCGCCGCGGAGAGGCCCTTCGAAGCCGCCTCGCCCACCCGGCCGCCCTCGGTCCGGCGCGATCCGGTGTGCATGAGCGCATTGAGAAACGTGCCCGTCGTCACCACCACCGCGTCGGCCGCGATCCGGCTCCCCCGTCCGGTGACGACGCCGCGCGCCCGGCCCCCTTCCGCGACGAGCTCCTCCGCCATTCCCTCGACGATCGTCAGGTTCTCGGCCGCCTCGATGCGCTCGCGGGCGCAACGCGCGTAGAGCGCGCGGTCGCACTGCGCCCGGGGCCCCCAGACCGCGGGGCCACGCGAACGGTTGAGGATCCGAAACTGGATTCCGGCGGCGTCGGCTAGCCGTCCCATCAGGCCGCCCAGCGCATCGATCTCGCGGACGAGCTGGCCCTTGGCGAGCCCTCCGATCGCCGGGTTGCAGGACATGCGTCCGATGGCGCCCCGGTCGGGCGTCAGGAGCGCGGTGCGCCGGCCCATGCGCGCCGAGGCGTGCGCCGCCTCGATGCCCGCGTGGCCCCCCCCGATGACGAGGACCTCGAATCGCACGGAGGGAAACTATCAGCTGGCGCTCAACTCCCCGTCACTTCCCGATGCAGAAGGTGGAGAACAGACGCGCGAGCACGTCCTCCGCCGTCGTCTCCCCCGTGAGGTCCGCCAGCGCGTCGAGCGCGGCATGGCAGTGGGTCGCGGCGTACTCCGGCGAGAGCCCATCGCGCAGGCAACCCAGGGCCTGCGCGGCGGCGCCGCGGGCCTCGTCGACCAGGTCGCGCTGGCGGATCGACCCGAGCAGCTCCGAGGTGCCCTCCGTCTCGATCGAGGCGGCCAGGATTTTCTGCAGGGAGGCGCGCAGCTGCGGCCCGGCATCCGGGGAGAGCCCGCAGAGCCGCATCGCTCCCGGAGGCTCCGGGTGATTCGCGCCCGGCCGATCGATCTTGTTGGCGACCACCCGCAGGAATTTCGACTGCGGCGCCGTCCACTTCCGGATCGCGCTCGCGTCCTCCTCTTCCCAACCGGCGGAGGCGTCGAACACGTAGAGGATCGCGTCGGAGCGCTCCGCCTGCTCCCAGGCGCGCTCGACACCGATTCGCTCGACGGGCTCGACGGGCTCCTCGGCCGCGCGGAGTCCGGCCGTATCGACGAGCGTCACGGGGATCCCACCGATGTCGATGGAGACCTCCAGCGCGTCGCGCGTCGTGCCCGGAATGTCGGTCACGATCGCGCGCTCCTCTCCGGCGAGCGCGTTGAAGAGCGTCGACTTACCGGCGTTGGGCCGCCCCAGGATCGCCACACGGCAGCCGTCGGCGAGAAGCCGGCCGGCCTCGTAGGTCTTCGAGAGGGCGGTCAGCCAGTCGATCGCGGCTTCGAGGGCCGCCGCGACGGAGGGAGGGATTTCTTCCCCGACGTCGTCCGAGAAATCGATCGCCGCGGCCAGGCCCGCCGCGGCCGCGAGAAGCTCCTGCCGCACCGCCTCCACTCGGTCCGAGAGCCGGCCCGCGAGGCGATGCGCGCCGGCCTCCGCGGCCGCCGGCGTCCGGGCCTCGATCAGGTCCCGAACGGCCTCCGCCCGGAGGAGATCGATCTTCCCGAGACGAAACGCCCGCTCCGTGAACTCGCCCGCGCGCGCCACGCGCGCCCCGGCGCGGATCGCCGCCCGGAGCAGCCGTTCGACCACGGCCGGACTCCCGTGGACCGAGATCTCCCCCACGTCCTCCCCCGTCGGAGACGCGGGGCCGGCGTAGAACGTGACCAGGCTCTCGTCGATCGGCTGGCCCGGCGCATCTTCGAGGATGACGAGATACGGGTGCCGCGGCTGCGGCGACGCGACGAGGCCGGGAGCCAGGGCCCTCAGGACGCGAAGCGTTTCGGGGCCCGAGATGCGAACCAGGGCGAGGGCGGAGCGGCCCGACGGCGTCGCGGGAGCGACGATGGTGTCCAGGAGATCCTCGGAGGAGCGCATCGAATCGTTGCGAGTCGCGCCCTCAATTCCTCTTGAGCCGGACCTCCACGCGCTTCAAGAACCCGTCGCCCTCGCTCTCGGTCTCGAGCTCCGGGTCCTCCGCGAGCGAGAGATGCACCAAGCGACGCTCCCACGGCGAGAGCGGCGGAAGAAGCTGCGGTTTTCTCGTTCGCCGCACTTCGGCCGCGGACTGCTGGGCCATTCCCTCCAGCGCCTCCTTGCGGCGCGCGCGGAAACCCTCGGCATCCAGCCGCGGGTGCACGGGCATCCCCAGGCGCTTGGAGGCGATGCGGCCGACGAGGACCTCGAGTCCCGTCAGGCCCTCGCCCTTCTCCGCCAGGAGCGGCTCGACGTCGTCGCCGATCAGCTCGAAGAGGAGCTCGTCGTCTTGAGACGTCCGGCGCCGGACCTCGAGCAGCAACCCCGCCGCCGACAGGAGCTCCGTCAGCGTCGCCTCGACGAGGGCGACGGATTGGGCATCCGTGACCGCCGCGGGCTCCGGGCCGGCTGCTGCGGCCTCGGGCGCGGGAGAGGGGGCTCGCGCGGGCTCGATCTCCGGCTCCGGAACGGCCGCCCTCGCGCCCCCGGGCTCCTCGACCTCGATCTCGACGACGCGGCCGCCCCAGAACGACTTCTCGTCGCGGATCACCCGGTAATGCAGCGCCGCGGCGGGCTGGCCCAGGCTCTCGGCCGCCTGATCGACGGCGTCCTGCTCCGACTTTCCTTCGTATCTCATCGGCGTTTCTCCCGACTCAGGCGCGCGCCTGTTTGAGCGCCTTGGCGCTCTTACCCGACGGCGGCGCGGGGTCTTCTTTGACGAGACGGTTCATGACGAGCTGCTGGACGATCGTCAGCAGGTTGGAAAACAGCCAGTACAACACGAGCCCCGACGGCATGTCCTTCAGGAAGAAGCCCCACAGGACGGGCATGAACATGAAGACCTTCTTCTGCGCCGGATCCATCGTCGAAGGGGTCATCGCCTGCTGCGCGTACATCGACACGATCATGAGGACCACCAGCACGTAGGTGGAGTCAATGGCGGAGAGATCGTGGATCCACAGAAAGAACGGGGCGTGCCGCAGCTCGATCGTCCGGGAGAGAACGTTGTAGAACGCCACGAGGATGGGCAGCTGGAGCAGGACGGGGACGCACCCGCTCATCGGATTGTAGCCCTCGCTCTGATAGAGCGCCATCAGTTCCGTGTTCATCTTCTGGCGCTGCGCGGCGTCCGTCTTCGCCTTCTTGTACTTGTCGCGAATGGCGTTCATCTTGGGCGCGAGCTTCTGCATCTTCTTCATCGACGTGTAGCTCTTCGCCGTCAGCGGGAAGAGAAGCAGCCGAATCAGGAACGTCACGACGAGGATCGCGAGGCCCCAGTTGTGGACCACGCCGTAGGTTTTCTTCAACAACCAGAGGAGGGGGCGCGCCAGGATGCCGTACCACCCGAAATCGACGGTTCGCTCGAACCCGAGGCCGTAACTCTCGAGGATGCTGACGTCCTTGGGGCCGAAGAACGCGCTGCACTCGAGTGTGCCCTGGCCGGCGATTCCCGTCGCGAGCTCCACGGAGGGCTTCCCGTCGGGCCGCGGCAGCGCGTAGGTCGAAACGGTGGCCTTCGCCGCGCTCTTCGGCACGAGGACTTCCAGGAAATAGTTGTCCTCGATCCCCGCGAATGCCCGGGGAGCGAGGGACCAGTCGCGCGGCGTCGCCTTCTCCGGCCGCATGAGCTTGAGGCCCTCGGTCGTCGCGGCGACGGCCGATGCGGGCATGACGTATCGGGACGCGCGCTCGTGCTCCGTGGGATTGCGCAGCCCCGGGCCGACCAGGAGGGCATAGGGCGGGCCCGCGACCGTGACTCGCACGTCGAAGAGGTAGCCGTCGCCAATCCGGATCTCCTTGGTCACGGCGACGGAGGAGTCGGCGTAGCGGAAGCGCACGACGCGATCCGACTCCCGCTCGACCACAAAGAGCGCGTGGGCGAGCCTCCGCGTCAGCTCGGCGTCCTTCCCGAAATCCAGGGCCAGGGGGCGGGGCAGCTCCGGAGGAAGCGCGCGGACGAGCTCCAGGGGCCGCTTCTGCTCATCCCGATGTCCGGTCAGGACGAAAGACTCGATGACGGCGCCGCGGTTGGAGAACGACGCCTGAAACACGGAGTTGCCCATCTTCGTCTCGACGGGCGCCGACGCGCTTTCCGGCGGCACCGAGGAAGGAGACGCGACGGAAACCGGCGAGGCCTGCGGAGAAGGCTCCGCGAGGCTCGCGATCGGTGTCGCCGCGGGCGCCGGCGCCGGCTTCGGGGGCTTGGGCACCAGCGACTCCCACAGCAGGAGCACGCCGAGCGACAGGGCGGCCGCGAGCAGGAGACGCTTCTCCATCAGGGCCGGGAATCCATTCTCAATCGCGCCGCAGCTCGGGGACGGGATCCAGGCCCCCCCGATGGAACGGATGGCAGCGCGCCAGACGTCGGACCGCGAGCGCGATCCCGCGCGTCAAGCCGTATCGCTCGATCGCCTCCCGCGCGTACACGGAGCAGGTCGGCTCGAAGCGGCAGGCCCGCGGGAGCAGGGGGGACAGCCACCGCTTGTAGACTCGCAGGGACGCGCTGGCGAGTCGGGAGGGCCAGCGCATCAGCCCGACGCCCGGAGGACCGCCTTGCGAATCGCCCGCGCGTAGTCCTCGGAGAGCTCCTGAAATGAAACCCCGGCGGCCGAGGGGCGCGCGTTGACGACCACTCGCCCGCCGCGCGGCTCGAGCAGATCGCGGGTCCTGCGAAAGACCTCGCGCAGGCGCCGCCGCACCCGATTCCGCGCGACGGCGTTTCCCACGCGGCGCGGCACGGAAATGCCCAGGCGCACCCTCTCCCGGGAGGCTCCCGAAATGAGGAACACCTGGATGAATCGCCCGGAAATGCGCACCCCGGAGGCGTAGCACTCTTCGAATTCCCTGCGTTTGCGGAGGCGATCGTCCCGGGAGAAGCTCTCGGAATCGACCGGGCCCGAGTTCACACTGCGAGCTTTTTGCGCCCCTTGCGCCGGCGAGCCGACAGAATGGCGCGCCCCGAACGAGTCCGCATGCGAACGAGAAAGCCGTGGGTCCGCTTGCGGCGGCGGTTGTTTGGCTGATAAGTGCGCTTCATAAAAGAGGGGAGATGCTAGGTGTCATGGGGAGTGAAGTCAAGCGCGCGGGAGGACTTCCGCTATAATCCCCGGCCCTCGGATCGCCCCATAGGGTTCCACAGCTGTGGAAATTGTGTGGAAATCAGGCCGACCTCATGACCGACATCTGGAACGCCATCCTCAAGCGCCTCGAGGGCAGGCTCGACGCCAAGGAGCTGAAGACCTGGTTCGGGCCGACGCGGCAGATCGACTTCGATCCGCGGCCCGATGCCGGAGTGCTCCGGGTCGCCGTGCCCTCGCGCGTATTCGCCGAATGGATCGAGTCCCGCCACGGAGACGTGCTCAAGAGCGCGAGCGCGGATGCGGGGTTTCCCGCTCTCGAGATCCGATTCGAAACCGATCGCCCCGAACCGGCGCTTTCGCTCCCCGCAGGGGCCCCACCCGGTCCGGCGCCGCGGGAATCCGTCTCCAGCCCCCGGTTCACCTTCGAAAACTTCGTCGTGGGCTCCTCCAATCAATTCGCCCACGCGGCGGCGCGGGCCGTCGCCGAGACCCCATCGCGCTCCTACAACCCGCTGTTTCTCTACGGCGGCGTCGGCCTGGGAAAGACCCACCTGATGCATGCGATCGCCCAGGAGGTTCTGCGGCGATCCCCGCACATGCGGGTCCTCTACCTCTCCGCCGAGCGATTCCTGAACGACCTGATCAATGCGCTGCGATTCGAGCGCATGCACGAGTTCAAGCAGCGCTACCGCGAGCTCGACGTGCTCCTGATGGACGACGTGCAGTTCATCGCGGGCAAGGACTCGACCCAGGAGGAGTTCTTCCACACCTTCAACGCCCTCCACGACGCGCAGAAGCAGATCGTCGTCACCTCCGATGCCCTGCCCAAGGAGATTCCCACGCTGGAGGAGCGCCTGCGCTCCCGGTTCGAATGGGGATTGATCGCCGACATCCAGCCGCCCGACCTGGAGATGAAGGTGGCCATCATCCGGAAGAAGGCGGAGGCCGAGAAGACGGAAGTCCCCAACGACGTGGCGATGTTCATCGCCGGCACGGTCAAATCCAACGTCCGGGAGCTCGAGGGGCGGCTCAACCGGGTCATGGCCTTCTCCTCCCTGACCGGACGGCCTCTTAGCGTGGAGCTCGCCCGGGAGACCCTCCGGGACATCGTGGGAACCGAGGAGCACCGGGCGGTCCCGTCGGAGATCCTCAAGGCCGTGGCCTCCCATTACGGCCTTCGGGTGTCGGATATGAAGGCGAAATCCAACGCCAAGCCCGTCGCCTTCCCGCGCCAGGTGGCGATGTACCTGTGCCGAAAGTTGACCGAGCTGTCCTATCCGGAGATCGGGCGGCTCTTCAACGACAAGCATCACTCGACCGTCATGCACTCGGTGGAAAAGATCGGGCGCATGGTCGAGGACGACGCGGATTTCCGCAGAGTCATCGAGGGCTTCATGCAGCCCTACCGTTGACGCGACCGGACCGATTCCGGCTTTTTCCTTCGCGGCCTTTTCCACAACGGATCGGGGAGGAAGACGCGGGGCTCGATCTGCGGATCACGCGACCCGGGCTCCACAGGCACAACCCTCATTTCAACCCCATTTTTATTGGGTTTTTTTCACCTCTCGAACTCTTGAACGTCCCTACAAATACGGCTAAGTGTGATAGACTTTTTTCTCATTCCGGAGGTGGGTTTCTTTCATGGAATTGACCATCAAGCGGGGAGACTTCTTGAACGAGCTCACGCTCATGCAAGGGGTCGTGGAGAGGAAGAATACGATCCCGATCCTCTCAAACATTCTTCTCAAAGCCGCCGACGGTCACCTGAGCTTCACCTCGACGGACCTCGACCTGACCCTACTCTCCCAGGCGGACGCCAAGGTGTCGCGGCCGGGGAGCGTAACGGTTCCCGCGCGCAAGCTCTTCGACCTGATCCGCAACCTTCCCGAGGCGGAAGTGGCGTTGAAGCTCATGGACAATCACTACCTCGGGGTGACCTGCGAGCGCTCCAGGTTCCGCCTGGTCGCGCAGCCGGCGGAGGACTTTCCGACCGTGCCCAATGTCGAAGCCAAGAAGGGCGTATCCTTTCCGCTGGCGCTCTGGAAACGACTGACTCGAAAGGTCTTATACGCCGTTTCGGCCGAGGAGACCCGATTCCAGCTCATGGGCGTTCTCCTGAAGGACAAGGGCAAGGAGTTCGAGCTCGTTGCGACCGATGGGCACCGCCTGGCCCTGATCAATTTCCCCAAGGAGGATCCCAAGGCCACCCTGCCCAACGTCCTGATCCCGAAGAAGGCTCTCGCGGAGATCCTCAAGATGGACGGTGGAGAGGATGCGCGGGTCGAGATCCGTCATTCCGAGAACCATCTCCTCTTCATGGTCGGGAATCGACAGCTCATCGCCCGCCTGCTCGATGTGAACTTTCCGGACTACGAAAAGATCCTCTCGAAGTCCAACGACCGCGCCGCGACCGTCCAGACGGCGGCCTGCCAGTCCGCGATCCGGCGGGTGGCACTGTTCTCCTCGGAGCGCTCGCGGGGCGTGAAGCTCTCCTTCGAGAAGGATCTCCTGACGCTCGCCTCCGCCAGCCAGGAGCTCGGCGAAGGCAGCGAGACGCTCGACGTCGCGTTCGAGGGCGAGCCCCTTTCGATCGGACTGAACGCCCAATACCTCCTGGACTTTCTCGAAGAAGCCGAGACTCAGAACGTCCGGTTGGACTTGAAGGACGAGAACACCCAGTGCCTCTGCCAGCCCGAGGGAGGCATCGAGGGAGCCTCACGCTACACCTACGTCGTCATGCCGATGCGCCTCTGAACTTCGAGGTGGGACAGGACCACTTGCAGCTTTCCGAACTCTCGAATCACGGTTTCCGCAATCTCTCCTCCGAACCCGTCTCCTTTGGCGCCGGCGTCACGCTCATCACGGGAGAGAACGCTCAGGGCAAGACCAACCTCCTCGAGGCGGTCGCGCTGATCTGCGGGCAGCGTTCCTTCCGGGGAGCGCCGGGGCCGGCCATGGCGAGGGACGGCGCGGGCTTTTCCCTGCGAGCCTGTATCGATGGGCGCGCGGGATCCGAGCGCGTCGGCGTCTCGTGGTCGAGGGAGAGCGGGCGGGAGTTCCTCCGGGGCGAGAAGCCCGCGACGTTTCGCGAGCTCTCCGCGTTGTCCCCCGCGGTCTTCCTCGCGCCGGAGCACCGCGAGCTCTTGACGGGCTCGCCGGCCGTGCGCCGAAGGTTCCTGGACCGCCTGGTCCTCGGGCTCAAGCCCTCGGCCGGGGATGACCTCGCACGCTATGCCCTGGCTCTGCGGGAGCGAAACGCCCTGCTGGCGCGGGCGCGCCGCGGGGAGACGGCGGGCGCGGACGAGATGGAGGCGTGGACCGAGGAGCTCTGCGCCGCGGGCGACGCCGTGCGGCGCCACCGGCGGGCGGCGCTTCTTCTCTGGGAGCGCGAGTTCTCCGAGAGAGCCGCGCAGGCGGGGCCCAACTACGCGGGGATCCGGGTGTCGTACGAGGCGCAGGGCGACTCTCCCGAGGCGCTGCGCGACGCCTGCCGGCGCCTTCTCCCGCTTGAGAGGCGCCGCGGATACTCGCTGGCCGGCCCCCATCGCGACGACCTCGCGTGGACCCGGCTCGGCAAGCCCCTGGCGCCGCGGGCCTCCGCGGGTGAGGCGGCGCGAACGGTCGCGCTCGCGAAGCTCGCGGAATGGAGCGCGGTGGCCCGAACGATCGGGCAGTCGCCGATTTTTGGGGCCGACGACTTCGACGCCGGACTGTCGGAGGCCTGGGTCGAGGAGTTTTTCGACTCTCTTCCGCGGGACGCGGCCGTCCTCCTGACGACCGCTTCGCCGCCGGCGCGTTGGGCCCGACGGGCCAGCGCCGTGCTCGAGGTTCGGGACGGGGCGGTTTCGGCGCGGGGAATGCTGCGCGCCGTGAAGACCGAAGCGAGAGTCCAATGAGCACCGCATACACCACCGACTCGATCAAGCTTCTGAAGGGCCTCGAGGCCGTGCGCAAGCGGCCGGGCATGTACATCGGCGATACCGACGACCTCTCCGGCCTCCACCACATGGTCTTCGAGCTCGTCGACAACTCGATCGACGAGGCGCAGGTCGGCTACAGCGACCAGGTCTCGATCGCGATCCACGCGGATAACTCGGTCACCGTCGAGGACAACGGCCGCGGCATCCCGGTCGGCATGCACAAGGAGCACAAGCGCGAGACGCTCGAGATCATCATGACCGACCTGCACTCGGGTGGTAAGTTCGACGACAACTCCTACAAGGTCTCCGGCGGCCTGCACGGCGTCGGCGTCTCGGTCGTAAACGCGCTCTCCAAACGGCTCGACGTCGAGGTCCGGCGCGAGGGCAAGGTCTGGCAGCAGAGCTACGAGAAGGGGCGCCCGGTCGCGCCGATCAAGGCCGTGGGCACCTCCAAGAAGTCGGGCACGAAGATCACGTTCTGGGCGGACCCCGAGATCTTCTCGGTGACCGAGTTCCACTTCGACAGCCTGTCGCAGCGGCTCCGGGAGCTCTCGTTCCTGAACCCGGGCGTGAAGATCTCGATCCACGACGAGCGCACGGAGAAGAAGCACGACTTCGCCTACGAGGGCGGCATCAAGTCCTTCGTCGAGCACCTCAACAAGGCCAAGCAGCCCATCAACGACAAGGTCATCTTCTTCCAGGACATCCGGAACGGCACGGGCGACGCCAAGCGCGACGCGGACAAGGAGCGGGTCGAGGTGGCCCTCCAGTGGAACGAGGGATACGCCGAGACGCTCTTCACTTTCACCAACACGATAAACAACCGCGACGGCGGGACGCACCTCGAGGGCTTCAAGACCGCGCTGACCCGCGCGATGCAGCGCTACGCCGAGCAGAACGGGGCGACGAAGGCCCTGAAGGAGACGGCGCTCTCCGGCGACGATTGCCGCGAGGGCTTGACCGCGGTCGTCTCCGTCAAGGTCCGCGACCCGAAGTTCTCGTCGCAGACCAAGGACAAGCTGGTTTCCTCGGAGGTGAAGACCTGGGTGCAGCAGGTCGTCTACGAGAAGCTCGGTTCCTATCTCGAGGAGAACCCGCGCGTCGGGCGCCGGATCGTCGAGAAGATCGTCGAATCGGCTCGCGCGAGAGAGGCCGCGCGCAAGGCCCGGGAGCTTGTGCGACGCAAGGGCGCCCTGGATTCCGGTGCGCTTCCGGGCAAGCTGGCCGACTGCCAGGAGAAGGATCCCGCCTTCTCCGAGCTGTTCATCGTCGAAGGCGACTCCGCCGGAGGCAGCGCCAAGATGGGCCGCGACCGGCGCAGCCAGGCGATCCTGCCGCTGCGCGGAAAGATTCTCAACGTCGAGAAGGCGCGGCTGGACAAGATGCTCGCCTCCGCCGAAATTCGGACGCTCATCACGGCTCTCGGCGCGGGAATCAGCGCGGACTTCGACGTCGAGAAGATCCGGTACCACAAGATCATCATCATGACCGACGCCGACGTGGACGGCTCGCACATCCGGACGCTGCTGCTGACGTTCTTCTTCCGGCACACGGCCGCGATCATCGAGAAGGGCTTCCTCTACATCGCGCAGCCGCCGCTCTACAAGGTCGCCGAGGGGAAGAAGGAGACCTACCTGAAGGACGAGAAGGAGATGTCGAAGTTCCTCCTCGCCCGGCTGGGAGAGGATCGATCCCTGACCTCCGAGATGTCCGGCGCCTCGGCTTCCGGCGCAAAGCTCGCGGCGCTCCTCGAGAAGATGGAGGAGTACCGCAACCACGTCGGCAAGCTCGGGTTGAGGGGAATTCCCGAGGGGCTCCTGCGGGCGCTTCTCGACGGGGGCATGACCTCCAAGGCGGAGTTCTCGGACCAGAAGAAGGTCGAGGAACTCGCCAGGGCGGTCCGGGCGTTCGGCGTCGACAAGGCCGAGGTCGTCGCCGACGAGGAGCACTCAGGCTGGGCGCTCGAGATCATGCGCAAAGTCAACGGCGTCCCGCGCTCCGCGCGCATCGACGCCGACTTCGTCGGAAGCTTCGAGTTCAAGCGCATCCGCGAGACCGCCCGGGCGATCGGAGGGTTTCTGGACGGCCCCTACGTCGTGACGCGAAACGACGAGAGCCAGAAGCACGAGACGCTGCCGGGCGTCGTGGACGCGATCTACGAGTCGGCGAAGAAGGGCCTGCTGATCAACCGGTACAAGGGCCTCGGCGAAATGAATCCGGAGCAGCTCTGGGACACGACGATGAACCCGGAGACCCGCCGGCTGCTCCAGGTGGCGGTCGAGGACGCGGTCGAAGCCAACGAGGTCTTCTCGGTACTGATGGGCGACGCGGTCGAGCCGCGCCGCGAGTTCATCGAGCAGAACGCCTTGAACGTGAGGAACCTCGATATTTAAAATGTCGTAAGGGGCTGGGCTCGTCCCCGCCCGCGGGCGGCCAGCGCGGGCCCCCTACGCCAGAGCAAGACCATGAGCTCCAACCTCCTGACACCCGACGAAAAAGTCCCCGTCACGATCGAAGACGAGGTCCGGCGCTCGTACCTCGACTACGCGATGTCCGTCATCATCGGGCGGGCGTTGCCAGACGTGCGCGACGGCCTCAAGCCCGTACATCGCCGCTGCCTCTACGGCATGTGGGAGCAGGGGAATACGCACAACAAGCCGTACCGCAAGTCCGCGCGGATCGTCGGAGACGTCCTCGGCAAGTACCACCCCCACGGCGAGAGCGCGGTTTACGACTCCGTCGTGCGGATGGCGCAGGACTTCTCGCTGCGCTACCCGCTGGTGGACGGACAGGGCAACTTCGGATCGATCGACGGCGACAACGCCGCGGCGATGCGGTACACCGAGGTGCGGCTCACCCGCCTCGCGGCGGAAATGCTGGGCGACGACATCGACAAGGAGACCGTCGACTGGACTCCGACCTACGACGGGTCGCTCGTCGAGCCCCGGGTCCTCCCGGCCAAGTTTCCGAACCTGCTCGTCAACGGCTCGACGGGCATCGCCGTCGGCATGGCGACCAACATCCCTCCGCACAACCTCTCCGAGGTCATCGACGCCACGGTCGAGCTGATCAAGCATCCCGACGCGACGCTTTCCCAGCTCATGAGAAAGCTGCCGGGGCCCGACTTCCCCACCGCGGGATTCATCCACGGCTCCGAGGGCATCCGCGACGCCTACAAGACCGGCCGCGGCACCGTCCAGGTGCGCGCGAAGGCCATGATCGAGAAGGCCGCCCGCGGCGACAAGGAGTCCGTGGTCGTCACGGAGATCCCGTACCAGGTCAACAAAGCCAAGTTGATCGAGCGCATCGCGGAGCTGGTCAACGACAAGAAGATCGAGGGCGTGGCGGACCTGCGCGACGAGTCCAACCGGGAGGGCATGCGGATCGTCGTCGAGCTGAAGCGCGGCGAGAACGCGCAGGTCATCCTGAACAAGCTCTACGCCCTGACCCCCATGCAGTCGACCTTCGGGATCATCTTCCTCGCGATTGTCGAGAACCAGCCGCGCGTTCTTCCGCTTCACGATCTTCTCCGCCACTTCATCGATCACCGCAAGACGGTCGTCATTCGGCGCACGCAGTTCGACCTCAAGAAGGCGGAGGAGCGGGCGCACCTCCTGCGCGGCCTCGCGCTGGCCCTCGCCAACCTGGACCTCGTCATCAAGATCATCCGCGCGTCGAAGGACCCGAAGGAAGCCAAGGACCGCTTGATGGCCGATGTCTCGATGCAGCGGGCAGGCCTCGAGAAGTTCATCGGCATGCCGCTGACCGACGCGGCGACGAAGACCAGGGGCACCGAGATCCTGAGGCTCGACGACGTCCAGGCCCAGGCGATCCTGGACATGCGCCTCCAGAGGCTCACGGGGCTCGAGCGCGAAAAGATCGTGGCCGAGTTCAAGGACGTCCTCGCCCTGATCGCGAAGCTGCGCGAGATCCTGGCCTCCGAGAAACTGGTGCTCGACATCATCGTCGACGAGCTCCAGCTCGTGAAGAAGCAGTTCGGGGACGAGCGACGTACAGCCATTGTCGCGGAGGCCTCGGACATCGACATCGAGGACCTGATCGTCGAGGAGGACATGGTCATCACCGTGTCCCGCGGCGGCTACATCAAGCGCTCTCCCCTGTCTCTCTACCGGGCGCAGCGGCGCGGCGGGAAGGGGCGCATCGGCGCGACGACCAAGGAAGAGGACGTCGTCGAGCACCTGTTCGTGGCCTCGACGCACGCGTACATCCTGGCCTTCACGTCGATGGGCCGCATGCACTGGATCAAGGTCTACGACCTTCCGCAGCTCGGGCCGGCGACGCGCGGGAAGGCGATCGTCAACCTCCTGAACCTGGGGCCGACCGAGCGCCTCGTGGCCCTCTCCTCGACGAAGGACTTCCCGGAGGACCGCTACCTCGTGTTCGCCACGCGCAACGGGCTCGTCAAGAAGACGGCCCTCTCCGCCTATTCCAACGTCCGCTCGGGCGGGATCATCGCGATCAACATCGAGAAGGGCGACGAGCTGCTGTCGGTGCGAGTGACGGGAGGCGGCGACCAGATCTTCATCGGAACCCGCCAGGGAATGGGCATCCGGTTCTCCGAGAAGGACGTGCGGCCCATGGGGCGAGACACCACCGGCGTCATCGGGGTCACGCTCCGGAAGGAGAACGACGTCGTCGTCGAGATGGATGTCGTCGACGAGAAGGCGCACCTCCTGTCGGTCACGGAGAACGGCTACGGAAAGCGCTCCGAGGTCACCGAGTACCGCCATCAGGGACGCGGTGGATCGGGCGTCATCAACGTCAAGGTCACCGAGAAGAACGGCCCCGTCGTCGGCATCAAGTCCGTCACCGACATGGATCAGCTGCTCCTGATCACCCAGAGCGGCATGCTCATTCGCATCAAGGTCAACGGCATCCGCGAGACGGGACGGGCGGCGCAGGGCGTGCGCGTCATTCAGCTCGAGGCCGGCGACCGGGTCGTCGCGGTGGCCAAGCTCGCCGAGCCCGAGGAGGGCGAGGACGAGCCGCAGGGATCGCTGCCCGTGGCGGAGGCCCCTGCGCCCGGGCCCCCCGCCCGCGGACGCAAGCCCGGAACCCCCTTCCTGGGAGAGGACGAAACCGACGCGGGCGAAGAAGAAGAATAATTTTCGGGACCGGACTCCCGCCGGGGTGTACGAGGTCAGAACCCCCGGCGCGGCCCGCCGTATCGAGCCCTGATGGGGACTACTGCGCTCGCGCTTCTCGGATCCGCGATCCTCGCTCTAACCCCGGTGTCTCCCCCGCCCCCGTCGGTCTTTCGCGCCGACCTGCGCCACACGGGCGTTTTTCCGACTCACGCCGGCGCTGCCCTGGAGGGTGTGCGGTGGAGCTTTCCGACTGGCGGCCCCGTGCGCGGCTCCCCCGTGGTCTCCGGCGGCCTCGTCCTCTTCGGCAGCGGGGACGGCTTTCTCTATGCCGTGGACTTCTCCACCGGCAGGGAGCGCTGGCGAGTGGATCTCGAGAGCGCGGTCTGCTCGACGCCCGCCGTCTCCCGCGGGCTGGTGTTTGCGACGAGCCGCAATCGCCGCATCACCGCCGTGGACCTTTCCACCGGGCATCGCCGCTGGCACCGGGACATGGGCCCCGAGCTTCCGTTTCCCTGGGGTTGGGATTACTGGCTCTCCTCGCCCGCGGTTTCAGCCGGTACGGTGTTCGTCGGCGGCGGAGACGGAAAGTTGTATGCGCTGGAGGCCTCGAGCGGACGAACGCGGTGGAGCGTCCCGACGAACGGCCGCATCCGGTCCTCGCCCGCGATCGCGGACGGCGTCGTGTACGTCGGCAGCATGGACGGCCGTCTGTACGCCGTGGACTCGGAGACGGGGAAGAGCCGGTTCGCCTTCGAGACCGAGGGGAGCGCGATCGACTCCGCGGCGGAGGGATACGATCGCACCTCGATCACCTCCTCACCCGCGGTCGACCCTGAGAGCCTCTTCTTCGGTTCCCGCGACGGTCACCTCTACGCGGTGGACCGCAGGAGCGGGACGCGGCGGTGGCGCTTCGGCCACAAGGTCGTGTCCGTTCCCGGATCTCCGGAGGTCGGATGGGTCGTCGGCTCCCCCGCCGTCGCGGGCGGGCTCGTCCTCGTCGGGAGCTCGGACGGGAAGTTCTTCAACGCCGTGCGCGCCGAGTCCGGTGAGGAGGCATGGAGGTTCCCGACGAATGACCGCGTGTTCTCCTCGGGCGCGGTCGCCGACGGGCTCGTCTTCTTCGGATGCGACGATGGACACGTCTTCGCTCTGGACGCCGCCACCGGTGTCGAGAAGTGGCGATTCCAGACGGGTGCGATGGTCGTCTCTTCGCCGACCGTTCACGAGGGGACGATTCTCGTCGGGAGCGACAACGGCCGCGTCTACGCCCTGCAGACCGGGCCGGAGAAGCCGGGCGCGCGGCCCCGCCGTGGGGTGTTCTGGAGGGAGCCGGGCTCCTGGAGGTGGTTCCAGGGCGATGCCGCGGTGCGCGACTACTTCGCCGGCGAGGGGTACTCGGTCCTCGACGACGCGGGCCTCGTGCAATTTCTGGGTCAGACGCAGCTCGCCCCGCACTCCACGCTGGTGATGGCTTCCGATCGGCTGCCCGACGACGCGGTCGGCGAGCCGGTCGAGGACAGCGCGGTGCGGCGTTATCTGGCTGCCGGCGGGCGGATGATCTGGCTCGGCGTCCCGCCCGCCGCGGTGGTTTTCGATCCGCAAACCGACAAGCCCGTGAGATTCGACCGCTCGCGCTCGGAACGCCTGCTCGGGGTTCTCCAGGGCGGCGGCTCGGGAGATCGGCTCGGCGTGCGGGCGACGCCCGAGGGCCGGCGCTGGGGCCTGCCCGACTGGTGGATCGGGGGACTGTCCGTGCCGGCGGAGGCGGTCACGACGATTCTGGGCCGCGACGAGAGCGGCCGCGCGAGCGCCTGGATCCAGACTTATGGTCCCTCGCAGGGATCGGGCTTCGTCCGGCTATGGGGGCGGGAAGAACCCATTCCGGACCTGTCGTGGGTCCAGGCGGCGGCCGAGCACGTCGAGTAACAGGGACCGCGCCAGACCCGAGTCGGCACGGCGGCGCGAGTATAGAATCCGCCCCTCATGCGATTCTTCCTGGACGGCGCCGCTGTCGACGAGGCCCGCCGCATCAAGGATCTGGGCCTCCTCGACGGGATCTGGCTCTCGATCCGGGCCGCCGAGGCGGCGGGTGTCGAGTACCGCAAGGCGGTCCGCGATCTCGCCTCGCTCACCGACGGGCCGGTGCTCGTCGAAACGGGCCCCGACGACGCCAAGGGAATGTACAAGGAGGGCCGCGAGCTGGCCAAGCTGGGGAAGGACGTCGTGATCCGACTGCCGCTCCGGCCCGAGGGGATGCGGGTTGCCCGGCTCCTCGCCGAGGACCAAATCGCCACCTGCGCCGCAGGCTGCTACTCGACCGCGCAGGCCCTGATCGTGGGCAAGGCCAACATCAGCTACGTGGCGCCCGCCGTCGGCCCGCTCGACGACGCGGGGTCGATCGGCATGGATCTGGTCGAGCAGGTCATCCGCGTTTACGACAACTACGGCTTCCAGGCGCAGATCGTGGTGTCGGAGGCGCGCAACGCGATCCACGTGCTCGACGCGGCTCTGATGGGGGCCGATGTCGCCGCGCTGCCCGCCGGGGTCATCGAACAGCTCTTCCGCCATCCGCTCTCCGAGGAGATCCGTTCGGGGCGGCCCTCGTGAAGCCTTCCGCGGACCGGATTCTCTATCTGGCCCGGGTGATTCTGAAGACTCTGCGGGAGAGCCGGAATCTCGACCAGAAGGCCGACGACGAGACGCAGCGTCGGGCGGTCGTCCGCGAGCTCACCGACAGCTTCGACGAGCTCGAAAAGCTCGAAGAGAAAGTGCGCGCGTCGCTCGAGAAGCGCCGGATCACGGAAAAAGATCGCGAGTTCCAGTTTTCCCGCGCCCTGGAGGAGGAACTCAGGAAACACGGCGCATAAGACCCAATTGTTCATGACAAACGACTTACAGGCAAGCTAAGAACCGCTGGACACTCCTTAAAGCTCAACGGTACAATTGGGCGGATGGCAGCCCAATTGGACTTGGGGCAGTTCTCGGTCACCCGTGATGGCGGCGTTCCCCTGGTGGATCAGGTCTGCGACGCGATCGGACGTCGGATCACCGGCGGGTCGCTTCCCGAGAACAGCCGGCTCCCCACCACGCGCGAGCTTGCCGCCGCCCTCGGCATCAACCGCGGAACGGTCCAGGCCGCGTATCGCCGCCTCGCAGAGGAGGGATTGGTCGAGGGGCGGGTCGGAAGCGGCACTGTCGTCGTGGCCACCGGTAGCGGCCATTCGGAGGCTCCCTTCCGGCTGACCGACCTGCTCTCTCGAAAGGCCTCGGCGCTCCCCGAGGAGGACTCGATCGCCATTACTCCCCCGCTCGTCGCGGATTTCTCCCGCCTCGCGCCCGACGAGAAATATTTCCCCCTCGAAGAGTTCACGCGAACGGTCTCCTACGCCTGGAGCCGGAGGCGCGACCTCTGGCAGTACGCTCCCCCGCTCGGTCTGCTCGAGTTGCGCGGAGAGATCGCGCGCCGGCTCTCCGAGAGCGGCATCGAGCGCTCGCCCGAAGAGATCCTGGTCGTCAGCGGGGCGCAGCAGGGCCTCGACCTGCTCTTTCGCACCTTCACGGACCCGGGCGATCGCGTGGCCGTCGAGTCGCCGACGTATTCGGGCGCTCTCGCGCTGGCTCGGCTCGCCGCGGTGTCGATCCTCCCGCTGCCCATGTCCGACCTCGGCGCGGATCCGCGGCCGCTGCACGGGCAGCGCGTCAAGCTCGTCTACCTGATGCCCGAACGCCAGAATCCGACGGGGATCACGACGGGTGACGAACGGCGTCAGGAGCTGCTCGAAGCGGCGCTCTCCTCCGGCTCGCTGATCGTCGAGGACGGATTCGAGGAGCCCGAGTCGCGCCTCACGACGCTCGCCGCGCGCCGGAGAGACCGGGTCGTCTGGCTCGGCACGCTCTCCAAGGATCTGGTGCCGGGAATCCGGATCGGATGGATCGCCGCCGATCGCCCGATCATCCAGCGGCTGGCCCGCGTCAAGCGCGCCGCGGATTTTCAGACGCCCGTCCCGCTCCAGGCCGCGGTCGCCGCGTTTCTGCGCGCCGGCTCGGACCGCAAGGCCCGCCGGGGCCGCGCGGAGGAGGTGGCCCTGCGGGTATCGACCGCCGCGCACGCGCTGCGCGAGAGCCTGCCGGGCCTCACCTGGTCGGGCGGGGAAGAGGCCAATCCGTTGTTCTGGCTCCATCTGGCCGATGGAATCTCGGGCCGCCGGGTCGCCGAGGCGGCCGCGGCCCGGGGAGTCGGCGTCGCGCCCGGCCAGGACTTCGATCCGCTGGGCGAGGATCGTCCGAACGTCCGCCTGTCCGTCTCTCGCGTCGAGAGGCGGGACATCGACCGGGGCATCGAGTTGCTGGCCGAGGCGGTGAAAGAAGTCGAGTCGAGATCGCGCGCGGTCCTGTCCGCGCCGGTCGTGTGACGGAAGAGACCTCCGAGAAAGGGGCAGCCCAATGAACTCCGGTGAATCATTCCGAGTCAAGGTCGGTCTGGCGGAAATGCTGAAGGGCGGCGTCATCATGGACGTCGTCAACGCCGAGCAGGCGCGGATCGCGGAAGCGGCCGGCGCGGCGGCCGTGATGGCGCTCGAGCGCGTGCCGGCGGACATTCGCCGGGACGGGGGAGTCGCGCGGATGTCGCCCGTCTCCAAGATCCGCGAGATCCAGCAATCGGTCTCTATCCCCGTGATGGCCAAGTGCCGCATCGGGCACCTCACGGAGGCGCGGGTGCTGGAGGCTCTGAAGGTGGACTTCATCGACGAGTCCGAGGTCCTGACGCCGGCGGACGCCGAGAATCACGTCTACAAGCACGACTTCCGGGTTCCCTTCGTCTGCGGCTGCCGCAACCTGGGAGAGGCGCTCCGACGCATCGGCGAGGGCGCCGCGATGATTCGCACGAAGGGGGAGGCCGGGACCGGCGACGTCGTCCACGCCGTCAAGCACCTCCGAGAGGTCCATCGCGAGATGAAGATGCTCACGCAGCTCAGCAAGGACGAGCTCATGGCCGCGGCCAAGCGGCTCGGCGCTCCCTACGAGCTCGTCGTCGAGGTCGCGAAGGCCGGGAAGCTCCCCGTGCCCAACTTCGCGGCGGGAGGAATCGCGACGCCCGCCGACGCGGCGCTGTGCATGACTCTGGGCGCCGAGGCGGTGTTCGTGGGATCCGGGATCTTCAAGTCCGACGATCCGGAGAACCGCGCGCGAGCCATCGTGAAGGCCACGACCCACTGGCGGGACGCCCAGGCGCTCCTGGATGCGGAGGAATCCCTCGGATCCGGCATGAAGGGCATCGAGGCGGCGAGCCTCCCCGAGGAGGCCCAGCTCCAGACCCGCGGATGGTGAATCCGGGCGTCGCGGTCCTGGCGCTCCAGGGCGACTTCGAGGCCCACCGCAAGGCTCTCGCCGAGATCGAGATCGAGAGCTTCGAGGCGAAGCGGCCCCGAGACCTCGCGGACGCCGCGGGCCTCGTCATCCCGGGAGGGGAGTCTACGACGCTCTGGAAGTTCTTCGAGGCCGAGCCCTGGGAGGAGGCGATCGCGTCCTTCGCGGGATCCGGCCGGCCCGTCCTCGGCACCTGCGCGGGGGCGATCGTGCTCGCGCGGGAGGTTTTGAATCCGTCGCAGAGGTCCCTCGGCGTGATCGACATCGCGGTGGAACGCAACGCCTATGGGCGCCAGTTCGACTCGTTCATCGGCGAGGTCGAGACGCCCTCGCTCGGCGAGCCGATGCCGGCCGTGTTCATCCGCGCGCCGCGAATCCTCCGCGTGGGGCCGGGGGTGGAGACCCTCGGGCGCCACGCGGGGGAGCCCGTTCTCGTGCGACAGGACAACGTCGTGGCCGCGACCTTCCATCCGGAGCTGACGGCGGACCGGCGCCTCCACCGGCTGGTCTTCGCGCCGCAGCCGGCCCGGAGGAGCGCGTGAGCTCCGTGATCGTGGAGGTCCGGGACGAGATCTCGATCCTCACTCTCAACCGTCCCCGGGCCAACGCGTTCGACGGCGACCTGATCGCCGAGCTGTCGGCGGCATTCTCCGCGGGGCAGAAGGCGCGCGCGTTCGTCGTCGCCTCCGCCATCCCGGGCATCTTCTCGGCCGGCTGGGACCTGCCGTATCTCATCGACCGCGGCCGGACCGACATGGAGGGGTTCGTGCGCTCGTACTGCGACCTCGTCCGGCAGGTGTTCGTCACGGGCCCGCCCGTGGTCGCCGCGCTCTCGGGCCACGCCATCGCGGGAGGCCTGATCTTCGCGATGGCCGCCGACGAACGGATCGCCGCGCAGGGAAGGGGGAAGTTCGGCCTCTCGGAGGTGATTCTCGGAGTCTCCGTTCCGGCGTGCCTGATGGAGCCCTTCCGGCACGTCGTGGGATCGCGGCACATGGAGCGCCTGGCGGTGACGGGGG
Organism: Thermoanaerobaculia bacterium; assembly: GCA_038224325.1. Lineage (GTDB taxonomy): Bacteria > Acidobacteriota > Thermoanaerobaculia > UBA5066 > Gp7-AA6 > DAHUXD01. The sequence goes on along the minus strand of JBBRFL010000007.1, from coordinate 70,660 downwards.
AGAACTTCGACATCGAGGGAGCGCTGAAGCTCGGGCTGTTGGACGAGGCCGTTCCGGGAGAGCAGCTCCTGGAGCGCGCGTTCGCGCGCGCGCGCTTCCTCGCGGGCCTGGCGGGGCCGGCGCACGCCGCGATCAAGCTGAGGTCCCGCGCCGCCGCCATCGCGCGGTACGACCAGGCGCGGAACCACGATCCGTTTCTGGATTTCTGGTTCAGCGAGGACGCGCGATTTCGCATCCGAGACATGGTGGCGAGGCTGAAGGGGAGAGGAGATTGAGAATTGCCGATTGCCCCGCTCTTCAATCTCCATGATCCCTCTCGATGAGATCCTCGAAAGTCTCGACCTTTCCCGAGCTCAGCCCGGCATCGGCTTCCTCGAGGCCCTCTTCTCGCGGTTCAACGCGCGGGTCCCCTTCGAGAGCGCGTCCAAGATCGTCCGGAACGCGGAGGTAGCCGACCGCGACGCCCGACCCCGCACGCCGGAGATCTTCTGGGCCGATCATATCGAGAGCGGGGCCGGAGGCACCTGCTTCGCGCGCGTCGCGGCGTTCGACGCGCTTCTCTCCGGCATCGGTTTCCGCACCCGGCGTGTTCTCGGCAGGGTCGAGCGCGACGAAGACCACGCCGCCCTGATCGTCGAGACCCCGGCGGGGGAGTCGATCGCCGACGTGGGGTTCCCGCTGCCCGCTCTGCTTCCGGCGCGACCGGGCCGCTACGACACCGCCCTGGGCGGCCTGTGCGTAGAGCCCGCCGATCGAGGATTCTCCATCTCCTGGACCGAGGGGGTTCCGGAGGGCCCGCGGTCGCTCGAGATCTTCCTGGCGCCCGTATCGGAGGAGCGCTTCCGCGAGATCTGGAGAGACACGTTCCAATCGAGCTCGAAGTTCCTGAAGCACGTCGTGCTGCGGCGCGACCTGGGAAACCGGGCGGTCTCGTACGCCGGCGGGCACGTGCGAGTGGACGATCTGCACTCGCGCCTCAAGGTTCCCATCACTCCTCCGCGGGCCGCCGCTCTGGCCGAGATCTTCGGCGTGGATCGGGAGATCCTGTCCCGGGCCTTCCGGCTCCTCGGCGAGGACGCGGCGGAATTGGCGGGATCATCCCAATCTTCCCTGACCGCGTACCTGGAGACGGCCGCGTCGCCGGACGATGCGTTTGCGGCGATCGCCTCGCCCGCCGGGTACCGCCGGCTGATCGACGGAGTCGCGCGGGTCGTCTCGGAGGAGCCGACCCCGCTCGGCTTTCGCCTCGCCTTCACGGCTCCGGGAGGCGCGGCGAGCGATGCCACCGGCGCCCGGACCGTGGACGACGCCACCCCGGACCCGGCCGCGCGCCGGCTCCGGCTCGTGCGAAGCGGCGGGAAGTCGGCCGCTCACTCGTCGTACGCGGCCGAGAGGCGCGGCGGGAAGACGTACCTGCTTCGGGAGGCGACGTTCGGCGAAGCTCGGGAGGATCTGCTGCGCAACGACTCGCTGCGCGGGCGTTTCGCCGGAATGCTGGCGCTCGACCTGTTGGCGTGGTCGCGCCTGCTCTAGGCCGTCCGCGCCGGGTTCGATCGGGCGGCCGCGAGGGCCGCCCCTACTAGAACCGGAAGCTGCGCTCGGACTCCAGGAGCCGAAGCCTCGGCTCGTGCAGCGCGCGCACCTCGCGGCGAATGCGGACGAGCGACGGCGGTTTCATGTGGTACAGGTACACGGGGATGCCGTCCGGCCCTTTCGCCACCTCGGCCTTCAGCAGCCGCGGCGTCAGATGGCACGACGCGCGGGCGACCGCGGCCTGGCCGTCGGAGAACGAGACCTCGAGGAAGACGGCCTTCAGATCGCGGATGCCCCGCGCATGCTCCCAGATTCGGCTGGTCGGCATCGTGTCGCCCGAAAACAAAACGGCGCGACCGGGCTTCCGGGCGAGGTATCCGTACGCCGGCACGATGTGGTCCACGGGCAGCGGCGTGAACGTCACGCTCCCCGCGCGGAACGGCCGGCCCGGCCGGACCGGCCGCATCACGAGCGTCGGCCGCGCCCGCGAGGGCAGCCGGGTGAAATCGGGCCAGGTCGCGTCGTTGAACACGTGACGCCGCACGCTGTCGAGAACCGGGGCCGGCGCGTAGAGCTCCAGGGGCCGGCCGCGCCCGTAGAGGTTCTCGATCAGGAAGGGGAGCGACGCGATGTGGTCGAAGTGCGCGTGCGTCAGGATCACCCTGCGGATGCGGCGCTGGGCCGATACGGGCAGGGATTCCGTCAGCGCACCCGCGTCCAGGGCGGTCTCCCCGTCGATCAAGAACGTCGTCATCCGATAACCCGGCGCCGAGCCCCCGTAGGGTCCGAGGACTCGCACCGTCAGGGGTTTGGAAGACGACACGCCGGGGAATTGTAAGCGATCGGCGATCGCCAGTCGCTTCCCGCGCGGGGTGGATCGAGCGCGCGGGGAGCGGCTTCTAGAACTCGGGGCCGATGTAGAAGAACGTCTTGAAGCTGCTCAGCGAATTCTTGAAGTCCCACTGGCGCGAAAAATCGAAATGCAGGGGGAGCCCCAGGAAGTTCAACCCGACCCCGAATCCATAGTCCGCGAGCCCGTTCTTGAGCTTCCCGGCCTCGTAGAACTGGAAGGGCTGGTTCTTGTAGGCGGCTCCTCCGACGTCGATGAAGGCCTTGCCCCGGATCTCCCGGAGGCCCAGGATCGGCGTCGCCAGGAAATCGATCAGCGGGAAGCGGAACTCCATGTTCGCGAAGGCCGCGGTGTTGCCCGAGATCCCGTAGATCGGCAGGTTGCGCAGCGTGTCGAGGCCGCCGAACGACAGCACGTCCGGGAGGGCGCCGGTGGCGCGGAAGCCGTAGAGGCGCATCGCGATCAGGGAACGCCGCGTGATCTTGAAGTAGTGACGCAGGTCGGCCGTTAGGTCCAGAGTGAGAGTGGAGGAGTCGGAGCCAGGGACCTTCGTGCCGCTGACGTAGGGCGACCAGACGGCGCCGATCGAGAGGGCCCGGCCCGAGACGGGGCCGAACGACTCGTACTGCGTCGTGTCGCCCACGATCTTGGCGCCGATCGTCGGGAAATTGTTGCTGGTCGCGATGTACGAAATCGTATGCCCGGTCGGGTCGACCACCGGATAGCCGTCGTACTTGCGGGAAAGGAATCCGAGGCTGCCCTCCAGTCGGTAGTAGCGGTTGAGGGGGTAGTCGCCGAAGAAGTTCCCTCCCGTGAACCGGTACCCGAGGCGGCTGCGGACGACCTGCCCCGTAGTGTTGTCGAGGGCGAGGAAGTAGTAGCGCGAGTCGAACGCCTGGACTCCCTTCTGGAACCGGTGTCCCATGTCGATGTACTGCAGCTGGAAGTTGGTGAAGGAGGACACCGACTGCAGGGTGGCGATGAAGCGCCGGTCACCCAGGTTGTCCCCGAACGTGAGAATCGTGTTGGTCAGGAAGGTCTGATCCGTCGCGAGGCCCGCGATGATCTGGGCGTCCTCCAGGATCAGCTTCCGGCTGGGCTTCTTGGTGATCTTCTCGGGGTCCAGGGAGACCTCGATCGAGGGCTGGAAGGGAGCGATCGTCGACGGGCCCGCGGGCGAGGGCGCCGGGTTGAGCTCGGCGAGCCTGCGGAACGGCTTCTTCGAGTCGTTGACGTAGAGGGTGAAGCGGCGCCGGTAGTAGGCGGAATAGACCAAACGCTCGGATCCGTCCCTCCCGATCAAGACCGTCGGCGAGAAGCAGCCCCCCACGACGTTGGTGTGGAGGAAGGTCTCGCCCGTATCGAGATTGATCGAGTAGATGTTGTAGATGCCGCCGTCCCGATCGGAGGTGAAGAAGAGACGCTTGCCGTCCGGCGAGAGGGAGGCGTCCTCGTCGTCCCAGTCGCCGTAGGTGATCTGCTCGCGCGAGCCGGCGACCCCGGGGCGGAGGCGGAAGATCTTGGCCGTCGTTCCCTGGACGGAGGAGTAGTAGACCCACTGGCCGTCGGGGGAGAAGGCCGGTGCGAAGTCGAAGGACTCGTCGTCCGTCAGGTTCGTCAGGGCCTTCGTGTCGAGGGCGTAGGTATAGATGTCGGAGCGGCCGCCCTTCAGCGCGCGGAAGGCGACCGTTCTCCCGTCGGGAGAGAAGGCCGGATTGAGCTGCTGGTCGAGGCCCTCCATGGGGATCAGGTCGCGGATGTTGCCGTCGAGCGCGTTCAAGAGAAGGAGCTCGCGGCCGCGCTCGCGCCGCACGAAGAGCGCCAGCGTGTTTCCGTCGGGCGAGACGGCGAGATCGACGCCGCCGACGGGCCCCGTCGTCAGCCACTGCGCGACGATGTACTCGTAGCGCGTCTTGAAGCCCTTGGTCAGGTTCTTGAAGAGCTTTCGCTCGCGGCTGGAGAAAAGGATGACGTTGGCGTCCTCGCCGAGCGACGAGATCGCGGCGCCGAGGTCGCCGGAGGGGAACGCGCGCACCGACAGCTCGAGCGTCTGGTCGTCGCCCAGCCGGACCCGGTCGCCGAAGTCGATCGGCTCGCCCTTCTCCGTCAGGATCTTGAGGTAACGCTGCCGCAGATAACGCCGGAACCGGACGTCGAAGTCCTCGGCGGTGACGTTGAAGCTGCGCTTCAGGACCTTGTCGATGCCGGGGCCGAGCTGGCCGCGGTACTCGAACACGAAATCGCGCACGCCGTCCTTGCCCCACTCCGACTCGATGTAGTCGAAGACGGCGTGGCCGAACCGGTAGGCGAAGAACCCGTAGATCCCCTTCTGGGCGATCTCCGGGACCTGGTCCGCGAGCACGGCGTCGCGCAGGACCATCCGATCCTTGGCGTCCTCGTCGTTGCCGAAGTAGGACGCCATGCCCTCGGTGAGCCACTGGGGCGCTCCCGACGTGTAGGCCCGGATGAAGCTCCCGCCGAACAGGATCTCGAACTGGAAGACGTGGGTCAGCTCGTGCGCGATTAGCTTCTGAAGCTTCTCGTCCGGAAGGTCGACCGGCAGCACCATGCGGTTGCGCGTGGGCAGGGCGAACGCCCCGATGCCTTCGGGAATGAAGCTGCCGAGCGTGTTGGTCTGCTCGAACTCGGAGTGCGTCGAGTAATAGATGATGTTGATCGGCTTCGGGATCTGGAAGTTGAGGGCGCGCGAGATCTCGTCGTAGGCGCTCTCCGCGTAGGACGCGACCTTCTGGAGCGAGACCTGGTCTCGGTCGTAGAAGTAGATCGTAAAGTGCGTGGACCGGTAGGTCTTCCAGTCGAATCGGTCGTAGACGATCTTGTTCTGCCCGAAGTAGTCGTAATAGGGGGTCACGAACTGGGCCGCGGCCGGAGCGGCCGCCGCGGCGGCCAGGGCGAAGAACAGGAGAATCTTTTTCATCGTTGGAGAGTGAAGTCGGTCAATTCGAAAAGATGTAACGCTCGGCTTCGCGGTCCCGGGCCACGAAGGTGTTCAGGATCTGATTCTCGAGAGAGAAGAGGTTCTCGAAGAGCCCCTGCAGCTCGTCGGCGGCGCGCTTGCTGGCCTGGCGGAAATCCTTGAACTCGTCCTGGAGCAGCTTCTCGCCGGTGCGCCCGTCGAAGACCAGGAAGACGATGTCGAAGAGAAAGCCCGTCTGCTCGACGTAAACCTGGCGGTAGTAGGTCCTCCCGTCGATGGGGGAGACGTACTCCTCGCTCTTGTAACCGGAGCGATCCTCGACCTTGAACTCGAGGCTTCCCGAAACGATGATCTCGGCGGTCGTGCTCGCGCCGACCGAGGCCCAGAACTCCTGGGCCTTGGCGAGCTCCGTGAGCGTCTGCGTGGGCAACTTCACGTCCGCGGGCGTCTCGATCACCTCGAACTTCGTCTTCTTCTCGAGCTGCTTCTTCAGGAACCGGTGGAACTCGGCCTGGAGATCGATGTTCGCGAGCCGCTTGTCGCGCGCCTTGTCCGCCTCGGTCACCAGGATGAAGGGCGCGAGCGCGATCCGCTCGTTCCCCCGAAGCGGGAGCTTGGGCTTGAGCGGAAGGCGCAGGCGCACCTGATCGACGCCGGCCAGAGCCGGCGCGGCGATCCAAAGCGCGGCCGCCAGCAGGGCGAGGGCCCGGCGCATCACGCGAAATCCCGCGCCGCGGTCAGGGCGCACCGGCGGCCTTCCCCGTCGTCTTCGTGTACGAGGTGTAGAACTCCGCGAAGCGGGCGTAGTTGCGCCGGATGTAGTTGTTGTTGGGATCGAGCTCCAGCGCGCGCTTGTACTCGGCGAGCGCGCGTGCGAAATCCCCGTTGGCCTCGAGCGACACCGCGAGGTTGTTGTGCGCGCGGGCATTGCCGGGCTCCTTCGTGGCGGCCTGCTCGTAGCGGAACGCCGCCTCGCGCCAGAGTCCCCTCTTGGCGACCGCGGTGCCGAAGGCGAGCTGCGTTCCGGCCTTTTCGGTGTGGCGGTAGGAGGTGCAAGCCCCCGCGACAAGGAAGAAGAAGAAAACGACGATGCGAGCTGACTTCAAGCGCTCCTCCGCCTCCAGAGGGTGGCTATTATAGGTTCCCGCTGATCGAAGCATCGGAGAATTGTCGCCAGCCTTCGAATGAAAGGTTCGTTAAGACGTGAGCGCGACGTCGACTTCTCGTTGCGCGGCCCTCTCCTGGGCCCGCGGTCGCGAGCTGACTCCGCAGCGCCTCTGGCCGGCGCTGCGATCGGCCGGCGGACTCGAAACGTTCTTGTCCTCCTCGGAAGGGGATCTGTCCCGGCTTTTGGGCTCTTCGGACCGGGCGCGTGCGGTTTTGCGGGCGCCGGAGGACCGGGAGGCGCTGCGGTGGGCCGAGGAGATCGAGCGCACCGGGGTCCGTCTCATCACGGCGTTCGACGAGGAATTTCCCCGGCTACTGCGCGAGACGGCCGATCCTCCCTTCGTCCTCCACGCCCTGGGCCGCATCGAGCGCCTGCGGCTGCCCGCGGTCGCCGTGGTCGGATCCCGCGAGGCGTCCCGGTACGGGCGAGACGTGGCCTCGCGCCTCGGGCGCGAGCTCTCGGGCGCGGGGGTGGCGGTCGTGTCGGGATTCGCTCGAGGCGTCGATGCTTCCGCGCACGAAGCCGCTCTCGAAGGACCGGGCGGGACGATCGCGGTCCTGGGCTGCGGACTGGACGTGGACTATCCGCGCGAGAACGCGAAGCTGAAGGACCGCCTCGTCGCGCAACACCTGCTGCTGTCGGAATATCCGCCGGGGACCGAGCCCCGTCCTCAGAACTTTCCGATCCGCAATCGCATCATCGCCGGCCTCTCCTCGGGCGTCGTCGTGGTCGAGGCCTCGCGGCGCTCGGGATCGCTGATCACCGCGCGGCTGGCCGCCGATTTCGGTCGAGACGTCTTCGCCGTTCCCGGCTCGATCTTCTCCGAGACGTCCTCCGGCGCCCATGAGCTCCTGCGCGACGGGGCGATCCTCTGCCGCGGGGCCGAGGACGTTCTCGCGGAGCTCTTCCCGTCCGTGGGCGCGCCCCAGCGCGTCCCGGCAGCGGCGCCGCTCGACCTGTCCCCGGAGGCGAGGCGCGTGTTCGAGGCGCTCACCAAGGAAGAGTCCCTCTCCGCGGAGGAGCTCGCCCAGGCCCTCGATCTGCCGGCGGCGACGATCCTCGCGAGCCTCTTCGAGCTCGAGGGAACGGGCTTCGCGTCGACGGTCGAGGGGGGGCGATACGGAATTCCCCGCCGCTGAGCGGCGAGAGCTTATTGCTGAGAGCAAACCGAGTTAGGTCGCGCGGGAATGGGGCGCTGTTGCTAGTGCCGGGAGATAGAGAGTTTGCGCTTTCGGTCCCGTTGTGAGACTTTCCGTCGCCCAAATACAGCGCAATGGCTAAATCCATCGTCATCGTCGAGTCGCCCGCCAAGGCGAAGACCATCGAGAAGTTCCTCGGGAAGGACTTCAAGGTGCTCGCCTCCTACGGCCACGTGCGGGACCTGCCGCGAAAGGGCCTGGGCGTCGATCGCGCCAACTCCTACGCGCCCACCTACGAAATCCTGGTCGGCAAAGAGAAGACGATCAACGAGCTGAAGAAGGCGGCCAAGGGCGCGGAGAACGTATACCTGGCGGCCGATCCGGATCGCGAGGGCGAGGCCATCTCCTGGCACCTCCAGCAGACGCTCCAGCCCGGGGCGAAGAACACCATCTTCCGCCGCGTGCGATTCAACGAGATCACGAAGAAAGCGGTGCTCGCCGCGATGGAACAGGCGGGCGAGATCGACGGCCGGCTGGTCGACGCGCAGCAGGCGCGCCGGATCATCGACCGCCTGGTGGGCTACGAGGTCTCCGATCTTTTATGGAAGAAGATCTGGCGAGGCCTCTCCGCCGGCCGCGTGCAGACGGTGGCGCTCCGGATCATCTGCGAGCGGGAGCAGGAGATCGAGGCCTTCCGGCCCGTCGAGTACTGGTCCCTGGACGCGCAGCTGTCGGGCCAGGCCCCGCCTCCATTCACCGCGCGGCTATCGACCTTCGACGGGGAGAAGCTCAAGTTCGACGGGTCGGATCCGCGCCTCGCGGACGAGGCGGCCGCCCTGCGGGTCCGCGACGAGGTCGCGACCGCGACGTGGACGGTCACCTCCGTCGAGAGCTCCGAGCGGCGGAAGAACCCGGCCCCCCCCTTCATCACGTCGCAGCTCCAGCAGGCCGCCGCGCGCCGGCTGGGCTACGCCGTGCGCCGCACGATGCAGATCGCGCAGCGCCTCTACGAGGGCCGCGAGATTCCGGGGCGCGGCACGGTCGGCTTGATCACTTACATGCGCACCGATTCGACACGGGTCTCTCAGGACGCGCTGCAGGAAGTGCGCGAGTTGATCGACAGGCAGTACGGCGCGGACTCGAAGCCCGAGTCTCCGCGGTACTTCAAGAGCCGCCGCGACACGCAGGACGCCCACGAGGCGATCCGGCCGACCTACCTCGACCTGCCGCCCGACGAGGTCGCCCGGCACGTCGCGCCCGACGAGGCGCGGCTCTACCGCCTGATCTGGGAGCGCTTCGTGGCTTCGCAGATGTCGCCCGCCGTCTACGACACCACCGCCGCGGAGATCCGCGCCGGCAAGGCGACGTACCGGGCCTCGGGCTCCACCCTCAAGTTCCCCGGATACCTCGCGGCCTACGGCGTGTCGGCCGAGGACGAGGAGGAGTCGGACAAGGACTCGCCCCGGCTGCCGCCGCTGACGGAGGGGGAGACGCTGAAGCTCCTCGAGGTCACGCCGGAGCAGAAGTCGACCCAGCCTCCGCCGCGATTCAACGAGGCCTCGCTGGTGAAGTTCCTCGAGGAGAACGGCATCGGGCGCCCCTCGACCTACGCCGAGATCCTGCGCAAGCTCGAGGAGCGGAGGTACGTGCACAAGAAGGACCGCCGGTTCATTCCGACGGCCCTCGGCCGCACGGTCATCGAGATGCTCATCCCGTTCTTCGACGACTTCTTCGAGACCTCCTACACGGCGCGGATGGAAGAGGCCTTGGACGAGGTCGAGGAGGGCAAGCTGACCTGGACGAAGGCGCTGGCGCAGTTCGACAAGACGTTCACCCGCGATCGCAACCGGGCGCTGGAGGACATGGTCTCCGGCAAGGCGGGGATCCCGCTGGCGCAGGCTCGCAAGCTCCATCTCACGGTCGTGCCCGACATCGACGAGAAGTGCCCGCAGTGCGGCAAGAAGCTGAAGCTGCGGATGGGAAAGAACGGTCTCTTCGTCGCCTGCAGCGGCTATCCCGGCTGCACCTTCACGCTGAACATCCCGGATCCCGAGGAGGACGCCGTCGACGTGACGGACATCGAGAACCGGATGTGCGACGAGTGCGGCTCGCCGATGAAGGTGCGCCAGAGCCGTACCGGCTCGAGCTTCCTCGGCTGCACGGCGTACCCCAAGTGCCGCAACGTCATCAACATCGCGGTCGCCGGGGGCAAGGCTGAAGCGCGGCCCGACGAGCCGATCGGAGAGACGTGCCCCCGGTGCGGAAACGCTCTGGTGCGGCGGCACGGGCGCTTTGGCGCGTACGTCTCCTGCTCGAATTATCCGGCCTGCAAGTTCAAGCCGCCCAAGCCCGTCAAGGACACGGGAGTCCGCTGCCCGAAGGACGGCGGAATCGTCGCCGAGCGCCGCGGGAGATTCCGCCCCTTCTACGGGTGCGTGAACTATCCCAACTGCGACTTTTCGCTCTCGGTCCGACCCATCCCCGAGGCCTGCCCCCAGTGCGGAAATCCCTACCTGCTCTTCCGCGAGCGCAAGTCCGGCGCCGTCTTCGCGTGCGACAAGGCCGGGTGCGGCTTCGAGAAGCCGGCGGGGGAGCTGCCGCCGATCATCGAGTTCACTCCGGAAGCGCCCCCGGAGGTGCCGGGACCCGTGATCGAGGCGGCGGCGAAGAAGCCGAGGGCGCGTCGAAAGACGGCGAAGGCGAAGGCGTAACCCGCTCGCGCGGACTTACGCCGCGCGTGTCAGTTCTCTCCCCCCGGCGCGTTCAGGAATCTCCGGAACGGATCCTTCCACGGGAACATCTGCGCCCAGCGCCAGACGCGATCGGTCAGGGGCGGCTTCGCGGCTGGGTTCTTGAAGCATTCCGCGCAGCGGGGGAGCTGCGAGAAATCTCCGGCGCGAAACCCCTCCTCGATCGTCGCCAGAAACGGCGAGGCCGCGATCTCGGGGATCGACTTCTCCCGCACGTTGCCGAGCTTCTGCGTCCCGTCGTAGTCGTAGCAGCAGTGCGTGACGTCGCCGTTGCAGAGGATGACGAACCACTGGTACGGCGTTCCCTGGAAGCAGCCGTAGTACGCCTGGTGGAGCTCGGTGACCTCGGAGGTGTCCAGGCCCTCGCAGGTCTTCTGGATGATGACGGCCTGCGGATACCGGTCGAGGCGGAAGAACTCGCGGAAGCTCTTCACCGACTCCTCGTGGGTCTGGGTCGTGATCATCCGCTGGATCTCGACCACGATCTTCTTTCCCTTCGACATCTCGAGGAATCGCCGCGTGTTCTCGACGACGACGTCGAACTTTCCGCCCTTGCGCACGATCGGATAGACGTCGGGCTTCAACGTGTCGATGCAGATCCGCAGCTTCGCGAGCGAGGTCGAGAGGATACTTTTCGCCCACTCCGCGTTGAGAAGCGTTCCGTTGGTCGAGACGCACACGCCGGGGAAGAGGTCGATCGCCTCGGGCAGGCGCTTGTAGAGGAGGGGCTCTCCCATCTCGTGGAGGTACTTCATCGGAAGATCGAGCTCGCGCATCTGCCGGGCGACGTCTTCCACCATGTCGAACGGCGCATCCTCGAAGGGCCGCGTCAGGACGTCCATCGGGCACATGCCGCAGCGCAGGTTGCAGCGCGAGGTCAGCTCGAGCATGTACTTGAGGGACCTCAGCCGCAGGCCGTTCTTGCCCTTGCTCACGACGGACGCCTCGTCTCGAGCCCGGCCATGGCAGCGAGCACGGGCAGCGCGTTGCCGCGGTTGAAGAGGATCATCGTGCGCGCGTTGCACTCGTGGGTGCAGCGGCACTGCCTCGCGTGCTTGTCCTCGACGAAGCGGCGGGCGGATTCGCCGAGGCGGATGCTCGCCCAGTCGAAAGCTGCCTCGCGCACGTTGCCGAGCACCGTTCCGATCAGCTCGCAGCCGTGGATGTTCCCGTCCTCGGTCAGCACATACTCCCGTTCCCCCGCCAGGCAGAACTCCTCGAACGGGCCGCCGCGGGCCTGGCGGGCGATGTACTCGAACCGCCGCCGGTTGACCTCCCGGCGGGCGCGCGTGCGGACGCCCTTCCAGCCCTTCCTCGCCTCGGCCGTTGGATAGCGCGAGTCGACTTTCCGAGAGAGGCGCTCGTAGAGGTCGATGTCCAGGCCGTCCTTGACGCGCGGATCGAAGGGATCGCCGCGAACCAGGCCGAGCGAGTGGTGGTTCGGGTGGTACGTCTCGTGGATGAAGTCGAGGAACTCCTCGGCCTGCCCCTGGTTGTCGCGCATGAACACCGTCGTCACGCCCACGGTCAGGTTCGGAGTCGAGCGCGAGAGCTCGAGAAGCGCCGCGAGGGTCTCGAGCGCGCGGTCGTACAGTCCGGGCACGGCGCGCACGCGGTCGTGGAGCTCCCGAAATCCGTCGATGGAGACGGTGACCCCGAGCGAGAGATCGGGCGAGAAGTCGCAGATGCGCTTCGCCCCCCGCGCGACCTCCTCGGCGGAGAAGCCGTTGGTCGGGATCGAGGCGTTGAAGAAGCCGCAGCGCTCGAAGTAGACGCGGATGATCTCGGGCAGGTCGCGGCGGAGGAACGGCTCGCCTCCCGAGATGAGCAGTAGCCGGATCGGTGGAAGGGTCGAGGCGAAGCGGTCGATCTCCGCCAGCGACAGCTCGTTCTTGCCCGCGTTGATCGGATAGAAGCAGTGCGCGCACCGCGCATTGCAGACGGAGGTGACGAAGTGGGTCCACTGTGCGATCGCGTCACCCGGAGCTATCCAGTCGCCGGCGAGCGCCAGGCCCTGGCGGAGCCTGCGTGCCCTCACGCGCTCGCCTCGCGGGGGATCTCGCGGGACGCGTTGCCGCGGCGGCGTCGTCGCGCCGCGAGGAATCCGCGGATGCGCGCGACCTCGCCGGCGAGGAGCCAGGGAAAGAGCGCCACGGCCTTCCCCGCGTGGCCGGCCCTCGCCATGCGAGCGACGGTGATCCAGAGGTGCGGAAAGAGAAGGAGGAGGATGGGGGCGCGCACGAGGATGCGGCCCGGCCGTTCGAGCTCCGAGCGCGTCTGGAAGATCGTTTCCCCGCACGCGACCTGCTTCGCCCAGAAGGCGTGCCAGCTCAGGCGCCCGTGCCGATGCGTCACGAGGATCGCGGGGTCGTACCAAAGGCGGCCGCCCCGGGCGAGAACCGCCAGCGCGAAGGAGGTGTCCTCTCCGGAGTTGGACTCGGGAAAGCGCGCGGTCCCGATCGCGTCGCGCCGGTAAACGATCGCCATCGTCGGGATGCTGGACTTTTCGCGAGGCCGGCCCCCGCCGATCCACTCGGAGTGGTTGAGAAAGTAGTCGAGGTCTCCGTAGCGGCCCGGTCGGCCGTTGGCGATCCGTCCGCCGACTCCGGCGATGCGCGCGTCGGACTCGAGCACGCGGCGCGCGCGCGCGAGCCAGTCGGGCGCGGCCACGGCGTCCGCATCCAGAAACGCGACGAGCTCGCCCGAGGTCGCCTCGATCCCCGCGTTGCGCGCGCCGCCCGCGTTGCGGCGGAGGGGGCTGGCGAGCACGCGCGCCCCGGCGCGGCGCGCGGCTTCGGCGGACCCGTCCGTCGAGGCGTCGTCGACGACCACGACCTCGATCGGCTTCTCGGTCTGGGCGAGCGCCGAGGCGACCGCATCGGCGACGGTCGCGTCGGCGTTCCGGCACGGAATGATCACGCTGGCGCGCATAAACAGCCAGTCTAACCCGCAGACGCCGGGTTCGTGGACGAGGGGCCTGCAGACGTTGGCACCGCGCCCGCCGGTTGTGCCCGAAGCAGGATCCGATACCGGAAGAGCCGGCCGACTCCCGGCACGCGCGACAGGGCCTTCTCGGCCCAGCGCACGCCCGGGAAGGGCGAGGTCGCGTAGGAGAGCTCGCGGACGCTCCACCGCTCCTGGGCCAGGAGCCGCCGCAGCTCGGAGGGCCGGCGCACCGCGATGTGCTCCGGAAACTGCGTGAGCAGGAAATCGTGCGCCTTCATCCGCTCCACGTAGTGCTCGCGGTTGGGCGTGTAGGCCACGAAGACCCCTCCGGGCTTGAGCACCCGGCGCAGCGCGGCGAGCATCTGGCTGACCGTCGCGTCGTCGACGTGCTCGAGGAGGTCGAACGCGCCCGCCACGTCGATCGACCCATCGGCGATCGGGGACAGAGCCGCGACGTCCCCCTGCACGAACCGCACGTTGTCGAGCCCGCGGCGGCGCCGCTCCGCATCCGCGATCTCGAGCGCTCTTCCCGAGGCGTCGATGCCGACGGCCTCCCGGACGTGGGGCGCGAGCAGGAAGCAGACGTCGCCTCGAGCCGAGCCCAGATCGAGGATGACCGAGTCCCGCTTCGGGGCAGCCAGCCGCAGGATGTCCCGGTCCCGCTCGCGCCACTTCCGCTCCGGGGCGGCGAACGGCGTGACCCTGTGCAGCCCCTCGAAATACTCGTCCGGGTACAGGTCCGACTCGAAGGCCATACCCTCATCCTAGAATGTCTTCGTGAAGCCCCCCTGGGAGAAGTTCTCTCTGCCGGCTCAGGCGACCGCCTATGCGAGGGGCGCCTCCCGGGAGTTCGTCTCGGCGGTCCGCGCGATCTTCGGTCCCTTGGTCGAGCGCGTCGATCGACTGCCTTCCGGGACGCTCGCGTGGGTGATGGTGGAGGTGCCCGCGGAGGGATCCCTCTCGACGCTCTTTCGGGATCTGGAGAATCGGCTGGAGCCGTCGGGCTCGCTGTGGGCGGTCTTTCCGAAGAAGCCCTTCGTCGAGGAGCTCGAGTTCCCGTTCCTCTGGCTAGACGTGCAGAAGGCGGGCCTCGCGGCGGGACTCGTGGACAACAAGATCGCCGCCTTCACGCCGCGTCTCACGTCGATTCGTTTCGTCGTCCCCGTGGCGCGCCGAAAACAGAGGAGCGCGTGATCGGCGGACTCTTCCGCCGCGGCCTTCCGGCGATCGCGATCGGGCTCGCCCTCGCGGCGGGCGCCCACGCGAAGGACCTGCACTGGCGCGCGCTCGACGTGAAGGCGCGGCTGGATGGCAACGGCGACCTCCACGTCGTCGAGACGCACGCGATGGTTTTCGACGGCGACTGGAACGGGGGGGAGCGGATCTTCCGCGTCTTTCCGGGCCAATCGCTCTCGCTCGAGTCGGTCGCGCGGATCGATCCGGACGGCACGCGGCATCCGCTCTCGCAGGGAGGCCTCTCGTCGGTGGACGAGTGGTCCTGGTCCAGCACCAACGTGCTGCGCTGGCGCAGCCGCCTTCCCTCGGATCCGCCGTTCGAAAACGCGGAGCTCGTCTACGAGCTGGCGTACACGCTGCACGGAATCCTCGTCCGGCAGGGCGCGATCTATCTCCTGGACCACGACTTCGCATTCCCGGACCGGCAGTGGCCGATCCAGGCGTTCACGCTCGCACTCGAGCTCGACCCGGTCTGGAAGCCGGAGAAGCCGCTGCCCGGGTCCTTCCGGCGGGGCGTACTGCCTCCCGGACAGGGCTTCGTCGTCACGGTCCCGCTCGCGTACACGGGCGCCGGAAGGCCGGACGCCGCCGAAGGCATTGCGAGCCCGCGCCTGCGCCAGGCTCTCCTCGCGCTCCTGTGCCTGGCGATCCTGTTCTTCTACTTCTCCTGGCGATCGCGGGACCGGGCCCTCGGGCGATTTGCCCCGCTGACGCCGCCGGATTCGATCGACGGGGCGTGGCTCGAGAAGAATCTCCTGAATCTTTCCCCCGAAGAGGCGGGCGCGCTGTGGGACGAGAAGGTCGGACCTCCCGAAGTCGCGGCGGTGCTCGCGCGGCTGGCGGCGGAGAAGAAGATCGCGACCGAGGCGCAGGGGAAGAAGCTGACGATGCGCCTCCTCGTCCCGATGGAGCGTCTTACGGGCTACGACCACGACCTCGTCAAGGCGCTCTTTCTCGGCAAGCCGGAGACGGACACCGACGCGATCAAGGCGCACTACAAGTCGAGCGGGTTCGATCCGTCCTCGAAGATCAAGCCCGGCCTGGAGGCGAAGCTGAAGTCCCATCCGGACTTCCAGGACGCGTCGGCGCCTCCCTCGCGCTGGCCGACCGCGATGCTCTTCCTGGGAGGCGCTCTCCTCCACGTCGCGGCCGTCGTGTCCGGCAGGGAAGAGGCCGGGATGCTCGTGGGCATGGCTATCACCTACGGCCTCGTCTACGGGATCGGCGTCGCGTGCGCCTGGGCGTTCCAGAAGCGGATCGATCGCGTGGACGCGTTCTCGCCCGTCTTCCTGTGGGTCCCGGTCCTCCTGCTCTGGTACGCGTGGGCCGGCCTCTCGGCCGGGGGGCGCGCGAGCACGCTCCCGGTCCTCGGAACGCTGCTGCTTCGGCTGGCCGTCATCCACGGCGTCTTCAACATCGCGAAGACGCGCAACGGCGCTCGCCGGATCGCGAGGCGCAAGGCCCTCGCCTCCGCGCGGCGATACTTCGCGCACGAGCTCGGGCGGCCGCAGCCGCGCCTGAAGGACGAGTGGTTCCCCTACGTCGTCGCGTTCGGGCTGACGTCGGAGGCGGACGGCTGGTTCAAGGCCCACGGCCGCGCCGCCGCGGCGAGCGGCGCGGGAGCCTGGAGCGGATCCGGATCGTCGAGCGGATCGTCATCGTCCTCCCCTTCCGGCTCCGGCGGTTGGACTGGAGGAGGCGGCGCGTTCGGCGGCGCGGGGGCCTCGGGCTCCTGGGCCGTCGCGGCGGGAGCGCTCGCCTCCGGAGTCGCGGCCCCGTCCTCTTCGGGCGGCTCCGGCGGAGGCGGGGGAGGCGGTGGGAGCTCGGGCGGGGGCGGTGGCGGCGGGTGGTGAGACTTCGTCGTCCGCCGAGGGCGAAGCGCCTGTCATCCTGAGGAGCGGCGCGACGAAGGATCCCGGGCTCGACCGGGACGGTGGCGGTCAAGTACGGGATCCTTCCTTCGCTCAGGATGACAGGGCAAGGTGACTCACGATGACAGGGGTCAGGGCGGCGGGCGAATAGAATCCCCCCGTGAACGACCGGGTCTCGATCATCGGCGCCGGACTGGCCGGCTCGGAGTGTGCGTGGCAGCTCGCCGAGCGCGGCCACTCAGTTCGCCTCTACGAGATGCGGCCCGCGGTCAGCACCTCCGCGCACCAGACCGACCGATGCGCCGAGCTCGTGTGCTCCAACTCGTTTCGCTCG
Organism: Thermoanaerobaculia bacterium; assembly: GCA_038224325.1. Taxonomy (GTDB): domain Bacteria; phylum Acidobacteriota; class Thermoanaerobaculia; order UBA5066; family Gp7-AA6; genus DAHUXD01. The sequence continues at coordinate 53,895 of JBBRFL010000007.1, read as the reverse complement.
GACAATCCGCGCAACGCGGTCGGCCTCCTGAAGCGCGAGATGGAGGCCCTCGATTCCCTCATCATCCGATCGGCCCGGGCGGCCGCGGTCCCTGCAGGCGACGCCCTCGCCATGGACCGGCGTGTCTTCGCCGACCGGGTGACGGACGCGATCGTGTCGCATTCCGGCATCGAGATCGTGCGAGGGGAAGTCTTGACCATTCCCGACGACGGCTGGGTCGTGATCGCCACGGGGCCGCTGACCTCGCCCGCGTTCGACCGGGCGATCGGAGAGCTGCTCGGCACGGAGGACCTGTACTTCTACGACTCCATGGCGCCGATCGTCGAGTCCTCTTCGCTCGATTTCTCGCGGATGTACGCGCTCTCGCGCTACGGCAAGGGCGGAGGCGAGGACTACTGGAACTGCCCAATGTCCCGGGAGGAGTACGAGCGCTTCCTCGACGCGCTCCTCTCGGGCGAGACCGTTCCCGTCCACGACTTCGAGAAGGGGATCTACTTCGAGGGCTGCCTGCCGATCGAGGTCATGGCCGAGCGCGGGCGAGAGACCCTCCGCCACGGCCCGATGAAGCCGATGGGCCTGCCCGATCCGAAGACGGGCCGGATTCCGTGGGCCGTCGTGCAGCTCCGGCAGGACGACCTCGCGAGGGAGCACTACAACCTGGTGGGCTTCCAGACCAAGCTGAAGATCCCGGAGCAGCAGCGGGTCTTCGGGATGATCCCGGGGCTCGAGAACGCGCGGTTCGCGCGCTACGGGATGCTGCACCGCAACACCTACATCCGCGCGCCCGCGCACCTCGATCGCTTCTGGCGCATGCGCAGGCACCCGAGGATCTTCTTCGCCGGCCAGATCACCGGGGTGGAGGGCTACGTCGAGAGCGCCGCCACGGGTCTCGCGGTCGGGCTCACGATCGCGCAGCTCCTGGAGGACCGCGAGGCGATCCCGGTACCGTACTCGACGGCCATCGGCTCGCTCGCCCGCCACTGCTCGGAGCGGCCCCCGGACGTGAAGTTCGAGCCGATGAACGTGACGTTCGGGCTGATCGAGGACGCCTCCCACTCGCCCGTGCGGGACAAGCAGATCCGCCGGCAGCAGATGGCCGATCGCGCGCTCGCTGCGATCGCTGAGTGGAAAGTCCAGATCGAGCCGCAGCCGGCCGCGGTATCTTGACGCTCCGCCGATGCTGACCTGGGCCGACATCGAGAAGGCGCGCAAGCGCCTCGAAGGGGTGGCGCACCGCACCCCCGTCCTGCGGTCCCGCCAGTTCGACGCGGAGTGCGGAGCGACCGTGTTCTTCAAGGCCGAGAACCTCCAGCGCGGAGGGGCCTTCAAATTCCGGGGCGCGTACAACAAGATAAAGGCGGAGACCGAGAAACAGAAGGTCGACGCGGTCGTCGCCTTCTCCTCGGGCAATCACGCGCAGGCGGTCGCCCTCGTCTCACGACTCCTCAACATCCGCGCCACGATCGTCATACCAGACGACGCGCCGCAGGCCAAGATCGACGCCACGCGAGGTTACGGCGCGGAGGTCGTCCTCTACGACCGGGCGAGCCAGAGCCGCGACGATCTCGCCGACCAGATCTGCCGCGAGCGGGGCGCGGTGCTCGTGCCTCCGTTCGACGACGAGCTGGTCATGGCCGGCGCGGCGACGGGAGCCGTGGAGCTGCTCGAGGAGGTCCGCGACCTCGACGCGCTGGTGATCTCCGTCAGCGGGGGAGGGCTGATCTCCGGCTGGGCGACCGCGGCGAAGCACCTGAAGCCGGCGATCCGGATCTACGGCGTCGAGCCCACGACGGCGGACGACACCAAGCGATCCCTTTCGGCCGGGCACCGGGTCGAGGTCGCGCAGAACCCGACCGTCGCCGACGGCCTGCGCGTGGCCACTCCCGGGAAGCTGACGTTTCCAATCGTGCAGGAGAGCGTCGAGGACATTCTCCTGGTGTCGGACGCCGAGATGATCGAGACGCTGGCCTGGATGCTCGAGAGGATGAAGGTCTTGGTCGAGCCCTCGGGCGTGGCCGGTGCCGCCGCCGTGCGGCACAGGAAGGCCGACTTCTCGGGTCAGCGCGTGGGCGTCGTGCTCTCCGGGGGAAACGTCGACATGACGAAGCTCTCCGAGTACCTCTCCGGACGAGGGAAGGCGCAATGACGGGAAAGAGAGCCCGGAAGCCTTTGGAGTTTCTTAATCGCGGCGAATTCGCCGCCATCTCCGATAGGAAGGACGCGTGAAACGGAGCCTTCGGGCCCTCCTCGCCCTCTCGCTGGGGATCGTGTCGTGTCGTGCTCGGGAGACCGCCTCGCAGAGTCCCGCAGCCGCACGCGCACCCGCGCCCGCCGTCGTCCCGTCGCGCCCCGCTCCCGTTTCGGCCAACGCCCGGCGCCTTCCGCTCCGCGGCGTCATCACGGCCGTGAACGCGCAGAGGTCCGAGATCACGGTCGCGCACGAGGCGATTCCGGACGCGCTGCCCGCGACGACGACGGCGTTCTCCGTGCGCGACGATCCGCGAGTCGTCGCGATCCTGCGCCCCGGCGACCGGATCGAGGCGACGCTGGTCGTCGACCAGGACGTGCGCTTTCTCCAGGACATCCTGACCAAGGGGTTCGTGAAGAGCCCTTCGCCGGCAAGCTCCGGGTCCGTGAAGCCGGAGCCCAACAGGGGGGTCTCGGTAGGCGACGCGGTTCCCGATTTCGCGCTGACCGACCAGACCGGAAAGACGACGCGACTGTCGCAGTTCCGGGGAGAGCCCGTGGCGGTCACCTTCGCCTACACGCGCTGCCCGGTAGCGACCGCGTGCCCCATGACCATGGCGAAATTCGCGAAGCTGAACGCGCGGCTCGCGGAGAGCAAATTCGGCCGGCTGCTCTGCGTCACGGTCGACCCGGTGAACGACACGGTAGCGGTGCTCCGCGACTTTGCGAAGAGGATCGACGCCGATCCGGCGCGCTGGCGGTTCCTCACGGGGGATCCGGCTGCCGTCGCCCGCGCCGCCGAGAGCTTCGGCGTGCTCTATTACCCGGACCACGGGCAGATCGTGCATTCGCAGGCGGTGGCCGTGGTGGATCGCGCGGGACGGCTCGCGACGATCTACTACGGGGAAATGTGGGAACCGGAGACGGTGTTCCATGATCTGGAGAAAGCGAGGAGAGGATGAAAAGCAGCCGGATTCTGGGAGCGCTCGTGTTCGCGTCGCTCACCGGGCTGGGCGTGACGCTGTACGCCACGGAGGACCATCCCTCCGAACTCTTCAAGCAGTACTGCGCCAAATGCCACGGCGAGAGCGGGAACGCCGACACGCCGAAGGGCCAGAAGATGAAGGCCCGCGATTTCACTGACGTCGAGTGGCAGCAGAGCGAGAAGGACGCCACCCTCATCAAGTCCGTCACCGAGGGCAAGGACGACATGCCCCCCTTCGGCAAGAAGCTGACGACGGAGCAGATCGAGAGCCTCGTCAAGAGCGACGTGCGGGGGTTCGCGGCGAAGAAGTAGGGACCCCGCTCCCAGTCTTCGTCGACTTATACTGCCCGCCGAGTGGCCGCGGACGAGTCGGGCAATCTGGCGAACAGCCTGCCGCTGAAGGTCTGCGGCGAGGACGTTCAGATCTATCCGCGCGCCCATATCGTTACTCCCGAGGCGATTTCGATCGGCGACTCGGTTATCATCGACGACTTCGTGTTTCTGGTCGGCGGCGCCGAAACCCGCATCGGAAGCTTTGTGCACCTGGCGTCCTTCTCGAGTTTCCTGGGACGCGGCCGACTCTTGATCGGAGATTTCGTGAGCATCTCGAGCGGAGCACGGATCTATACCGGTATCGACGACTTCTCCGGAGGAAGCCTCGTGGGGCCCGGCGTGCCCGAGCCCTTTCGAAAGCCGATGCGGACGTCGGCGAACATCGGGAAGTTTGCCCTGGTTGGCGCCAATGCCGTGGTCTTCCCGGGAGTCACGCTCGGGGAGGGCTGCGCGATCGGGGCGCTCTCTCTGGTCAATCGCGACTGCGAACCTTGGACGATCTACGGAGGCGTTCCCGCGCGGCCGATCAAGGAGCGAAAGCGGGACCGCATCCTGGAGCTCGAGAGCCAGCTCCGAAGCGCACTGTTCGACTCGGAAGGGCGCTACGTCCCACGCCGCCGGCGGGAAGCCTGACGGCCCGGCCCTTGGAGTTAAGCTCTGTCCGTGCTTCCGGTCTCACGCCCCTCGCTTCCGGCGCTCGAGGAGTATGTCGAGTTGCTCCGAGACATCTGGCAGAGCCGGATGCTTTCGAACTTCGGCAAGTACACACGGCTCTTCGAGCAGAAGGCCCAGCGCTACCTCCACAACCCGTTCACGCGCGCGGTCGCAAGCTGCGACATCGGACTGATTCTCGCGCTTGCGTCGATGGGGGTCGCTGAGAGGAGCGAGTGCCTGGTGCAGGCTTTCACCTTCAATTCGACGATCAACGCAATCCTCTGGAACCGTCTCACGCCGGTCTTCGTCGATATCGACCGGCATACGCTCAACGTCGATTGCGGTGACCTCGAGCGCCGGATCACGCCGGCGACGAGCGCCATCGTCGTGACCCACATTTTCGGGAGCCCCCTCGACATCGGCCGGGTCATGGAGGTCGCGGCGCGGCGCAACCTCCCCGTGGTGGTGGACGCGGCGCACGCCTACGGCGCGACGTACCGGGGCGTTCCAATCGGTGACGCCCGGCTCGGCGATTTTCAGGTGTTCAGCTTCAGCGGCACCAAGCAGCTGACCTCCGCGGAGGGCGGGCTGATGGCGTGCGCAACGGAAGAGGCTGCGCGGAAGATCGAGTATTTGCGAGCGTACGGCTTTCAAAACGATTACATATCCGAGCACGTCGGCCTGAATGGAAAGATGTCCGAGTTGCACGGAGCCCTCGGCTCACTGACGATCGACGGGGTCGAGGAGGCCGTGAGCGCCCGCCAGAAGACCGCGGCCAGGTATCGAGGCCACCTCGCGGGACAGGGTCCGGGTCTCCGCTTTCAGGAGCAGCTCGCGGACAGTCGCTCCACATTCAAGGACTTGGCGATGCTGTGTCCGGAGCGGCGCGACGATCTGGCGGCTCGGCTGGCCGATCGCGGAATTCAAACGAAAAAGTACTTCCGCCCCCTTCACACGATGCCGGCCTACGAGCGGTTTCGGACCGCATCCGATGATCTTGCGGACACGGAGTCCGTCGCCCAAGCGGTACTCTGCCTTCCGATGTTCAACGAGCTTCGCGAGAGCGACGTTGATCGGGTCAGCGGTGAGGTCCTGGAGTTCTATGGCCGAGACTGACCGGTTAAGCTCGTGGCGCCTGAGCCTCGGGCGCGTTTGTTGGCGACTCCGGCGACACGCCGAGAAGCCTCTCGTGAGCATCGTGATTCCGACCTGGAACCGGGCCGACCTGCTCGTGACACGAACGCTTCCCTCGGTCCTCTCCCAGACCTATCGAAACTGGGAGGTCGTCGTCGTCGGCGACGCGTGCACGGACGATACGGCGGAAAGGATCGCCATCCTCGGTGACGCACGCATCCGCTTCACGAACCTCACCGAGCGGGGCACGTACCCGGCGGATCCCATGCACCGGTGGATGGTCGCAGGAAGTACGCCGGCAAACAAGGCGCTGGAGCTCGCGCGCGGGGATTGGCTTGGTTACCTCGACGACGATGACATCTTCACCGAAGACCATTTGGAAATACTCGTGTCTTTCGCGAAACGTGCGCAGGCGGAATTCGTGTTCGGTGCCGGAGACTTTCAGCGATCTCCAACCGAGTGGCTTCGGATCGGGCGGTTGCCGCCGCTACCGGGTAACGTGATGCACTCCTCCGTCCTGTATCGGTCGTATCTCAAGTTCCTTCGTTACGACCTCGAGGCGTGGAGAAGCTCCGTCGGAGCCGATTCCCACCTCTGGGGCCGAATGGACGCGCTCGGAGTGCGCTTCGCCTTCCTGGACCAGGTGGTGTGCCGCGCACCCCTTCGCCCGGGCGAGGATCTGGCGGGGCAAAAGGCGGCGGAGCGGCGTCGCGACGCGCACGTCGCGGCCTCGGGGGAATCGGCGCATTGATTCGGGCACTCATTGAAAAGCTCCGCGAACAACGCGCCGACCGAATCTCCGAAAGGGAGCGGCGAGACGCCGAGGCGCGTTGCCGATCCTGGCCTTTCCCCTACAAGCTCCACATCGGTTGCGGGCGGGTACGCTTTGAGGGCTGGATCAACATCGATTCAGACCACTCCATCAGCCTGCCAGACGTTGTCTGGGACTTGGCGCGCGGTTTCCCTTTCCCCGACAGCTCGTGTGCGCTCATCTATTCCGAGCATCTCCTTGAGCACCTGAAAGTCGAACCGGGCATAGGCCTGTTGCGGGAATGTTGGCGCGTGCTCCAGCCTGGCGGAGCGTTGCGCTTTGCAATGCCTTCTCTGGACAACCTTCTTGAGAAATGTTGCTCCGGGAACTGGCGCGACCAGGACTGGCTGACCTGGCCCGACCATACGTTCATCCAGACGCGGGCCGAAATGATCAACATTTTCTTTCGGTGGTGGGGGCACGAGTGGATTTACGACTCCGAGGAGTTCCACCGGCGCTTGAAGGAGGCGGGTTTCTCGCAGATCCGCGACGTATCGTGGGGCCAGAGTGACATTGATGATCTCCGCGACCGCGAAACGCGAAAGGATTCCTTGCTCATCTGCGAGGCGGTCAGGTGACCGCTGAAGGCGATCGCGATGCGGGCGCGGTGAACGCCGCGAAACAGAGAGTCGTGGCGGAATTCGGCCCGTGGACGACACCGGTCTATCTGGGCCCGGGAATCACTGCCTGTGAAACCGAGGAACCGACCGGCGGGACCCGTTTGCGCCGTCTCCTGCGGATCGTTCAAGACGTGGCGGGCCGGCCACTAACGGGGATACGGATCCTGGACCTAGCCTGCCTCGAAGGCATGGTCTCGGTAGAACTGGCCAGGCACGGCGCGCGAGCGCTCGGAATCGAGGCGCGGGCCGCCAACGTCGCGCGGGCGCGATTCGCCAGGGAGGTCCTCGGCCTCGACAACCTGGAGTTCGTGGAGGACGACGTCCGCAACCTGTCGAAGGATAAGTACGGATCCTTCGAGATCGTGCTGTGCCTCGGGATCCTCTATCACCTGCCCGCGCCCGACGCTTTCGCCTTCGTGGAACGGATCGCCGAGGTGACCGATCGTGTCGCCATCTTCGATACCCACATCGCCCTGCCGGAGTCCCGTCGCGAGCTTCTCGGCCCACCGACCACATTCGAATTCCGCGGCCGGATCTACGAGGGAAGGGACTACCGTGAGTTCGACCCCGCGTCCTCGTCAGAGGACCGGCTCAAGTGGGCCTGGTCGACGCTCGACGCCCGCCCGAGTTTCTGGCCGACGCGTGACTCCCTCCTCGAGCTCCTAACCGCAGCGGGCTTCACCTCGCTCCACGAGTCCCTGTCGCCGCCGTGGATCGGCATGCCGGAGGACCGGATCACGCTCTTGGCCTTCAAAGGCCAGACGCAGACCGAATCCTCCCGGCAGTGAGTTGATTCTCGCTACGGAAGAGAAAATTCATTGAAGGCTCAGGAGCACGAGAATCTCGCCATCGCCTCTGTCCAGTGGCTCCAGAGCTTTCCCGATCAACGTCCCCGGCCTGTGCATCTTGATCCCAGCCACGTCGACGGGCTCGGAGCGCATCGCGAAACCTTCCCGGTCGCTCGTGACCAGTAGGTCACCGATCCGAATTGGAGCTCTAGTCGCGTCCACCTTGACCTTGACTCTGCCGGTCGTTGCAATTGTGGCTTTACCTTCACCCGACTCTCCGAGAACGATGCCAGGCTTCGCGGAGATCACGCCGGCCACACCGGTGTCGTAGGAGCGCCGCGACGGCGCGACCTCGTTGACGGCGTCATCTCGAACCACGACCACGGTGCCGGGGTCGCTCGATCCGCGCGCCGTGACCCATTCGGCGAGGTCGGCGTACGTCGCGGTGAGCGGAACACCGACCGCCTGCACTCCTGCGTTGCTGATGATGAATCGATCCGTTTCGCCGGAGCTGGAACCGAGCCGGAAGACGAACTTCCCGATGCTGTCGCCTCCGTCTCGTGAAACGCCCATGCGCCCGATGAGTTGCTCGCTCGTGTCGGAGTCTTCGATATAGAACAGAACGCCAGGGCCAAAATTGTCGGACAACTGCCCGGTTAGGAGCTTTGTTTTGAGGTACAGCGCCGCCTGTGGCACGCCTGTCCCATTCCAGGTCTGGATCGCTCGAAGCGAGCGAACCCCCGTCTTGGTGGGATCCGTCAGGCTCCCAACATCTAACGCAAATCCAGGAGTCGTGGTGTGAATCCCCACCGGACCACACGTCTCGGTAAGCTTTCCTGGGACTGCACTCCAGAGACAGTTCTGGGCCTTAAGCGATGCGCCGGCCAAGAGCGTGAAGACTACTGCGGCAGCCAAGACGAATCCTCTCGGTCGAAGAGTAGTACTTGTATTCATCGGTTGCTCCTTATTACGCCGACTGTCGGCGATCCTCACTTCGTTCGAGTGCGCAATTCACTAATATGGACGGCCTTTACTGCTGTGCTGCCGGGGGTGAGCGTCGGGTCTGTAAACGGTGGGTCCGTGAAACCTAAGGCCGTGCGCGCCGCTGTGAGAGACGTTCGCATCTCGCTGACGTGTACCGCCTTGATATTAGTTGCCCCCACCACGAGGGGATCGTCTGTCCATGTCGACGCGGAAAGATTGGCCGTAGTGCGAACGGCGTTTACCGCCGTACGAACCTCTGAGACATGAACTGCCCGAATCGTCGTCGTTCCGACCAGCAGAGGATCGTCTGTGAACCCGGTGGCAGTTGCCAGGTCTACGTTGCTGTCACCGGAGACGTTGCCTGCGGCATCAAGGGCATGGACCTTGTAAAGATAAGCCGTAACAGGGTTCGTCACCACCGACGAATCCAGGAAGGAAGTGGACGTGGAGGTTCCGATTACCGTGTAGCTGACGGTTATCTTTGCGGTCCGTAGCACCTCGTAGTGATGTACGCCGATATTGTCGGTCGAAGCAGTCCAGCTCAACGAAACGCCTCCTTGAGCCGAAACGTAGTGGGCATCGAGGTTCGCCGGCGTGCTCGGCGAGGTGGTATCGCCGGCGCTTTGAACCGCCTTGAAGGCGTTTAGCCGACCTCCGCTCACGCTTCGGCCGGCGAGCGCAGTGATTGGGTCGACCGTGTTGATGAGGATCGTCTTCGCCTGAGCCACAGTGAGGCTTGATCGTTGCGCGAACATCAAGGCTGCAACGCCGGCTACGTGAGGAACTGCCATGGAAGTGCCGGTGCAGCAAGCAAGTGCGTTAACAGGATCGAAGTTGTCGCCGCATTTCACGGCACCAGCAATGGCGGTCGAAAGAATATTGACCCCCGGCGCGCCGAGATCGACCGTAGTCAGCCCCCAATTTGCGAGAGGGTCAAGCACATCAGTCTGATCCGTGTCCGTAACGCACACGATGTTGCCGTAGTTCGTGTCACAGGGGTAGAAGTGGGAGACATCCTCGTCATGACCAGCCGGCGACTGGCTACCGGCGGCGCTGACAAACAAGACATTAGGGCTAGATCCGATCGCGTTCGTTATCGTAGTACTTTGAACTACATCGCCGGCGCTGTAGTTGATGATTCGGGCGCCTCTATCGCGGGCATAGAGAATGGCGTTGGCAATGTCCCCCGTGTCTCCGGTTCCTGAACTATTGAACGTCTTGAGAGGCATCAGTTTCACGGTCCAGGCCACCCCGGCGATACCGGTCGCGTTATTGCCGACCGCGCCAAGGATGCCGGCGACGTGCGTTCCGTGCCCGTAGTCATCGAGGGGAGCGTTGTCGGAGTTGACGAAGTCCCATCCACGGCAGTCGTCTACGAAGCCATCGCCATCGTCATCGATCCCGTTGGTACAGTTCGACTCGCCGGGATTCGACCAGATGTTTGCCGCCAAGTCGGGATGGTTGTAGTTGACGCCCGTGTCGATGACCGCCACCACAATCGTTGAAGAGCCGGTCTGAAGATTCCAGGCTTCGGGAGCGTCAATGTCCACGTCGAATACCCCGGCCGGGCTGCAAGTTCCTGACTGGCCAGTGTTGTTCAACGACCACTGCTGCGGAAACTTGGGATCGTTGGGGGTGGCCGTGACATGGCTCAAGTAGTTCGGCTCCGCGTATTCGACAAGCGGATTCGGGAGGTAACGTTGGATGAGTTGCTCCGTCGTCTCACCACGGGTCGATCGCACCCGGTCGACTCGAAGCTCTGGAATGCGGCTGATGACGAAGGCGCCGACCTCTGCGTGGATGAGGGCACGGTCAGGAGCCGTGGTCGCAGACTTGAAAGCGACCAAGACTTCGCCTAGGACATGGGGATACTTCACGAGATTCAGCTCCCCAGCCGCAGGCTGACCAGCCGTCGGCAATCTTGCCTGGGGCCAGTGGCCGAGAGCGACGGCGCAGCAGGCGGCCGCCAAGGCCGTGAGGACAAAGCGCTTGCCGTAATGTCTTTGATTCCGCCGTTTCATCACGCAGCCTCCGTTATGACCACGCCCGATATCGTCGACAGCCTCGCCATAGATTTAGTTGTCGTATAGCGAAAAGAGCAGACTCTTCTGCCCTCGCTTGCCTAATCGCTTGACGAACACCCGATCACTAGTGATGAGAATCGACAGTACCTCAGGCTAATGTCAGCACACCTCGGGCAACCCCGTGACGATCGCTCTCTCGTTGAGCTACATGCGCAATTGATCCGGTTTAGTCGGTACGCCGGGTTGGCGCGATTCGATGCCGAGGATGTAGCGCAAGACATCTGGATCTGGATGCTGCGAGAAAAGAAGCTGAATATTGCGCGGTCCGACCAATGGGTTCGTGCCGTGGTCAAGAATTTTGTGCTGCGCTATCGGCGGCGGATTGCTCGCTTGGCAATTCGTGAATCACAGGCGTTCGAAACGTCCCCCGACGAGGGTTACGGACCGGAACGGCTCGACATCGAAACGCAACTCTCGGTCTTAAGTGTGGAGCGCCGGTTGCCGAGGCGCGAAGCCAGACTCCTGCACGAGTTGCGGCTCGGAGCGACGTGGCCAGAGGCTACCGAGAGAGTTGGGGTGCCGAACGGGAGCCGCGACTGGCTGAGGAAGAGACTCGCGCAGAAAATCCGAGCGGCGTTCTCTCCCGGCTCGAGAACTCCTCGCCCCTAGTACACCGTGTCCTCGAGCGACACGCCGAAGAGCCCCGAGTACATCTTGGGAAAGAAGTGGGTGGACTTCTGCGGGAGCCGGTCGCCGGCGCCGACGACGGCCTCGACGTCGGAGATCGTCGTGGGCCGCGTGAGGATCGCGGCCTGCGTCTGCCCCTTCTCGACGGCCGCGAGCGCGGCGGACACATCCGACATGAAGGAGACGTTCTCGCCGCGGGCGATCGAGTCCGCGCGAATCCCGAGGAGCTTGTCGAAGAGCGCCACCTCGAGCGCAGCGGTGTCGAGCGCCTTCCATTCGGAGGAGCGTCCCGCCGGCCAGGGTAGCGGCGCGGGCGTTTCGCGCAGTGTCCACAGAGCCGGGGGAACGGGCGGCGCGACCAGGACGAAGGCCGGCAGGATACGGGAGTGAGTCTGCAGGGCCTCGAGGGCCTCGCGCGCCGAGGGGAACTCGCGCACGTCGAAGTAGTCGCGGGCGGAGTGGAGGAGCCGCACCGGCCGCCAGTCGGTCAGGCCGGACAGCAGCCGGTGAATCGGACGCACGATCAGTCCCTCCGAGGCCATGTCGACGATCGCGCACAGCTTGTACCGCGCGGCAGACAGCTTGGCCGCCGCCGGATCCTTGGAGAAGGCGAGCGCGGTCTCCCACCGGTGGTGGCCGTCGGCGATGATCGCCTCGGCGTTCTTGACGAGACCCTGGAGCTCGACGTGCGCCGCGTAGTCCGTGACGCGGAAACCGTCGTGCCGCACGCCGTCCGAGTCGACCGCGGAAAGCTCCGGCGTTCGCCGCGTCGCGAGCGCGTCGGAGAGGGGAGCGCGGGTCAGGAGAAACACGAGCTCGAGATCGGCCCGCGTCGCCGAGAGGAGCGCGAGCCGGTCGGCCTTGGGCTTCGAGAGGGTGAGCTCGTGGGGATGGATGATTCCCTCCGCGTACTCCGAGAGGCGGACGAGGCCCACCAGGGCGTTGCGCACGAACGTCCTTCCGGACTCGGCGAAGGTCTGCCGGTAGATCCAGAGTCCCGGGCGCCGCTCCTTCTCGAGCGTCCCGTCGGCGAGGAACGTCAACAGCGTCGCCGCGGCGGCCTGGTACGGGTCCTCGACGTCCTTCTTCGGATGCGTGACGCGGACGATGTTCTCCGGCGCCCGGGCGTAGAGCGCGTCTTGCAGCGCCGGGGAGATCTGGTCGTAGGGGGGCGCGAAGACGTCGGAGAGACCCCGCTGGTGAAGGACGCGGGACGAGAAGCGAATCGAGCGAAACGGCCGCAGCTCCATGGCGGCGCATTCTACCCGTCGCCGTCTCTTCGCTCGGGGTCCGCTCACGCGCCGGCGGGCGGCTCGGCTGGAGGCGGCCTCGACCGACCGCCTGACCCCTCGCTCCGGTCCGGCTCCCGCGGCGCGCGCCTCCTCCCTCGGTTACTTCGGGAGACTTCGCGCGCTGCGAACTGATGCCGCGGGGCCTCTCGAAGGAAATTGGACGGGCTGGGATTGCTCTCCCGAAGTCCAATGCTTCCGACGTTGCTACACTGTTCCCGCGTGATCTCGCTCGCTCGCGCCATTGCCGGATTCCAGACCTACGTCGCCGATGAGCGGCGCTTTTCGCCCTGCACGGTGCTCGCGTACGGCGCCGATCTCAACCGGTTCGTCGGGTTCTGGGAGACGGAGTTCGCGCACGAGGAGGCGGGCAAGACTCCCCTGCGAAAGCTCGACACGCTCGCCGTCCGCTCCTACCTCGCGCACCTTCACCGTGGGCGCCTCTCCAACCGGTCGCTCTCGCGGCACCTCTCGACCATCCGGTCCTTCTTCCGGTGGGCGTGCCGGGAGGGGCACGTCGAGAAGAACCCGGCGCGCGGCCTGACGTCCCCGCGCGTCCCGAAGACGCTGCCGCGGGCGATGACGCTGCCGGACACAGAGCGGCTGCTCGACGCGTCCGACGAGGGCCACATTCCCGAGCGCGAGGCCGCCCTCTTCGAGCTCCTCTACGCGACGGGGCTGCGGGTGTCGGAGGCCGCGGGTTTGGATCTGGAGGACGTGGACTTCGCGCAGGGGCTGGTGCGGGTCACGGGAAAAGGCAGCCGGGAGCGGATCGTCCCGTTCGGCGAGTCCGCCGCCGACGCCCTCCGCGGCTACCTGCCGTCGCGAGCGGCGCTGCGGCACGGGGTCGAGCTCGAAGATCCGGAATCCGGCGAGCCGTTGTTCGTCAACGCGAGGGGCGGCCGGCTCACGCCCCGGTCCATGGCGAGGCTCCTGAAGCGGCGGCTTCGCGCGGCCGGGCTGCCGGCGGAGATTTCCCCCCACGCGCTGCGCCACACCTTCGCTACCCATCTCCTTCAGGCGGGCGCGGACCTGCGCTCGATCCAGGAGCTGCTGGGCCACGCCTCGCTCTCGACCACGCAGAAGTACACGCACCTGGACGCGGCGCGGCTGCGCGAGGTCTACAGAAGCGCGCATCCTAAAGCGTGAGAATGCTCATTTTAGATTTTAGATTTTGGATTTTAGATTTGTGACACTGATGCTCTCTTCAATCCAAAATCCCAAATCTAAAATCCAAGATTGTTTCTTGGTTGCCGCAGTCTTACTCTGCGCCGCTCCCGTCCTGGCGCAGAACGCGCCACTTCCTCCGGTCTTGGCGGAGATCGACCGCGCGGTGCGCGAAGGCTTCTTCGATCCCAGGCTCAAGGGCGTCGACTGGAGCGCGGCGGTACGAAGAGCCTCCGACGAGCTCTCGCAGTTGACGACCGAGGACGAGTCCGTCGTCTACGACAAGCTCCTCGCGACGCTCGGGGACTCTCACACGTTCCGCCTGGAGGCGGGCAAGCTGCCCGACCGCAACTGGGGAACGGCGGGCCTGCGCATCGGGCGGGATCGCGAGGGATACGCCGTCAAGGGAGTCCTCCCCGGCTTCGGGGCGGAGGCCGCCGGCATGAGGATCGGAGACCGGGTCCTCTTCGTGGGCGGCTTGCCCTACGAGTCCGCGCGCGTCAACTTCCGCGACCTCTTCTTCGTCTTCGAGGGCGTTCCCGGCTCCTCGGTCGAGGTGACGTGGCAGCGAACCGGCGAGCCCGTACACACCAGCCGGCTGGTCCTGCGCCTGGAGGACCCGGGCGACGCGCTCGTGTGGAAGAGCGCGCGCGTGATCCGCCGCGACGGGAAGGCGTACGGCTACGTTCACCTCTGGGGCATGAGCGCCGAGACGGCGCTGGCGATCGTGGCCCTGCTGTTGGATCGCGAGGAGATCGCCCGCGAGCGCAACCTGCCGGGTTGGGGGGAGATCGAGGGGCTGCTCTTAGACGACCGTGGAAACAGCGGCGGCTACGATCCCAACATCCTCCCGACGTTTCTGCGGGGGCAATGGAGCGCCGGCGACTACTACATGATCTCGCGGCAGGGAAAGCGCCTGGTCCCGCCGCTCTACAAGGTGCTGCCCGTCGTGCTCCTCGTGAATTCGGGCACGGCCTCCTCGGGCGAATCGCTGGCGCTGAAATTCCGCGCGCACGGAATCGGGCCGATCGTCGGCGAGACCACGGCCGGCATGGCGAGCGGGGGAGCCTCGGCCACGGCACTCTCCGACGGCTCGACGCTCTGGCTGTCGCGGCACGCGATCGAGAGCCTCGACGGAAAGAGCTTCGAGGGGCGCGGGATCGAGCCCGACGTCGCCCTCCCCGACCGGCCTCCCGCGGGCGTCGGCCAGGAGGACACGATCATCGAGGCGGGACTGAAAGTGCTCCGGAGCCAGGCGCCGCCGCGAAAGCCCTAGGCGGCTGCAGGGCTTCCGCCGGCCGAGTTCCTGTATCCTCCGCCGTCATGGAGAAGTGGCATTCGACGACGGTCGTCTGCGTGCGCCACGCCGGCAAGGTCGCGATGGCCTCCGACGGCCAGGTCACGCTCGGCAACACGATCATGAAGCAGACGGCGGCGAAGATCCGCCGGCTGAAGGGCGGAGAGGTCCTCGCCGGATTCGCGGGCTCCTCCGCCGACGCGTTCGCGCTGTTCTCGCGATTCGAGGCCAAGCTCGACGAGCATCGAGGAAACCTCGAGCGCTCCGCCATCGAGCTCGCGAAGGACTGGCGCACCGACAAGATGCTGCGCCAGCTCGAGGCGCTCCTGATCGTCGCCGACAAGCAGAGCTCGCTCCTGATCTCCGGCACGGGAGATCTGATCTCGCCGGAGGAGGGCGTCCTCGCGATCGGATCGGGCGGAGCCTTCGCGCTGGCGGCGGCGCGCACGCTCCTGAAGCACCGCGCGGATATGACGGCCCTGGACATCGCGCGCGAGTCCCTCTTGATCGCCGCGCAGATCGACATCTACACCAACGACCACATCACGATGGAAGAGGTCTGATCGGGCGAGCGGAACCCCGACCCCGGTCTGGTATTCTCCTCGCCATGTCCGCCGTCGCCGCAGCGAGGTGCGCGTGGTCTTCCTGATGCCGGGTGAGAGGGAAGCGGAGGCCCCCTCGGTGGTCGCGCGCACGCCGCGCGAGATCGTCGTCGAGCTCGACAAGTACGTCATCGGTCAGAAGCGCGCGAAGAAAGCCGTGGCCATCGCCCTGCGCAACCGCTGGCGCCGGCAGCAGCTCTCGGCCGAGATGTCCCGCGAGATCCTGCCGAAGAACATCCTCATGATCGGCCCGACGGGCGTCGGGAAGACGGAGATCGCGCGGCGTCTCGCGCGGCTGGCCGACGCGCCCTTCATCAAGGTCGAGGCGTCGAAGTTCACCGAGGTGGGCTACGTCGGCCGGGACGTCGAGTCAATCGTGCGCGACCTGACGGAGGTCGCCGTCCAGATGGTGCGCGAGGAGAAGACGTTCGAGATCCGGGATCGCGCCCGCACCCGGACGGAGGAGCGAATCATCGACCTGCTGCTGCCCGCGCTCTCGGACTCCGAGGCGGAGGAGACGCGCGCGAAGCTCCGCTCCCTGCTGCGCGAGGGGAAGCTCGAGGACCGAATGGTCGAGATCGAGGTCGCCGACAAGACGTTCCCCTCCTTCGAGATCGTGACCAACCAGGGCGTCGAGGAGATGGACATCAACGTCAAGGAGATGCTTCCCGGGCTCTTCGGCGGGAAGAAGAAGCGGCGCAAGACGAGCGTCGGCGAGGCCCGGCAGATCCTCCAGGCCGAGGAGGAGGGTCGCCTGGTCGATCCGGGCCAGGTCGCGCGAGAGGCCGTCGAACGGGCGCAGTCCTCGGGGATCGTCTTTCTTGACGAGATCGACAAGGTCGCCGGACGCGAGTCGGGCCGCGGCGGCCCGGACGTCTCCCGCGAGGGCGTGCAGCGGGACCTGCTCCCGATCGTCGAGGGAACCTCGGTCAACACCAAGTACGGGTTCGTCAAGACCGACCACGTGCTCTTCATCGCCGCGGGCGCGTTCCACGTCTCCAAGCCCGCGGACCTGATTCCCGAGCTCCAGGGGCGCTTCCCGATCCGGGTCGAGCTGGACTCTCTGACCGAGGCGGACTTCGTGCGGATCCTGACCGAGCCCGAGAACGCGCTCCTCAAGCAGTACCGCGCGCTGCTCGGCGCGGAGGGAGTGGACCTGTCCTTCTCCCAGGAGGCCATCGGCGAGATCGCGCGCGACGCGGAGCGGGTCAATCGCGCGCTGGAGAACATCGGCGCGCGGCGCCTGCACACGATTCTCGAGCGGCTGCTCGAGGACCTGTCGTTTGCGGGACCGGAGAACGCGGGCAAGTCGATTCGCATCGAGCTCTCCGACGTCCAGGGCGCCCTCGCGGACCTCGTTCAGGATGAGGACCTGTCGCGATATGTCCTTTGATGCTCAGACTCTGAGCAGCCCGCTTTGCGGGCCGACCGACGAGAGAGGGGAAGTCGCTCGTGGGCCCTCTCCCGGGTAGCCTCCGCGGAGAATGAGGCGCCTCCACACCCTCCTCTCGATCTGCCTGCTGACCCTCGCGTGCGGCAAGAAGGGCGACCCGCAGGCGCCCCTGCCGCGCGGGCCCCGCGCGATCTCGGACCTCGCGGTCGAGCAGGAGGGCGACGACGCCGTTCTGACCTTCGCGTTTCCCGACCGGCTCCTCACGGGCGCGCCGCTGACGGACCTCGAGTCGATCGAGGTCTATCGCGTCCTCAATCCGTCTCCCTCCCTGACGGAACCCAAGCGCGCGGGACCGCCTCCCGCGGCATCCGCGCCGACGTCGGGGTCCGGTGGCGCCGTTCACCTGCCGGGTGAGGCCGCCCGCCGCGAGGCCACCAACGAGCGGATCGCGGAGGAGGCCTTCTATCGCGAAGCGCGGCTCGCCGCCACCCTTTCGCTCTCCGCGATCGCGGAGCGCAGCCGCGGGGCGTCCGTGGTCTTCCGGGATCCGCTCTCGACGCTGTGGAGCCAGAGCAAGGCATCGGGTCCGCTCGCGTACGGGGTGATCTCGGTCCGCCGCAACGGGGAGCGAAGCCCCGTATCGAACATCGTCACGCTCACTCCCGCCGTCGCTCCGGGCGCGCCCACGGCCCTCCAGGCGTTTCCGGAAGAGGGCCGCCTCTGCCTCGAGTGGATGGCCCCGGAACGGGACGTGCTCGGCCAGCCGGCGCGCATCGGGGGGTACCGAGTGTACCGCCGCGGCCTGAGCGAGGAGGAGTATGCGGCGCCGCTCAATCCCGTCCCCGTGGCGGGGCCCTTTTTCGTGGACACCTCGGCGCCGTACGGAGTCCCCCTCGTCTACACCGTTCGCGCCGTCGTAGAGGGAAACCCGAAGGTCGAGGGCCTGCCGGCGGAGGAGCTTCCACTGCTCTTCGCCGACGTCTATCCGCCGCCGGCTCCCTCACGCCTCGACGCGCTCTCGGAAGGCAACCTCGTGCGTCTGATCTGGGATCCCGTGGACGCGCCGGATCTGGCCGGCTACCTCGTGTTCCGCGCGCCGGAGGGCGGGGCGCCCGTGCAGCTGACGAAGGACCCCGTGGCCGATCCCTTCTTCACCGACGAGACCGCGCGCGCGGGCCAGCGCTTCCGTTACACGGTCCGCTCGGTCGACCGCGCGGGCAATCAGAGCGCGCCGAGCCCCGAGGCAATCGCGCAGCCCTTCTGATCTCAAATTTTAGATTTTGGATTTTAGATTGAAGGCCGAGGTGCCGACTCCCCAAGCCAAAATCTAAAATCTAAAATCCAAAATCCAAAATAGACTCTCTCCCATGTCTCTGCCCGCGAGATTCGTGAAAATGGCCGGCGGCGGCAACGACTTCCTGGTCTTCGAAGGCGACGGCCGCGCGCTCGACGCGGAAGACCGGCGCCGCCTGTCGCTCGTGTGCCGCCGGGGGTTGTCCGTCGGCGCGGATGGCGCGCTCTTCCTGTCTCCGTCCGGGACCGGTCGCGTGCGGGTCGACTACTTCAACTCGGACGGCGGACCGGCGACGTTCTGCGCCAACGGCACGCGCTGCGCCGCTCGTTACGCGGTGCGGCACGGCCTGGCGGCGCGGGCGAACCCGACGCTGCAGACGGGATGGGGCGAGATCGAGGCCCGGGTCGACGGCGAACGGGTCACGCTGTCGCTGCCCCCCGTCTCCCCTCCGCAGGACCCGATCCCGATATCCGGCCGGGGCCTGCCGCCGACGGCGATCCCGATGCAGGTCGGGGTTCCGCACCTGGTCGTGTTCGTGCGGGGCGATCTCGGCAAGCTCGCGATCGATCGCCTGGGCCCGCCCCTGCGCCGGCATCCGGCGATGCCCGAGGGTGCCAACGTCAACTTCGTCCGGGGGGGCGGGCAGAGCCGCATCGAGGTCCGGACGTACGAGCGGGGAGTCGAGGGCGAAACGCTCTCCTGCGGCTCGGGAGTCGTCGCGGCGGCGATCGCCGCCGGAAGGCAGGGCATGGCCGCCTCGCCCGTCGTCTGCGGCACGAAGAGCGGCGTGGACCTGACCGTCGAGTTCCAGGATGAGGGCCAGGCGATCACGCACGTGCGCCTGACGGGAGACGCCCGGGAGATCTACTCCGGCGAGCTCGCCGAGGAGGCGTGGAAAGCGTGACCCGGTCTCTTCTCTTCGGCTCTTCCGAGGCCCCGCCGCGGGCGTCCAAGATCGTGGCGGTGGGGAAAAACTATCGGGATCACGCCGCGGAGTTCGGGAGCGTCGCGCCGGAGGACGAGCCGATGCTCTTCCTGAAGGCGCCGTCGGCTCTGATCGGCGACGGCGAGGCGATCGTGATGCCGCCTGAGTCGCAGCGAGTCGACTACGAGGGGGAGCTCGCGCTGGTCGTCGGCCGCCGGATCAAGAGCTGGCCGCCGGATCGCTGGCTCGACGCGCTGGCGGGAGTATGTTGCGCCAACGACGTGACCGCCCGCGACCTGCAGAAGAAGGACCGGCAGTTTGCGCGATCGAAATCGTTCGATACGTTCTGCGCGGTCGGACCGGCGATCGTCGCGGGCGTCGATCCTTCGGACCTCGCCATCCAGACGCGCGTCAACGGCGCGACGCGCCAGAGCTCCCGCACCTCCGAGATGGTGTTCTCTCCCGCGTTCCTCGTCGCGTACATCTCGCGGATGATGACGCTCGAGCCCGGCGACCTGATCCTGACCGGCACTCCGGCGGGCGTCGGACCCCTGGCGCCAGGCGACGTCGTCGAGGTCGAGATCGAGTCGATCGGCGTCCTGCGCAACCCCGTGATCGCGGCGCCTTCCGATGGCGCCAGAGGCTAGGACCCGCCCACCGGTCTCCTATGGGGGCCCTCTGGCGGTCCTGCTCCTCGTCGTGCTCGCCGTCTGTCTCGCGAGCTTTCAAAGCGGCTCGGAGATCGCCCGACGGTGGGTACTGCTGAAGCGATCGATCGTCTCCGGGACTCCGGCGCCCGCGGAGACCTTCCGGTTCTGGTTCGATCCGGACTACGCCGTCTTCCTGGAGGCCGTGGCCGAACGGACGCCCGCCGGCGCGAGCGTGGCCGTGCTGGTGCCCGCCCGGCCCGACGCCTATCTGTACCTGGCGGTGTACCGTCTGGCTCCCCGCCGCGTCGTCGACGCGCGGTGGATGGGCGAGGCCTCCGCCGTGGCCGTCTACCGCACCGAAGCGGGACGGGGCCCGGAGGGGGAGCCGATCCCCCACGGGACGCTGCGCGCGCGATGACGCTCCCCGCCGCCTTCACTTCGGTCGCCGCCGGCGTCGCGGCCGCGGGGATCGCGGGCTGGTCGATCGCCCGGTTCTTCACGGCCGGGCTGACGAGGCGGGAGAGCGCCGCGTGGAGCCTCGCGTCCGGGCTCCTCGTGCACGCGATCGTGCTGCTGGCGTTTCTCGGCTCGGGGACCCGTCCGCGCGCGATCGGCTTTCTGGCGGCCGACGCGGTCGTCGTCGCGGTATCCCTCCGGATTCGCCGGCCGCGGCGGGGAAATCCTCCGCTCCGCGGTCGGCGCGGACCCGCGGAGCAATTCGCCCTTCTCCTTCTCCTCGCGGTGGCGGGCGCGGCAATCGCAATCTTCGCGATCGAGGCGCTCTCCGAGCCGATGTGGTCGACGGATTTTCTCGCGATCTGGGGGCTGAAGGGCAAGATCGTTTTTGCGACCGTCGCTCTGCCCTCGCGGATGTTTCACGATCCGGCGCTGGCCTGGGCGCATCGCGAGTACCCGCTGCTCGTCCCGCTGTCGCTGGTGGCGCTCGCGTCCTTCGGAGCGGGCTGGAACGATCAGGCGCTCGCGCTGCTCTACCCGGCGTGCGAGCTCGCGACGCTGCTCGCGCTCTACGGATTCCTGGCGCGGCGCGTTTCGCCCGTCGCCGGAGCCGGCGCGGCGGCGCTCGCGTCGCTCTGCTTCTTTCTCTACCGCGCCGTCAACGCGGGGACGGCCGAGGTCCCGTTCGCGCTCGGCGCGGTCCTGGCGGCGGGAGCGGCCCTGGACTTCCTGGATGCGGACTCGCCAGCCGCGCGGGCGCGGCTGGCGGCCGCCGCGCTCTTCTGCGCTTCGCTGAAGCAGGAGGGCTCGCTCTTCGTCCTGCTCCTCGCGGCGATGGTCTGGTGGCGGGCCCGGCGCTCCCCGGCGCGCGGACGCCGCGCGGCGGCTCTCCTCCTCTGCATCCCGCCCGCGGTCCACTGGGGGCTCCTCTATCTGCTGCGCGGCTCGCAGACGCGCCGCGACTTCGACCTCACGCTCTTCGAGCCGCGGCGTTGGCTGGAGCTTCCCGCGCTCTTCCTCCTGGTCGCGACCCGGATGCTCGGGACCGAGGCCCGGCAGGCGATCGTGCCTCTGGCCGCCATCGCGCTCTACCTTCTGGTCACGCGCCGCGGGATCGCGGATCCGTTGCTTCCCGTCTTCGCCGCGCAGATTTTCTGTTACGCGGTGGCCTTCTCGGTCTCGTCCTTCGATCCGCTCTACGCGATCGAGGGCGCGTTTCGGCGGATCACCATGACGCTCTTTCCCGCGTTCACTCTCGTGCTGTGCGCACGGATCCCCTACGGAGTTCCGGGGTGGGCCCACCAGTCGAGCGATCCGCGGCGCACGCCCGTGCCCGGCGAGAGGTCCGGGCTCCCGTCGCGGGAGGCCGCCGGCCCCCAGGGAGGCGGAACGAGGGGGAACACGAGGAAGTGGACGGAGTCGTAGTCGCCCTCGGCGACGAGCGTCAGGGTCACGTCGCGATCGCGGTTGGCGTGGAGGATCGACTCGGGAAGCTCCGCCGACACGAGCGGGCTCTCGGGCGGCCCATCGGCCGAGCGGAAGAGGAGCTCGCCCCCTTCGCCGCGGATCTCCAGCCGCGCGCCCGTCGGGAGAACCATCGGCGCGACCCGCACGTGCAGCGTCGCCGGGCCGCTCGCGGGGAGCGCTCCGCGTGGGATCGTCTGACGAATCCGGACCCCGGTCTTCTCGATGAGGCCCCACTCCCAGTCCAGGAGTCCGCGATTGCGCACCGCCAGAACGATCGAGGCAGCGAAGAGGGCCGCCGCGATCGCGACGGCCCGCGCCCGGAACGCGCGCCCGGCTGCCGCCTGGGAGACCGCCAGGAGGAACAGGGCCGGAAGGAAGGGGAGGATGTAACGAGGATGTGATCCGAAGAGGAGATCGTGTCCCATGAGGAGCGCGGGGAACAGGACGCCCGCGAGTCGCTCGCCGCGCGGCGCGCCCCGCCCCGCTAGGGCACAGGCCGCGAGCGCCGCGATCGCGGCGGAGACGAGAAACGGAGACGCTTCGCGGGCCCCCTCATCGACGTGTCGGTAGAGCCGCGACCATCGGGCGTCGTAGAAGTCGACGCCGAGGAGCCCGTGCAGGAGCCTCCACGCGAGCTCGCGCCGCGAGTCGAAGTCCGCCCGCGCGAGAAACGCCCTCCATCGCGCCGCCGCCTCGCGGAGCCGGGTGCGCGAATCCAGCTCGGGCAGGGGCAGGCCTCCGATTGACGGCATCCAGTAATAGGTGGCGCTCCCCATCAGCACGGGCGCGCCGAGCCCGCGCAGGCTGTCGCCTCCCGCCTTCGGGCGCGTCCGGATCCATGCGGGCGCCATGAAGAGCGCCATGCTCACGAGCATGATCGCGAGACCGCGGCGCGTCCCGACGTATCCCAGAAGAACGACGCCGAGAACGACGGCCGCGAATCCGACGTTGGGGCGGATCCAGAAGAGAAGGGCACAAGCGATTCCGAGGAGCGCGAACGCGCCTCGGGACTTCGGCGGGTCCAGGCAGAACGCGAGAACGGGCAGGAAGAGCGCCGCCGCCGCGACGTCGGACAGGATGGCACTCGAGGAGTCGCGCAGCCGCAGGAATCCGAGGAGCAGCACGAGGAGCGCGAGGCCGGCGTTTTCGCCGCGCCTTCGGCCGAGGCGCCACGCCGTGCCCACGATCGAGAGCCACAGGAGGACCGACTGCACGACGATCACCGACCGGTTCTCGTGGAGCCACGGGAGCAGCCGCAGCGCCGCCGCGAGGAAGAGGAGATAGCCCGGCTTGGCGGGATGGGGCTGGCCGGCCTCCGGCGCGCGCAGCGGGCTCGTCTTCGCCCACGTCAGGTCGAGCGCGCTGTCCGAGTTCCACACGATGGGGGCCGCGAGGGCCGCCCACAGGTACAACGCGAGACCGCCGGCCGCGAGGAGTCCGAAGAGGACGGTCCGCCAGCTCACAGCCGTTCGAGCAGCGTCTCCGGCAGTCCGCCGAAGGCGCCCGAGGACATGAGCAGCAGGACGTCTCCCGCCCGCGCGTGCTCGCGGAGGATGCCCGGGATCTCGTCGATCGCATCGGGCGCGAACGCCGGCTTCCCGTCGGCCGCGAATCGGCGGACAAGCTCCTCGCGATCGATCCGGGCGTCGGGGCCCAGGCGCTGCGCGTGAAACACGGGCGCCAGTACGAGCGCGTCGGCGGAGGCGAAGGCCTCCCCGTACTCCTCCTCGAACATCTTGCGGCCCGCCGTGTTGGACCGCGGCTCGAAGAGCGCCCAGAGCCGCGATCCCGGAAAGCGCGCCCGCGCCGCCAGCAGCGTGCTGCGCACGGCGGTCGGGTGGTGGGCGAAGTCGTCCACCACGACAATTCCCCGGGCCTCGCCCTTGATCTCCAGCCTCCTCCGAACTCCCTCGAAGCGCGCGAGCGCGCGGGTGATCTCCCCGGCGGACAGGCCCACTCCTCGCGCGAGCGCGATCGCACCGAGGGCGTTGCGGACGTTGTGCCTTCCGGTCAGCGTCGAGGTGAGGCGGGCCGTGGGCAGCCCCGCTTCGAGGAGCGTGAAGTCCGTCCCGGCCGGATGAAAGCGGATGTCCCGCGCCGAAAAATCCGCGCCGGGATCCTCGAGCGAGATCCGCGCGACGGGAGCGAGCGATTCGCGCGCGACGTCCATAACCCGGGGATCGTCAGCGTTGACGGCCACCGCTCCGTCCGGCGGGACCAGCGCGACGAGGCCCCGAAACGCTTCGACGATCGATTCCACGTCGGGATAGAGGTCCGCGTGGTCGTACTCGATGTTGCCGACGAAGAGATGCCGGGGCTCGTAGTGCAGGAACTTGGGCCCGCGATCGAAGAAGGACGCGTTGTACTCGTCTCCCTCGAGGACGAAGTGTGGGCCGGCACCCTGCCGGTAGCCGCGCCCGATGTTGCGCATCTCTCCGCCGACTAGAAAACCCGGATCCCGGCCGGAGTCGAGGAGGAGCCATGCCGTGAGCGCCGAGGTCGTCGTCTTGCCGTGGGTGCCGGTGATGACGACGGACGTCTTCCCGGGGAGGAGGTATTCCTTGACGGCCTGAGGGAGCGACAGGACCGGAATTCCGCGGCGGCGCGCCTCCGCCGCCTCGACGTTGTCCCTCGTGGCTGCGTTGCCGACCACGACGACGTCGCAGTCGGGCGGCACGTGCTCGGGCGCGAATCCCTCCGACACCGCGACCCCGAGGCGCTCGATCGTCGTGGACATGGGCGGGTAGAGCGCCCGGTCGCTGCCCGAGACCCGATGTCCCCTCTCGAGGAGGAGGGCCGCCAGCGGCACCATGGCGGTCCCGCCGATGGGAACGAAGTGGAAGTGGCGGATTTCCGTCATGTTTCGCGAGGAGTTTGGTCTAATAGAGGGGTTTTCGGAAATATCCAGTTGTTTCCGGGGGTTTCGCGGCTGTGGCATCCCCTTACAGGAGGAAATCGAAGATGCGTCATGCTTTGAAATTCGGCCGGCTCTCGCTCGCCGCACTCCTGGTGTCCGGGGTGGCCCTCGCCCAGAAACCGGCCGACCCAAAGCCGGCCGGAGCACAGGCGGTCAAGCCCGCGGCGCCCGGAGCCCAGGCGGCCAAGCCCGCGGCCGCGGGAAAGTCCGTCGCCGCGCCGAAGATCGAGATCGC
This sequence comes from Thermoanaerobaculia bacterium, assembly GCA_038224325.1. Lineage (GTDB taxonomy): Bacteria > Acidobacteriota > Thermoanaerobaculia > UBA5066 > Gp7-AA6 > DAHUXD01. The sequence goes on along the minus strand of JBBRFL010000007.1, from coordinate 28,996 downwards.
CCAGGAGACCAAGGAAGTCGGCACCGTCCCGAAGGGGCAGGTGATCGAGACGGACTTCATCATCAAGAACGTCGGGGGCTCGGACCTCGTCATCACCGACGCGCGTCCCTCCTGCGGCTGCACGGTCTCCTCGTTCGACAAGCTGATCAAGGCCGGCACGGAGGGCAAGGTGCACACGAGCGTGGACACCAAGAGCTTCTCCGGCCCGATCTCCAAGTCCGTGCTGGTCGTGTCGAACGACCCGGACCGTCCGCAGATGAACCTGTTCGTGAAGGCGCTCGTCAAGCCGTTCGTGGACGTCGCGCCGCAAGCGTACGTGCGCTTCTCGGTCGTCAAGGGCGACCCGGCGTCGCAGGACGTCATCCTCATCTCGGAGGAAAAGGGTTTCAAGCCTGTCATCGCGGAGACGGCGCAGCCCTATGTGAAGGCCGAGATCTCCCCGGCCGGCGACAAGGACAAGATCGCGGGGCGGCCCGGTGAGCAGTTCAAGCTCGCGATCTCGGTCCAGCCCGACGCCCCGGAGGGTCTCCTGAACGCCCCCGTGCGGCTGACGACCGGCGTATCGCAGCAGCCGACCCTCGAGATCCCGGTCTCGGGAATCGTGCGGCCGCGCGTCTCGGTGACTCCGATCACCGTCAACTTCGGGAACTTCACGGCGGGCAAGGATCCGATCACCCGCAACATCGTCGTCACCAACAACAAGCCGGGCAATCCCATCAAGGTCACGAAGGCGGAGGTCAACGTCCCGGGCTTCATGACCGACGTCGTTCCGACCCAGGAGGGCGTGTCCTACACCGTCGTCGTCAAGGCCAGCGAGAAGGTCAAGAAGGGCGCCGTCGACGGGAAGGTCACCCTCTACACGTCGGACAAGGAGAAGGGCGTCATCGAGATCCCCCTGAAGGGCGAGGCGCTGTAGTCCTTCGATCGCATTTCGGCAACACGACGCCCCGGGCAACCGGGGCGTTTTCGTTTGGAGGACCCTAATCTCTCCCTGCATCCGCCGGTAGTGGCTCGTGATCCCGAAGGAGACCTCGCGTCCGGGAGAGCTCTTGGAGGCCGGGTGGCGGCCGTGGTGCACGTCGAGGATCGTTTTTCCGTCCGACTCGCCGGCGGCGCCCCGGCGAGACGCGCAGGAGATGCCATCCGCGAGCGCCCGAGGATCGTAGACGCGCCGATGCCTGTCTCCCCGTTTCAGCGAGCCGTTCTGGATCCGAGCCGCACGACGCGGCCGATCTCGGTCGTCATGTCGTCCTCGTCCTCGTAGGGGCGGGTCTCGCCCCCCGCCCGCTCACGCTCGTCGGACCGAATTCAGGATGTCGCCGTCCCAGGAGAAGCGGAGCCGCTTCCGTCCCCGCGCGGCGTTCTTCTGGAGCGCGTAGCCGTAGAGGAGGGGCAGCGCGACGGAGGTCTCGATGAACGCCATCTCGTGGGTTGCCTTCTTGGAGACCTTGCCCCACGAGGTGGCCTCGGAAAGCGTCGAACCGCCGAGCCCTCCCCAGTGCGGAGCGTCGGTCGTGATCTGCAGCGCGTACTTGTGGCCCCCGGTGTCGAGCCCGAAGATGTAGGACATCACGATCGAGTCGTTGATGTAGTTCTTGGGCACTCCGCCGGAGACGTAGATCGCCGCGGTCGCGGGGCTCTTCACCACGATCTGCGTGAGCTCGTAGTTGTCGGAGATCGAGCTGATGCGGAAGGGAGTCCGGCCGGCCTGGCGCGCCCGGTGGTAGTGCTCGGTCAACCCGATGCCGATCGAGGAGTCGTTCAGGGCGGGGACGAACAGCGGGACTCCCCTCCGGGCGCAGGCGCCGAGGATCGAGCCGCGGTCTCCCCGCGCCCGCTTCGCCAGCAGCGCCAGGAACTCGCGCGAAGACATGGACTGCCCCGCGAGCCCGTCCGCGAACTGGGAGATGTCCAGGTCCGTCGCCCAGTACTTCTCCTCGTCGATGAACGTGTCGTAGAGGCGGTCGATGTAGAGGTCGCGCAGCTCCTTGTCGTCCGCGTCGGGATGGCCGTGGTAGTGCCGTCCGCCCAGGACCTGGTAGAAGTCCTGGGAGATGATGGCGCCGGTCGAGACGACGACGTCCACCATGTTCTGCTCGATCAGGTCCACGATCACCTGCCGCATTCCCGCGGCGATCAGCGATCCCGCCAGACCGAGGAAAATCGTGGGACGCTGGCGGTCGCGCAGCATCGCCTCGAAGATGGCGGCCGCCTTTCCCAGCGCGCGCGCCTGGAAGGAGGCCTCCCGGTAGGAGTCGAGCAGCTGCGCGACGGTGGTGGACTTGCCGACCTTTACGGGCGTCGTCGGACGGTCGAGGAGCGCCTTCTTCCTCTTGCGGTCGACGCCGATCGCCGCGGCGTGGATGTACTCGCGGGCGGAGTGCGGGGAGCTCGGTCTTTTCGATCCCATCGGCGCGGTCCTCCGGACAGAATGCGGTACGCCGCCATCGCCGCGGCGTAACCGGAGTCGATGTTGACCGCGGTGACTCCATTGGCGCAGGAGTTCACCGCGGACAGGAGCGAGGCCAGTCCATGGAAGGCGGCGCCGTATCCCCGCGAGGTCGGCACCGCGATGACGGGGCGGCCTACCAATCCGCCCAGGACGGAGAAGAGCGAGGCCTCCATGCCGGCGGCCGCGATCACGACGTCCGCCCGCTCGATCTCCTCGAGGCGGGAGAGCAGCCGCAGGACACCGGCCACGCCGACGTCGGGGACGAGGAAGGAGGAGACGCCCAGGTACTCGAGCGAGCGGCGCGCCTCCTCGGCGACCGAGGTGTCGGAGGTTCCCGCGGTGACGATCGCGACGGTCCCCTCGACGCGCGCCATCGGCTTTCCGACCGTGAGGTGGAGGGTCTCCGACAGCGCGTCGTAGTCGGCTCGGCCGGGGAGCGGCGAGAGCGACACTTCCTCCCACATCCCCGTGCTCAAACGCGTGACCAGGACGTCGTGCGCGCGCGACAGCTCGCGGCAGATCTCGGCGATCTGGGCGGCGCTCTTCCCCTCCGCCAGGACGACTTCCGGAAAGCCGATCCTTCGGAGCCGGTCGAGATCCAGCGTGTAGTCGGGGCCGCGCATGGGCCGCATTCTATGCGCGGGTTGCTTCGCCGCCGCGAAGGCGCTATCGTCTGCGGCTTCGAAGTTCTTTGGAATCGTCTGGCCAAGGGAAGCGGGTGAGAATCCCGCGCGGCCCCCGCCACTGTCACCGGGGACGCCTCGGGCGGCAAACCACTGGACGCGAGAGATCGGTACGACTCAGACCGGTTGCGCATCCGGGAAGGAGCCCGAAGGCGGAGGATCCGGAAGCCAGGAGACCTGCCGGACGACACATTTCTCGGACGGGGCCACACGAGAGAGGACGCGCCTTCGAATTCCCGGAGCACGGGACGCTTTCTCGACCGCCGAGAAATCCGTCCTGTCGAACGGGAGGTTCGAATGACGACCGCAATCCTGCTGGTCCTTCTCGGCGCCCTGTCCCGCCTCATCCCGCATCCTCCCAACTTCGTTGCGCTCGGCGCGCTCGCTCTCTACGCCGGCGCCCGTCTGCCCGGCCGCTTCGCGTGGGCGGTTCCGCTATGCGCGATGGTCCTGTCGGATCTCGCGCTCGACGCGGGCACGGGCCGCGCGGCGATCTCTCCGGTGCGCATCGCCGTCTACGCGGCGTTCGCCGCGATCGTGGCGTTCGGCCGCGCGGCGCGGTCGGACTGGGGAGCGCCGCGGCTCGCGGCCCTCTCGATCTCCGCGTCCGTGCTCTTCTTCGTCGCTTCCAACCTCGCGGAGTGGGTGTCCGCTCCCATCTACCCCAAGACTTTCGCGGGACTGCTTCTCTGCTACGCGGCGGCGATCCCGTTCTTCGGGAACACCCTGGCGGCGGACCTGCTCGGAACGGCCGTCCTCTTCGGCGCGGACGCGCTCTCGCGCCGCGGACGGGCGGCGGCCTTCCCGTGCGCGGCCGCGCTTCTGCTGCTCTCGGGAGCGGGCATCGCCCGCGCGCAGCAGGTTCCTCCGGCGTCCGAGAGCGTCGTGGTGACGGCGACGTCGGTTCCCGAGGAGGAGACCCGGGTCGGATCCGCCGTCACGGTCATCACGCGCCAGGACATCGAGAAGAGCGAGAAGACGCTGGTCTCCGATCTCCTCCGCTCCGTGCCGGGACTGGACGTGGTCCAGAGCGGCGCTCCCGGGTCGCTGACGTCGCTCTTCACACGCGGCACCAACTCGACCCAGACCCTCGTCCTCGTCGACGGCGCGCGCATGAATTCGCCGTTCTTCGCGGGCTACGACTGGTCCGCGATGACGACCGACAACGTCGAGCGCATCGAGATCGTGCGCGGCCCCTTCTCCGCGCTCTACGGGTCCGACGCGATCGGAGGCGTCATCCAGATCTTCACGAGGGCGGGCGGGGAAGGCGTCTCCGGCCGCGCCACAGGAGAGGTGGGCAACCAGGGACAGGGACAGGGCTCGGCGTTCGTGTCGGCGGGGAAGGGTCCGTTCCAGGTCACCGGCAGTTACCGCTATGCCGCGTTCGACGGCGACCGGCCCAACACCGACTGGCGGCAGCGAAACGGCTCGGCCCGGATCGAGGCGAAGCTCCCGTTGGACAGCCGGATCGCGCTCGAGGGCGGGGTCTCGGACGGCGAGGTCGGCAATCCCGGTCCCGCAGGAGCCCCGAGCACCGCGCGCGGTCTCTTCCGCGAGGAGCGGATCGCGATGCCCGCGAGCTTCACGCTGTCCGAAGCCAACCATCTCGACGTCCTGCTGGCCGACGTCCGCTCGAAGCCGGGCTTCCGGGACACCGCTGGCGGGTTCGTGTCCCAGACGGACGCGCAGACCCTGCAGGCCCGGGTCGCCGACACGGAGCGGCTCGGCGCGCACGCGGTGACGGCGTTCGCGTCCTGGGAGCGCTGGAAGGTCGAGGACGGCAGCAACTTCGGACCCAACCTCGTGGGCCAGCGGACGACGCTGTGGGGTGTGGGCGCGCAGGACACGGCGGCGTTCGGACCCCTCACGGTCACGGGCGGTTTTCGCTTCGATCGCCATTCGACCTTCGGCGACGCGTGGAGCCCCCGCGGAACGATCGTCTGGCTCTCGCCGGGATCTCTCTGGAAGGTGCGCGCGTCGGGCGGCAGCGCCTTCCGGGCCCCCACGGTCGGCGAGCTCTACTATCCCTTCGGCGGGAACCGGGACCTGAAGCCGGAGCGCTCGACGTCGTGGGAGCTCGGCGCCGAGCGATACGTCGGCGCTGGCCGCGCGGAGGTCTCGCTCTTCTGGAACGACCTGCGGGACCTGATCGTCTACGACTTTGCGACCTCGACGAACCGGAACATCGGCCTCGCCCGCACCCGCGGAGTCGAGGTCGGATGGCGCCAGGCGCTCCTGCCGCAGCTGGCGGCGGACGCCAACTACACGTACCTCGACGCGGACAACCGGATCACGGGCCAACCCCTGATCCGCCGGCCGCGCCATCGCGCCTCCGTGGGCGTCGACTGGCAGCCCATCGCCGGAGTCGCGGTCTCGCTCCGCCTGATCTTCGTCGGGAGACGGCCCGACAACGACCCGCTGTCCGGCGCGAGCGTCGAGGATCCGTCCTACGTCCGGTTCGACATGACCGCGCGCTGGCAGGCGACCTCGAACCTCGCGCCCTACGTTCGCCTGTCGAACGCCTTCGATCGCCAGTACGATGAGGCCGCGGGGTACCCGTCCGCGGGAAGGCTCGTGGCCGGAGGCCTCGACGTGAGGTTCTGATGCCGCGCATCACGAGGGTCTACACGCGGACCGGCGACGACGGGACGACGGGGCTCGGCGGAGGGCAGCGAGTCCCGAAGGAATCGCTGCGGATCGAGGCTTACGGGACCGTCGACGAGCTCAACAGCCATATCGGCGTCGTCCAGGCGACGGGCGTCAACGAGATCCTGGCCGAGGCCCTGCGCGGAATCCAGAACGAGCTCTTCCATCTCGGATCGGACCTCTGCATCCTGGAGGAGGACAAGGCGAAGCTGCCCGTGCCGCGGATCGAGGAGCGGCACGTCGCGGCGCTCGAGAGATTGATGGACCGAATGTCCGAGGAGCTTTCGCCGCTGGAGAACTTCATCCTCCCGGGAGGTTGCCCGGCGGCCGCGCACCTGCATGTCGCGCGCACCGTCTGCCGCAGGGCGGAGCGTCTCGTGGTCGCGCTCGGACGAGTGGAGCGGATCGGCACGCACACCGTCCAATACCTGAACCGCCTCTCGGACGCGCTCTTCGTGATGGCGCGCCACGAGAACAAGCGCCGGGGCGTTCCGGACGCTCTCTGGAACAGCCGCGCCTAGCGGGCGCCTCCCGTCGCCGCTTCGGCGCCCCGGTAGTACCCTGATGCGGTGAGCGCGACGCTGGCACTCCTGGCGCTCTACGCGCTTTCCGGCGCCGCAATCGCGCTCGCGGCGCGGTTCCTGAAGCGGCCGATTCCCGCGCGGGTCCTCGGCCTGCTGTCGCTCCTGCCGCTTCTCCTCTTTCCCGAGTCCTTCTTCGGCGACAAGACTCCTCTGCCCCTCGACCATGCGCTGGCGGTTGCACCGTGGCGCGAAGCGAGCGCGGCGTCGCCGCGGAATCCGGACCTGAACGACGTCGCGCTCCAATTCCTTCCGTGGGCGAAGGCGTCGCGACTCGCGTGGAAGGCCGGCGAGCCGCCGATGCGCAATCGCTGGAGCGGGGCGGGCTCGCCGCTCGCCGCCAACGGCCAGTCGGGCGCGTTCTCGCCCTTCCTGCTGCTTGGATTGCTGCTCCCGCTGGCGCGCGCGTTCACCCTCGCCGCGGGGTGCAAGATCCTGCTCGCGGCGGCGGGCACGTGGCTGCTCGCGCGCGAGCTCGAGCTTTCGCCGCCCGCGTCGCTCTTCGCGGCCGTCTCGTTCTCGCTCTCCCTCGGGATGACCGCCTGGATCCTGTTTCCGCACTCGGCCGTCCTGTGCCTCTGGCCATGGGTGCTTTTCTCCATCGAGCTTCTCCGGGCGCGGGATCTGGCGGGAAGGGCGTTCGCCGCCCTGACGCTCTGCCTCGCCTGCATGTTTCTGGCGGGGCATCCCGAGACGCTCGTGCTCGGCGTCCTCTTTGCCGCGCTCTGGCTCGTCGGCCGGCGCGTGTCGGGGAGCCTCCCCGGCGGGTTCCCGATCCTCGGGCGGACCGCGCTGGCGGGCCTGCTGGCGGCGGGCCTGACGGCCTGGCTGCTCTTCCCCGAGCTGAACGCGATCGCGGCCTCCAATCGCCGCGCAACCAGTCGCGAGGCTCCGCTCACGCGGTTCCTGTCCTGGACCCCCCACGCCCCGCTCTCGCTGTCGGGACTCGTCACGACGGCCTTCCCCCATGCGCTCGGGAGCTCCATCGGAACTCCGATGCTTCCGATCGCGCCCGCGGCGTTTCCGGAGCTCGCGATCGGCTGCACGGGGACGATCTCGATCCTCCTCGCGCTGATGATCATCCGCCCCGGCTCTCCGCGGCGTCGGGACGAAATGGTCCTGCTCGCACTCGGGGGGCTGGGCATCGCGATCGGGATCGGGCTCTGGCCGCTCCTGGAAATCCGCGCGCTCGCGCCGGGCATCGCGGACGTCTCTCCGCTGCGCTTCCTCGCCTGGGCGGCGATGGCCCTGCCTCTGGTCGCCGCCTTCGAGCTCGACCGCTGGATGCAGGACGTCGGCTCTCATCCCCGGGCTCGCCTCGCGCCGATCGTCGCCGCCCTCTGCCTGTGCGCCGCCGCCGTGGCCGTGTTCCTGCGCCTCGAGCCGCTGTACGGCGAGTCGAGGGGACTGGACACGCAGAGGCTTTTTCTCGGAAGCACCTGCGCGATCGCGCTCGCGGCCTCGGGAGGCGCCGCGATTCTGTGGCGCCGGCCGCGACGATTCGCGGCGCTCGCGTGCGTCCTCGCCGCTGCCGAGCTGCTCGTTGGCGCGCGCTCTCTCTACCGGGCGTCTCCCGCGAGCTGGCTCTATCCCGAGACCCCGCTGCTTCGATTCGCGCGGGATCAGCCGGGGACCTTCCGCGTCCTCGGCGAGGGCGCGGTCCTCTATCCCGACACGGCGGTGTTCGCGGGGCTCGAGGACGTGCGCACCCACGATCCCGTCGAGCGCCGGGACTACGTGGATTTCCTGAACGCAACCTGCGGCTACGATCCGCTCGACTACTTCAAGATCGTCCGCGACGTGAACGCGCCGGCCCTAGATTTCCTGAACGTGATGTTTCTCCTCGCGGGACCGGGAGGCGCGAGCCCCGGTCCGAGATGGCGGCTGGTCTACTCGGACCCGCGCGGCACGATCTTCCGGAGCGACTCGGCCCTGCCCCGCGTGTTCGCGCCGGAAGCGGTCCGCTTCGTGCGCCCGGCGCCGGGCGGTTCTCACAACGCGGTCGAGCGATTCGGGGAGGCGTTTCGCGAGATGGCGGGGACGCGCGACTTTCGACGCGTGGCGTACCTTCTGGCGAAAGACGAGGCCGGCGTTCTGGAGAACGGGCTCGTCGAGATCTCCGACTACAGCGAGACCGCGGGCGCCGCGTCGTTCCGGACGGCGGCTCCCTCCGGGCGCCGCTCGTTCGTCGTGGCGAGCCTGACCCAGGATGGCGGCTGGAGTGCCCGCGACGGATCGGGGCGCGCGTTGCGCGTCTTCGAGGCGAATGGGCCGTTTCTCGCGGTCGAGGTCCCCGGAGGCAGCCAGGGAATCCGCCTTCGGTACTCGGCGCCGGGATCCGGCCCGGGCCTCCTGGTTTCGGTTGCGGCCCTCGCGGCGGGGATCGCGGTGTCCATCGCCCGGCGACGACCCCTCGCGAGAACCGCCTCAAGGCTCGATTAGGTCGGCGAGCTCGACCCCCGGACTGCGTACAATGCCGTCGTGCGCCGTTTCGCGTGTGTTCTGGCCGCGGTCGTCCTGTTCGTCCCCTCGGGCCTGAGAGTGTGGGCGGCCGACGGCGACGCGGAGGCCCTGCGCTGCGCGATCGTCTGCGGGCATGCGCAAGCGCCGGGCGCGGCGTGCTGTCCGATTGCGGGAGGGGAGAAGGGCGCGTCCCTCGCCGCCTGCGCTTCGGCGGATCCGCAGAGCGTCGCCCCGGGCGCGCCGGCGCCTCCGGGCATTCTTCTCGCGGCCGATCGCCTCGCGAGGCTCGAGGGCGGCTCGCTCCTCGACCGCTCCCGCCCCGACGTCCCGCGGAGCCCCTCCCCGCGACTCCCGGACCACGTTCCTCTCCTCCTTTCCTGACCCTCGCATGACGGCCTCGCGCCGCGGTCAGTCGAAAGGAGCTCTCCATGTTTCGGAAACCCGGAATGTCCGTTCTGGCACTGGTGGCCCTCGCGACGATTCTTGCGCCCGCGCGCGCGAGCGCCTGCTCGATCTGCCGATGCGGGGATCCGACGTTCAACGCGCTCGGGACGAGCGTGTACTCGGACGGACAGTTTCACCTGGCCCTGGATTGGGAACGGTTCTCGAAGACCCAGCTCACCGAGGACGGCGGCACGGACTCCGAGATCGAGAATCGGTACACCGCGACGCTCTCCTATTCCTTCGGCGAGCGCTTCCTTTTGGTCGCGCGGGTGCCCTTCAGCCACCGCGACCTGACGACGACGCTCGGCGAGGACGTGGAGAAGGTCTCGACCGACGGCCTCGGGGATCCCGAGATCTACGGCCTCGTGCGGCTCTGGTCCTCGGACTTCTCGGGCGGCCTGGGGCGGCGGACGTGGATCTCCGCGGTCTTCGGCGTCAAGACCCCCTGGGGGCGCAGCGACATCGTGCAGGACGGCCTGCGCGTCGACGAGCACGCCCAGTCCGGTACGGGGTCGACGGATTTCTACGGCGGTCTCTCCGGGTTCTATCTCTTCGACGCCGTTTCCGCTCTCTTCGCCTCCGCGCAGTACCGCGGCACCGGGCGCAACGACTTCGGGTACAGGTACGGCAACATCGCGATGGTCAACACGGCCTACGAGCGCAAGCTGTCGGAGGTCTTCGACGGCGTCGTCGAGCTGAACTTCCGCCACGCCGGGCGCGACCAGGTCGGCTTCGATGGGGCACTCGACCCGAACACCGGAGGCAGCATCCTCTACGTGACGCCTCGCGTCCTCGTGAACGTCGGCAAGGGGATCGTCCTGCGCCTCTCGGTCCAGGTTCCGGTCCTGCAGCGCCTCTACGGCGTCCAGAACGAGAAGGTCAACCTCAACGCGGGACTGACCTTTCTGTTCTAGCCCGTGCTCACTCGTCGGTGCCCATGTCCGCGCTCCCGCCCGTCCTGCGCTTGGGATGGATGGCGTAGCCCAGGAGGAAGGCCGCGCCGAGGAGGGCGTGGGACCAGCCCGCGGCGCGCACGAGGCCGTCGGCGACGAGGACCTGAACGAGATAGCCCGTGACCACGAGCGGGAGAAAGAGCCAGAGCATTGCCGCTCCCGTGCGCCGGCCGTGAGCCTCGCCGATCCGCATGCGGGCGAGGACGTGCCGGCGCAGGATCAGCCCGACGCCGAAGACCGCGAGGGGCGCGACCAGGATGTGCGCCTTCATCAACGCCGGCTGCCAAGGATGCACGCGCGAATCCGGATCGGGCGAGGGGACGAAGTACCGGACAACTCCGTAGGCCGCACCCGTCAGGGACACCGCCGCCAGCGCGGCGTGGTTCCACCAGGCCTCCCAGCGTCTCATCGGGGAGCCGCCGGCGGATGGAGGACGCGGTGGAGGGCAAGGACGCGCCGCGCGGCGTCGGTCGTCGCGCGAGCGGTCAGCGTCGCGCCGGAGACGGGGCGGACCCCGCGCTTGAGCGAGAGCTCGTCGTCGAGCGGCTTGCCCGCGAACTGCTCGTACCAGCGCGGCCGCGGAAGGAACTCCTCGGGCTCCTGGAAGGAGAGCACCTCGATGCGCGCGACGGCGCCCGCGGGATCGACGACCACGAGGATCGTCTCCGGCAGCGTGCGGACCCGATGCGTATCGAAGTACGCGGTCCCCACTTCACGACCGTCCCTCGTCGCGCGGTAGGAACTCACGAGGGCGGCGGGAAGGTCCTCGGAGCCCGAGAGCTTCCGGACCGCGCGGCGCTGCGCGTCCGTGAGAAACGCCGTCTTGCGCTCGATGATCGCGCCCGGGAACGCGAGGCGGAGAGCCTCCTCCTGCGTGAGAAGGACTTTGGCCGACATGGCGGAAACCGAGAGGGCGGCCGCGCCGGAGAGCGCGAGGATGCGAAGTGCCCGCACGTCAGAAGATGTAACCGAGGGCCAGGTTCCACTGGTTGACGCCCGAGTCCGCGGAGTTGCGACGCCGCTGCCAGTCGGCCTTCAGCGTGAGCCGGTCGATCGGCTGGAAGACGAGACCGAGGGTGAGCTCCTGCCGGTCGTTGGCCCGGTTTCGCGAGTAGCCGGCTGGAACCGCCGCCTGCGTGTCGTACTCCTCGTAGCGCGCGAACGGGGTCAGGGACGCCGCCCCGCTCCCGCGCGAGGACAGCACGTCGTAGCCGGCCTGGACGTACCAGCCCTCCTGCCGGCTGCCGATCGATGCGTCGCCCTCGAGACCGTTGAGTTGATTGATCAGGGCGGCCTGCGAGATCGCGGTGTGCGCGTAGAGGCCCCGCAGCCAGAGTCCGCGCCAGCGCCAGTCAACGTGCGCGTCGAAGACCGTCGTTCCCCCGCGGATCTTCTCTCCCGAGGGCGCGGATCGGCCCTGTCCGGAATTGCCGGTGAAGAGGGAGGCTCCCGCGACGAGACCGGGGACGCCGACGAAATCGGCGCGGCCGGTGAAAGCCCAGCTCTCCGCGAGCGCCTCGGATCCCTCCTGGCTGCCCTCGCGGATGCCCTGGTCGGCCGAGTAGCCGGCGGCGTTCAATCCGTTGACCATGTAGCCGCGGTACGAGAACGGTCCCGCCTCGCCGTAGATGCCCCATCCGATCTCGCGCCACGTGGAGGGGAGGATCACCTCCTCGACGTCCGGCCGGCGCGCGCCGAGGAAGCTCGTGGGCTCGTGCTGCTCGTTGACGAGCCCCATCGGGATCAGCACGAGCCCCGCCCGCGCGTTGAGCCGGCGCGACCGCATGTAGTCGATGTAGGCGAACTCGACCTCGGCCTCGCCGGCCTTGTCGGAGGCCACGACCGCGTTCTCGTACTCGAGCTCCGTGTTCAGGACGAAGTGGTCGTCGAACTTGTAGCCAAGGTACACGACCGCGCGCAGGAGCGTGGCGCGGTCCGCGGCGTCGGAGGAGCGGCCGGCCTCGTCTCGCGACGCGAAGTTCTCGTAGAGTGCCTCGCCGTAGCCGCCGATCGAGACTCCCCGCGCGACTCCGTAGATCCTGGAAGCGGAGCGTCCGAGGCCGTACCGCTGACCGATCGCCGGCGGATTCGAGGCAGGAGCCGCGGCCGGGAGAGTCGCCGGCGCTCCGGGCTCAGCCGCGTCGCCGATCTTCAGCGCCTCGATCTCGCCGGCCAGGATCTCGATGCGTCGCTCGATCTCGGCCAGCCGCGCGTCGAGCGTCCCGGCGGAGGCCGCCTTCAGCGCCGCGATCTCGGCTCGCGTGTCGTCGAGTAGCTTCTCGAGCCGCTGGATGCGTTCCTCCGAGGATGGAGCGCGCGGCGCGGATGCGGTTTCCTGGGCGGCCCCCGCGGCGGCGAGCAACCAGACGCAGACGCCCAGGGGTTTATGGATGCGCAGCATCGATCGGTTTCCTCCCCGCGACCTGCGGCGTGAGTCCCCCCACGACCTGAGGCGTGAGTCCTTCCAAGACCGTCGAATCGATCGAAAGCACGCGACTCGAGAAGCCCGGCGACGCGACCGCCTCGAGACGCTGCAGATCGCCCCGATCGATCAGGAAGAGGACGTCCTGCGCGACGCCCTCGCCGCGAAGCCTCTCGGAGAGCGCGAGCCCCTTCTGGGGCCCCAGCACGAAGAACGCGGTCGAGAGAATGTCGGCGACCAGCGCCGAAGGGCCGACCACGGTGGCGGATCCGAAATCGGGCGCCGGCTCGCCGGTCCGTGGATCGAGCTCGTGGCCGATCCGCCGGCCGCCGATGTCGCGTCCCCGCTCGGAATTCCCCGACGTCGAGACCGAGCCTTCGGCGAGCGTGAGCGTCAGCACCGGCCGCTCCCGACGCCTGGGATGCGCGATCGAGACCGTCCACTCGCGCCCGGACTCGTCGCGCCCGGCGGCGAAGAACTGCCCGCCGAGGTCGATCCGCTGCCCGGATGCTCCCGCCGCCGCCACCCGAGCGGCCGCGCGCTCGAGCGCGTAACCCTTCCCCCAAGCGCCCTCGTCGATCCCGGCGTCGGGATCGAGGCGAACGGCCGCGCTCCGGGCGGCATCCACCTGGAATCGGCCGGCGCCCGTGGCGGCCAGCGCCGCGGCGAGCTCGCCGGGGAGCGGGATTCTGCCGACGCCCCGGAGGTCCCACGCGCGCATCAGAGGGGCGACGGTCGGATCGAACGAGCGATCGGTCCGCGCGGCCCAACTCAGGACCTTGCGGAGAAGGGCAGACAGCTCCCGATCGAGGGCCTCCGGCGTCCCGGGCGCGGAGCGATTCAGGCGAGACAGCGGTCCGTCTCGCCAGGTCGTCAGCAGGTCCTCGATCCTCAGGACCTCGGAGATCGCGAGCTCCGAGGCCGCGAGGCCGGCCTCGCGGTCGGTCGCGATCACGGTGACGTCGAGCGTCGTCCCCATCGCCGCGACGCGGCGCTCGACGGAGACCCCGGAGGGCGCGGCGCGAAGGGCGGGGACCCGGAAGAGGGCGAGCAGCGCCCACACGAGCGCCAGGCTCCTGTCACCGGGGACGCGGCGATTCACCGTCGGGCCTCCTCAAAACAGATTGAGATTCAGTCTCAATCGCAACAATAGCGGGAGGTCCCGGGCCGGGTCAAGGGGAGACGGGATCCCTGCTCACGCCCCCGGATCCAAGGCTGAACATATTGAGAACACGGCTTTTACGTGTGCGTCCTGCGGGCGATCCAACAAAACGCCGCCTGATTCCCGACCGCTCCCTCGATAATCAGGGACATGAGACGAAAGATTTTCGCCCTCCTCGCGGCGGCGGCATTCCTGGGAGGCGGCTCCGCGCTCGCCGTCCCCAGGCATCGCTCGCACAAGAGCCCCCACGTCGAGATCGCGGCTTCGGCGCGCGTCGAGAGCGCACCTCACCGCGCGGTCCACGCGAACGGCCGGACGTTTCTGGAGTTCGAAGTCATGCTCATCGATCCACGCGTGTCCGACGCGCAGCCGGCCGACGCCGACCGCGGCGTCTCGATCGACACGGCGCATCCGGTCCAGGTCGTGCACGACGTGTCCTGCGGCGGAGCGGATCTCAGCCTCGCCCCGGGAGACCGGATCGAGCTCCAGGGCGAGTACGTGAAGATTCCGAAGAAAGGCGGCCTGATCCACTTCACCCATTCGGCGAGCGGCCGCTGCGGTCGGGGCGGCGGACATCCCGACGGGTATCTGCGAAAGGCCGCGTCCCCGACGCCCGTCGCGTCCGCGCCGCGCCCAGCGGCCCGGGTCCCCGATCAGCCCTATACGGGCCCGCCGCCCCGCGTCGAACGGCCGTACGCGGAGATCGTGCGGCTGCGCGAGAGCGGGGAGTCCAACGAGGCGCTGCTGGCGAAGGTCCGCCGCGAGAACGTGCTCTATTCCCTCTCGATCTTCGAGATCCAGAAGCTGCGGGCGGCCGGGGTCGCCCAGAACGTGATCGAGGCGATGCTCGCCTCGCGCCGCGCGGAGCCTACGCGGCGTGCGTCTTGACGGCGCGGCCGTGGGCGCCGCGGCGGCGCCACCACAATCGAACGAGCCACGCCGTCGGAACGACGGCCAGCGAGTACGCCAGGAGATGGCCGATCCACCCGTCGGGGCCGAGGACCTCGGTGGCGTCGTGGATGGCCTGGGAGGCGGGGAACAGCCGGGCCTCGGCGAGCTCGTGCACGCCGTAGAGAACCAGCTGCACGAGGAAGATCGCGAGGAAGACGGCCGACACGTTGAGGATCGCGCGCAGGTCGACGTTCTTCCCCAGCCGCACCCAGAGGAATCCGACCGCGGCCGCAGCGCCGAGCCCGAGGGCGAGGCCCACCAGGACGGACGAGGACTTCAGCTGAAAGAGCGCCGTCGCGATCAGTAGCGCGGTCTCCATGCCCTCGCGCGTGATCATCAGCAGCGCGAAGAAGAAGACGCCCCAGAACGCGCTGCCGGACGCCTGGTCTCCCGCGCTCGACTCGATCCGGTTCTCGATGTCCCGCTTCAGGTTCTTCGAGACGCGCTTCATGTAAACGAGCAGGCTGCCGACCAGCGCGGCGGCGACCAGGGCGAGGATGCCCTCCCAGAGCGACTGGTTGGCCGCCTTCGAGAACAGGAAGCCCGCGCAGGCGCAGGTGACCGTGGAGACCCCGACCGCGGAGTAAACCGCCCGGGAGAGCGCCGCCCGTCCGGTGCGCTTGAGGTAGGACAGGGTCACGGCGACGATCAGGAACGCCTCGATCCCCTCCCGGAGCGCGATCGTGAACCCCTGCCACATGGGTGTTTCCTCGCCCCCGCTTGACATCCGCGAGGGGACGTGGAGAATACCGCAACTGAGACGCAGTCGCAACTAAATGGAAAAACGAGAGCTTCAGATCTTCCGCAAGTACCTGGAACGGCGGGGCCTCAAGCTGACCGCCGAGCGGCGCGCCCTCTTCGACGAGCTGTTCAGCCGCCACGAGCACGTCGAGGCCGACGAGCTGCTCGTGCGCCTGCGCGCCAAGCACAAGAAGATCTCGCGCGCCACGATCTACCGGACGCTCGAGCTGATGGTCGACTCGGGAATCGTCGGGCGCCTCCGGATCGGCGAGGCGGGCTACCGCTACGAGCGGCTGCGCGCCGGCGACCATCACGACCACCTGATCTGCGACCACTGCGGCCGCGTCATCGAGTTCTTCGAGGCACAGATCGAGGCTCTGCAGGACGAGGTCGCGCTGCGCCACGGCTTCGTGCTGCTCTCGCACACGCACCAGATGCGGGGGATCTGCCGGAGCTGCCGTCCCCGGGCGAAGTCGCCCGCCTCGGCTTCAACCGCCGCGGGCGCGCCGAGGCCGGTGCCTATCGCTTCCAGGTCACGCGAATGAAGCGCCGCCCCAGGCGGAGCACCGTCGCGCCGGAGCCCGAGAGGTCCTCCTCGGGGTCGCGGGCCTCGCGCGGCTCCGCCGCTCCCGCCGCGTAGACCTTCAACGCGCCCTCGGCGATCTTGCGCCGCGCCTCGCGCATCGAGGCGCACAGGCGCAGCGCGACCAGAGTCTTCGCGGCCGAGCCGCCGCCCTCGATCGGAAGCTCGCGCGTCTCGATCTCGTCGGGGACCTCTCCCCGCGAGAACGCGCGCCGGAAGTCGTCTCCGGCACGCGCGGCCGCGTCCGGCCCGTGGAAGTCGGCGGTGATCCGTCGGGCCAGGTCCGCCTTGACGTCGCGGGGATTCTCGCGCCCGGCCTCGACTCCCGCCCGGCGCGCCGCGATCTCCTCCGGCGGCGCGTCCGTCAGGAGCTCCCAGTAGCTCCACAGGAGCGAGTCCGGGATCGACATCAACTTTCCGAACATCTCGCCGGGAGGATCGAGGACGCCGATCGCGTTGTTGAGGGACTTCGACATCTTCTCGACGCCGTCGGTTCCCACCAGCAGCGGCAGCGTCATGACGACCTGCGGCTCGAGCCCCTCGGCGCGCATGAGGTCCCGGCCGAGGAGCAGGTTGAAGAGCTGATCGGTCCCCCCGAGCTCCACGTCTGCCTTCAGCGCGACGGAGTCGTAGCCCTGCGCCAGCGGGTAGAGGAGCTCGTGGAGCGCGATCGGCTGTTTGGCGAGCCAGCGCTTCTGGAAGTCGTCGCGCTCGAGGATGCGGGCGACTGTGATCCGGGCGGCCAGGCGCACGAGCCCCGCCGAGCCCAGGGCGCCGAGCCACTTCCCGTTGAACTCGATCGCGGTCTTCTCCGCGTCCAGGATCCGGAACGCCTGCTTCGTGTAGGTCGCCGCATTGGCCTGGATCTCGTCGGGAGTCAGCTGCGGCCGCGTCGTCTTCTTGCCCGAGGGGTCGCCGATCATCGCGGTGAAATCGCCGATCACGAAGACCACCCGGTGCCCGGCGTCCTGAAAATGCCGCATCTTGCGCAGAACCACCGTGTGGCCCAGATGGATGTCGGGCGCCGACGGGTCGAAGCCGACCTTGACGGTCAACGGGCCCTTCGCAATCTTGCGGGCCAGGTCCGCCTCGTCGATGAGGTCCACGGCTCCGCGTCGGAGGGCATCGAGCGGATTGGGAGGGCCGGACGGCACGGTGGGGCGGGATTATATGGGTGCCGTTAAGGCTATCTAAAAGGGCGGGATCCGTCTCCGTCCGGGCATAGGCTTTGCTTCTGAACTGAAGCCTAGAGACAGAAGGGGTAAATCATGAGAAGGGTCCTCCTGCTACTGCTCATAATCGTTTCGATGGTGGCTGCGGCGGGCGTCGCTCGCGCGGACGTCGTGACGCTGCCCGCGGCGGCGTCCATCCAGGGCGGCAATCCGTTTTTCTCGGACGTGCGCGTCTTCAACACGTCGTACACCGCCAGCCTGGACGTCACGGCGACGTATCGCTGCTTCATCGCAACCGTAGCGTGTCCGGCGAGCGCGCCCCAGATTCACATCACTCTGGCGCCACGCGAGTCGCAGGCGTTTGACGACATGGTCGCGAGCACGGGCGGCTTCGACGCGCACGACACGGCGGGCGGTGTCGAATTCGAGTTCAGCGGGTCCGAGGACCAGCTCGTCGTGACGAGCCGCCTCTTCTCGACCTCGCCGCAGGACTCGGTGGGGATGTTCATTCCCGGCCTCGACGAGTTGGCGGCGCACGCGTCGAGCGTGCTGACCTCGATCCGGCACGACCCGGGCACGGCCTCCGGTTTCCGGACCAACGTCGGCGCCTTCAATCCGAACAACTCGGCGGCCAACATCACGTTCACCATCTTCGACAACGGCACCAACCAGCTCGGCTTGCCCCAGACCCGGCAGGTGCCGGGGCACTCGGGCGTGCAGATCTCGAGCTTCTTCGAGGCCGCGGGAGCGGGTGGCGTCTCGACGGAGAACGCGGTGATCGTGGTGTCCTCCGATGTCGCGATCTTCAGCTACGCGGCCGTGCTCGACAACCGCACCGCCGATCCCATCTTCGTGGTCGGCGCGCCGGACCTGCCGCAGCAGCCCATCACGCCGGTGCCGACGTCGCCCGCCGCGACGGCGACGCCCACGCCGGTAGCTCCGACGCCCACGGCCACGCCGGCGTCCGGCGGCACCCGCACGGTCAACGTCGGCCAGGACGGAACGAACTTCGTCGATCCGATCAGCGGCAACAGCACGACGACGATCTCGGCCGGGACGACGGTCCACTGGGTCTGGGTGAACTCGACGCACTCGACGACGTCCAACGCGGGCGTCTGGGACTCGGGCATCCACTCGACTCCGAACACTTTCGACTTCCAGTTCAACACGCCGGGAACGTTCCCATACCACTGCCTGGTTCACGGCACGATGATGAGTGGCACGATCGTCGTCAACTGATCCGGTTACTGGGGCCGCTCCCGGGAGCGGCCCTTTCCTTTTTTCCCCCGACAGGGGGCGTTGTTTCGGGAGGCTCGCGATGAGGATGAACAGGACCCGGGTCGCCTTCGTGTTTCTCCTGGCCGCGGCCGCTTCGCTGCGGGCCGATGTCGTGACGTTGCCCGCGGCCGCCTCGATCCAGGGCGGGAACCCGTTCTTCTCGGACGTGCGAGTCTTCAACACGTCCTACGCCTCGAGCGTGGACGTGACCGCGACGTACCGTTGCTTCATCGCCACCAGTTCCTGTCCGACCCTGGCCCCGCGGATCGATTTCACGCTCGCGCCGCGGGAATCCCGGTCGTTCAACGACATCGTCGCCGTCGCCTTCGGATCCCCCGACACCGCCGGCGGAGTCGAGTTCGAGTTCTCGGGGCCCGAGGACCAGATCGTCGTCACGAGCCGACTGTTCTCCACTTCGCCGCTGAACTCGGTCGGCATGTTCATTCCGGGACTGGACGAGGTCCGCTCGTACGCGGTGTCGGTCCTGACGTCGATCCGGCACGATCCGCTGAACGGCGTCGTCCCGGGCTTTCGCGCGAACGTCGGGGTCTTCAACCCCGGGGGCTTTCCGACGCAGGTGACCTTCACGATCTTCAACGGGGGAGCGCAGGTCGGATCCGCCGTGGTCCGGTCGGTGCCGCTCCACTCGGGCGTCCAGGTCTCCGGCATCTTCGAAGCCGCCGGGCTCGCCGATCTCTCGACCTCCAACGCGACGATCGTCGTCACGGCCTCCGCGCCGGTGTTCAGCTACGCCGCGGTGCTCGACAACCGCACGGCCGATCCCATCTTCGTGATCGGCGCCCCGGACCAGTCCACGAACGTGACGCCGACTCCCACACTTCCCGGGCCGACCGCCACGAGAACGCCGACCCCGAGCGGAATGACCGCCACTCCCACCCGGACCCCCACCCCCGGCGACCCGACCTCGACGCAGACTCCGACAACGACCCTGACGCCGCCGGGCCCGACGACCACTCCGACCCCGACCCAGCCGGGCCCGACCGCGACGGCCACGCCGACGACTCCGTTCACGCCCTCGAACACCCCGACCATCACGCCGACCCGGACCTCCACGCGGACGGCGACCCCGACGTTCACCCCGAACGGAAACCACATCGTGACCGTCGGCACCGGGGGGCTCCACGTATTCACTGACTCGACGAGCGGCACGAACCAGACGACGATCCCTGTCGGCACTACGGTCGAGTGGGACTGGGCGTCGGGAACTCACTCGACGACGTCGGATACGGGAGTGTGGGACTCATTCCCCCACTCGACTCCGAACACGTTCAGCTTCCAGTTCAACATGACGGGAACCTTTCCCTACCACTGCACGGTTCATGGGGTCACCATGAACGGGACGGTTCATGTGAATTGATGCCTGGAGCCGTGACAGGCGGGTACGCGGGTCGCATCTGCCCCTATCCATTTGCGAGGGAATGGGATATCTGAGGGATCTCGGAGGCCCCGGATGAGACGCGCATCTCTGGTTCTGGTCGTAATCCTGTTCACGGCGTC
The DNA here is from genome assembly GCA_038224325.1 of Thermoanaerobaculia bacterium. Lineage (GTDB taxonomy): Bacteria > Acidobacteriota > Thermoanaerobaculia > UBA5066 > Gp7-AA6 > DAHUXD01. Next base: position 8,947 of record JBBRFL010000007.1, on the reverse strand, counting down.
TCTTCGTGCCGACGTGGTCACCCTGCCCGCGGCTGCGTCGATCGTGGGCGGAAATCCCTTCTTCTCCGACGTGCGGGTGTTCAACACCTCCTACTCCGCGAGCCTCGACGTGACGGCGACCTATCGCTGCTTCATCCCGTCGCCGTGCGCGGTGGGCACGTCCCAGATCCACTTCACCCTGGCGCCCCGCGAGTCCCGCGTGTTCGACGACATGGTCGCCGCCGCCTTCGGCGCTCACGACACGGCCGGCGGCGTCGAGTTCTCCTCCGTCGGGTCCTCCGATCCGCTCGTCGTCACCAGCCGCCTGTACTCGACCTCGCCGCTGAACTCGGTGGGGATGTTCATCCCGGGGATGGATTCGTCCCGCGCGCACTTCGTCTCGGTCCTGACCTCCGTCCGCCACAATCCGCTGTCCGACCCGCCGGCCGGCTTCCGGACGAACGTGGGGATCTTCAACCCCGACGACCTCCCCGCGACGGTGACCTTCACGATCTACGACGCGGCGAAGAACCGGCTGGGCATTCCGGTGTCCCGATCGGTCGCGGGGCACTCGGGCGTCCAGGTCTCCGGCATCTTCGAGGCCGCGGGCGTCGGCGACCGCACCAACGGCAACGCCGTGGTCGTCGTCCTGGCGACGCGCCCGGTCCTCAGCTACGCCGCGGTCATCGACAACCGGACGGGGGACCCGATCTTCGTCGCGGGCGCCGCGGACCAGGCTTCCACCTTCGTGACGCCCACGAACACGCCCACCGGCCCGACCCCGACGTTCACGCGCACCTTCACCCCGGGAAGCCCCACGGGGACGCCGTCCGTGACGCAGACGCCGACGATCACGATGACGCCCACGATCACGCTCACTCCCACGATCACGCTGACGCCGACTATCACCCTGACGCCCACGATCACGCCGACCCCCACGATCACTCCCACGCCCACGATCACGCCGACGGCCTCCAATACGCCGACGATCACCCAGACCTTCACGGCCTCGAACACGCCGACGATCACGCCGACCTTCACGATCACGCCCACCTTCACGATTACCCCGACGTTCACGATCACGCCGACCAAGACGATCACGCCGACGGTGACGAAAACCGCAACAATCACGCCGACGCTCACGAAGACCGCGACAGCGACCAAGACGCTCACGCCGACCGCGAGCTTCACCGCGACGGCTACGCGGACGCTGACCCCGAATCCGAATCACATCGTGTTCGTCGGACAGGGTGGAACAAACTTCGTGGACTCGATCAGCGGGAACAGCACGACGACGATTAACGCCGGTCAGACCGTCGAGTGGCAGTGGGCGTCAGGGGTAGGCCCCCACACGACGACATCAGGGACTTGCGACACCAATATCTGCGTTCCCGGTCCCGTTGGTCCTCCTCCTCCCACTTTTAGCTGGGATTCTGGAAACATCACGGGCCCCGCGAGCTTCCCGGTGAATTTCCCAGCCAACGGGGTGTACACCTACTTCTGCAAGGTCCATGGAGTCATGATGCAGGGAACCGTCAACGTCCTTTAGTCGGCCCCCCTTCCCTTCTGTCAACGCCCCCGCCTCCACCCTCGTCCAATCCGGCGGGGGAGTCATGTCCTTGCGCCGGAAACTCGGGATTCTCGCCTTCGCCCTCGCGGCGGCGGTCCCCGTGTCCGCCGAGACCCTCTACCTGACCGCAGCCTCCTCCGTGGTCGGAATCGCCCCCTTCTACTCCGGCGTCCGCGCCTTCAACACCTCGTACGCGAGCCCGCTCACCGTGACGGCGGACTACCGCTGCTTCATCGGGGCCTGCGCGCCCTCCGTCCAGACATTCACGCTCGCGCCGCGGGAGTCGCGCGCCTTCGACGACATCTGCGCCACGCTCTTCGGACAGCCCGGCACGGCCGGCGCGGTCGAGTTCACGCACGGCGGAGCGGACGGAGACCTCGTCGTCTCCAGCCGCCTCTACTCGACCATGCCCACGCCGACGGTCGGGATGTTCGTGCCGGGCCTCTCGGCGGCCTCGGCGTTCGCGACGACGGTCCTGACCTCGGTTCGCAACGGCGGCGCGGACGCGGGTTTCCGGACGAACGTGGGCGTCTACAACCCCAACGACTCGTCGGTCACGCCGACGTTCCACGTCTACGACGGCGCGACGCTCGTCGGCACGACCCAGCTGGGTGCGCCCCTGGCTCCGCACTCCGGTGCGCAGATCAACGACGTCTTCGGCGCCGTGGGCGCGTCGTCGCGCGCGACGTCCAACGCGTACGTGGTCGTGGATGGCGCCGGCGCCGGCAGCCTCTTTTCCTATGCGGCCGTCATTGACAACGCGACGACCGATCCCATCTTCGTCGTCGGGGCGATGGACCAGGCGTCACCGGGCGGCCCCCAGGCCGTCATCGTCTCGGTGCGCGCGTGGGACTTCTCGCCGGGCGGCCCGGTCTCGGCGCCGCTGACGCTGAAGGTCGGCACGCAGTACACGCTCATCTTCCGCAACGTCGACCTGCCGGGAACACCGAATCCGCGCCACGGCTTCTCCGGGGTCAGCGACCTCGGGCTGCCGTCCACGGACGATATCTCTCCGGGCCACGACTTCGTGATCTCGTCCTTCACGCCGCAGGACTACCAGCGCGGGACCTACCCGTTCGTCTGCACCCAGAACGACTGCGGGGGAGATCCCGAGCAGCACAACGGGATGGTCGGGGCGCTCATCATCGAGTGACGGGCGGGCTAGAATAGCCGCCGTGGCAGAGACAAAAGAGACGGAAGAGACGGAGAGCCCTCCCTCCCCGGACGCGCCGGTTCCCGAATCGAGCGAGGACGATCGGCGCGCGGTCGCGGCGGCGATCAACCGCAAGCGGACCGAGAAGGAATGGGAGGAGAACAAGAAGAGCTGGCGGTCCATGGGCGTGCCGAAGGCGCTTCCGGCCAAGAAGTAGGCATCGTGCGTCTCGAGAGCTCCGCCTTCGCCGAGGGAAGCCCCATCCCCGGGAGGAATTCGCGGGACGGCGGCGACGAGTCTCCGCCCCTCTCGTGGACCGGCGCGCCCGGAGGAGCGAAGAGCTTCGCGCTCGTGTGCGACGCCCCCGACGCTCCACGCGGGACCTGGGTGCACTGGGTCTTCTTCGATCTCCCAGGCAGCCTCGATCGCCTGCCCGCTGGCGTCGAGAAGTCGGAGCGCCCGACGGGTGGCGGCGTCAACGGCCGCAACGACTACGGCGACCTCGGCTGGGGAGGGCCCCAACCGCCGCGCGGGCATGGGACGCATCACTACGGGTTCCGCCTCCATGCGCTGGACACGCTGCTGGGGCTTCCCCCCGGCGCGACGAAGGCGCAGGTCGAGTCGGCCATGAGCGGCCACGTGCTCGCGGAGGCCCGGTTGATGGGGACGTATCGCCGCGATTGACCGAACCGCCGGTCGTTCCTCCCGGCGCGCCCGTCTCCTCGAGGTCCAACGCGAGGTCGTCGTCTGCCGGCGCTGCCCGCGCCTGGTGGCCTGGCGGGAAGCCGCCGCGCTCCATCCGCCGCGCCGCTTCGCCGGCCAGGAGTACTGGGCGAGGCCCCTCCCGGCATTCGGAGACTTCTCCGCGCGGATCCTGATCGTCGGCCTTGCGCCGGCGGCGCACGGCGGGAACCGCACGGGCAGGATGTTCACGGGGGACGAGTCGGGGAACTTCCTCTACGCCGCGCTCCACGCCGTCGGGCTCGCGAACCAGCCCGAGTCGATCCGCGCGGGTGACGGGCTGAAGCTCTCGGGCGCGCTCGTCTCCGCGGCGTGCCGCTGCGCGCCGCCGGATAACCGCCCGACGCCCGAGGAGTTCGACAACTGCCGCGAGTATCTCGAGCGCGAGGTGGAGCTCCTCCCGCGGCCGCGCGTTCTCGTCGCCCTCGGCGCGCTGGCGTTCGACGCGTGCCTGCGCGTCTTTGCGGCCCTCGGCGTTCCCGTCGCCAAGCCCCGGCCCCGCTTCGCGCACGGCGTGAGCTACGACATAGGCGGGGACCGGCTGCTCGCGACCTATCACCCCAGCCAGCAGAACACGTTCACGGGGAAGCTGACGCAGAGGATGTTGCGCGACGTCCTGCGGCGCGCGGTGCGGGAGGCCGCCGGCCCGTAGGGGCGGGGTTGGTCCCCGCCCGCGCCACGCCGGGTGATCGGGCTCGGGATGATTTCACCCGCGACATCGCGGGCTAAATCACTTCTTGAACAGCGCGTCGAAGGCGGAGCGGGCGTCGTCGGGTGTGGCCTCGCCGCGGCTTCCCGTCAGGTCGAAGGCCTTAGCCGGCGAGTAGAACGTGCATTCGTTGCGGAGTTTCTTGGACGGGATGCGCTCGGGAATCGGCTCCGTGCACTCGAAGCCTGCCGAGGTGTCGAAGTGCACGCACTGGCTGCACGCGTGCAGGTCCCCGCCGCACTTGCGGCACACCGCCGCGAAGCCGATCGCATCGAGATCGAGCACGCGCTCGCCGCAGTGCTTGCAGCGGAAGACGACGGCCTTGTTCTGGTCGATCCCGCGTCCGCGGGGCCCCACGTCGTCGCGAGGCGGCCGCGGTCCGGAGGGCCGGCGCCCGGAAGAGTCCGTGCCGGATTCCTGGTAGCCGCGGTGGCGATACTTGCGTTCGTCGCTCAATGGAGTGCCGCCTCGGATTGTATTGGATAATGACGGGGCATGAACGAGCCCTCCGGCCGCGCGCTCGACCTCTGGCGAGAGGGCACTGCCCGCCTGCTCGCGGGTGAGCTCGAGGAGGCAATCGGACTCTTCACGCTCTCACTCGAGACCGAGCCGACCGCCGAGGCGTACACGTTTCGCGGGTGGGCGTACTCCTTCGAAGGCCGTCTCGACGACGCGATCGAGGAGTGCCGCAAGGCGATCGCCACGGACCCCTCGTTCGGGAACCCGTACAACGACATCGGCTGCTACCTGACGGAGAAGGGCGAGACCGACGACGCGATTCCGTGGTTCGAGAGGGCCAAGGCCGCGGAGCGATACGAGCCGCGTCACTTCCCGTACTTGAACCTCGGTCGCCTGCTCGCCGCCCGCGGCGACGTTGAAGCGGCCCTGGCGGAATTCGAGGGGGCGCTGCGGGAGAACCCCGGCGATCCGCTCGCGCTCCAGTTCGTGCGGTCTCTGCGCCTCAAGGTCAACTGACGCCGTCTCCGAGCGGGCCAGCGCGGCCCAACCGAAGGAGCCGGGAAAACCTCTTGAGTTCCCTCGCGTTGCCTTTGCTCTTCAGCAAACTCGGCTCGAGGCGCTGATTCTTTAGCTCGCGGCGCGAATAGTCTCCCGACGAAGGAGGGAGGAGGTTCGCGCCGCGGGAGCCGCAGCGTAGCGAGGGGTCAGGCGGGCGGTCGAGCCCGCATCCGGGCGAGCCGCCCGCCGCTGCCGTTAGGCAGACTCCGAGCGAAGCGGAGGCGACGTTAGTTGCGACGACCGCCCATGAAACGCAGCATGAAGAGAAAGAGGTTGATGAAGTCGAGGTACAGCGCGAGCGCGCCGACGACCGAGTAGGAACCGTACTGCCCCTCGGGAACCTGCGCCGCCATGACCTTCAGGCGCTGCGCGTCCCACGCCGTCAGGCCCGTGAAGACGATCACCCCCACGATCGAGATGACGAACTGGAGCCCGTCGGACTTCAGGAACATCCCCACGACCGAGGCGAGGACCACGCCGATCAGGCCCATGAATGCGAATTGCCCGACTCCCGCGAGGCTGCGTTTGGTAGTCGTGCCGAAGAGGGCGAGCGCTCCGAACATCCCCGCGGTCACGAGGAAGGTGGTCGCGATCGAGGTCCCGGTATACGCCAGGAAGACGAACGAGAGGAGGAGGCCGTTCAGGGCCGAGTACACCAGAAACAGGGCCGCCGCCGTCGCCGGCGCGAGCTTCTGGACCCGGGACGAAAGGTAGAAGACCAGGCCGAGCTCGACGATCACCGTCCCGAAGAACAGCACGGGGTTGCCGAAGACCGTCTTCGTGAGGCTCGGCGAGCTGGCGACTCCCAGCGCGACGGCCGCGGTCACGCCGAGTCCGACGAACATCCAGCCGTAGACCTTTCGCAGGAAGGTCGTGATCCGCTCGGCCGTCACCGCGCCCGCGGGCGAGAAGGCTGATTGGGGGGTCATTTCGAATCCGTTCATGGTTGCGTTCCTCCGAAAGAGAGAATTCTATCCGGAATGGAAACAGAGGCCGACCCCGCGAGATTCCCTTCGTTTGGGCCGCGAAGCGGCCCGCTCAGAGTCCGAGCCCGCTCAGAGTCCGGGCAGGCGTCCCACCGCGCCGGCGTCGGCGGCGGCGACGGGCTCCTTCTCGTCCTCCTCGACCTTCACGGAATCGCCGGGATTCAGGAAGAGGTTCGTCTCGAGGCCGTACTGCCGGTTGTAGAGATCGGCGTACCGGCCGCCTCGATCCAGCAGCTCCTCGTGGCGCCCGCGCTCGACGATCTGTCCGTCCTCGACGACCAGGATCGTGTCGGCCCGGCGGATCGTCGAGAGGCGGTGGGCGATGACGAACGTCGTGCGGCCCTTCATCAGCTCCGATAGCCCCTCCTGGATCAGCGCCTCGCTCTCGCTGTCGAGCGACGAGGTGGCCTCGTCCAGGATGAGGATGCGCGGGTCGGCCAGGATCGCCCGCGCGATCGCGACGCGCTGGCGCTGGCCGCCCGACAGCTTGACGCCGCGTTCGCCCACGATGGTGTCGTACCGGAGCGGCAGCTTCTCGACGAACTCGTCGCACCGCGCGATGGCCGCGGCGCGGAGCACCGCCTCGCGCGGCGCCTCCGGGCGGGAATACGCGATGTTCTCGAAGACGGTCCCGTCGAAGAGGAAGTTGTCCTGGAAGACGACGCCGATCTGCGAGCGGTAGTCGGAGAGGCGCACCTTCGACAGGTCCCGGCCGTCGACCCGGATTGCCCCCGACGTCGGCCGGTAGAACGCCGCGACGAGGCCGATGATCGTGCTCTTTCCGGCGCCGGAGGGACCGACCAGCGCCGTCGCCGTCCCGGGCAGCGAGGTGAAGGAGATCCCGCGGAGCACGGGCACGCCCTTCTCGTATTCGAAGGCCACGTCCTCGAACGCGACCATTCCATCGAGGCGCGAGAGCGGCTCGCGATCGCGATCCCCCGCGTCCTCCGCCACCTCGTTGCGCAGTTCGCGGATGCGCTCGAGGCCCGCCAGCGCCTCCGTGACCTGGCTGCCGATCGAGACGATCTGCACCACGGGACCGACCAGCAGGCCCAGGTACAGCGAGAAGGACACGAAGGACCCGACGGTCATGCGGCCGGCCTGGATCTCGTGCGCCCCGACCCACATGATCGCGACACCGACGACGCCCAGCAGCAGCGTCGAGAATGCCGAGACCGCGGAAAATCCCGTCATGGTCCTCGCGACGTTGCGGAACAGGCGGTGCGCGCCCCGCGTGAAGACCAGCGCCTCCCGCCGCTCGGCGCGGTACGCCTTGACCACGCGGACTCCCGAGAAGGACTCGGTCAGGCGTCCGGCGACCTCCGCGTTGATCTTCGAGCGCTCGCGGAACAGCGGGCGGAGGGTCTTGAAGGCGTAGAGGAGAACCAGTCCGAAGAGCGAGAGGACCCCGAGCGCGATGAGCGTCAGCTTCGCGCTGAAGTAGAAGAGGATGACGAGCGCGAAGATCGCCGTGAGGATTCCGCCGGCGAGCTCGACCAGGCCCGTCCCGACGAGGTTCCGGATGCCCTCCGCGTCCGACATGACCCGGGACAGCAGGATCCCCGTCTTCGTCTGGTCGAAGAACGCGATCTGCAGCCGGCCGACGTGCTTCTGGACGCTGCGCCGCATCTCGGTGATCGAGCGCTGCGCGGCCTTCCCGAGCACCTGGGAGAGGGAGAACCCGGTGATCGCCTGGATCAGGGTGGCGCCCGCCGCGGCGAGCACCAGGGGCACGAGCAGCTGGGTCTTGTGCTTCCCGATGACGTCGTCGAGGAGGATCTTGGTCAGCCCCGGCAGCACGAGGCCCGCCAGGCGGCTCACGACCAGGAGGCCGAACCCCAGCGCCAGCCGGCCCCGGCGGGCGTGCACGAGCTCCAGGGCGTCGCGCAACAGGACGGAGAGGGGCAGGCTCTTCTTCTTCGGGCTCGGGCCTTCCTCGGGCCGCGGGGCGCTGCCCCGGCGGCGCTCGGCGCGCGACGCCCGCGAGGAGAAGCCGCCCCCAGTCAGGCCGATTCTGGCCATCGCCTAGACGTCCCCAATCCCAAGGCCGGGAAAATGTCCACGGTCCGAATTGTATCGGCGGGGCCTTCGGGGTCTTGGAATCAGTGCCATGCGGTGTAAGTACGCCTGGACCGTGCCGATGGGAGCGGGGTGAATTGCGTCTTGACAGCTATTTTTGTCTTGAAAGATAATATTGTCAATGCCCTCGGCTCCATCGGATTCTCCAGCGGCCTCGCTCGAGAGCGTGGGCACGGCCCGCCGCGCCAGCGCGCTGCTGAACCCGATGCGCATCCGCCTCCTCCGTCTGGCCCAGGAACCGGCCTCGGCCAGCGAGATGGCGAGGAGCCTGAAGCTGCCCCGGCAGCGGGTCAACTACCACGTCCGGGAGCTCGCGCGGGCGGGCTTTCTCCGGCCTGCGGGACGGCGGCGCAAGCGAAACTGGATCGAGCAGAGGTACCTCGCCACGGCGCGGGCCTACGTGCTCTCACCCGAGATCCTGGGACCCCTCGCCCCCGATTGGCGGTCGATCGAGGACACGGCGTCGGCCGACTACCTCCTGGCCCTCGCCGAGCAGGTGCGGGCCGACGTCTCGAGGGTGAAGGAGGAGGCCGCCGGCCAGGCCCAGCGGGTTAGCACCCTGTCGGTGAAGTCGCAGTTTCGCTTCGAGTCCCCCGGCCAGCGAACCGAGTTCGCGAACGCCATTCGTGCCGCGATCGTCGAGGTCATCGCGCGGCACTCCTCACCCGACCGGCTGGGAGCCGGCCGCCCCGGGCGGGGCCGGCCCTACCGAC
>JBBRFL010000006.1:0-135081 GCA_038224325.1 Thermoanaerobaculia bacterium | reverse complement strand
CTTCGGCACGGTCTGGATCAACGATCACCTGCCCCTCGTCTCCGAGATGCCGCACGGCGGCTACAAGCAGTCGGGGTACGGCAAGGACATGTCGATGTACGCGCTCGAGGACTACACCCAGGTCAAACACGTCATGGCGCGAATTTCCCGGATGGTCGGGGCGAGCTTCCTGCCCGGCTAGGGGCAAATCGCCGATCGGCAATCGCGAGTCGGCAATTCGTTACGCCACCCACACCGCCTTGACGTTGACGAACTCGCGGATGCCGTGCTTCGAGAGCTCGCGTCCGAACCCGGAGTGCTTGATGCCGCCGAAGGGCAGGCGCGGATCGCTCTTGACCATCCCATTGATGAAGACCGCGCCCGCGTCGATGCCGGTGACGAGCCGCTCGATCTCCGCCGGGTCGCGGGTCCAGGCGGACGCGCCCAGGCCGAAACGGCTGCGGTTGGCGAGGGAGATTCCCTCCTCGAGGCTCCCGACGCGGAAGAGGCTGGCTACCGGGCCGAAGATCTCCTCGACGGCGGCGGGGGAGTCCGGAGGGACGTCCGCGAGGACGGTCGGCGCGTAGAAGTTGCCCGGCCCGTCGAGCCGGCGGCCCCCGGACAGCAGCCGCGCGCCTGCCGCGACGCTGTTCCTCACCAGTCCGTCGACCTCGTCTAGGATCGCGGGGGTCGCCAGCGGGCCGATCTCCACGGAGGGATCCATCGGGTCCCCGACCTTCAGCGCGGCCATGCGCTCGACGAACCGCCGCTCGAACTCTGCGGCGACGTCCCGGTGAACGATGAAGCGCTTGGCGGCGATGCAGGACTGGCCGTTGTTGATGGTGCGGGCCTTCACGGCCGTGGAGGCCGCCGCGTCCACGTCCGCGCTCGCCAGGACGAGGAAGGGGTCGCTCCCCCCGAGCTCGAGCACGCACTTCTTGAGCGCGGCCCCCGCCGTGCGTCCCACCGAAACGCCCGCGCCCTCGCTCCCGGTCAGCGTGACCGCCGCGACCCGGGCGTCCTCGATCACCCGCGCCACGGACTCCGAGCCGATCAGGAGGGTCTGGAAGGCGCCCTCCGGAAACCCGGCGGCTCGGAAGATCTCCTCGATCGCCAGTGCGCACTGCGGCACGTTGGAGGCGTGCTTGAGGAGGCCTACGTTCCCGGCCATCAGGGCCGGAGCCGCGAAGCGGAAGACCTGCCAGAGAGGGAAGTTCCAGGGCATCACGGCGAGGACCGGACCGAGCGGGTCGTAGCGGACGAAGCTCCGCGAGGCGTCGGTCGCGGCCGGCTCGTCGGCGAGGAAGCGCTGCGCGTTCTCGGCGTAGTAGCGGCAGACCAAGGCGCACTTCTCGGCCTCCGCAACTCCGGCGTTGATCGGCTTGCCCATCTCCAGGGTCATCATGCGGGCGAGGTCGCGCTTGCGCTCCTCGAGGAGCGCGGCCGCCCGTCCCATTCGAGCGGCGCGGTCCGCGAAGGAGACCCTGCGCCACTTCGGGAACTCCGCGGCGGCCTGATCCAGGCGGCGCTCGACCTCCGCCTGCGAGATCGGCTCGAAGGTCCGGAGCGTCTCTCCGGTTGCGGGGTTGATGGAAGCGATCGGCACGTAAGTTCCTTTCTCCGTACGTAGGGGCGGCCAATGCGGCCGTCCGCCGGCGGGGTCGAGCCCGCCCCTACGCCAGGACTAGCTCCAGCGAACGCGCATATCGCGGCGGTCCAGCATCTCGAAGAACAGCGCGTCGGGAACCGCGACTTCCGGGCAGAGCACACCGGGGGTCGAGATCGTGCGGTTCGCGAGGAGCTGCCCCGCGATCGAGAGGGGAACGCCCGTGTCGAGTGAGCCCGCCGCGATGCCCCAGCGGAGGTGGGGAAGGACCGTCATCTCACCGCGCCGCGAAACGGGCCTTCCGTCCATTCGTCCCGAGACCTCCACTCGCAGGACGTCGCAATCGTCGGGTGCCCCCTCCGGCATGACCTGCCTCCGAGCCAGATCGAGCAGGACCTCGCGCGGCGAGACTCCACTGGCGAGCTTCTCCCGCGATGCGAACCCGAGCTCCGCCAGGAACGAGACCTTGCGCGTGAACTCGGGCTCGAATGCGACCTTGAAGCTCGCCTCCCGCAGCCCGGGGAACGACCGGGGAAACATCGCCACCTCCGAGTGGAGAGTGTAGAGCGCCTCGACGCGGCCGATGGGCGCGGGGAAGTCGATCGACTCCTTCCCGCTCATGGGAGCGACCGCTTCCGGTTTCCCGTCGCGAAAGACCATCGGGGGAAGCGAGAACTCGTCGAGGACGGTATCGAGCGCGTAGGGCACCGGGAGCGGGCCGGAGGCGCCCCGATCGACGCTGCCGACCCGGACGTGGACCGACTCGACGTGGTCGAGCCCCCGCGCCAGCGACCCCGCCATCACGTTCGTGATGCCGGGCGTCGAGCCCATGCCCAGCAGGGCCGGCACGCCCGCGCGCTCGAAGTCCTCGTGGAGATCGAACTGCCGGAGCGTGCCGTGGTAGAGGCCGCCGAGATCGGCGTACGGCACGCGGGCCCGGAGCGCCGCCCGCATGATCGGCACGTTGAGGTAATACGTCACGCAGTTGAGGATCGCGTCGTGACCCCCGAGGAGACGCGCGGTCTTCTCCTCGTCGCGGGCGTCGAGCGTCGCCGGCCGGACGCGCGGATCGGGGTGCGGAACGGGATGCAGGTCCGCGGCGGTCACCTCGACCTCCGGCACGAACTCCAGCAGATCCCTCAGGACCACTCGCGCCATGGCGCCCGCCGCGCCGAGGAGTGCGATCCGCATCACTCCTCGTCGGCCTTGATGTCCGGCATCTCGATGTCGACTTCCTTGAGGGTGTCCTCGAGCGCGTCGATCACCTCGCGGATGAGCTTGTCCGGGATGTTCAGCGCCGGCTCGAGACGGACCACTTTGGAGTTGGTCAGCGTGCCCGCCACCAGCACTCCGCGGCGGAAGAGGCCGGCGACGACCTTGTAGCCGATCTCGGTGTTGGCGAATTCGATCCCCAGGAGGAGACCGCGGCCGTTGACACCGTGGATAATCCGGTCGTAGCGCATCTTGAGCCGGATGAGCTGGCCCATGAGGTACTTCCCCTTGCGGGCCGCCTGGCCGGCGAGGTCCTCCTCGAGCGTCACGTTGATCGCCGCGATTCCCGCCGCGCACGCGAGGGGGTTTCCGCCGAACGTCGAGGAGTGGATGAACGGGTTCTTCTCGAGCACGCTCCAGATCTTGGGCGTCGAGATGAAGGCGGACAGCGGCATTACTCCACCGCCGATCGCCTTGCCCAGGCACATGATGTCCGGTACGACGCCCCAGTGGTCCACGCCGAAGAGCTTCCCGGTGCGCCCGAGCCCGGTCTGGACCTCGTCGGCGATCAGAAGCGTGCCGTACTCGTCGCATGCCTTTCGGATCCGCGGCCAGAAGTCGTCGGGCGGGACGACCGCCCCGGCCTCGCCCTGGATCGGCTCCATGATCACGCCCGCGACGCCCTTCCCGGTCTGGTCCGCCTTGTACAGCTCATCCTCCACGGCCTCCGCGTCTCCGAACTCGACGAAGTGGATCCCCGGCAGGAGCGGGAGAAACGGCTCCCGGTACTCCCACCGGCCCAGAAGGGACAGGGCGCCGCAGCTCTTTCCGTGGAAGCCGCGCAGCGAACTGATGAAGTTGGTCTTCCCCGTGTACACCCGTGCGAGCTTGATCGCGCCCTCGACGGCGTCCGTCCCGTTGTTGATGAAGAACGAGTACTGGAGATCCCCCGGCGTGATCTCGCCGAGCAGCTCCGCCAGCGCGCCGCGAAGCGGGTCGAGCAGCTCCTGGCTCGACAGCGGCATCCGCGCGAGCTGGTCCATGACCGCCTTCACGATCTTGGGATGCCGGATGCCCGCGCTGTAGATCCCGTAGCCTCCGAGGCAGTCGATGTACGAGCGGCCCATGAGGTCCTGGAAGGTGGAGCCCTCGCCCGCCCACTCGAGCGCGGGGTTGTCCCGCATCTCGATCACCGACTTGCGGTACTCCAGGTAGCCGCGGTTGTAATAGAAGGAGAAGTTGTCGACGGTGTCGGCGGAAATCTTCTCCTTCTGTTCGGGCGTGAGCTCCTTGGCCGAGATGATGTCGAGCCATCGCTGCGATTCCTGGATCAGTTCCTGCTTGTTCATGCGCGTCCCCATTTCATGGTCGAGACATGGAGATTCCTTACCCGCCCCGGGCATTGGCGGCTAAGAGTCCCCGACGCAGAACAGGTGTCTACGCGCCTTGGAGCGCACTCTCGAGAACATCCAGGCCTTCCGTGAGCTCGCCGTCGGTGACGACGAGCGGCATGAGGGTTCGAATGACGTTGCCGGAGGTCCCGGCGGAGAGCAGGATCAGGCCGCGATCGAATGCCGCGCGCAGCACCCGGTCGGTCTTCGCCTTGTCGGGTTCCTTGCTCCGGCCGTCGGCGACGATCTCCAGAGCGCGCATGGCTCCGATTCCCCGGGCGTCTCCGACGAAAGGGAAGCGGTCGACGAAGCGGCGAAACCGCTCCGCGACGATCGCTCCGATCGCCTCGGCCCGCTCCGGCAGGCGCTCCCGCTCGATGAACGCGATCGCCGCGAGAGCCGCGGCGCAGGACACGGGGTTTCCGACGAAGGTCCCGCCGAGGCCGCCGACCTGGGCGCTGTCCATGATCTCGGCTCGCCCGGTGACGGCGCTGATGGGGAAACCGCCGCCGAGCGACTTGGCCATCGTGATCAGGTCCGGCTCCAGGCCGTAGTGCTCACACGCGAACATCCGTCCCGTGCGTCCGAAGCCCGTCTGGACCTCGTCGATCACGAGCAGGATTCCGTTCTCGCGGCAGAAGCGCGCGAGGCCGTCGACGTACGGCCGCGGCGCCACGACGAACCCGCCTTCGCCCAGGACCAGCTCCAGGACGATGCAGGCGACCTTTTCGGCGGCGACCTGGGTCCGGAAGAACTCGTCGAGCTCAGCCGCGGCAGCGTCGGGTCCGCGGTAGTGCCCGCGGTACTCGTAGGGGAAGGGGAGCCGGTAGACCTCGGGCGCGAAGGGTCCGAAACCGAACTTGTAGGGACGCACCTTGCTCGTCATGCTCATCGTGAGCAGCGTGCGACCGTGGAACGCATGCTCGAATACGACGACCGCATCGCGCCCGGTGGCGTGGCGCGCGATCTTGACCGCGTTCTCCAGGGCCTCCGCGCCGCTGTTGGCGAGCATCGTCATCTTCGCGAACCGCCCCGGCGTGATCGCGTTGAGCTTCTCGGCGAGCGCGACGTATCCCTCGTAGGGCGCCACCGAGAAACAGGTGTGCGTGAAGCGTTCCAGCTGGGCCGACGCTGCCCGGACGACTTCCGGGTTGGCGTGGCCCGCGTTGAGGGTGCCGATGCCGCCGGCAAAGTCGATGAAGACGTTGCCATCCACGTCGGTCAGGAGGGCCCCGCTGGCGCTGGCCGCGTAGACCGGGGTGGAATGCCCGATTCCCTTGGGAACGGCCCGCTGTCGCCGGGCTGCCAGCTCCTGGGAGCGGGGGCCGGGAACGGCGGTCTTCAGGCGAATCGAGGACATGATTTGAAGTATCCGGTCGGATGGAATGAAGGAGGCGCCAGCCTATCACGGGGCCTCCAAACTCCGCCACCCGCACCCGGAAGTCTCTGTGGCACCGACGGTTGCGATAGAATGCCTCCAGCTTCATGAATCCCGCCTCGACAGCGGCTGAGCCCGTTCCGGTCCTCGAGCGAGTCCTCGGGCGGTGGGACCTGATCCTCTTCACCGTCTGCGCCATCCTGACGATCGACACTCTGGCCTCGTCTGCCGCGATGGGGGCCGCCTGGTTCTCCTGGTGGGCCATCACGATGACGGTCTTCTTCATCCCCTACGGCCTGATCACGGCCGAGCTGGGCTCGGCCTGGCCGGGGGAGGGCGGCGTCTACGTCTGGGTCCGGGAGGCATTCGGGCCCCGGTGGGGCTCGATGGCGGCGTGGATGTACTGGATCAACAACGCCTCCTGGATCCCGTCGGTCTACCTGATCTTCGCCGGGACCTTCGGCCAGATCTTCCTGAAGACCCATTCGCCGTGGCAGGAGGCCGGGATCGCGATCGTGCTGACCTGGCTGACGGTGATCGTGGGCATCGTGCGGCTCGAGGTCTCGAAGTGGCTGCCCAACGTCGGCGCCGTGGTCAAGGCCCTCATCTTCCTCGCCCTCGGCGTCCTGGGGCTCTCGGCGCTCTTTCACGGGCACCGGGCGGCGATCAAGTTCTCGCTGGCGAGCTTCGTGCCGAAGTGGAACGACAGCCTCGCGTACCTTCCGGCCCTGCTCTATTCCACGTTCGGCTTCGAGCTCATGAGCTCGGCCGGCGGCGAGATGCGCAACCCGAGGCGCGACGTGCCGAGCGTGATCTTCTGGTCGGGGGCGCTGATCGCGATCCTCTACTCCTTCGCCATCGGCGGGATTCTCTTCGCGGTGCCGGTCGGCAAGCTGTCGATCGTGACCGGGACCTGGGACGCGCTTGTCGTCCTCGGGAAGGAGTGGGGCCGCGCCGGCGACGTCGTCGTGTTCTGTCTCGGGATCGGCTTCCTGTACGCGTGCATCGCCAACGTCGTGACGTGGAGCCTCGGCTCGAATCGCGTCGCTGCCGTCGCGGCCGAGGAGGGGATGCTTCCGGCGGTCCTCGGGAGGCTCCACCCGCGCTTCAAGACGCCCTACCTCGCGTTCGTCGCGATGGGCGTCGTGTCGACCGTTCTCCTCATCGGTGGCGCGATGCTCTCGAACAGCCAGTCCAACATCTTCTGGATGACGTTCCGCATGTCGGCGCTCTGTCTGCTGCTCTGCTACCTCCTGGTCTTCCCGGCGTTTCTCGTTCTGCGCAAACGGCGGCCGGACCAGCCGCGCCCCTACCGACTGCCCGGGGGCAGCCTCGCGGCGGCCGCGGCGGCGTGGGTCTGCACGCTATACATCTTCGGAGCTTGCGTGCTCTTCTTCGTCCCCTCGCCGACGTCCCAGGAGCCGCTGCGCGAAGGTCTCCTCCTCGGCGCCGAGACGCTCGTGACCATCGTGATCGGCGTCGTGCTCATTCCGCGAAAGAAACCGTCCTGAAGCGGGATCGGACGAGGGGGATCTCCCGGCGCTCGGTCCTGAAGCTGATCGGCGCGGGCACGGCGGGCACCCTTCTCGCGCGTCGCCGACCCTCTCGGGGCTGAGCGCGCGGCTCCGATCGACTCCGTCGATACCGACCGGCTCTCCGAGCCCTGGACGCGGAGGTGCTACGGCGCGAACACGGGTCCCGGCGTCCTCTCGAGGCTGGGCCCGGCGCTGCGGACTCCGGTCGGGCGCGTCCACTGGGCGGGAACGGAAACCTCGCCCGCATGGACCGGATACGGCGAGGGCGCGGTCGGCTCGGGGGAGCGGGCCGCGGCCGAGGTCTCGCGGCGTTGGGTTAGGATGTGCCCCCGGGCGCGCGAAGCCGCCCAGAAATCCAACCGAGGAGAAACCCCGATGCCGCAGAACCTCCAGGCAGCGCGCGAGGAATCCGCTTTCGTGCTCGAGTTGATCGGGAAGAAGGTCCTGACCCCGCCGGAACAGGAGCGCGTCATCGGCGACGCCGTCCGGTACTGGACGGACTACGTCAACCCCGCGTTCCTGGAGTACCGGAAGTCGGTCTCGACGGACTACACCGCCGTCGAGTGGCAGGACGAGGGAGCGGTCTTCCGGGACATCCAGGGCAAGGAGTTTCTGGACATCCTCGGAGGATTCGGAATCTACGTGACCGGGCACCGGCACCCGAAGGTCCTGAAGGCGGTCAAGGAGCAGCTCGACCGCCAGGCGATCCATTCGCAGGAACTCATCGACCCGCTCCGGACCTACCTCGCGCACCTCGTCTCCATGATCACTCCCGGCGACCTCCAGTACTCCTTCTTCACGAACTCGGGGACGGAGTCGATCGAGGCGTGCCTCAAGATGGCGATCCTGACGACGGGCCGGCACCACTTCGTGGGAGCGATCGGCGCCTTCCACGGAAAGTCCCTGGGCGCCCTCGGCGGCACGTCCAAGGCCGTTTTCCGCGAGCCGTTCCTGCCCCTCAAGCGTTGGACGCACGTGCCGTTCGGGGACGTGGACGCGCTGCGAATGATCGTCGCGAGCGGAGACTTCTCCGGCGACAAGGTCGCGGCCGTGGTCCTGGAGCCCATCCAGGGGGAAGGCGGGATCAACGTCGCGCCCGCGGGGTACCTCGCCGCCGCGCGGGAGATCTGCGACAAGTACGGCGCGCTCCTCGTGTTCGACGAGGTTCAGAGCGGGATGGGGCGCAGCGGCAAGATGTTTTGCTGCGAGCACGACGGCGTCGTGCCGGACCTGATGGCGCTCGGAAAGGGCTTCGGCGGGGGAGTCATGCCGATCGGCGCCTGCGTGGGGACCCCCCGGACGTGGGAGCGGTACATCGACAATCCGTTCCTCCACACGACCACCTTCGGCGGCAACCCGGTCTGCTGCGCCGCCGCGATCGCGACGATCCACGTTCTGCTCGAGGAGGACCTGCCGAAGCAGGCGGCGGAGAAGGGCGAGTACCTCCTGCTCCACATCAACGCGCTCGCGCAGAAGTATCCGAAGCTGATGGCGGGAGCCCGAGGGCGCGGCCTGATGCTCGGAATGGAGTTCCAGAGCCACGACCTGGGATACGCCGTCGCTAAGGCGCTCTTCGGCCGTGGGATTCTCATTTCGGGCACCTACATCAACGCGCAAGTGCTCCGGGTCGAGCCGCCGCTCGTGATCAGCTACCCGGAGCTCGACCGGTTCCTCTCGGCGCTCGAGGGCTCGCTCCAGGACGTGTACCGGGAGAGCGGCCTATAACCCTCGAGACGTAGGGGAGGGTCCGCCCCTCCCGCGGGCGCCCGCGAGGGCCGCTCCCGACGTCGCCACATAGTGAACGACCTCTCCGGCCTCCCGATCGAGCAATCCTGCTACTGGCTCGCGATGCGGCCGCCCCGCGATGCGGAGCCGCTCTCCGGCGCCCGCGCATGCGACGTCGCGATCATCGGGGCGGGGTTCACGGGATTGTGGGCGGCGATCTCGATCAAGGCTCTCGAGCCCGGCGCGGCCGTCGCGGTCCTCGACCAGGAGCTCGCCGGCTACGGCGCGAGCGGTCGAAACGCCGGGATCGTCGGTGAGTCGATCGACCATTCGCACGAGCTGGCGATCGCTCACTTCGGACTGGAGGAGGCCCGCGAGCTCGCCCGGCTGGGGCGCGAGAACCTCGACGAGATGGAGGCGTTCCTTTCCAGCCGGGGAATCGACGCCGGGTTCGAGCGCCCCGGCCAGCTCGTCGCGGCGCTGACGCAGGCGCATCTGCGGGCGCTGGAGTCCGGCCGGCGGGCGGCCGAGCGCGTGGGGATCGCGGACTGGCGCATCCTGTCCGGAGAGGAGGCTCGCGCGCAGGTCGCGAGCCCGCTCTACCTCGGCGCGCTCGAGGCGCCGCGAAACGGTCTGGTCGACCCCGTCCGGCTGGTCGAGGGTCTGCTGCGGCAGGCCCTGAGCGAAGGTGTGCGCGTCTTCGAGCGAACCCCGGTCACGGGGCTCTCCTTCCCCGGAGACCGCGTCGCCATCGAGACGACGGGCGGGACCGTCACGGCCCGCAAGGCGATTCTCGCGACCAACGCCTACAGCCACCACCTCTGGCCCGCTCTGCGGTCCCGATTCCTGCCCCTCTACGACTACATCCTGGTCAGCGAGCCGCTGACTCCGGCGCAGCGCGACCGGATCGGCTGGCGGAACCGGCAGGGCATCACCGACGCGAGGACCTTCTTCAACTACTACCGCTTGACCTCGGATGACCGGATTCTCTGGGGGACGAGCGAGGCCGTCTACTACCCGGGGAACCGCGTGGGGCCGGAGTGCGACCGCTCGGCGGCGCACTTCGATGGATTACGCGCGAGCTTCGCCCGCCACTTTCCCCAGATCTCCGACCTGCGCTTTCCCTTCGCGTGGGGAGGGCCCATCGCCTCGACCACTCGCCTGACGCCCTTCTTCGGGACGGCCGGGGGGCGCCTCTCCTACGGGCTCGGGTACACGGGGCACGGCATCGGCTCGACGCGGATCGCCGGGAAGATTCTGGCGCACCTGACCCTCGAGCGAGAGAGCCCGCTCCTGGATCTCGCGATGGTTCGCCGGAAGCCCATTCCGTACCCTCCGGAGCCGTTCCGGCGGTGGGCGGTCGGAGCGGTGACTCGCGCGCTCCGCCGCACCGATGCCGGGGAGCCGGCGGGCCCGCTCCTACGGCTACTCGACAAAATCGGAATCGGCTTCTCGAGCTAGCGGACGGGGACGACGACGATGTCCGCGGACCGCGGGGCTCCGCCGGGGAGCACCGCGATGCCGACCTCCGTCACGAACTGGAGCTGCCCGCGATCCACGATCCGGGCCGATACGGCGTAGGCGTGGCCGGGGAGAATGCGCGACGGGTCGTAGTCGATCTGGAAGGCCACGGGAACCTGGCCAGGCCTGCGGATGACCTGGCGGGCGACGACGGACGCCTCGACTTCCGGACGGGACACGTCTCGCAGCTCCACCTGGACGACCGCCTCGGGTGTGAGTGCGATCCGCGCGGAATACGAGACCGTTCCCGCCAGGGTCGATCGCGGGCCCTCGACTTCTTCGCTTCGATCCAGATCCGGAACCGGCGCGGCGGGAGTCGGAGCGGCGCCCGTGGCGCCGGGGGTCGGTGGAGATTGTCGCGGGACGTCCGGCGGCGGCGCAATCCCCGGTCCGGAACAGGCGGAGAGTGTCAGGAGAAACGCGGCGCCCGCGAGGATGCGCACCGCCTAGGGGCGCCTCGCGAGCAGGTCGCGGATCTCCTTGAGGTACAGCTCGGAGGGGGAGGGCGGTGGAGGAGTCGCGGCCATCCGGGTGCCGAACCGGTTGAAGGGCACCACGATCAGGAAGTAGAGGGCGGCGGCTTTGATGAGAAAGCTGATCACCGCGTTGATGAAATTGCCGATCGCGAGCGACCCGACCTTGAGCGTCGAGAAGTCGGGCTGGCCTCCCAGCATCCCGATCACCGGCGTGATGATGTCCTTGACGAGCGAGTCGACGATCGCGCTGAACGCGACGCCGATGATGACCGCCGACGCAAGTTCGACGATGTTCCCCCGGGCGATGAAGTCGCGAAATCCCTTGAGCATCTCCGCCTCCCCGCGATCGCGCCCAGAATGAAGCGCGCTGGCCCGGCAGCATATCAGCGCGAGGCGTCCGGGTCCGCCTCGGCAGGGCGGCCCGCGAGCCGGCCCTTCGGATCGAGCCAGCAGTAGAGGGAGGGCAGGACGAGAAGGATGAGAGGGCTCGAGAGGATGAATCCGCCGATCACCGCGATCGCGAGGGGCTGCTGCATCTGGGAGCCCTCGCCGAACGCGAAGGCGAGCGGGGCGAGTGCGAACGCGGTCGCGAAGATCGTCATCAGGACGGCCCGAAGGCGCTTTCGCGAGGCCTCCGCCCAAGCCTCCGCCACCGGGATCCCGCGACGCAGCTCCTCCCGGGCGTCGTGAATCAGGAAGACCGCCTTCTCGCCCACGATGCCGACCATCATGATCGCGCCGACGAAGCTCGAGAGGTTCAGCGACATGCCGGTCACGATGAGCGAGCCGAGAACGCTCGTCAGGACGGCCAGTGCCATGATCACGGTCAGAAGGGGCGCCCTCCAGTCGCCGAACTCGAACAGCAGGATGATCGCGACCAGGAGCAGGCCGCCCAGGAGGACGCCCAGCAGTCCCTTGAAGGAGGTCTGCTGCTGCTCGTAGAGGCCGCCGAACCGGACCGACATGCCCGGCGGCAGGACGAGTTCGCGCGAGAGCCTCGCCTGGATCGTCGCCATGGCGCTTCCGAGGCTGATGCCGTCGAGCCGGGCGGTCACCCCGAGGTAGGTCCGGAGGTTCTCGCGCTGGATCTCCGCCTCCGGAGCGCCGGTCGACACCGTCGCGAGCGTGGAGAGCGGAACGCGGGCCCCGGACGGGGTCTGGATCGGAAGCTCGGGCAGAGAGGCGACCGGCGAGCTCCCGCGCGAGAAGACACGGATGTCGTACAGGCGCTCCCCGATGCGCAGGTTGCCCGCGACCGTGCCCGCGAGCGCCGGTTCCACCTCGCCGTGAAGGCCTTCGGCCGTGACGCCGAACCGGGCGACGACGTCGGGCCGGGCGCTGACCACGAGCTTCGGTCCGGCGATCGTGATCCCGTCGAAGACGTCCGCAATTCCGGGCACGCTCCGCAGGATCCGGGACGCCGCCTTCGCCTTCTCCTGCAGGAGGCCGGAATCCTCGCCGTAGATCTTGACGTCGACCGGTTGCGGGACGCCGCCCGTCAGGTCGCCGATGTTGTCTTCCAGGATCTGGCCGAAGTCGACGCGGACGGCGGGCTCCAGCGCCGCGATCTTCGTCCGCAGGTCCTCCTGGACCGCGTCCAGGGCGCGCCGCGCTCGCCGGGGCTTCAAGCGGATCACGTAGTCGCCGCGATTTGGCTCGGTGATGAAGAAGCCGAGCTGAGACCCCGTCCGCCGGGAGTAGCTCGCGACGTCGGGCATCGCGGCGATCACCCCTTCGACCTCGCCCAGCATCTGGTCGGTGTCGGTGAGGGAGGTTCCGGGCGGCGTCCAGTAGTCCAGGATGAGGGAGCCCTCGTCCATCTCCGGCAGAAAGTTCGAATCGACGATCCCGTAAAGCAACCATCCGCCGGCTATGAGGAGGACCGTGATGCTTGCGGCGACGGAGGGATGCGCGATGAAGAACCGCGCGATCCGAGGCGGCCGCGAGCGTCCCCGGGGGCGCGCGGCCACGCGCAGGGCCTCGGCGGCCGCGGGCACCGCGAGGGCCGAGAGGAGATAGGAGACCGCGAGCGCCAGGGCCATCGTGAGCGCGAGCGGGCGGAAGAACGCCCCCGCGACTCCCGAGAGCAGCGCGAAGGGGAAGAAGATCGCGACCGTCGAGAGACTCGATCCGCTCAGGGGCGCGAACACCTCGGCCAGGCCGGAACGGGCCGGGTTCGCCGAGACTCGCTCCTCGGCGTGCCGTGCGATGTTCTCGACCACGACGATCGCGTCGTCGGCGACGAGCCCGATCGCGGCCGCGATCCCTCCCAGGGTCATCAGGTTGATCGTCTGTCCCGTGACTACCAGGCCGAGGAGCACGATGGCGACCGTCACGGGGATCGTCGCGACCGCGATCAACGCGATGCGCCCGCTTCGGAGAAAGACGAGCAGGACCAGCCCGGCCAGCGCCACGCCGATCAGGATCGCGTCCCGGACGCCGTGAACGGACTGGCTCACGAACTCTGCCTGGTCGTAGAACGCCGTCCAGCGAACTCCCGGGGGCAGGAGCTGCGGTTTCGTCCGGAACATGTCGGCCACGCCCGCCGCGATCGAAAGCGTGCTCGCGTCCGGCTGTCGGACGACGTTGAACAGGACGGCCGGGCGCCGTTCCGACGTCGTCCGGACGTACGAGACCGCGTCCGCCGCCGCAACGGTCCCCAGCGCCCCGAGAGAGGTCGGCACCCCGCCCCTCGAGATCGGAACGGCGATCCGCGACAGTTCGTCGATTCCCCCCGGCTTCCCGCTCACCAGCGAGAGGTAGAGCTCGTGGTTGGCTTCGATCAGGCCGGCGGAGGAGACGAGGTTGTTCTTGCGGATGGCGTCCACGACGTCCGCGGCGGAGATCTTCGCGGCCGCCAGCCGCTCGGGATCCAGGTGAACCTGGAACTCGCGCAGGCGCCCTCCCTGCACCTGAACCTGCGAGACGCCCGGGATCTGGATGAGCTCGGGCTTAATCACGAAGTCCGCGAGCTCCCGGAGCTCCGCCTGCGACTTCCCGTCGGAGGTGAGGGCATAGCCGAGGATGGGAAAGACGGCCGTGTTCATCCACTCCGCCTCGATCCGCGTGCCGGGCGGCAGGTCGGGCCGGATCCTCTCGATCCCCGCCTGGACGCGCGCGAGGGCGAGCTGCATGTCGGTCCCCCAGGCGAATTCCGCACCGATCTCGACCGACCCACGAGACGTCGTCGAGATCACCCGCTCGACCCCGGGGACGCGCAGCGCGGCCTCCTCGAGCGGACGGGTGACGGCGGGAATCATCTGGCCGGGCGGCTCCTCGGCGGCGTCCGCGATCACCTTGATACGGGGAAAGGTGACGTTGGGGAAGATCGAGGACGGGAGGCGGCTCGCGGACCACGCTCCCGCCGCGCACAGGACCGCAATCAGCAGAAAGAGCGCACCCGGGCGCCGCTCGTGGCGAGTTCCGCTCATCGAGGGGGAGCCTATCAACATGGGGAAAGGCGTTCTGACACTGTGCGTGTGGCATCCGACTTGCAACAACTTGGGTGGGATCGGAACTTCTTCCGATCTGCGCCGAGGTCTGGAAACGGCCGTCGCGCTCCCGCGCGGGGCCATTCGAAAGGAGACTTATGAAGCGAACTATCACAGGATTGCTGGTCGTCGGATCGCTGGCCCTGGTGCCCGCGCTCCGCGCTCAGGATTCCGCAGCGCAACAGGATCCGGCGGCTGCCCAGCAGTCGAACACCGAGCAGACGACGACTCAGACGGACGTCAACAGCGACGGCTCGATGACGAAGACGACCAAGACGACCACCGTCGAGGGAAAAGTGGTCCGCTACGAGCCCGGCAAGACGATCGTCGTCATGGGATCCGACAATCGTGAGATGTCGTACCCCCTGACGTCGAAGGTCGTGGTCCCGAGCGACGTTCGGGTCGGGCGCGTGGTCACGCTGAACACCGAGCCCTCGGACTCCGGTCCGGCGATGGTGACCCGGGTCACGACGCGGTCGGTCAACTCCGACGGCAGCATCAAGACCGAGACGCAGACCACCTCGACGAACGCCAACGGGGACCAGACGACCAGCAAGGCCACGACCATCACGGGCACGGTCTCGGCGTTTGAGCCCGGCAAGTCGGTGACCTTCGTCCTCCCGGACAAGAAGACCGTGGTGTACACGGTGGACTCGACCTCGGTCGTGCCCTCCGACATTGCCGTGGGCAAGACCTATACCGTCCAGACCACTCGCATGACCAGCGGCGGACCGCTCGTGGTTCGGAAGATCGTCTCGACCACCACCACCACCAAGAAGTCCACCACCGTCAACTGACGCCCGCTTGCTCTTTCCGTTCGTCCGGCGGCCCGATCTGTTCGGGCCGCCGGATTTTTCTTTTCGGCCGGGGTTTCGAAGTAGTCTCCGGAGATGAACACCCGGATGGCGAAGATCCTGGCCGTGGCTCTCGCGGCGTGCGCCCTGGCCGCGGCCTCCGCCTGCCGTCCCCGAACCCCGCCGCAGTCCCTCGACCCCGAGCGCGTCGCCGCGCTCGTTCGCGCCGAGCCCCCGTTCCGCCCGCAGACGGAGGCGGAGCAGCGAGGGTCCGCCGACGAGGGGATCACCCTGCGCGCGAAGCTGATCCGCGTCACGGCCATCGCGATCGCGGACGACAACCACCGGGCCCAGGCGACCTTCGACTTCTCCTACCCCGACGGGCCGCCCGAGGTGGCGAGCCAGACGCGGCACGGGACCGCGACGTTCGCCCTCCGCGACGACGGGTGGCACGTGATCGGCCGGCTCATCGAGACCCCGCGCTAGAGCGGGTCCCGGAATTCGCCGCCCGCCGAAGTCACCCGAACAGGGTGGCGAGAAACCGGTGGACCCCCGGCGCGAGCTCGGACGCCGCCGCCCACACCCGATGCGCCGGCGTAATGCGCCAGCTCGATTCCGCCGTAGACCGCGACCGCGGTGTGCTCGGAACGTGTGAGCTCCGACGACCTCGATGCGCTTGTAGAACAGTTACAGCAGGAATCGCGCGAACGCGCGGACCGGCGCATAACCCGGCCCGTCCGGCGCTCGCGCCGTTACGACGCGTTCCCCGGGCGCCGCGTCGGGCCGAGCGCGGTGTCGCGCTCGAGGTGGCGCCCCCCGAGCAGCCACAGGATGCCCGCAACGACGAACATCGCGCCCACGACCGCGAAGGCCCGGTTCATGTCGTAACGGTCGCCGACCACTCCGATGACGACCGGCGAGATCACGTCGCCGAAGGCGTGGATGACGAGGATGTTGAGCGCGAATCCGGCCGCCCGGATGGACGGGTGGCTCACGTTGGCCAGGATCGTGTTCGTCGGACCCGTGTTGAAGAAGAGGCAGAAGCAGGTGACGAAGATCCAGAGCCAGACCAGCGGGAACGTCGCGCGCAGCGTCAGGAGCATGAACGGGAAGCCCGCCAGGACCGCGACGCCCGAGACCACGAAGTACGAGCCGGGCATGCGGGCGCGGAGCCGGTCACCCACGGCGCCGCCGACGAGCGTCGCGACGAGGCCCGCGACGCAGGTGATTCCGCCGAAGATCACGGTCGCGCCCGCGGGGGCACCGGGCTTGCGGGCGAGGTAGTACGGCATCCAGAAGGCGATCCCGCCGATCGCAAACGTCATCGCCGTCATCCCGAGCGTGCAGAAGACCCAGGAGGGCGTCCGCAGGAGCGCGCCATAGTCCGACCACCGAACCCTGTCCCGCGAGGATCCCGCCGCGCCGTCCGCGTGGCCGCGCGTGGGGTCCTTCAGGAAAAATGCCCAGACGCCGAGGACCAGCCCGGGTGGAACGACGAGGAAGAACGCCCATCGCCAGCTATCGGCGTGGACTCCGAGCAAACGCGCGCCGAGATCGCCGATGGAGGAGTCCGCAACCGCGCCCCCGAGAACGTAGCCGAGAGCGCTTCCGACGGGGATCGCCATGTAGAACCAGGCCAGGATCCGGCCCCGTTTCTCGACGGGGTAGAGGTCCGAGAGGATCGCCGGCGCCACCGGACCGTAGGCGGCCTCGCCCACTCCGACGAAGCAACGCGTCAGCAGGAGGGCGAAGAACGTCGCGGCGAGGCCGGAGGCTCCGCTCGCCAGGCTCCAGAGGATGACTCCGATGCCGACGAGCGCCCATCGCGAGAAGCGCTCCGCGAGGCGGCCGAACACGGGCGCGCCCACCATGTAGAGCACCATGAAGGCCATCGAGAGGACGCCGATGAGCGCGAGCTCCGGCTTGAAGCCGAGGCGCGAGCGGCACCAGTCCTGAAGCGCGATGAGAGCGGGCGACTTGCTCGCGCCGTTTCCGGCGCCGAAAAAGCTGCTCTCGATCGAAGGCACCACAGCGGCGAGGACCTGTCGATCGACATAGTTGAAGAGATTGATGAAGAGAAGGAGAATGAGCGCGGGCCGAGCGCCTGCGGTAATTCCGTCGCCGCCGTCGGGTCGAGCCGCCGGGAGTCGAGCAGGCCACCGCACCGCGCCGAACCTCAGCATCTAACCTCCTGAATTCTAAGGGAACGGCTGTTCAAATCCTTGTACGGAGGGTAGTTTCGCCCGACTTGGCTCACTTCATGCTCCTACAGCACTGGAGAGATCGTTGACAAAAACCAGCACGCTTCCCGCGGATACGTCGTCGGCGCCGCCCATCCTGGTGGTGGAAGACGACCGCGAGCAACGGGAGGCACTCTGCGCGATGCTCGAGCTGGAAGGGTTCGGCCATGCACAGGCTGCGAACGGGCGCGAGGCCCTCGACTATCTCAACGAGTCGCTGGCCCCCTGTCTGGTACTCCTGGATCTCGAGATGCCGGTGATGAATGGATGGGAGTTTCGCGCGAACCAACTGGCGGACGAGCGTCTTTCGCGCATTCCGGTCGTCGTCGTGACGGCCAACGACGAGGGCCTGAACCAGCGCTTTCCCGGACTCGATGGTTTCATCGCAAAACCGCTGAGGTTCGAGAAGCTCGTCAAAGTTCTGGAACGCGTGTGTGGCCGGCGCCTGCCGGGGACTATGCCCGCGGAAGCGTGAATCGGAAGACGCTTCCTTCTCCCGGAACGCTCTCGGCCCACATCCGGCCGCCGTGCGACTCGACGATCGAGCGGGAGATGTAGAGGCCGAGCCCGAGCGCCCGCCGTCCCCGCTTCTCCACCTGCCGGAAGCGGTCGAAGATCACGGAGATCTCTTCCGGTTCCATGCCCGGCCCGGTATCGCGGACGCCGATTTCGACCGCGTCGTCTGTCCTCCGCCCCGTCACGGAGATCCGGCCGCCGCTCGGAGTGAACTTCAACGCGTTGTGAATCAGGTTGTCGAGGACCTGCACGATCCGGCCGGGGTCGAAGCGCGAGGGAAGCGCGTCGGGTCCGATCTCCGCGTCGAGCGCGATGGACTTCGCGGCGCATACCGAACGGAAGCTCCCGGCCGACTCCTCGATCGGGCTCCGAGCGTCGCCGGTCCGGAGCTGGACCGAAAACTTCCCCGCCTGGATCGCGGCCAGGTCCAGAAGATCCGAGATGATCCGCTGCATCTGGGCAATCGACGCATCGAGGCTCCGCGAGATTCGGGCAAGGCGAGGGTCGCCGGACAAAACCAGCCGCTCGAGAAGCTGGGTATTCAGAGCAATCGCGTTCAAAGGGTTCCGCAGGTCGTGGCTGACGATCGCGAGGAACTCGTCCCGGAGGTCGAGCGTCTCGTTCGCGAGCGACAGCGCCTGCGTTCGCTCGTCGAGAAGGTGCTGGAGCCTTTTGACCTCGGACCGGTCGTGAGTCTGATCGGCCAGGCCCTGCTCGAGCGCCCCGTCGGGATCGGTCGTCATGCCCGAGAGAGAGTATCGCGGGCCCGGCCACGTGGCCCCGCTGCGGAAATCGCGACACCCGTCGCGTCCTGGTACGCTCGCAGCAGGCGCACGAGTTGCGCCTTTTCGAGGACCAGCCGCTTGCCGAGCCCCCACGGGCTGCGACCCCGCTGGTACTTGAAGTCCATCCAATTTGTTCGGGGGGTCGAACGCCGAAAGGTCTCCCAGAGCATCGGGAGATAGTCGCCGTTCGGGCCCAACCCGACGATGTGCTTGACGCGGATCGTCTCCGGATCGCCGCGCCGAAGCCGGTACGAGATGCGCAGCGACCGCCGCTTGCACTTGCACGTGCGGAGGAGGAGGCGCTGATCCCAGCCACTCGGCGCCAACTCATCCCAGATGAAGGCCGCGATGCTGCGTGATCGGCAGACCGCCAACCACTTCGGCTTGTCGCCACACGCGGTGCATTGCCACCCGTATCTAGGCATGGGTGGCGCTATCGACCGGGCGCGTCGCCCAGGCGTTCCAGATTACGACGCGCTGCGCTGCGTCCTGTCAGGTCGACATGATCCTCTTTCCCGCCTTGCGCTTGGCGACGCGACCCTTTCCGCCAGGCTTCTTCGCGGCTCGCTTCTTGGCTGCGGTCATTCTGCCGCCCCTGCTCTTCTTCGCCATCGGAACACCTCCTCGTGACTCGGGCATCCAGGTCGGAAGCCCAGAATCCTCCATACGCCCAACGGCGACTCACGTCAAGATAGGGAAAGGGGAACAGGGCAAAATGAGCGAACCGAGGTTCTCGGGAAAGCGGAGAGCGGCCGTTGCGCTGGACCTTCCGCTCTGGATACCAGACCGTTCCGGCATCGGGTGTCGGGGTAAGTCGATGGTGAAAACGCACCCCGGGCACGGAAGGGGCTGCCTTCGGTCCTGATCTGGTGGTTCAGGGATCACTGGATAGTCTCGTGCCGATTCTCATGACCGCCCTCGTAACCGGCCTCGCGCTCCTTCCGCTGGTGGTGAGTGGGACTCGGGCAGGCCAGGAGATCGAGCACCCCATGGCGGTCGTCATCGTCGGTGGTCTGGTCTCATCGACCGCCCTCAATGTCCTGTTGATGCCCGCCTTCTACTTCGGTGGGGGAGAAACGGTTCGGGGCTCGTCGCTTCCGACGACCCCTTAAGGGCGAGACTCGGAGACAAGGCGCTCCCGACATTTTGACGCGGATTGACAAAGCCTACAGTCAGCGAATCTGGGAAGGGCTGCGAAGAAGTAGGCCTCCGCGATTGAACCGAGGTCATAGCCTGCGTCGTACACTCCTGTGATGCCTGCCGAGGATTGCGGCTGTTCCGTCCAGGACAAAGAGATCGGATCTTGCTACTGCTTTCTGGAGCCGCTCGTTCAGGCGGTTGGCAGGCGTCATGCTCTTCAGGTGTTGAACGTGGTCGGTGCGCAAGAGCGAGTGCATTTTCGTCAGATTCAGGAAAGGCTTGGGGGCCTTTCCTCTTCCACCCTTACCGAGCGGCTGCGCGAGCTCGAAGCGGTGGGGCTGATCCGCCGGGAGCTCGAGGGAGCGGATCCGCCTCGGTCTGAGTACCGGCTCACCCAAAAGGGCGATTCTCTTCGCGAATCCTTGCGGAGGCTCTTCACGTCTTCGGAGGGATCGCGTCGATGACTTGGAGGAAGCCAGTCAAACCCACGCGGTCGAGTTCCTCGCGAGGCGCATTCGGGTAGACCACGAGCTTTCTGGACTGTACGAGGAATTTCAGCCCGTCCCAAAAACGGTTTCCCTGGCGCTGATCGAGCAGAAGAAACTCCTCGGCGGTTTTCGGGGTCATCGCGAGCAAGAGAGGGATCCGTTTAAAGAGAAGCGAATGCGTCTTCTCGACCGTGACCCCATCCCGTTCGCGAGTAAATATCAGGCCGGTAGAATCGCTGGGGCTTTCGACGATCGCAAAGCACGCCGTTTCCCCGAGAGGCCCGAAAAAATCCGGATTGGTCCGCACCCACTGCCTCCAGCGGTGAGCATCGACGAGGGCTCCTCTGTAAGCGAAGCCGAGGAAAAAGCGCGGGAGGCGACCTGGCGTATGAGCCAATGAGAGGCCCAAGGCGAGCACGACAAACGCCCCCATGGCGAGCCTCAAGCGCTGTTTCATGTTGACAGGAGAGGCATCGTTGGGCGTAGATTACGAGTTGGATGGAGGCCAGTCCATGAGAAAGTCAGCGATTCTCGGCTCCCTGCTCATTCTTACGGCCGTATCGGTAGCACTGGCGGCCGCGCCAAAACCGATGGCGTGCGACTCCTGGAAATGCGGACCCAAGTGTGCCCCGGCCAAGTACGTGGCCGTTCGCTTTCCCCCCACCATCCGGCCCCTCTTCGAATCGCAACTCTACGGTGCGGCCGTGTTGGAGGGAGGTGCTGGTTTCGCCGTCCTCCTCGGCGCACGTTGGACCGCCCGGCGACGCCGCTTGGCTGAAGAAGCGTGGCGGGCGTCAGCCGCCACGGTCCCCAAGGTTGGTGAAATTTGATAAAGAATCGCTGGACCTTCGCGGTCACGCTGTTGCTAACGTCCGCTCTGCTGACCGCTCAGACGCCGCCGAAAGGGTCCCCGACGGACCAGGTCTTCTGTGTTGTCTGCGGCGACTACACCTTCGAGCGGAAGGACGCAACGCCGGCTACCTATGAGGGGGAGAGGATTTCGCTCTGCAACATCAATGAGCTGGATCTCATCAAGGCGACTCCTGACAAGTATGTTTGGGCCACGGACCCGGTGACGGGAGCCCGCGTGAACAAGGTTCATGGGCGCTTCACGATCGACCG
The DNA here is from genome assembly GCA_038224325.1 of Thermoanaerobaculia bacterium. GTDB lineage: Bacteria > Acidobacteriota > Thermoanaerobaculia > UBA5066 > Gp7-AA6 > DAHUXD01. Next base: position 113,682 of record JBBRFL010000006.1, on the reverse strand, counting down.
CCGGGTGCAGGTGCGCAAGAAAGACGGAAAGCTCGAGACCTGGCCCCGCCGCTTCTTCTTCGAGTCCGAGAAGACGCGGGATGAGTTCGCCCGGAATCCGGCGAAGTTTCTCAAGGAGCCGTATTCCGTCTAGGTCCGATGTCCTTCCGGGATCCGGCTGCGCCGATTCCGGGACGGGCAGGTAGTCTTTCAGGAGCCACGTCCCGAGCAGGCGGGATTCTCGCGGTCGGTTGCTTCCTCGCTCTCGCCGTCGTGGGTCTGACCAGCCAGGATGCTCAGGCAGCGCGAGCCGCCTATCCCGCGATGGAGTTGACCGGCCGGTTCATCGTCCCGTTGAGCTTCGCCTCCCTGCTCACCGGGCTCGTCCAGTCAGTGGGCACCGAGTGGGGCTTGTTCCGGCACTATTGGATCCTCGTGAAGCTCCTGATAACCGTCCTGGGCACCCTCATCCTGCTGTTGCACCTGCGGGCTGCGAGCTTCCTCGCTAGCGCAGCGGCAGAGGCGACATTGTTCGGTGCCGATCTCCGCGGGCTGCGGATTCAACTCGCGGCCGACGCTGGTGCCGCCGTGCTGGTGTTGCTCGTGGCCACGACGCTGTCGGTGTACAAGCCGCGCGGCATGACCCGGTACGGGTGGCGCAAGCAGCGCGAGCAGCGTAAGGTGTCGCCGCCGAGGTCATGATTGGACGGATAGAATCCCAAAATCGCGCTCGGATTGAAGGGGGGAACATGTTGCGGTCCAGTGTGGTCAAGCCCGTGTCGACGATCGCCGTCTTTCTTCTCTGGCTCCTCATTTCGCCGCAGCCCGCCGCGCCGCGGGAACCCGGGAGCGGGGCCACGAAGCCCCAAAACAGCATTCTCAACCTCTACGACGCGTTCGGATATGGGAAGAAGGGCACGATCCTCGACTGGGGCTTCTCGGCGCTCGTTCGATACAACGGGAAGACGATCCTCTTCGACTCGGGCAGTCAGGCGGACGTGCTGGCTCACAACGCCAAGGCTCTCGGCGTCGATCTAGGCAAAGTCGACATCGCCGTGCTCTCTCACCGGCATGCCGACCACGCTTCGGGGTTCGACTACCTCCTGAAGGTCAACCCCGCCGTCAAGCTGTACCTCCCCAGCGACCGCGGACTGGGCGCTCCGGAGCATTGGACGTTTGAAAAACCTCCCGAGGTTTCGCAAGCGCCTCCGGAGGAGCTGTATTGGGCCGGCAAACAGACGTCGATCGACTACAAGTCGAGCGGCCGGTTCTGGAACGCTCATGCCGACTGGGTGACCGCGGCCAAGGAAGTCGCTCCCGGCGTCTTCGTGATTCCGACGAACGGTGTGATGCTGGGCGACTTCTCGAAATATCCTCCGCACGAGGATCAACCGGAGCTGACCGGCATTCCCGAGCTGTCGCTCGCCCTGAAGACGAGCAAGGGCGTCGTCTTGATCGTCGGGTGCGCGCACTCTCGGGTGGAGGCGATTGTTCTCGAGACAAGAAAGCGCCTCAACGCGAACGTGGAGCTCGTCGCGGGCGGATTCCATCTCATCCCTTACTCGGCGGAGTACATCACCGAGTTGGCACGGAAGCTCAAGAACGATCTGGGAGTCGACCGAATCGCCCCGTCGCACTGCACCGGAGTCACGGCCTGCAAGATTTTCAAAGAGATCTACGGCGAAAACTATTCGTACGCCGGGCTCGAAGCGGAAATCCTGTTCGCACCCTAGAACGGCACGGGGGCCTCGACGATGGACACTTGACAGGTACTCCCCAGGAGTATACGGTTAGACGAAATGAGGAACGCAACGGGCCGCACCGCCGTTTCCTTGCCGGTCGTCGACAACGTGTTTGTCCCCGACGAGAGGAAAGCCGAGGTCCGACGGCGTCTCAAGCGGGCCGGCGGCCAGGTCGAGGGCGTCCACAGAATGCTCGATGCGAATCGCCCGTGCCGCGAGATCCTTCAACAGATCGCCGCGGCGCAAGAGGCGCTGCGGGCCGCGAGCAAGATCATGGTCCGCAACTATCTGGAAAGCTGCGTCACACGAGGCATCCAGGCGGGTCGAGCCAGGGAGAGCTACGTCGAGTTCTTGGACGTGATCTACCGCATGGTCCGGTAAGCAATGGAAGGAGAGCCATGAAGAAGGGGCTGCTGGTAATCGCCCTTGGCGGGCTGATCACGTTGGGAACCGCCACGGCTCAGAATCCGAAGTGGATCTGCACCCTGACCAACAGAACCATCGAGAAGTGCTGCTGCATCCAGCAGAAGGACGGGAATCTCTACTGCACGCTCGCCAAGAAGTCGATCGAGTCCTGTTGTTGTAAGGCGGCCGAAGAATAGCTCGGGGTCCCGCTCCGCGACCCGATTTTAACTCGTCGGGTTCGGCACCCAGTACCGCTCTTCGCGAATCGAGTCCAGCGCGAAACCCGCGTCGCGGAGAATCTTCTTCCCGGTTTCGATCATGCCCGGGTGGCCGCAGAGATAGGCCGTCGTGTCGGAAGGGTTGCACTGAAAGCGATCGAGGGACTTCAGGATGAGCTCGTGCACCCGGCCCCGCTCTCTCTCCCAGGTCACGTCCTCTTGCGGCCGGCTCACGGTGGGTAGGTAGCGAAACCATCTCGTCGCGTGTTCCAGGTCCGCAAGCTCCTTTTCGTAGCCGAGCTCCCAGGACCGGCTGGCGCCCTGGAGGAGAAATACTCCGTGGCCCGCCTGCGGCTCGCCGGCGTTTTCGCCCAGGCGGAGCGTCCGAACCATGCTGACAAAGGGGGCCACGCCCGTTACCGTCGCCACCATGAGATGCGTCTTGTGGCCGGTCTCGTCATCGAAGGTGAAGTTTCCCTTCGTGGCTTTCCGGACGTACAGCACGTTTCCGAGCACGAGCTCATGGAGTCGTTCACTGAGCTGGCCCTCTGGAACTCGCTCCAGGAAGAACTCGAGCTCCGATTCTCGTGGAGAGGAAGCGATGGAATAGGGTCTCTCGATCATCTTCGTGCCGACGAGAACTCCGACCGTCGCGAACTGGCCGGGCCGGAAATCCAGAGGCTTCTCGGGACGCACCCGAACTACCCAGAGATCAGGAGCCACGTCGCGGCGCGCAACAACTTCAGCCGCAAAGTGGTTTTCCTTCAGGTTCACGCCTCTTTCTACACGAAACTCCATCCCCCGCCCACTTCGGAAATTCGAAGCGCCCTTGACGACTCCTAACCTCCGTCAGACAATGCGTTTGCGGCCGGTCGAGCTCCTGGCATTTCAGGGAGGGCCCATGGACACCCTGACTCTGTGGCAAATCTCTTGGGCGATCGGAGCGGTTGTCGTCCTCATCGTGGCCGTTCTCCTGCTCGTCATCATCGCCGCCGCGAAGTCGATCGATAGACGCGCCGCCGAGATCTGGACCGTCGGAAAGCAGATCGCGGCGAACACTGTCTCGATCTGGATGCTTCAGAAGACCAACGTCGTCGCGGGCGAGATCCTGGCGACCGCGAAGGGAATTGCGGCGGGGGCGGGCGCGATCGACGCGAAACTCTCCTCGCTCGCCGGAAGCAAGTGATGCCGGCGGTCCTCGTCGCGACGCTGGTCTATCTCGCCATCCTCGTGGCGGTTCTCGCAGTCGGACTCATCCTGATCGCATCCCGTCTTTGGGCGACGGCGAAGGCCATCCGTCAGATTCGCGACGCCCTCGCTCAGGTTCAGACCGACGCCGCGCCGCTCGGCGAGTCGCTCGGCAAAGTCAACGGGGCCCTGGCCCAACTCGCAGGCGGCCTGGCCTCCGTCCTTCAGTGGCTGGTGCTCGCGGACGGCAGCCTCGGCCGCATCGCGAAACGGCTCCGATCGAGCGCCGCATGAACGAGACCGTGCAGCTGATCTGGTGGGTTTCGCTGGGGCTCGCCCTGGTCCTGACGGCCGTTGCCACCATGCTGCTTTCGCGGGTCATCCACGAGTGCGGCCAGATCGTGGAGCTCGCCCGGAGGACCGTTCCTGCCGCACAGGGAATCGCCCGGAACACCTCGGCCATTGCGAATCTCGGCGCGGTCTTGAAGCTCGCGCCGACCCTGCTCTCCGTGGCCGGCGAGATTGACGCCGCCTCCAAGAAAATCGCCGTCACCCTGGATGCGGTCGCGCCGGCAGGGGAGGCCTGATGGTCCTCTGGACTTTTCTTACCGCAACGCTCTTTGTCGTTCTCCTTTCCTTCCTCGCATGGGCGCTCCTGAAGATCGGGGACGCCCTTTCCGGAATCCGCCGCAGCCTGGAGAAGATCGCCTGGGGCGTGCGCGCGATCGAAGTCGAGACCAACCCGCTGCCCGACGGCATCTCGGGAGTGGCCGAAGGACTGACCCAGATCGGCTCGGGGCTCTCGGTCGTCCGGCAACACCTAGCCTCGACCGCCGACAGCCTGCCGGGCGCCGCTCGTGCCCTGGGGCTGATCTCTTAGAAAGGTAGAAAGGAACGCCATGGCCGAGACGGAGATGGAATCGAACCAGGCGGGGGGTCTCGCGCTCGAGCTCGACCCGCTGCCGCCCTCCCTTACGAGGCCGCTCGAGAAGGTCTACGCGTTCTGGCTCGCCGGGATGAGCTGCGACGGGTGCTCGATCTCGGTGACCGGTGCCTCGGACCCGAGCGTCGAAGACCTGCTGCTCGGGACGATCCCCGGCGTTCCTCGCGTGATCCTCTACCACCCGGTCTTGAACGGCGAGGCGGGCGAGGAGTTCATCCACAACTTCGAGCTCGCGGCGCAGGGCAAGCTCGATGCCCCCTACGTCGTCATCCTGGAAGGCTCCGCCGTGGACGATTCGCTGATCGATGGAGCCGGCTACTGGGTCGGCCTCGGTGCTCGACCGGGCAAGCCGAGCGACGACGGCAGCAAGGTGATCTCGGTGATGGAGTGGATCGACCGCATGGCGCCGGGTGCGGCCGCGATGATCGCGATTGGGACCTGCGCGACTTGGGGAGGCATCCCGGCCGCGGAGGGCAATCCCACCGGCGCGATGGGACTGATGGACTATCTGGGGAAGGACTACCGCAGCGCGTTCGGTCTGCCGGTGATTAACATTCCCGGTTGCGCTCCGGTGGGCGACAACTTTACCGAGGTCGTGGCGATGGTCCTTCACTTTCTGCAGGGCACCGGGCCGCTGCCGGAATTCGACGAGCTGGGGCGTCCCGCGTGGCAGTTCCATCACACCGTGCACGAGCGGTGCGTGCGGGGCGGGTACTACGAGGGTGGAGTGTTCGCGGAAAAGTACGGCGACCCCGAGTGCTTGGTCGAGCTCGGTTGCTGGGGCCCCGTCGTGCAGTGCAACATCGTCGAGCGCGGCGCGATTCGCCACCACGGCGGCTGCATGAACCAGGGGGGCATCTGCATCGGCTGCACGATGCCCGGTTTCCCCGACAAGTTCACCCCCTTCTACAAGGAGCCGCCGGGCGCGACGGTCTCTACGAACACGTCCAAGAACGTGGGACGGGTGATTCGCTTCTTGAGACGCCTCTCTCAGAACCACCAGAACCGGGAGACGCGATGGGACCGCGAAAGCGACACCCCGAGCGGATGGGCCTTGGAGAAGCACGGAGACCCGCTCTTCGGACGGCTCGCGGATTTCTTTTATCGCAAGATGCAGTTCCACGAGGCCATCAAGCCGGGCCGCTCGATTCCCGAAACGAAGTTCCGGGACGGCTACGAGGTCAAGAACAAGCGGCTGCAGGACGAGCGCAATGGCCCCGCGGAGGAAATGGTGCCGGGGTATGTCCGCCGGCGGGCGAAGCTCGAGAGAGACGGCAACAGGATGGCTGTCTGAATGTGCTTTAGAAACCTCCCCATCGAGTTCGACGCGCAGGGCGCCGCCACGCTGAAGAGCGGAGCGGATCCGTTCGGCTACCAGACCAAAGCGATCGATCGCGACCCCATCAAGCAGCTCCTCGGGAAGAACGGATACGTCAAGGCGGTCGACTTCGATCCCGTGACGCGGGTCGCGGGCGCTCTGGCGTTTCACACGGCCGTGGATCTCAAGAACCGCAAGGTGCTCGAAGCGAGCTCGATGGCGACGCTGTTTCGCGGCTACGAGGTCATCCTGAAGGGGCGCGATCCCCGTGACGCGATCTTCATCAGCAGCCGGGCGTGCGGCGTCTGCGGAGGCGTGCATTCGACCTGCTCGGCGCTGGCGATCGAGATGGCCTTCGGAATCTGTCCCCCGCCGCTCGCGATCGTGATCCGCAACCTCGCGCTCTCCATGGAGTTCGTCTGGGACAACGTGATGCACCTGTTCATGCTGGCGGGCCCCGACTTCTCCGAGGCGATGATCAAGAAGACCGAGCCGACCCTCTGGGACCGCGCGACGCGCACACAGACGCGGTGGGGGAGCATTCACGGGTACGCGAAGATCAGCGACATCTTCCACGACATGAACCCGCTGACGGGCAAGCTGTATCTCGAAGGGCTGGAGCTCTCGCGCGTGGCGCGCGAGGGTTACGTCACGCTCATGAGCAAGTACCCGCACCCGGAGACAATCGTTCCGGGCGGGGTGAGCCACACGGTTACGATCCAAAGCTTCAACGTCTACTTGAACCGCCTGATGAAGACGTTCGACTTCGCCAAGCGCGCCATCGGGATCTGGAACGACATCTGCGACTTCTTCTACGATGCGAACGAGAAGTACAAGGAGTGCGGAACCCGGCCGGTGAACCTCGCCGACCTCGGGATCTGGGACGACCCGACGGCGTACGACGCGACCTATGCGAACTGCAACGAGTGGGGTGAGCGCCGCTGGGCCACGCCCGGCGTCATCCTGGACGGAAAGCTGGTGACGAGCAAGCTTCAGCAGATCAATCTCGGCATGGAGGAGTTCATCGAGCACTCCTACTACGAGCCTTGGAGCGGTCAGCCCCACAAGACCGACCCGCTCGGGGCGCCTCTTTCGCCCCATCACCCCTGGAACAAGGAAACCAAGCCTAAGCCCACGGGGATGAACTGGCGCGAGAAGTACAGCTGGTCGACCGCGCCGAGATGGGATCGCGTTGCCGTCGAGGCGGGAACGTACGCGCGGCCCTGGATCACCGTGCTCGCCGGCAAGCTTCCGCACCGCCGTTTCCTCGATCTGACCGAGAACAGCATGAAGATCCAGGTGCCCAAGCACATCGCTCCCGAGATGGAGCTCGAATGGAAGATTCCTCCGGTCTTCAATGCTTTCGAGCGGAACCGGGCGCGCGCGTACTCGATCGCTTACCAGGCCGTCGTCGCCTACGACAACTGGCTCATCGGCATGGACATTCTGAAGAAGGGCGATTATCGGACTTCGACGCCCTACACCGTCCCGAAAGACCACCGGATGGCGGTCGGCTTCTGGGGCGCGGGTCGCGGCTGGCTCTCGCACCACCTCGAGCTCGACAAGGGAGCCATCGTCAACTACCAGATCATCACGCCCTCGACCTTGAACGCATGTCCGAAGGACCCCTGGGGGAATCCCGGCCCATACGAGGAGGCGGTGCTGGCGACTCCGATCCTCGAAGAGTTCGACAGCCCGGAAAAGTTCAAGGGAATCGACATTTTGCGTGCAATCCGCAGCTTCGATCCGTGCATGCCGTGCACCACCCACATCTACGCGGGCGATCAGACGATCTCCTGCGAGGTGAACACCTGTGCCTGCGGAGCCGACGATTGAGAGCGTCGAGGACTCCGTAGCCCCTGAGCCGGATTCCTCCGAAAACCCCGCAGCTTTGATGCCGTCTCCGGCGCTCCGGGTGCTCGTCGCGGGAGTGGGATATCGCCTGCTCCGGGACCTGTCTTTCGGACCACTGCTCATGGACCGCCTCAAGTCCGAAACCTGGCCGGACGGTGTCGAGATCGAGGACTTGAGCTACGGTCCGGTGGGAGTGATGCATAACCTCGATTCCCGGCCACCCTACGATCGAATCGTCCTGGTCGCCGGCGTGCGCCGCGGCAGACGCCCCGGCGACGTGGTTCGTTATCGCTGGAGCCGCCTCCTCCCCGATCCCGAAGAGATCCAGGCTCGTGTCGCGGAGGCCGTCACGGGCGTCATCAGCATCGACAACCTGCTCATCATCGCGACCTATTTCGACAAGCTCCCGCGCGACGTCGTCGTGATCGAGGTCGAGGCTGCCGATGAGGACTGGGGCGAGGCCTTTTCGCCCGAGGTGGAGGGAGCGATTCCAGGTGTCGTGGACGAGATTCGCCGCTCGATCGCCCGAGTGCTGCCCTCGTGACGCCCGATCGTGTGCTCGTCGCCGGCTTCGGCAACCTGCTTCTCGGAGACGACGGCTTCGGCGTCGAGGTCGTCCGAAAGCTGTCGGGCGAACCCGTTCCTCCCGGCGTCGAGACGCTGGAAGTGGGAACGGGAGGAATGGAGCTGGTCTACGGCTTGATGGCCGGCTTTGGCAAGCTCATCGTCGTGGACGCCGTCCGCCGCGGGCATGCCCCCGGGACCCTTTGCGTGTTCCACCCGAGCGACTCCGACCTCTCGTTTGCACCGGAGGAGTCCATCGATCCCCATTTCGCCGAGCCGACCCGCGCCATGAAAATGGCGAAGACACTCGGCTACCTTCCGGAAGATGTCACGGTCGTCGGATGCGAGCCCGGCAGCTGCGAGCTCGGCCTCACGCTGTCGCCGCCCGTGCGGGCGGCGGTCGGGCAGGCGATCGGCATGGTCCGGGAGGTTCTCGGAGCTGCGAATGCCGTCTGAACGCCTCGAGGAGCTCTTGCGCGTGTTGGAAATGTATTCGTACGACGAAGGCCGCAACCGGATCGTAGAGGCTCTGGGCGCCGTCCTGGACCTCCACCGGGAGGCGTTCGAACGCACACTCGCGATCGCGCGTGAGCGAGATCCGGAGCTCGTCGAGCGCTTACGAAGAGATCCCCTGGTGGGAGGGATTCTCGAAGGGTACGACCTCGTCGAGTCGGATATTCCCCAGCGAGTCGAGGGAGCGCTCGCCCGCGTTGGGCCGCTCCTGAAGGAGCTGGGCGCGCAGGTACGAGTGGTCGCGCTCTCCGGATCATCCGCTCGAGTTGAGGTCATCCGGGGCATCCACGGCGACGAGGCTTCGCTACGAACGTTGATCGGCGGTGTCGAGAACTCCCTGCGCGAAGACGTGCCGGAGCTGACAGAAGTCACGGTGACCTCCGCAACGAACCTGGCGTACGCCGAGACCCCGCGCAAATGGCTTCCGCTCGTGCACCGTTTCGAACTCGAAGGCGGAGACCTTCGCAAGATCCAAGTGTTCGACGAATCGGTCCTGGCCTGCGACGTGAACGGCAAGATATTCGCTTTCTACGATCGGTGCCCTGCCGGAGGAAGCAGTCTCGAATCCTCGAGCCGAGATGGTGCGGTGATCACGTGCGCCTGCCACGGCCACCGGTTCGATCTGGCAAGCGGCCGGTGTCTCGATCGGCCGGATCTGGCCCTCGAGCTCCTGCGGGTCAGCCTCGACGACACCGCGGTCAAGGTGGCCCTGTGACCCCCGACTCGGTGGATGGAGCGGCCGTCCGCGGTATCGCCCGGCGAGACGAGGTACTGGAGCTGATGTTCTGGATGAGGGGGCAGGGTTTCGGAGAGGAGCTTTCGGCTCGGGATCTCGCGGCCTTCCTCGTCTATCCCGAGGCTGAGATTGCCGGCGCTCTCGAAAGGCTCGCGGCGCTCGCGGTCGTCGAGCGGCGGGCGGAGAGCCGATACGCATTGACGGAGGCGGGCCTTCCGGAGGCGCGCCGCCGCTTCGTGGACGATTTTCGAGAGATGCTGGCCGAGGGGCACGGCGAATGCGGCTTCTCGTGCCAACAGGACCACGAGCACTCAAACGAAAGAGGGAACAAGTCATGAGGATCGCGATCGGGGGAAAGGGCGGCGTCGGGAAGACGACGATCGCCGCAACGCTGACACGCCTCCTCGCCCGCCGGGAAGGAAGCGCGCTCGCGGTCGACGGCGACTCAAATCCCAACCTCGCCGTCGCGCTCGGCCTTCCGCAGTCGGAGGCGATGACGCTGCCGACGGTCCCAAAGGACGTCATGGAGCGTCGCCGCGACATCGATGGTGAAGAAAAACTCATGCTGGTCTCGACTCCGGAAGAGATCGCAAGCCGCTACGGTATCGAGGCTCCCGACGGCGTGCGCCTGCTGATTCTGGGGCGCGTCGGGCATGCGGGCACCGGCTGAATGTGCCGCAATCACGCTACCGTGCGTAGCCTGCTCGCCCAGCTCGTCGGAGCCTCGACCGGCCCGACCGTAGCCGACATGGAGGCCGGTCTCGAGAACTTCAGCCGCGGTACGCCTCGCCACGTCGACTCTCTCCTCGTGGTCATCGAACCCTATTTCCGGGCGCTCGAAACCGGAGCGCGCGCCGCGGAGCTCGGCCGCGAGCTCGGCATCCCGAGGGTCGAAGCGATCGTCAACAAAGCGCGCACGGCAGAAGACGAGACGGCTGTCCGCGAATTCTGCGGAGCTCGCGAAATTCCGATCTCGGGTTGGGTGCCCTATGACGAGAGCGTTTTGAGCGCCGAGCGTGCCGGCAAAGGCCTGCTCGACCACGCCCCGGAATCCGCCGCCGTGAAAGCCGTGTCCGCCATCGTCGAGGCCCTCCTGGCGCAGCACCGGCTCCTCGACCGCGGGGAAGCATGAGATCGCTCGTTCACCTGGGTGCGGTCTTAGGACTGCTCGGTGCCGCCGCCGTCACCCGGTCCGGGCCTGACGGGCTTGCCCCCGGTCGAACTACCGAGATTGCGCGCCGCGCGATCTCCCATGCGGGCGGCTGGGACGCCTGGGAGGCGAAGAAGACGGTCCAGTTCCGCAAGACGACGCGCCGCCTCCGACCGGACGGATCCATCGAAAGCGTACGAGTCGAAATCCATCGCTACCGTTTGCACCCCTCCTTCGCAGCGCGCATCGAGTGGGAGGACGAAGGCAAGCGAATCGTGCTGATCAACGACGGCCGCGACGCGATCAAGTTGGTTGACGGCAAGCGCGCCGTCGAACAGAGCGATGTCAACCAGGCGCGGAATTCCACGTTCGGGTCGCATTACGTTTTCTGCATGCCCTTCAAGCTGGCCGATCCCGGCTCTCATCTCGAAGTCGCCGATCCGGCGATCGTGGCTGGCCGGCGCGCAGAGGGGGTGCGCGTCACATACGACCGGGGAGTTGGGGACGCAGGAGGCCTGCACACCTGGACGTATTACTTCGACGCCGAGACGGGAGGGCTGGTCGCCAACCTGCTGAACTACGAGCCCGGAAAGTACGACTTTACGGAATATCTCAACGAGCGCGTGATCGGTCGGCTGCGGCTGCCGACACGGCGCCACGGCTACGCCGCAGACGCCCGAGGCAAGACTGGTCCACGCGTATCGGAGATCGAGTACGAGGATATCCAGTTCGACATCGATCTGTCCGATCCCCTTGTTGACCTTCGGGTCGCAGCTGGCACGGGAGCATGAGCGAGCACGGGAGCACGGAATCTCTCGTCTCTCCGGCACGCAACTCGCTTCGGGTCCGAGGCACCGTTCAGGGCGTCGGATTCCGGCCCTCGGTGTATCGCCTGGCCCGGGCCCGTAACCTGGCCGGGTTCGTGCGAAACGACTCCGAGGGCGTCTGGATTGAGATCGAAGGACCGCCTGAAGTCTTGGCCCACTTTCCGGACCTCCTCCGGCGGGAGTCTCCACCGCTCGCGCGGATCCACGACATCGAAGTCGCGGAACTCTCGACACTTGGCGAAACCGGCTTCCGGGTCGTTGCGAATGCAAGTGACCGCTCGGCGCGTGCGATTATTCCCGCGGATAGCGCTCCCTGCCGGGCATGCCTGGACGAGCTCTTCGATCCGAGCAACCGCCGCTATCGCTATCCCTTCATCAACTGCACCGACTGCGGGCCCCGCTACACGATCGTGCGCGACGTGCCGTACGACCGGAGCCGCACGACGATGGATGCGTTCGCCCTTTGCGAGCGATGCAGGCAGGAGTACGAAGACCCTGGCGACCGACGGTTCCATGCGGAGCCAAATGCGTGTCCCGCATGCGGTCCGCGGCTGGAGTTCACTGCCGCTGACACTAGTTCCCTTTTCGGGGCGGCTGCCCTGGACGCGGCGATCGAGGCGCTGCGGGGTGGAGAGATCGTGGCGGTCAAGGGCCTGGGCGGCTTTCACCTGGCGGCGGATGCGGCCAATTGCCAGGCCGTGGGGCTCCTGCGCTTCCGCAAGCACCGGGCTTCCAAACCGTTTGCGCTGATGGTTCGGGACCTGGAGACCGCCCGCGAGGTCGTGGAGATTCGCGCGGTCGATGCGCGCGTGCTCGAGTCGCGCGCGCGGCCCATCGTGCTCCTCGCACGAAAGTCGGCCACCGTTCTTTCGAGCGCCATCGCACCGGGCCTCAGCGAGATCGGCATCATGCTGCCGTATACGCCGCTTCACAACCTGCTCGTCAGAGAAGGCCCGCCGATGCTCGTGATGACGAGCGGGAATCGGTCCGAAGAGCCGATCGCGCGCGACAACGCCGAGGCGGTCGACAAGCTCGCCGGCATCGCGGACGGCTTTCTCTTCCACGACCGGGGGATTCACTCCCGGGCGGACGATTCGGTGATGCGAATAGTAAGCGGTCAGCCGCAACCCGTCCGGCGGTCGCGGGGGCTCGTCCCGGAGCCGATCGAGCTTCCGTTCGACTCGCCGGCGGTGCTTGCGGTCGGGGGGGAGCTGAAGAATACGGTTTGTCTGACCCGCGGGAACGAAGCGTACGTGTCTCCGCACATCGGAGATCTCGGAAACCCCGAGGCGAGGCGGTTCTTCGAAGAGGCGATCGGGACGCTGACGCGGCTGCTTGACACGAAGCCGGCGGCGATCGCGCACGACCTCCATCCCGATTATTTCACCACCCGCTGGGCTCGATCATCCGGATTGGATCTGCAGGCGGTGCAGCATCACCACGCGCACATCGCGTCGTGTCTCGCCGAGCACGGCCGCACCGCGCCGGCGATCGGAATCGCGTTCGATGGAACCGGATGTGGACCAGAGGGAGAGCTCTGGGGCGGCGAGATCCTCGTCGCCGGCCTGGCGTCCTTCCGACGACTGGGGCACCTCCGTCCCCTGCGCCTGGCTGGGGGAGAAGCTGCGATTCGACAGCCTTGGCGAGTCGCCGCCGCGGCGCTCCTCGATGCCGGCGAGGATCTCGACTTGCTTCCAGGGATTGACGCGCGTCGGGCGGGTGAAGTTCGCCGGCTGCTCGAGAGCAAATTCCGGTCGCCCACCGCAACCGGCGCGGGCAGGTGGTTCGACGCGGTTGCCGCGCTCTGCGGTTTTTCGGGCGAGGTCACTTACGAAGGGCAGGCGGCGGCCGAGCTCGAAGCGTCCGCCTGCCGGACGGACGTGGAGCCGTACTCGTTCGGGTTTGACAGCAGCGGGGCAGAGGCGACCTTCGAGGTCGATTTGCGGCCGCTCGTTCGGGGAATCGCTCGCGATCTCCGTGCCGCCACCGGGGTGTCCACGATCTCGGCGCGCTTTCACGAGACGCTCGCTTTCGCGGTGCTTGAATCCGCGCGTCGTTCGCGGCAACTGACCGAGATTTCGACCGTCGCTTTGTCCGGAGGGTGTTTCCAGAACAAACTCTTGACGGAGCGGACGAAGGGACTGCTCGAATCGGACGGGTTCGACGTCTTGGTGCAACGCCGCGTTCCCCCGAACGATGGCGGTCTTTCCCTCGGCCAAGCGGCGGTCGCTGGGTTCCGGCTGCGGAGCCGGATGGAAGGGAGCTGAGAGATGTGCCTCGGGATACCCGGTGAACTGCTCGAAGTCCGCGAGGTCAAGGGCCTCAAGTTCGGTAAGGTTCGGTTCGGCGGGATCACGCGAGACGTCTGTCTGGAGTACGCCGCGGACGCGGTCCCGGGCGACTACGTCGTGGTTCACGTCGGATTTGCAATCTCGAAGATCGACAAGGACGAGGCGGCCCGATCGTATTCGATCCTGGAAGACCTCGGGCAAACGGGCGAGCTAACGGCGGACATGGCAGCCGAGCTCCTGCCGCCCTCGGGCCCATGGCCGGACAAGGCGTGAAATACCTGGACGAGTACCGAGACGGGGGAGTCGCCGCGGCATTGGCGAAGACGATCGCAGAAACAGCCACGAGGCCCTGGGTTCTCATGGAGGTCTGCGGCGGCCAGACTCACTCGATCATCCGCTACGGGATCGATCGCATGATTCCGCCATCGATCGAGCTCGTGCACGGTCCCGGCTGTCCGGTGTGCGTGACGTCACTCGAGATGATCGACAAGGCGCACGCCATCGCGAGCCAACCGGACGTGATCTTTGCCTCCTTTGGCGACATGCTTCGTGTGCCCGGCTCCCGCGGCGACCTCCTCGCGCTGAGGAGTCGGGGGGCGGACGTGCGGGTCGTCTACTCTCCCCTCGACGCTGTGCGGATCGCTCGCGAGAATCCCGGAAAGCGCGTGGTGTTCTTCGGAATCGGCTTCGAGACGACCGCTCCGGCCAATGCCATGGCTGTCTATCGCGCGAAGAAAGACGGCGTAACGAACTTCTCGATGCTGGTCTCTCACGTTCTCGTGCCGCCGGCGATGGCCGCGATCCTGCAGGCTCCGGGCAACCGCGTCGAAGGATTTCTGGGACCCGGGCATGTCTGCGCGATCATGGGTTATCACGAGTACGAGGCACTCTCGGAACGATATCGGGTGCCGATCGTGATCACGGGATTCGAGCCGATTGACCTGCTGGAAGGAATTCTCATGACGGTCCGTCAGCTCGAGGGGGGCCGTTTCGAGGTGGAGAACCAGTACGTGCGGGCCATCGGGCGCGACGGCAACCGGTCTGCTCGCGAGCTCGTCTTCGAAGTCTTTGAAACCGGCGATCGAAAGTGGCGCGGCATCGGCACGATTCCGAAGTCGGGCTACAAGATCCGTTACGAGTACCGGCAGCACGACGCCGAGAGGCTGTTCGCGGTGGAGGGGATCACGACTGAGGAGTCTCCCGAATGCATCAGCGGCCTCGTATTGAGAGGCCTGAAGAAGCCGTCGGACTGTTTCGCCTTCGGGAAGCGGTGCACACCCCGAAGTCCGCTCGGAGCGACGATGGTTTCCGCGGAAGGTGCCTGCGCCGCCTACTACCAGTACGGAAGGTATCTGGAGGTGCGGCGAGAGGCTACCTTGCCTGGCGAGATCCCCCCGTGAGGGAGACGATTCTCCGAAAGGCACGCGAGAGCGCCGACGTCAAGCTCCGATTCTTCGAGGAGAACGCCGAGAACCTCGAGCGCTGCGTCCGGGACGTCGCCCAGCGTCTCGCCAAGGGACGCCGGCTCATCGTAATGGGCAACGGAGGCTCGGCTTGCGACGCGGAACACCTCGCCGTCGAATTCCAGCATCCGATTATCGAAAAGAGAAAACCTCTGCCGGCTATCGCGCTGACGGTCGGTACGGCAACGCTGACCGCCATCGGCAACGACACCGACTTCTCTCGAATCTTCGTGGATCAACTCGATCTCGCCGCGCGCGCCGGCGACGTCGTCGTCGGCATATCGACCTCCGGGGCATCGGCCAATGTGAACCGCGCTCTCAAACGGGCCAGGGAGATGAGTCTGTTGACCGTAGGGTTTACCGGCCGCGACGGAGGCCAGATGCCGGAACTTTGCGACTACTGTTTCATCGTGAAGACTTGGTCGATCCACCGCGTGCAGGAGACTCATACGGTGCTTCTGCACCTGTTGTGGGACCTCGTTCACGTCACTCTGGGGGAGGACGATGTCCTCTGAGCCGAAAGACGTCCCCCCATTCCAGGAGTGCCCCGTTCCGATTGCCGAGTCGGAAAACATTCTTCTGGGCCACGGCGGCGGCGGGAAGCTTACCGCCGAGCTGATCGAGAGGATCATCCTTCCGGCCTTTCGGAATCCGGCACTCGAGGCGCTCGACGATCAGGCGATCGTTACTGTCAACGGCTCTCGGATCGCCTTTACGACCGATTCCTACGTCGTGACGCCCATCTTCTTCCCCGGAGGGGATATCGGCGAGCTGGCGGTGAACGGCACGATCAACGACCTCGCGGTCGGAGGGGCCATGCCTCTCTTTCTGTCGGTCGCGTTCATTCTCGAGGAGGGGCTCTCCATCGAAGAGTTCCGGCGCGTTGTGGACTCGACAAGACGGGCAGCGGAGCGGGTCGGTGTGCCGATCGTCACGGGGGACACCAAGGTCGTGGGAAGAGGAAATGGAGACAAGATTTTCATCAACACGTCCGGAGTTGGTCTCGTTCCTCCTGGACTCGATCTCTCGTCGCGACAAGTCCGGGCCGGCGATGCGATTCTGCTTTCCGGCACGGTTGGTGATCACGGGATCGCCATAATGTCCAAACGCGAGGGATTGGAGTTCGAAGGCGAGATCCGGAGCGACACGGCACCGTTGCACACGCTGGTCGCCTCCTTGCTCGAGGGGTGTCACGGCATCCATGCCATGCGAGACCCGACGCGGGGAGGCGTCGCCGCTACGCTGGTGGAGATCGCCTCACGACAGCGCCTGGGGATGGAGGTCGACGAGAAATCAATCCCGGTCCAGGATGCTGTCCGCGGGGCCTGCGAAATTCTCGGCTTGGACCCGTTGCTCGTGGCCAATGAAGGGAAGCTGCTCGCCTTCGTCGACGAGAACGAGAGCGAGCGGGCTCTTGAGGCCATGCGGGAGCACCCGCTCGGCCGGCTCGCCAGCCGCATCGGTCGGGTAACGGCAGAGCATCCGGGGATGGTGGTGCTGCGCACCCCGATTGGCGGCGAGAGGATACTCGATCTTCCGTTCGGAGAATCGCTTCCCCGGATTTGCTAATTTTTGCGGCGGGCCTCCGAACCGTGCTAGCGAAAAGCCTTAGTGGCACGGCACCCGCGGGGAGGGGAAGTATTCCGCAAACCGCCGAATCTGCCCCGTCCGCCGGGTGTTGCACCGATCCAAGGCGCGATCCAATTGAATCGGAAAGGGTAGGCTTTGGCACGGTTGACCGTGCCGTAGCACGAATCGGGAGGTCGTCCTCTGGTGAGAGTACTGGAGTTCGATCGCCCGGGGAGGCGAGCCTGGCACTCGGTTCAACCACTAGACGCCACGCACGAGGTCTCGATTCGTGCCACGGCACGCTCATTCGTGCCAAATCCGTTAGCCAGCCCTCGAGCCTGGAGGGTGTCGGAGAGAGCCAGACCCGGCGTGGAGAAGACGTCGTAAAGCAGGAGGGAAAGGAGCCGGGCCGCTACGACACGGGGCCCAAGGGGGCCTCCGGCCGTCCGGCGGGTAAGTCTACCTCCCGTGGCAGCACCAGCGTCGACCCGAACGAGCCGCTCGAGGAAGAGGGGTCCGACACCAGCTAGGGCAGCTAAGCGGCCGGAGCCCTCGGGCGCATGGCGAGCGTCGATGGTTCCACGTCCTTAGGCTCCGCAAATGACAAGCCGGTGTGGCTATGCGCGGAGCTGTCGACGTCCTTCGCGCAAAAGGCCGTGAACGTGAATGAGATAAGTGGTTGTCGGGCCCATCCCAGCTAGGAGGGGTTCTTGGGCGGCATCGGGAGCTGAAGGCGGCGCCGAAGCGCGAGCATGTAGCCCACGGGCTCCTTGCGCCACGCCTTCTCCTCGGCAGATTTCGGAAAGCTTCCCCCGAGATCTCCGAGGTAGGTGTAGGTGACGCGGCAGCGATCCACGCCGAGCGGCTCGATCCGAGTCTCTCCTGCAACACGCTGGATGCGGACGCCGGTGTCCGGATCGCCGGGTCTCGCGGCGTCCTGCCACGAGACCACGAAGGTTCCGTCCTCGCGCCTTTCCTGGCGGTAGGCGACCACCGCGTCGCGGTTCCGAAACGGGAACGGGTACGGCCAGACGAAGTGGAGGCGGGTGATCCCGGGCCCCGTCTCGAGGACCGCGACCTCCTGGACGGCGGGGGACATCAGCTCGCGATAGTGCGCGTAGTCGGTGACGACGGCCATCACGGAGTCCGCCGGCACCGGGAGCTCCGCGACGCCGCGCACCCAGGGAGGGCCCTCGGCAACGCGGGCGATCGATACGGCGACCTCGTGGTCCGAAAACCAGGTCTCGAAACGCAGCTCCGCAGGGATGGCGCCAGCCAGCGCGAGCAGTGCGGCGAGAATCATGCTCTCCTCCTACGAGCGGCGGCCAGAAGCCAGAGGGACAGTCCGACCATGACGAGGTCCTCGAGGACCGTGCTCCAACCCAATGGTCGTGCCAGAAAGACGCCAAAGCAGCCGCAGTTGGCCAACTTCAGTCCCCGAGCCAGGGCGGCCGCGGACCATCCCGCGTAAAACAGATGCATCGCGGCCGAGGAAAGCGCTGCGCCCGCGAGTCGCTGACCGGAGAAGAGCCAGATCGAAAGGGCCAGCTCCGCCAACGGAATCGCGAGTGCCAGAGTAGAGAGTGACCCTTCCGGAAGAGCCTGATAGGAGCCGAGGATTCGTGCGAAACCAGGAACATCGAGCAGCTTGCCGAAGGCCGTCGCGAAGAGCACCAGGCCGATGACAACGCGCAGGAGGACCTGCGCCGCGGGCTTCACTGCTTGTTGAGCTTCCAATCGTACGGAATGAACTCCACCTTCCAGTCGGCGGGGATCTTTTCGGAACGGTACCGGTTGGCGTAGGCGATCAGGCTCGACCCCTTGGCGAGGAAGTCTTTGGTGTAGAAGCTCAGGATTTCCGAGAACCGCACCACCCTTTTCTCCGGCTGGAGCTCGACGTTGCGCGCGTCTGAGAAGAAGAGCTTCGCGGCCGAGTCCAGTTGCTCGTCGAGCTCTTTGGCCTGGAACGGCTCGCGGGGCAGCCTCGGGCAGCCTCGGGCCATGCAGTTCAACGCGAAGTGCACACGGGGATCTCCGATTGGACGCACGATCTTGTTCTCCAGCTTGTAGAGCGAGATTCGCCGGCCTCCCATCAACAGCCGATTCTTGTAGAAGAACTTGACCTTGATCGTATCGAGCTCGGGTGGAGTGCCCGAATGAATCACGTCGTACATAGCCAGCGCGTTGTAGGCGTTGAGGTAGTAGGCAAGCGCGGAGGCAGGAGAGGAGAATGCCGCCGGCTCCGACTTCGGGCTGACGGCCGCGACGTGCGCGACGTACGCCTCGAGGTCGGCCGGCTCCTTCTCGATTCCGGCGAAGTCGATTCGCCCCCGCTCGTCCACGTGCCGGGAGAGAACGCGAGCCCAGGCGCGATCCGCCGCCTGCGGCTCCGGGGCAGCGCCTTTCGGCGCCGGGAGATAGGAAGCGCAACCGGGCCCAACTGCGACGAAGAGAAAGAACAGGGCTATCCACCGCAACTTCATCGATCTCGCCTCAATTCACGACCGGTAGCAGTTTCCCGGAAAGCGGATCCCAGAGGTTGGTCCCGTCCGGGGTTACAACGGAGATCGGTTTGAGGATGAAATCATCCCGGCGAGCGTTGTGGGCGCACATAGAAATCGGCCCTTGTGCCGTCTGGACCATGAACGAGCACGCGTGAAGACGTTCCGGGTCGAGCGCGGTCGCGTCCATGAAATTCTGCACGAAGAACGTCAGCTTGTGGACGCGCCCTCGCGCCGCGAACAGGTCGTGGCGCATCCGCCAGAGCTTCGGGCCGAAGAAGCGGAGCGTCCGGAGCATCCATGCCGGCCGGCGCATGGACTCTCGGGCGAGGGCCCAGACCGCTTTTCGGGGCTCCCGACGCTCCAGCATCACGTGCTCGAAGTCGGTCAGGAACCGGTTGAAGAACGCGGGATCGTCGTTCAGATCGTACAAGTTTCCGTTGGCCTCGAGCGTGATTCCGATCCGGTGGCACGCCGGATGGCCGATGAGAATCGTGTCCCACGAAATGTCCGTCTGCGCGCCGCGGGCGATCTGCTTCCGCACGCTCTCGAGCGAGATGACCTGGTCGCGCTCCCGCAGGACGCCGCGGCCAGTGTCCGCCTGGAGCTGGAAAGATGCCATCCCGACGACGTCGGCGTGCCGGCGAAAGAACCGTATGAGGTCGGGGATCTCCTCGAAGTTTTCCCGGCACACGGTGGTGTTGAAGATCACGGCGATCGGGATGCCCCGGGCGCGCTCGATGTACTCCTCGCGAATGACGTTCAAGTCCTTCTCGTTCGCGTAACCCTTCCGCTCCTGCGTCCGGTCGACGTGGAACGCGACGTCGTTCAACCCCGCGGCCGAGAGATCCAGAAGCAGCTCCCGAGAGGCCTTGATGCCGTTGGTCATGAGCGTCGGCAGAAGCCCGAGCTCCCGGGTTCGCCGCACGATCGCGACGAGCTCATCGCGGCGGCGCAGGGTCGGGTCCCCGCCTGTGATCTGCACGGAGGTGGGCGCGCCGAACCGGTCCCGGATCGCGTCCAGGCGGCGAAAGACCTCCGCCAGGGGGAGGTCCTTGACCCGCTCGGAATTCTCGGAGAGATAGCAGAGAGTGCAATCCAGGTTGCATCGCTGCGTGATCTCCAGCGCGACGCAGCCGATGGCGCTGCGGCGGCCCAATACCTGGTTCTCCCGAAAGAATTTCCCCATCCGCTCTCGGGTGCGCTGCAGAGCCGCGGAACGGTTGGGACTGAGGCCGAGGTTTTGGTCGGAAATAATCGTGGACATCGGATCCCCCCAGAGGTTCGCCTACGATACTCCGCTCTACCCCTTTTCGGATATGAAGAATTGCATGGGTCGGACCCTCCGGATTCTCCTAGCGAGTCTTTCCGTAGTACCAGCGGCCGAGCCTCTGCGGGGAGACTCCCAGAAAGTAGCCGCCGAGAACGGCCCAAACGCGAAGGACCTGCGCAAGCGCGCCGCGCTCTTGATATCGACGGGCCGACGTCGTGGTGATTTCCGGGCGGACGATGAATCTGCCGGTCCTGCGCAATCGGCGCACGAAGTCGATGTCGTCGCAGACGGGCATATCGCGGAAACCCCCGGCTGCCTCGTAAGCGTCGCGCCGGCAAAAGATGCCCTGGTCTCCGAACGGAAGCCGGAGGAGCCTGGAGCGCAGATTCGCCCAGGCGGCGATCCACCGCATGCGCAGGCTCGCGTCCTGGTATCCGAGGGAGAAAGCTCCAGCGGCCGCCCCCTGGGCGATCGTCCCACAGATGACGTCGAGAGCGTCCTTCGGAGGCCGGGAGTCGGCGTGGAGGAAGAAGAAGATCTCGCCGCGGGCCTCCGAGACGGCGCGGGCGAGGCAGGCGCCGCGACTTCCTTCCCCCTGTATGAGCCGGGCCCCCGCCGAATGAAAAGCGCGCCCGGCGGGCGAATCTCCCGCCCCGTCCACCACCAACAGCTCGCAGTCCGGTGCGTTCGAGAATCGGGCCAGCGGCGGAGCGGCCTCGGGCGGCTCGTTCTTGATCGGAACGATGACGGAGATCATCGGCGGCGGCGAGACCCCGTGGAAGCCTGACATCCCCCCGCATCCTAGTTGAGGTTGTGCGTCGGTCGTGCTCGGCGCGCGAATCGGCTCGCCTAAGATAGGGTGCGGGTTCGTTGGAGGAGGTCTCTCATGGAGCACTCGTTCGTACCGCTGGCCTTCGAGCGTCTCTCCATCGAAGAGGCCCGCTCCCGGGGCCGCCAGTTCCTTGCTGAGCTGCGCCAACGTCGGAGCGTGCGAGACTTCGCTCCTGATCCAGTGCCTCTCGACCTGATCGAGACGGCCATCGAGACCGCGGCCACGGCCCCGTCGGGCGCGAATCGCCAGCCCTGGAAGTTCGTTCTGGTGCTCGATCCGGAGACCAAGCGGAGGATCCGCGAGGCGGCCGAGGCGGAGGAGCGGGAGTTCTACGAGAGGCGGGCGACCCCCGAATGGCTTGCCGACCTCGCGCCGCTCGGCACCGACTGGCGAAAGCCCTTCCTGGAGATTGCGCCCTGCCTGATCGTCGTTTTCCGCCTGGACTACGAACCCGCCCGGTTGGCCGACGGAACGGAGCACAAGCGAAAGAATTACTACGTTCAGGAATCGGTCGGGATCGCGGTGGGGATGTTGCTCGCCGCGCTGCACGCGGCCGGCCTGGCTACGCTGACGCACACTCCGAGCCCGATGGCATTCCTGCGAGAGGTCCTCGGGCGCCCAAAACACGAGCAACCGTACATGATCATTCCGGTTGGATATCCGGCTCCGGGCGCCCGAGTGCCGGACATCCAGAGGAAGAGTTTCGGCGAGGTCTGCGAAAGCGTATGAGCCACGCGAGCCGCATGACCAACATTCCGAGGGGTAAGGGCGTCTACAACGTGGTCGTGATCGGCGCGGGGACCGCGGGTTTGGTCACGGCAGCCGGTACGGCGGGCCTGGGCGGACGCGTCGCGCTGATCGAGCAGGGCCGCATGGGAGGCGATTGTTTGAACACCGGCTGCGTTCCTTCGAAGGCGCTGATTTCCGCCGCGCGTCTGGTGAACCAGATTCGTCACGCCCACCACTGGGGCCTCGAGGCTCGCGAGCCCGCCTTCGACTTCGACGCGGTGTTTGCGCGGATGCGCCAGCGGCGGGAGAAGCTCGCACCGAACGACTCGGAGGAGCGCTTCGAGGGGCTCGGCGTGGACGTCTTTCGCGATCACGCCGCCTTCGTGTCGCCCCGGGAGGTGCGAATCGGGGACGTGACCCTGAAGGCGAAGAATTTCGTGATCGCGACCGGAAGCCGCGCCGCCGTGCCGCCGATCGAGGGCCTGGACAAGGTGCGGTACTACACCAACGAGACCGTATTCGACCAGATGAAGGGCAAGCCGGAGCGCCTCGCGATCCTCGGCGGCGGCCCGATCGGTTGCGAGCTGGGACAGGTCTTCGGCCGACTGGGCGTGCGCGTGACAATCCTTCAGAAATCGCCGCAGATTCTGGAGAAAGAGGACGCGGATGCCGCCGGGTTGATCCGCCGCGTCCTCGAAGCCGAAGGCTCGCGGATCCTCACCGGCGTCGAGGTCAAGGCGACGGCCGCCGCTGGAAATGGGCTCCGACTGTCTCTCGAAGAGGGAGAGTCCACCCGGAGCGTCGATTGCGACGACCTTCTCATCGCCGCCGGCCGCGTTCCCAACATAGAAGGCTTGGATCTCGAGAAAGCCGGCGTCGCATTCACCAAGAAGGGAGTGACGGTCAACGCGCACCTCCAGACCTCGCAGCCCCACATCTACGCGGCGGGCGACGTCGTCGGGACCTACCAGTTCACGCACGTGGCGGACCACCATGCGCGCACGGTCGTGCGCAACATTCTCTTCCCGTGGGTCAAGGCGAAACGCGAGGAGTCTGTCGTTCCGTGGTGCACGTACACATCGCCGGAGGTCGCGCGCGTCGGCCTGAACGAGGACCAGGCTCGGGAGCGAGGCATCGCGTACGACGTCTTCACCCAGGCCGTCGACGAAGTCGACCGCGCGGTTCTCGAGGGAGCCGAGGCAGGCTTCGCGAAGGTCCTGATCCGGAAGGGAAGCGACCGGATTCTGGGAGCGACTCTGGTCTGCGAGCACGCGGGAGATCTCCTTCTCGAATTCGCCCTGGCGATGAAGCACGGGATCGGATTGAAGGGCATCGCGAGCACGATCCATCCGTATCCAACCTTCGCGGAGATCGCTCGCAAGATCGCGGACCAGCAACAAAAGAGCCGGCTGACTCCCTTCGCCAAGAGGCTCTTCGCCTGGCTTTATCGCCGCCAGTTGAGGGGATGAATGCGGCCGCGATCCGGGAGCGCGTTGAAGCGGCGGAGATTGGCAACCTGCTGAATTTAGTGGGCCGGTGAGGCCGCTGTTTTCAGGATCTCCAGCAACCGGGAAGTCTCGCCTCGTTCCCGCGCGGTCTCTCCCGCCTCATCGTAGACCACGCGCCCCGTGCGATCGAGAAACGCGATGGTAGGAATGGAGCCATGGAAGAGCGACGTAACGAGGCACTTTTGATCCGGCGACGAATGGTTCAGATCCACGACGAGAAATCTCGCCTCGCCCGAGTGGGTTCGGTACAAGTTCACGAAGCGTTCCGCCTCGCGATTGGTGTTCCAGCAGTGGGACGTTCCGAAGAAAACGACCGTCGGGCGGTCCGAGGCGATTTGGGCGTCCCCGAGGTTTTCGCCTCGGATCGGAAAGGAAGAGCTGGAATCGTCAACGAACGAAAGATCCGGGGCAAGCGACAGACTCTTGCCTCCGCCTGACCCCGGCGGAGCGACGCTCAGGCAAGGGGAAGGGGCGGCCGAATCGGCGGCCAGTCCAATCACCAGGCAGGCGCTCAAGAGGGCGCCTGCGAATACGAGTCTCTTCATGCGAGGCCTCCTAACGGTCAT
Organism: Thermoanaerobaculia bacterium; assembly: GCA_038224325.1. Classification (GTDB taxonomy): domain Bacteria; phylum Acidobacteriota; class Thermoanaerobaculia; order UBA5066; family Gp7-AA6; genus DAHUXD01. The sequence goes on along the minus strand of JBBRFL010000006.1, from coordinate 89,513 downwards.
TCGTCGTCATTCGGCCGAGAACTCCCCTCTGAGGGAGATTGGGGGGTTTTGGAAACGGCTAGCGACTACTGTCACGGAGGGAAACTGTCATGAACATGAAGAAGCTCGCTCTGGTGTCTTCGGTGGTTCTATTGTCGATTGCCTCCGGCGCGATGGCCGATGGCGGCAGCAAGAAATCCGAAGTGACGATCACCAATCTGACGCGCGGTCAGCAGTTTACGCCGATTCTCGTCGCCAGCCACAAGAAGGGCGTCCGGTTATTCGAGCTTGGCACCGCCTCGAGCCCGGAGCTCGAGATCCTCGCCGAACAGGGGAACACAACCCCGCTGAAGGCGCTGCTGGCCGCGATGCCGGAGGTGCGGGATGTCACGGACTCCGGCGGTCTTCTGGATCCGGGCCACTCGGTTACGGTGACGGTCCAGACCGGTGGTGAATTCGACCATGTCAGTGTCGCTGCGATGCTGATTCCGACCAACGACGGATTCTTCGCGTTGAACGGGGTCGAGGGGCCGAACGGGAACAAGACCGTGACACTCTTCTCGCCCGCCTACGATGCCGGCACCGAAGCCAATGACGAGCTCTGCGCATCGATTCCCGGGCCTTTTTTCGGCGAGTGCGACGGGCCCGGCGGCGGCCAGGATGTCGGTGGCGGCGAGGGGTACGTCCACATCCACGCCGGAATTCACGGCATCGGAGACCTCGACGCGAGCGCGCGCGACTGGCGAAACCCTGTTGCCAGGATCACCATTCATCGGGCGAACTGACTGGATGGAAAGGAACTGGCCGGAAGCCCCCGCGACGCGCCCCTCGGCGATCTCCGCCGTCGGCGACTGATTCCGCCGGCGGAGCTCAGTTTATGGACGACGGACTGGACTCGGCTCCGCGCCTCCCGGCCGTGGCTTCGTCTGAGCACGTGCTCGTCGATGCGATCCGGGAGGGCGACCGCAAGGCGATGGCTCGCCTCGTAGAGCTTCACGCGGACGCCGTGTACCGCTTCGTCTATCACCGGCTCGATCGTCTGGAAGCCCTCGAGGATCTCGTTCAGGAAGTCTTTCTCGCCGCGTGGAAGGCGCTGGCCTTCTTCCGCGGGGAGAGCGAGATCCGCACCTGGCTTCTCGGCATCGCTCGCCACAAGATTGCCGACTATTATCGGGAACGGCTTCAAAAACCAGTCATCTCTGACGATCCGGACTCGGACTCTGGGCCAGCCAGCCTGGCGATCTTTCCGGACGTCGATGCGCGGCTGGACGGGGAGAGGCTCGAAGAGAGAACGCGACAGGTCCTCTCGACGATGCCCGAACAGTACCGAGCCGTGTTGAGGTGGCGCTACTGGGACCAGCGTTCGCTGGCAGAGATGGCTGCCATCTGCGGAAACACCGAGAAGTCGATCGAACGGCTGCTCGACCGAGCGAGGCGGCTCTTCAGAAAGAGGTGGGACGATGGATAGCCGGGAGATCCGGGATGAGGAGGCGTTCTTCGGGCATCTCGCGGAGGCCACGCGCCCCGGGCTCTTCGCTTCGTCGCGCCTGAAGTCCCGAATCTACTCGGACCTCATGCGGCAAGCGGTCGAGTCGCGGCCCTTGAGGTCGCTCACCGCCACCGAGGCGGCCGGCCACAGGTTGTGTGTGTTTGAAAAGTTTGTTCAGATTCTTCCACTCGGAGCGAAATTCGATTCGGTCAACTACTGCCGCTTCTGCCATGGGCGCGTGTTGGGAGAGCTCATCGAGGGCGCCCCCATCGCTTGGAAGGGATGCCCGTATGCGGAGTTTCAGCGACATTAGAGTGGAGAGGTCATGACCCTTCCTCACTTCAGACTGCCTGTCTACCCGGATCTCGACGAACGGGAACGAATGCTCGCAGAGACCTGGGAGAGGCTCGATGCTCGGTTCCGGACGCCCAATCAAGTCCTCGGGCGCCGGTCGACCATCGGCTGCGTGGCCCTCGAAATCACGCAGCGTTGCAACCTCGACTGCACGCTCTGCTATCTCTCGGAGAGCTCCGAGTCGGTCAAGGATGTTCCGCTCGACGTCGTCTTTCGCCGGATCGACCGGATCCGGGAGCTCTACGGCCCCGGAGTTGGCGTGCAGGTCACCGGAGGGGATCCGACGCTCCGAAAGCGGGCGGAACTGGTGGCGATCGTCCGAAGGGTTTCGGAGCGGGGGCTGCGGCCCTCGCTGTTTACCAACGGCATCCTGGCGACGAGGGACCTCCTGGCGGAGCTCGCTGAGGCGGGCCTCTTCGACGTCGCGTTCCACGTGGACACGACGCAGCGCCGCAAGAAGTATCCTTCGGAGGTTGCCCTGAACGCCGTGCGGCGCGAGTACATCGAGCGGGCGCGAGGGCTCCGGATCGCCGTGATCTTCAACACGACGATCCACGCGGGGAACCTCGAGGAGATCCCCGACCTCGTTCGCTTCTTCATGAACCATTCGGACGTCGTCGGCATGGCGTCCTTTCAGGTGCACGCGGTGACCGGCCGGGGGGAGTGGCGCGAGAGAGTCCCCTTCGTCACGCCCGAGACGATCGCGGAACGGATCCGGCGGGGCGTCGGACTGCCGCGGCTCGCGTGGGATACGGCTCTCGTCGGCCATCCGAGCTGTAACCAGGGGACCATGCTGGCCACGGTCGGTGCTCAGACCGTCGATATGTTGACGGACCGACCGCTCTACGAACGGTTCCTGGAGGAGTTCCGGCACGTCGCGTTCGACCGGCGCGACGTGAAGCGAACGGCGCTCGAGGTCCTCGGCGTCGCCTTGCGGAAGCCCTTCTGGCTCTTGCGCGGAGGCGGGTTTCTCATCGGAAAGCTCTGGTCCCTGCGGAGAGCTCTTTGGCGGAGAGAACGAATTGGCAAGATCACGTTCTTCATCCACAACTTCATGGATTCCGAAGCGCTGGACCCCGAACGGATTCGCAACTGCTCCTTCATGGTCATGACAGACAGCGGACCCGTCTCGATGTGCGAGCACAACGCCAGGCGGGACGACTTCATCCTCAAGCCCGTCGTACTCCCTTCAGACACTCGAGCCGACGTCCTTTGGAACCCTCTGAGCGGAAAGGTCGAGAGGTTCATTCCGTCCTGAAATGGCTCTTACTGCTGGCTCGGCATTTGCACTCGACCGTTCGGGACAACGGAGACAGCAAGGAGCGCGGCTAAAGAAGCGCTCCTGAAGGGTCGGGATGGCTACGATGCCGAAACACTCCAAGAAACGGTCGAATCTTTGGAAGTGGGTGGCGTTGGGCGCCGGCGTCGCCGCTCTGTTCGTGGCGTGGCGGCTGTTGCCGCTAAATGACTGGCTCAGGGAATTCCAGGACTGGATTTCGGGGCTCGGGCCTTTGGGAGGCGTCCTGTACGGGCTCGCCTACGTCGCGGCGGCGCTGCTCTTCGTGCCCGGAATTCTCTTGACCCTCGGCGCGGGCTATATCTTCGGCCTGGCGTGGGGAGTGGTCCTCGTCTCGATCGCCTCGACGGCCGCGGCGGCTCTCGCGTTTCTGATCGCCCGCTACATCGCACGGTCGCGCGTCGAGAAGCTCGCCCGAGGCAACGAGAAGTTTCGGGCCATCGACAACGCGATCGGCGAAAACGGCTGGAAGGTGGTCGGCCTGCTGCGTCTCTCGCCGCTGATCCCCTTCAGCATCTCCAACTATCTCTACGGCCTGACGGCGGTCCGGTTCTTGCCGTTCGTCCTCGCGAGCTGGCTCGGGATGTTGCCGGCGACGTTTCTCTACGTCTACCTGGGCGCGGCGGGAAAGAGCGTGGGAGAAGGGGGAGGCCGCAGTCCTTGGGAATGGGCGCTGTTGGGCGCGGGTCTCCTGGCGACGGTCGCCGTGACTGTCATCCTGACACGCCTCGCCAGGAAGCAGCTCAAGACGAAGAAAGTGGGAGGAAAGGCGTCATGAAGACAGGCTGGAGATGGGTCGGAGCGCTTCTGTTGCTGACGCCGCTGGCCGCGTGCGGCCAGGAGAAGACTCAAAAGGGTTCTGAGAAGCCCCGATCGGTCGAGGTGCGCGCCGGAATCGATCACGGGCGCTGGAAACACCTCCTGGCAAAATACGTCGACGACCGCGGCCGAGTCGACTACGCCGCGTGGAAGGCTTCGGCCGAGGATTCCAGCGCCTTACGGGACTACCTCGGGCTGTTTGCCGCGGCGCCCGAGCCCGCCGCGCAGGGCAACGAACGGATCGCCTCGCTCATCAATGCCTACAACGCGCTGACGGTGCAATGGATCCTGTCCAACTTCCCGACCCGGAGCATCCAGTCCCTCGACGCGTCCTTCACCGCCGCGAGGCACGATGTCGCCGGGAGGAAGATCTCGCTCGACGAAATCGAGCATGCCACCCTGCGCCCGCTCGCGGGATACCGCATCCATGCCGCCTTGTCCTGCGCCTCGCTGTCTTGCCCGCCGCTGGCGCGCGAGCCCTTCGAACCGGATCGGCTCGAGGCGCAGCTCAACGGCCGCATGACCACTTGGCTCGCGCGCGAAGACTTGAATCGCTTTCTCCCTGACCAGAAGAAGGTGGAGATCTCGGAGGTGTTTCGTTGGAACCTCGAGGACTTTCAGAAAGCCGGTGGGCTCCGCAGCGTCTTGCGGAAGTTCGCGCCCCGTTCCTACACGGGCTTCCTGTCGACGGATGGCTATGCGATTGCCTACTTGCCGTACCAGTGGGGCCTGAACGACCAGGCGGGGTCGGGTGCCGAGTACGGGCGGCTGCACTTCTTGTGGGACAAGATCCGCAGTCGGGCCAGGTGACGTCGTGAAGGTCAACGACGCGAATGGCAGGCTGCCGCCGGCGCGGCGCCCCTCGGTCCCTTCGATTCCTGGACGGCGAGATTCGTCCGGCACGTCCGAAGCAAGGGCCGCGTCGCCCCCGGGAATTACCGGGCGTTCGGGTGCCAGGCGCCGTCACACTAATGGTAATGGGCCGACCTCAAGTTGAAGTGGCGCGAGAACCGGATGAGCGTGGCGCGCTCGGACGCGATGATGAAGCCGAAGAAGGCCGAGGGAGAGAAGGTGCGGGGGTAAGGAGACCGGGAGCGTCCGTGCGAGGGCTTAGTTCGGGTGAACCGGAAGGAGACCGCCGCTCTGTACCGCCTCGCGAGGTGCGACCCGCGCCCCGTCGTAGTGGCGTTCGAAGAACTCGTCGCACCACAGGCATACGTTCTGAAGAGCCTCGGCCCGAGCGAGCCCTTGTGCGGCGGAGACTCCCAGAGACTCGCCCATTCCGTACGGATCGCCCTCGTTGATCTTCTGGAAGATCGGCGAGGCGGCGATGCGTTCGAGGATGTCTGAAACCCGCTCGCGCCGCGCGTCGCCCATGGGATCGCGGGTGCCCACACAACACGGATTCACCTTCCAAAGTTGAATCGACAGTTCCTGGGGGAGATCTGTTCCTCCCAGGAATCCCTTCCCCCCCGACAGGATCGCGCAGAAGTTGTGCCGCCCATCGCGGAGCCAATTTCCGTTCTTCATCGCCTGGCCACGGGCCCAATTTCCTCCGAGCCAGGAGTCCTGGGTCGAGCCCCAGAAGCCGAAGCTCAAAACATCCTTCTTGAGGTACACGTCCTTGTCGATCAGAGGCTCGGGATGATCATCGCTCATTCCGCGGGAACGGAACAGCGCTTCGAGCGCCTCACGGCGGCGTCCCGCCTGCTGGTGGAATCGGTCGATGCTGGCGACGTCGAACCGGGTCACTCCGCGCTCGAGAAGCTCGTCGAGAATTTCCGCGGTGAGCAGATCTCCATTGGTTTGCAGCATGAGCTGGGTTTCCCGGCCGTATTTCTCGCGGGCCGCGTCGAGGATGGCGTATAGCTTCGGCCGCTCGGTCAGGGGCTCTCCGCCTGAAAGGATCAACCGGCCCAGACTCTCGGGCAGGTTCGCCACGATCGCGAGACATTCCTCGAGACAGATGCGCTCACCCCGGGGCCCGGAGTCGTTGTAGCAGTGGGCACAACGGTCGTTGCAGAGTTGGGTGAACACCCAGTAGATCGACTCGTAGCTCTCGAAGCGGTTGGTCATTCCTGCGCCCCTTCAATAGACCGCCAGAAGGATACCTCCGCACCGACTCCACTCTGCGGATCCTCGATGAATTCCCGCTCGCTCGCATACGTCTTGAGTCGTCCGCCGTGAAGGAGCGCGATGGCGTCCCCCATCAGGAGAGCCTCCTTCAGGCTGTGGGTCACGAAGAGAGCCGTCATCCCCTGCTCGCGCGCGATCCGTTGGAAGAGCTGCTGCATCGAGGCGCGTGTCTCCGCGTCGAGGCTGCTAAACGGCTCGTCGAGGAGGAGCAGCGCCGGCTTTACGGCGAGAGCTCGGCCAAACGCAACCCTCTGGCGCTGACCTCCCGAGAGCTGTTGGGGCATCTTGCGGCGGTGATCCGCCAGTTCGAGGCTCTCGAGAAGGGTTTGCACGACCACCCAAATCTCCTTCTCCGGACGCCGCCGGAGCCGAAGGCCGAATGCGACGTTCTCCTCCACATCGAGGTGGGGGAAGAGAAGGGTCTCTTGGGTGAGGTAAACCGTTCGTCGTTGCTGGGGAGGCCGGTCCTGCAGATCTTGCCCGGAGAGCCGAATGCGTCCGCAGTCGGCCGAGAGAAGCCCCGCGATGACCTTCAAGAGGGTCGTCTTGCCGCTTCCGGAGCGTCCGAGGATGGAGAGGGTGTCCTTCGGACGAACGAAGAACGAGAGACGGTCCAGCACGGGCTCACTTCCGAAGGACTTCGAGAGCTCTTCGACTTCCAAGAACGCCGTCATAGGCTGCCCAGGGGCGGACGTCGCGTCATCGCGAGAAGCGCCAACGGCGGCAGCACAAGCAACATACCCGCCGCCGCAGCAAAGAGCGGGTTGGCTTCGGCCACGTGTGCGTATACCAGGACCGGGAGAGTGCGGACGCCTCCCTCCCCGATCAGGATCGTCAGTCCGTACTGAAACCAGGACAGGAGGAAGATCTGGAACATCCCGGTTCGGAGGGCATCGCGCGAGATCGGCAGGAGAACCAGCCGATAGAACTGCGGTCGGGTTCCGCCCAGGGTGGCGACCAGATCCTCCAGGTCGAGCTTCTCCCGATTCCAGAAGGAGAGAAAGAACACGATGCTAAAACCGAAGGTGAAGACCGTCTGCGCGAGAAAGACTCCCGCGAGGGACCCGGAGAGTCCCGCTCGGATGTAGAAGAAGAGCATGCACGTGCCGAGGATGACGGGAGAGAGAACGAAAGGCATGTAGGCGAAGAAGAGAAGAAGACGCCGATGACGGTGAAAGGCCACGTATCGGGCCGCGACGAATCCCAGCGGCGCGGAGGACAGGGCGACGGCCGCGGAGAGAGCCAGCGAGACCCACAAGCTGCGGAGCATCTCGCCGCGGCCCGAAAGGAGAAACCTCCAGGCGTCGAGTCTCCATTCGGCGGGCAGGACCCGAGGGGGTGCCCCCGTTCGCGTGACCGACAGGAGGGCCAGATAAACGATGGGAAGCACCGCGAAGAGTGCGACGAGTGTCGTCGCGGGGGCCCGGTGACGCTCAGCTCGCTTCACGCCGGCGTCCTTGCAGAGGAATGACTCGGAGAAGCAGCAGAAGGGTGAAGACGCTGTAGAGAATGGCCACGGAGTAGGCCTCCGGCTTCTGCGCGAGGTCGTAGATTCCGTTCTTGCGCACAACGAGGACCGAGAGCATCTGAGGAGACTGCACTCCGAGCAGCAGGGGGATGTCGTAGGAGCCAAGGATGGCGATGAACAGGAGGACGAGGCTGGGCAGCGCCTGCCGCAAGAGGAGAGGCAGCACGACCCGTCGCAGGGTCTGGGTGTGGTTGGCACCCAGAGTGGAGGCCAACTCGACGAACGCCGAGACCCGCTCGCTGCGCGCCAGCGCCGCAAACAGGAGGACGAGGAACGGCGTGGCCAACAGCACGTGCGCCAGAACGATCCCGATTCCCCAGGGCTCCTGGACGAGCGAGGGAAATCGAGCCGTGTCCGGAATCGCCCCCACGCGGACCGCAACTCTCGACATCAGCCCGGCTCCGGCGAGGAGCTGAAAGGTCAGAAACGCGGCGACGACGTTGGGTACCGTCAGCGGAACGTGAAGCAGGGTTCCCAGGGTTCGTTGCAGTCTCTCGCCAAGAGACAGCGCGAGGGACAGACCGAGGGCAACGGATATCAGGACGACCTCGGCCGCGACGGTCGATGAGAAGAGAAGCGACCTCCAGAACTCGCTGCCCGTCAGGACGCGGATCCACGCCTGGAGGGTCCATCCGCGCGACAAGAGGCCGACTCCACCGAGGCTGTAGAGAAGGGCGTAGAGCAAGCCTCCGCTTGCGGGGAAAACCGCGATCGCCAGAAAGACGGCGAGACCGACTCGGCCACCCCTGGCTTTAGCGGTCGATGACATGGGTTCGGAAATCGTCGTGGAGCCTCAGCATGTACTCCGGGGCGAGCTCCATCAGGGCCTTGCCCTGAATCGCGGCACGAGATGGCGCGTAGCTCCGTGGCGCCTCGCTGGTGAAAGACTCTCGCCATGGCGCCGGCATCCGAGTGACGTCGAGCACGGTCCCGTCGCCCCAGACGGAGGGCTTTTGCTTCTCCAGCTGAGCCTCGGGAGAGATCAGGAAGTTGATCGTGACGAGGGCTCCTTCCTTGTGCGGCGCGCCCTGGACGATGCCCAGATAGTGGGAGTTCTGGATCGTCCCGCTGTCGAGCACGTAGGCGCGCGCGGTGCTCGGAAAGAGACCCTGCGCGATCTTGTTGTCGACTTCTCGATCGTTGTTGCTCATCGTGAAGGCGACTTCGCCGCTGGCAAACAGCTCGTGGAGCTGGGCGACTCCATCCGGGAACGTCCGCCCACTCTTCCAGAGAAAGCGCTTGTTCTCGTTGAGCCACGCCCACAAACGCGTAGAGGATTCCCGATACTTCGATTCATCGAACGGACCCGCGAGAGCCTGGCCCCCTCCGGCGATCTCGATGAGGAGGGACTTAAGAAACGTCAGGCCCGTGAACTGGACGTCGAAGGTGAATCGGCCGGGATGCGCTCGCCACCACTCGCTCAGCGCGGCGCGCGTTCGGGGTGGGTCGGCCACCGCTCCTGAGTCGTAGATCAGGGCAAACTGCACGTTGCCCCAGGGACACTCGAAGCCGCGGATTTCCTGCTGGAAGTCGTAGCGGATGAAGGGATTGCGCCAATCGATGAAGCGTGCGTTTGGAAGGCGATCCGTAAAGGGGCCATACAGAGCCTCGATCTGCCGGAGCTGATAGAAGGTTTCTCCGTTGATCCAGACGATGTCCGACGCGCTGTTCGGGCGCCGCGCCTCCTTCTCGGTCATCAGCATCGAGACGATCTGATTTCCCTGCGCGCTGACCGTGCGCAGCACGACTCCATAATCACGACGCAGCCTCGGAGCCACGAAATCCCGGATATACGCGTTGATGTACGGATCTCCCTGCCACATGGCCAGGGCCACCGTCTGTCCCCGAGCCCGGAGGAGGGTCTCCCGCCAGGAGCCCGGCGGGGCGGCCGCGTCAGCGTCCCCCTGGCGACAGCCAAACGCCAGCGCCGCGGCCAAAACCGACGCCGCCAGCAGGCTCCTGCGAATACGCCGTGGCCCGGCCTCAAAAAGCGTAACGAACCCCAAACTGAAACTGTCGAGGCGCTCCCGCGTTTTTCTCGACGATGCCCTCGCTCTTCGGGCCCACCTGGATCTGGTTGCTCTGCGTCGCGTTGTTGCTGTACCCCGAAAGGTTGACGCGGTTGAAGAGGTTGAACACATCGGCAGACAGCTCGACGTAGCCGGACCCAAACGGGATCTGGTAGCGAAGCCCGAGATCGAAGAGCTCCGACCACGGCAGCCGATCATCGTTGCGGGAGTCGCCGGGGTTGCGGTCGCTGTTGCCCACGTAGGAGTCCCCGAACGATCGGCCGTCACCGTTCAAGTCGGTGGTCCCGTAGATCCGGGCGTCTGGAATGCGGTTGACCGGCTGCCCGCTTTGAAGGAGCGCCGCGAGGGTCACCGTCAGCCCGCGGGCCGGGAAAGCCGCGACCGTGGCGTTGATCACGTGAGTTCGATCGTTGATCGAAGGCCCCCATTCCTGGCTGAAGTTGTTCGAATCCATCGCGCGAAAGTTGATGTCTTCGGTGTCGTTCTTGAGTGACGAGAGAGTGTAGGAAAACCGGAAGGCGTATGGCTCTGTCCCACGGTCGCGCAGCAGCGTGATCGTCGCGGCCTCGTAGCGCGCCCGGCCCGCCGACTCGGTCATCACGATGTTGCGGCCGCCTCCCGGCACCACGCCCGCCGGGCGCGTCGCGTCCGCCTCGGCCGGGGTCCGCACGACCACGTGATTCGGATCGATCGGATAGGCGGCCGGCGCATTCAGGTCCCGAAGCCGGAAAAGGTCGTGGGATCGGATGTAGATCAGGTCCAGGCTCGCGGCGAAGGTTCGCGAGAGCTGCCGCTGGAAGCCCAGGGCGTACTGGTCGGAGTACGGGTTCTTGTAGCCGTTCGGGTTGAGAATGCGGCGATCGTTGGAAATGATGGCCTCGCGCTGCCCCTGGAGATCCGCCCCGGATGGTCCCTGCAGGTAGGCGACTCCGGAATCCAGGCTGGCCGACAGGTTTCCGTCGAAGAAGATTCGGTTGAGATCCGTCGATGGCGGCAGGATCCCGAGGCCGATCAGCGTTTCAATCTGTCCTCGAAACCCGTTTGAGGTCGAATTCTGTTGCAGGGCGTCGCTGTAGATCGCGTACAGGACCTTGTCGTAGAAGATTCCAAACCCACCGCGCACGACGCTACGATCGTCGATCTGATAGTTCGCGGACAGTCGGGGAGCGAAGTTGTTCGTGTCGCCGCGATCCGAACCGCCCCTGGAGAGGTTGTCGTAGTCGTAGCGCAGGCCCACGTTCAAGGTCAGACGCGGACCGATCGACCATTGGTCATCCGCGTAGAAGCTCGTGATCGTCTGCCGCTTTCCGAAGGACTTCGGCTGCAGCTCGACGTTGTAGTTGAGGACCTGCGCGTCGGCCGGGATGTCGGTCAGGGAGATCCCCGCGCCGCGGCCCAACCCGCGGACCGCCGCCAGCTGCGCGTCGGTCAGCTTGACCGTGTAGTTGCCGTTGACGTTTCCGCCCCCGAACAACGCGAAATCTGAGCTGAGCACTTCGGCCCCGGCGCGGATGTAGTGGGGCCCTCGCGTGAGAGAGAACTTCTGCTGCGCCTGGATCGTGTTTTCCCGGTCGTCGAAGATATAGCCCGGGTTTCCCAGGACGGCCACCGGTTGTTCCTGCGGATCGAGAACCGTGACCTGGGGGCTCGTGGGATTCGCCGCCCGTCCGTAGTTCCAGCGGAAGCGGCTCCATTGCACGTTGGTCTCCGAGGAGTAGCTCTGCCCGACGTAGGTCGTGCTGGCCGCCGCGAGCGCGGAATTCCGATCCTGAGAGTTTCCAGCCGAGGGAAACGCGACACCGCCTTCCAGGCCGCCTCCCTGACGCTCGATCGTCACGAGCCCCAGATTGCCGCGAACGGACGTCGCGAGAGACTCCGTCCAGCGCTGATCGACGCGTCCTGAAAAGTAGGGGAACTGGTTATGGCCGGGCACGGTTTCGTTGACTCCCAGCTCGGGCGAGTTGAGCAGGTTGTCCTTCTTGTCGCGGGTGTACTCGGCATCGACGAAGAAGAAGGTGCGATCCTGCAGAATCCGTCCTCCGATGGCCCCTCCTCCTTGCTGACGCTGGAAGCCATCTTGGACCTGGTTGCCCGAGAGGTCGCGCTGGGCAAAGGGCGAGCTGGCGTCGAGGGCAGGCCCGGGCCGGGTCAGATAAAAGAGCTCTCCATGGAAGTCGTTCCCACCCGACTTCGTCGTCACGTTGATCACGCCGTTAGCGGTGCGACCGAACTCGGTGGAATAATTATTTGTCAGGGCGGTGACCTCTTGCGCGAAGCCCACGGGAACGGCGAACTTCTGCCCGCCCAGAAAGTTCTCGTTGTTATCGAGCCCATCGAGCGTGTAGTTCGCGTAGAGGGAGTTGGCGCCGTTGATGCTCACGTTGGGCGCCTCGGGGTAGAAGCCCGTGGCCTGGACCACGTTGGGCAGTCGGTAGAGGCTGCGCGTGATGTCCCGTCCCTCGATCGGCAGCTCCCGCAGCTCCGTCTCGGGCAGGCTAGCCGAGACCTCCGCGTTCACGGTGTTGATTCGAGCCACGGCACGCCCAGCGGTTACGGAGACTTCGGTCGCGACCGTAGCCTTGGGCGCGAGGGAGAGCGTCACACTGCGCTCGAAATTGGAGCGGAGGATGATGGGATCGCTCTCGAGCTCGTAGAACGCGGGGGTCTCCGGGACCCGGACGACGTAGCGTCCGTTGGTCGAGAGTCCGGTGAATAGCGTCTTTCCCTGGCCGCCCGTAGTGGAAGTCGTGTCTGAGCCGGTTTCGGCATTGTGGAGGTGGACGGTCACCGCGGCCACGGGTCGTCCATTGGACTGGTCGAGCACGAGGACTTCGAGGCTCGTCTGCGCGAACGCCGCGGCGGACGCTCCGAAGAGAGCGGCGGCCGTCAGCGCGAAGAGGTTGGACGAGAATCGAACCGCAGAAGCACGGATCCAGCGCATCATGACCCTCGCGGAATTGGGACGTTGCGATTGCCCGAGATTCCCAGGTCGCTCGACCGGAGGGAGGATCTCGAGTCGACGAAGCGTCAGGCCGGAGGGGGAGGGCCGCGGGGGGAGGGCCGGCTCACCCACGATTCGGGAGGAGACTCTACGCTCTCGACCCGATCGCGTGGGCCGCGCTCGAGGGCGGCGCGGGCCAAGGCGCGGAGCGATGCCAGAGACGCCAGGGAGGCAAGCTGTCTGCGCAAGCCGCGAGGGCCGTCAATGTCGGGCGCAAGCGCGACCCGCGATACGCAGCGACCCCTCGCGACAAGCCTGGTGTGCAAGACCGAGAAGACGTTACGACGGCGTGGGGCGATCGCTCCGAGTAGGTCGAGGTCCGCTGCCTGGATGCCCACGAGCGAGACGCCGCCGTCCGGAGCGGGCGCGAGCACCGCATCCGAACCGGATTCCAGACCCACGAACGCCTCTTCGAGAGCCTGTGTCGAAGGAACGACGTCTCCGCCGACGATGACCGCGTGCCCCCCGAGAGCTGCGGCGGCGCGAGCGGAGCCCTCCAAACGCTGGCCGAAGGAGGTCCCCCGCTGGGGGATCCAGAGGTGCGGGCGCTCCTCTCCGAGGCAGCGTTTCCAGGCGACCCGGTCCTCCGGAGGAGAGGCGACGATCAGGCGTGCGGAGACCGACGCCGCTGCTTTCCACCAGTCCTTTGCAAGAAGGGCGAAGAAGTCCGCGGCATCGCGCCGGACGAATCCCTTTTCCGCCGCCTCCCGTCCCGGCTCGCGAGAGAAGAGAACCAGATAGCGTGGCATCTCCCCTATGCTACGTCGGACGGGAGGGGAATGGATCCTCGCATTGGAAAACTGCGCTCGAGCGCCGCGCTCCTGGCGACCCTGGGCCTCGGCGCGGGAGCCGTACTCGTTCTCGCCTCGAAGCCCCGCCTCTCCCGGCCGGGAATGCTCCAAGTCCGAACTCCCTCGGAGGTCGAGTTCCGGGCGACGGTGAATACACGGGGCTTCGACGGGGGATGGCTGATGCCGGGATACCACGCGATCGTGTGGAAGGGGGGAAGCGCCGCCCATTCCGCGCTTCTCCAGGCCGATGTGACAGATGTCCAGGTCCTCGATGCGCTCGAGTCCTTCGGCGCGCGTCCCGGGAACAACCTTTCGATGGACGCCTGGGAGGAGCGGAAGAATCTGAAGAACCCCGCTCCGGACACGGTGATCGCCGGGCCTCCGGTGGACATTCTGCTGCGGCTGCCCGGACAGCGAGAGCTCGTTCCGTTGTCCGCCGTGCTTCAGGATTCCGGCGGCCGCGGTCTGGAGATGCGGCTGGGAGGTAACCGGGCGAACATCCCGAAGTGGAAGTCCGGCTGCGTCGTCTGCCTCTACTCATGCCCCGGGAGCAAAGTCGGCAATGCGCGGTACACCGAGCGCGACTACGCGCAGCGAGCCACGCGGTTTCGGTTGCGGGAGGGCTTGCTCCCGAAAGACGGCACCGAGATCGGCGTCGTCCTTCGCGTCTCGAATGCAAAAGTCCCCGGCTAGCAGAAGCCTCCCAACCGTGCCACTGTCGTGACTCCCGTTCTGCTCGAGGTGAGAGGCCTGGGTGAGCTCACGCCGGATGCCGAGGCGGATCCGCCAGACGGAGAGACGAAAGAGTCTTCCGATAGCCGAGCGCAGGAGAAGGGGTTGCCGTTGTCGGTGCGGATGGCCTCGGGCAGCCGTACTGCTGGAAGAGGCGTTGGAAGGCGGATCGGGTACCGAGGGATTTAGTGGAGATGAGGGCGCGGCAGCCGCCCGCAACCATCGAAGCACGCGAACCAGCCGGCGATTCCCCTCCCCCGGGACGACCCCTAACGCTTGCCGATCGACGAGAGAACTTCCGAGAGCCTTTCCAGGGAGACCGGCTTGCTCAGATGAAGGTCGAAACCGGCTTCGGCCGCACGGGCACGGTCCTCCTCCTGGGCGTATCCGCTCAGGGCGATGAGAAACGCGCCGGAAGCGCCCGGCTCCTCCCGAAGCCGCGCCGCGACGGCCCACCCGTCCATTCCGCCTGGCAGACCGAGGTCGCAGAGGACGACGTCCGGTCGCATGGAGCGCGCCAGCTCGAGGCCCGCCGACCCGGTTTGCGCGCGCTCGACCCGATGCCCCTCGAGGCCGAGAAGGATGCTGAGGCTCTCTGCCATGTCGGCGTTGTCCTCGATGATGAGGATCCGCAGCGGTCCCCGGCTCGCTCCGGTCGTGGTGTCGGGCGATCCCACCGCGGCCGGGCTCCCGCCGAGAGGAAGCACGATCGTGAACGTCGAGCCCTGACCGGGTCCGCCGCTCTCCGCCCGAATCCGTCCGCCGTGGAGTTCGACGAGGCCGCGGGCGAGCGCCATTCCGAGCCCCAGACCTCCGCGGCTACGATCGCGGCTGCCTTCAGACTGGCTGTAGAAGTCGAAGACGCGCGAAACGGTGTCCAGGCTCATCCCGATGCCGGTGTCCCTCACCTGCAACGTGGCCGTGCCCACCGCCCGCTCGAGCCGTATCGAGACGCGTCCCCCGGGGTCGGTGAACTTGCCCGCGTTCTGCACGACGTTTCCCAGCACCTGGGCCACGCGAACGGGGTCCCCCGGAATCCAGATCGGATGCTCCGGAACGTCCACCTCGACCGATAGGTCTCCCGCCTCGAGCCCCGGACGGCAATCCGCCACCGTCGTTCGAACGAGGGCGCTGAGGTCGAAGAGCTCCTTCCGGAGCAGGATCTTTCCCTGGGCGATCCGGGAGACGTCCAGGAGATCCTCGATGAGGCGGGTCATGTGCGTGACCTGGCGGTCCAACATTGCCTGAGCGGTTTCCAGGTATTCCGTCGTGGCGTCTTGGCGTTTCAAGATCTGACAGGCGTTGCGCACGGGCCCGAGCGCATTGCGCATCTCGTGGCCGAGCATCGCGAGGAACTCGTCCTTCCGGCGGTCGGATTCCCGGAGCACCTTTTCCGCCGCCTTCTGATCCGTGATGTCGGTCAAGGTGACGACGCAGCCGATCGTAGCGGCGTCCTGTTTCAGGGGGGCCGCGCTCATCAGCAGATCCGCCGTACTGCCGTCCTCCCGCCGCAGCTCGACCTCCAGCCCGCGGATCGTCGTCCCGGAGAGGACCTCGCGAAGGGAGACTCGGGCCGAAGCATCCGCGGCTCGGGCCTGAGGCGAGGTCATCAGGTCGAACACGGCGTCGAACGAGAGCAGCATCGCGTTGCGACCGCACAATTCCTGCGCCACCTGCGACGTTCGGATGATCGTTCCCGACTCGTCGCAGACGATGATCGCGTCGGCCGCCTGCTCGAGGATCGACTTCGACAGGGTCTCGGCGGCGAGCACGGCCTCATGGCGCTTGCGATCGGTGAGATCGGTGACCATCACGGAAAGGCCGACGTTGCCCTTTCCGAAGGGAGCGAGTGCGACGTGGACCGGCACACGCGCGGCCGTCGCAGAGGTCAGGACGATCTCGCCGTAGCTGGCGCCTTTCTCCGCGGCCTCCCGCGTCAGTGCGTCCCAGAGGGTAAGGTCGGAGCCGTCCAGGAACGCGCGGAAGGGCTGTCCGAAGAGCTCTTCCGGGGACGTCCGGAGCATGTCGGAGAATCGTCGATTGCAGAAGAAGATCGCCTGGTCCGTGCCGAGCGTCGCGGCGCCCTGCTGCATTCTCTCGACGAGCGTCCGGTACGGATCGGCGGCGACCTCGAGGGCGAAGACGGTGTCCTCGCCGGCGGTCTTCATGACGAACGCGTCGACCTCGCCGTCGCGAATCGCGCGGATCGTCTCCTCCGCCTCGTCGAGGCGCTTCCGGATGTCTGCGAGCTGACCGAAATCGTTTTTCGCAGTCACACTCATCGTTCCTCCCCGAGCGTGGCCCAAGCCGCGGCCGCCGCGCGTCCTCTGAGAATCAGGCATCGTGCCGTTTGACGTCGAGGCCAACCAGGACGCGCTCGGTGCTCGACAGATCGCCGATGATCCGGCGGAGCGGCTGCGGGATGCCGCGAATCAGCGTCGGGATCGCGACGATCTGATGCGTCCGGGCGAGCTTCGGGTCCTTGAGCAAATCCACGACTCGGATCCGATACCGACCGTCGAGATGATCCGTGCAAATGCGGCGAAGGTTCGCGAGCGCGGTGACGGATTTCGGTGTCTGGCCGGCGATGTAGAGCGTGAGATCCCACTGGCCGGGCTCCTTCGGTGTCGCCGCCGGGTTCTTGCGCTTCGGGGTGGTCATCGACCGGTCCTTCGCGAAGCGGATTGGCGCTGGGCCGCTCGAGGCTCGGCGCCGCGGCTGCGCGCCATCGCCGTGCGATCATCGGACACACGCCGCTCCGACGCCTCGTGCGAGCGGATGCCCACCTCGATCTCTCGTTCCTCCTCTTCGAGCTGGGACCGGAGGGCCGCGATCTGGGAGTCGACGGCGGCGCGCCTCCGGCTCAGCTCTCGGCGTCTATGCTCCATTTCCTGCCGGCGGGCGAGGGCCTGGGCGTTCTCGCGGGCCTCCTGGGCGACCCGGGCCGAGCCCGTCAGGACCCCCTCGGGACCCACGTAGACGGGCTTGAGCTCGATCCCGCGGCTCGTCAGGACGAACTCCCGGATCTGATTGGAGTGTGCGGTCCCGCGCGCCTTGAGGACGTAGATGCCCCGGTTGCGTTCGCCGTTGAGCTCGATGTCCCGGAGCAGAAGCCAGCTGTCCACGATCGAGGAGATCCCGATCTCCGTCTCCTCCGACGCCCGGCCCGAAGAGGACAGGTTCGTCATGAGGGTCGTGATCTGCCGGAGCTTCAGGAAATCCAGGAGCCGGATCAGGAGGGCCTGAGAGTCCGAGAGCGTCCCTGCGCTAGCAAGGTTGCTGATCGGATCGATGACCACGACCTCCGGCTCAAACGCTTCGATCTCCTTGTGCATGGTCGCCAGGTGCATCTCCAGGCCGAACTGCGTGGGACGGGAGGAATGGAATCGGAGCAGTCCCTTCCGGGTCCAGGTCTCTATGTCGATCCCGATCGAACGCATGTTGCGCGCGAACTGACCATGCGACTCCTCAAACGCGAAATAGAGGCACCGCTCACGGCGGCGGCAGGCGGCATCGGCGAAGTGCGCCGCGAGGCTGGTTTTCCCCGTTCCCGCGCTGCCGGAGACGAGCACGTTGCTTCCCCGAAAATACCCCTGGCCTCCCAGCATCGCATCGAGGGCGGCGACACCGCTGGAGACGCGCTCGTGGCTGACCTTCTGATTGAGGCTCAGGGACGTGATCGGCAGGACCGAGATTCCCCTCTCGTCGATCATGAAGGGATACTCGTTGGTGCCGTGCGTGGTTCCCCGGTACTTGACGATGCGCAGGCGCCGGGTCGAGACCTGATCGTTGACCCGGTGGTCGAGCAGGATGACGCAGTCCGAAACGTATTCCTCCAGCCCCTGGCGGGTGAGCGTCCCCCCGCCGCGCTCGCCCGTGATCACCGCGGTCACGCCGCGATCTTTGAGCCACCGAAAGAGGCGTCGGAGCTCTGACCGAAGAATGCGCTGATTGCTCAGCCCGCCGAACAGCACCTCGATCGTGTCGAGGACCACTCGCTTGGCGCCGATTGAGTCGATCGCGTACCCGAGACGGATGAACAAGCCCTCGAGATCGAACTCGCCGCTCTCCTCCACCTCGTTCGCATCGAGGCGGATATAGTCCACGCACAGCATCTTCTTCCGCACGAGGGCGTTGAGATCGAATCCCAGGGATCGGACGTTCTCGGCCAGGTCCTCGGGCGTCTCCTCGAACGCGATGAAAACACCCGGCTCCCCGCGATCGGTCGCCCCGTGGACGAGGAACTCCATCGCAAGAAGGGTCTTGCCGCACCCCGCGCTGCCGCAGACCAGCGTCGGGCGGCCCTGCGGAAAGCCGCCGCCGGTGATCTCGTCCAGGCCCGGAATCCCCGTGGGGGCCTTGCGAAGCGTGGATCGCGTCGCCCCCGAAACCGTCCGTGCCGGGCTCGGCGGAGCCGCGGACCGACGATGACGCGGAGTCGACTTGGCCATCCGAACCTCACGAAAGCTGAGTCAGCGAATGCGGGTCGGGACCCGTAAGGATCGAATGATACCTGCAATCCGGCACCGAGCCGCGGTACCGAAAGGGACCGAGAGCGCGACCCCGATCCCGGTGGGTGAGGATCGAAGGCCGGTTTGGTCGGGACGCCGGGATTCGAATCCGGGGTATAACCGCACTTTTCTTAGGAATTCGGGCACGGGTGCGACGATGGGTGCGAAGTAGGTCGTTGGCCCGGAGCCACGCCCGCAACCTCGCCTCTCGCGCGGGACAGCGGGAGGCTGCGCGAGGCCCGGGTGTGCCCTACTGCGTGGTCCCGGATTGCCCGCAGAGCCGAACGTCGTGCCCGCTGCGATCGGTATGGTACTCGTAGGTCGCGTCTCGGACTCGCAGCGTGATTCGGTACCCGGGCGTCAGCACGTGCGTGCACCTTTCAGCGGTTTTGGCGCAGCTGAGGCATGAATCCTCCCAAGTGACGTCGTCCTGAGAAACGGCCGCGATGTCCGCCTTCGGGGTGTGGATCAGGTGGTGGAGCGCGTCGGCAGCCTCGTCAAAGGCCTTCTGCCGCGATTTACTGATGTCTGCTCCCTCCGACGATGGGGGCGGAGGAGGAAGCTGGTGAGCGCAACCACCCACGCTGACCGCGACGCTCAAGAGAATAGCGCCAGAAAAAGCCTTCATCTTCGGCCTCCCTTTCAGAGTGTCGAGGCAAGAGGAATGCCCGTGTCTCGCCCCGCAGAGCATAGAACTTCCGGAGCCTGAAGTGAACGTCCGCCTGAGCGACACTCCCTCCGCTCCATCAGCGCGGGCGGTATTGGGCGATGGTCAACCGGGATCGGCGGGAACGGGGCGAGAAGCCCTATAACCGCAAGCGGATTCGGCGGGTCATGCGGATGATGGAGCTCACCCTGCCCGGCAAGCTGCGGCGCAGGATAAACCGCGCTCATACCGGCAAGATCGTGATGCCCGACTCCAACCAGCGCTGGTGCTCCGACGGCTTCAACATCAAGTGCTGGAACGGAGAGGTCGTGCAGGTGGCTTTTGCTCTGGTCGGGGATCAAACGATCTTGCAAGGAATGAGTGCGTCCGCGTCCAAGGAACAGACGGCGCAGAGTCGATGATAGCCGTCCGCAATGTTGACCTTGCCGTGATCAACGGCTCTGACGAGCAAGAGCGGGCCGAGTCTCTTGCGCGCTCGAATCTTGTCACGATCCTTTCTTACGTGCGAATCGCTGACGCCGAGAAGAGGCAGACCCGAAGCTCTCAAAAGATCCTTGGCCTTGAATTCGACAATCGCGAGCTGCCTTAGGCGTTTGACGTAAGACGCGGCGGAGGGTTCGTCATAGAGGAGACGGAGATACGACTCAGCTGCGGAGTAGTCGTTATCATCGGGCTTCTCCAGCCACCTGATCTCTACTTGTTTGGCCATATCGACCTCCCCTCCACGAAGCGTTTCTTGTCAGAACCAAGAACTCGTAGAGCTTTTTGACCGATTATCGAATTGCTGGGATAAAGCGTGCCACGGCATGCCTGTTCATGCCAAATGTGCCAGATTGCCCCGCGACTTCCCAAGGCAAGAATCGGCTCAAACCCCTGACGCGGATAACAGATCGTGCCACGGCACGGTCAACTGTGCCAAAGGCGGACTCTTTCCAATTCAGCTAGATCGGGGTTTGGATCGGTGCAAACCCCGCCAGATAGGGCAGACTCGGCGGTTTGCGGACTACCTCCTCTCCACGCGGGTGCCGTGCCACCAAGGTTTTTCAGTGGCACGGTTCGGAGGCAAGGGTACTGCCAGGAGTTTCAGTGGCACGGTTGGGAGGGTCGGGCGGAGGGGACCGACCGTAGGGCTGGAAGGATCCTTTCCGTCCACATGCGCCTACACCTCTGTCCGCCGAATGTAAACGCCTCAGGACCCATCCGTCCCATCGAGCTGTAGAGCTTTTTGCGCAGCAACGCCCGGGCACGTCGTAGCCGAGTCTTGACTGCATCCTCGGACAGATTCAGGCATTCGGCGGTTTCGGCAGTGCCCATTCCTTCGACCTGTCTCAACACGAAAACAGCGCGATAGAGGTCCGGAAGGCCGTCTATTGCTGCCTCCAACATCGTTCTCATCTCAGCAACCATTACTCGTTTCTCCGGGTCGAGTTCGGGGGTCGGCTTATCTGTTGCGGTGTCCTCCAGATTGATGCCACGAGCCCTGCTCTTGCGAGCACGAGCGCGGGCTTCGTAGACCGCGATCTTGGTCAGCCAGGTCAAGAACTTTGCGCGCTCGGCAAATTGACCAAGGCTCCGGTACGCTCGGAGATAGGTCTCTTGGACAATGTCCGCCGCCTCCTCGTCATCTCTCACGATTGCGCGCGCAGCCCGGTAGACCCGCTGGCTGTGCCGGTGTACTAAGATTTCAAAGAGCGGGGTCTCCCCAGCCAGGACTCGGCAGACCAACTGGCTGTCTGTGAGAGCCTCTCCGACTTGAGCCTGAATAGGCTTTTTCCGCCGCATTTCCAAAGTCTCCTCCTTCTGCGCCTCCAACCTACCAGAGTGCGTTCGACGACGCTTGGTGGCGCCTTTTCTCGAAATCCACGAAAAAGTCGTCACCCAAATGCGTGTATCGACTCTGTAGAGATGAGGAGAGCTTTAGCGGCGAGCGGGTGCCGCCCAGTCTAGGTCGATGGTGGTTCGGTATTTGGCTTGCCGGTTGAGCAGGAGCGCAGATCCGCGCATGAAGTCTCACACCCGTTCATGAGGAAAGGAGACTCGCAATGAAAAATAGAAACCCCGTGGCCCTACTAGTTTCACTTCTCGCTCGGGAAAGGCGAGAGCCCATTCGGTGCACGCCAGGCATACGATTTCGCGGCTCGCTTCCGCCCCCGCATCTCCGTCCGTGAGATCCGGCCGATCCGGTCCGCGGCTCCCTCGACGCGGCCGGCCTGCAGGACTGACGCGCCTAAACCGCGCTTGCAGAGGACTCGCTTGTGCTCGCCGCTGACGCGCAGGCCGTTAGGCGACGGAAGGCGCTGGTGTTTGGGCCAATGGGAGCCGCCCGGTAAGTGTTCCCGCGTGAATGAAGGAGGTCGTCATGAAGTCCGTAGTCGGCTCTATCTTGTTAGGCATTGCAGTCTTCCTTGCGCAGCCAGTGTTCGCGTCCGGCACGCCCACAGAAAACCTTCCGATGCAGGGCGCCGAGGAGAGTCTCTACGAACGGCTGGGCGGAGTCTTCACCATCGCAGCGGTGGTTGACCACTTTAGCGACGCAGTTGTGCAGAACCCGATCGTGGGGAAGACTTCGAAAAACCCAGCGCTCCGGGAATGGCACACGAAGAACTTGGGCCGGTTGCCGGGCCTCAAGTTCATGCGAACCCTGTGGGTATGCGCGGTCACGGGCGGGCCTTTCAAGTTCTCGCCGACAAAGCCGGGTAAGAGTGACTTCGGTCTTGAGGAGGCGCATCGTGACCTCCATATCTCGCCAGCAGAGTTCGACGAGGTTGCGGCTGAGCTTGGGCGCACCCTTGACTTCTTCAAGGTGCCCCCGCGCGAGAAGGGAGAAGTCCTCGCCGCCTTCGCAGCGCACAAGAACGAGGTAACGGCTGGCTACAAGGCGAAGTGATTATCCGAAAGAGTTGGGCCCAACAAGGCTATGAAGCCGCCGTCGCCTAACCCGCGGCTACAGCGGACGCGCTTAGGCGCGCCGCTGAGCCGCAAGCCGTTAGGCGGGCCTTCGTCATGAGTCTCGGTTGGCTGGGGCTCGGCTGGGGCTTAGCGCGTGGCTCGGTGCTCCTTTGGGTTAGCGTCAGCGGTGAGCCTCCGAACCGTGCCACCGAAAAGCCTTAGTGGCACGGCACCCGGACTCCAGGCCTCCCAACCGTGCCACTGAAAAGTCTCTGTAAGGGTCGACGCAGGTCGTCGGCGACGTGACCGTCGTAGCACGCCCATTCGTGCCAAAGGTGCCGGCTCCGCCTCGCGATCTTCAGGAGGAAAGAATTGGCGCAACCCCTGAAGGGTACGGCAGATTCTCATCTTCCGTCACGGCCCACCCGACTTCGGAACTGCTAGGAGTTTTCATTGGCACGGTTGGGAGGCTCAGAGGCGGGGGATCGCGGCTCAGCGAGCCTCGACTCGGTGTTGCATCCTCTCGATCTCCTGAAGGACGTCTTCGGGGCGAACCTCGGCTTCAAGCTCGTTCAAATCCGTATCGAGCTCTCTGGCGCACCCGACCTTTTCCTGGATCTGGTCCAACATCTTCAGCGCGCGCGTCAACTCGTGCTCGGTCAACAGCCCGATCTGCAAATGGAGGTTGGCTCGCCGATCGGAATCCTCGCCCATCCGATTCTGGCTGATGAGAACGAACGTCGAGAGAAAGATGGCCTCGAGCGAAACGATCAGGGTCAGCAGACCGAAGGGAAAGGGGTCGAAGGGCTTCGCGCCGAAGGAGCCGAGATTCCACACGATCCACCCCGCGAACCAGACAACGTGGAGGTAAACGAATTTCATCTGGCCGGAAAACTCGGTGATCGAGTCCGAGAGCCGGTCCTGGGTCGAGCGGCGGGCCGCGACGCGCTCGCGTTGCGCGAAGACGCTTCGGATGTTCCGCTCGAGCGCGCTGGCGAGAGCCGGGTGCCGCTCCGGTTCGTCTGGGATCGCCTTCATGAAGCCTCCGTCGGCCCGGGAGCTAGCCGGCTGCTCAGGCGAGCCTCGCACTCGGTTCAACCACTAGACGCCGCGCCCGAGGTCTCGATTCGTACCACGGCACGCTCATTCGTGCCAAATCTATTAGCCAGCCTCGGGGTCGGGTCGACTTTGGAAATCGATCCAAAGCTAAGCGGCTACGGCACTTCGGCAGCTTCAGCGTCACGTCACCGCAGGCTCGACTTTGGGGAACCGCCAGGAGTTTCAGTGGCACGGTTGGGAGGGGCTCCGACCCCCGGTGAAGAATCGCTTCGTTTCGCGCGGTTGAATGTGGATTCGACTCCCACACGCTTCCAATCGATACCGGCTCTGACCGGGACGTCGCTGAAAACACGCGTCATTCAGCGCGAAGCGGTGCTCTGTGCCCGCTTCTCGGGAGCATCTGGCAGCACGCTCCGAGAAAGACTCTCAGAAAGTCGCCTCGCATTTGCCTTCAACAAAAGCACCAGCACCCCGGCCAACCGTTGGAAGCGCCGGCGAGGAAGTGGACGCCGAGAGGCGGGGTGCCGGGGCGGTAGAGTGTAAGGAGATTGCGGGGCGGGGTCGGCGAGCGACTATTGCGTGCTTCCGGAACCCAAACCAGCCCAGCTGGACGTGTCGGCCGCCCTTTCTGACCGGGCCGATCAAGTAGGTGCGCGATTTGCTGCCCTGCTCCACGGAGGGCTGGCGAATGGAGAGATGGCTCCCCAGGGCTTCGAACCCAAGCTCGGCGGCGAGCCGGGCGCGCTCGTGTCCGGCCGGCGTCAGCTGCATGTGGAGAGAGAGGCTTATGGGACTCATTTCGATTAACGCATGCTGACGAGGTTGGTCGTCGCACCAGACTGAAGATCCGCGAACTTCCTGGCCGCCTCCAGAGCGGCGAACTTGTCGCGGTCATCCGTGATGTCGTACCTAACGAACATGGCGTCGGTTGCGTGTCCAGTGACTCGCATGGCGATTGACTGGGGGACACCGGCCCGGATCATGTTTCTGGCGGCGGTGCGACGGAAGTCGTGGAAGTGCTTACCGATGTAGGCGAGAACGTTTTTCTCATTTTTGACCCGGCGCCCGAGTCTGGCGTTGATGCAGGCTCTGCGCCACTGCTTGCCGAAGGTGTTCTTGCTCAGAGGCTTGCCGTGGCGGTGGAAGACGTATCCGGAGAGACCAGCACCGGAGGGCGTGTCGTACTCGCGGGCCTTCCTTAGCCGGTCGACTAGCTGTTGCAGCTCAGAATCGAGGGGAAGGGATCGCGGCTCGCCGTTCTTCGTGGTCCCGAGGCGGATCTCCTGCTTTGAGACGGCGTCCCAGGAGAGGAATCGCAGTTCGCCGAAGCGCCAACCCGTCGCGAACCCGAATCGAGCCATCTCGTCGATGGGTTTGGGCAAGTGGGTCAGGAGAGCGTCGAGCTCGGCTTTCTCGAAGAAGCCCTTTCGGACGTTGTCCTTCTCGGAGAGCTTGGCAGGCATCTTCGGCGCCCGGGTGATCTTGTTTCGGTCTTGAGCGAGCCGAAGTGCGGCGCCGAGCAGCTCGACGTCCCGGTTGACCGTGGCATTGCTCCGGCCAGCCTTTCTCCGGTCTTCGGTATACGCGACGACCTGGTCGGTTGTGAGCCGATCGACTCGCTTGGAGCCTAAGGCGGCCTCGAGAGGGGAGCCCTTGCGGATGCGGTACCGGACCTTGTCGTAACCCTTGATCTCTCTGCGGTGGTACTCCTCGAGCAGGTCCAGGAGAAGCTCGGTTACGTAGACCCGCCGTTGCGAGGGGGCTTCGAAGTCGTTGATTCCGTCGCGATGGTTTGCGACCTCGCGCAGCCGCCGTTCGAGCCGGGTTCTCGCCTTGGCCTCGGTTCGGGTCTTAGAGGACTCGCGGATCTCGCCCCAGCTCCCGTCCTGCCTGGGGCCGCAGTAGGCGAGCATCCAGGTCTTGCGACCTCTGTTCTGGTAGACGCGGCCCTTGGCCCGACCCTCACTCAAGACGTCTCGCTCCTCACGTGCTCGACGTTAGCGTTATGTCCGACGGACATGAAGTCCTTTGATTCGGCAGACCTCCCGATTGACGCCTGCCGCCTGCCTCCAACCCCTAGCCACGTCTGGCCTTGCCGCTACCCAAGTCCTCCGATGCGCTGGCGCCGTGCATCCCTTCCCGCAACCACGGGTGCGAATTTGGGTCCGAATGCGGACCCACACGAATCCTCACAATCACCACCGTGACGAAAAATGAGAGCGCGGCGAGTCATCGCAAACTCGCGAGAACCACGCGACATCGCTCTGGGTGGATCGGGATTTGCAGGGTTTCGTTTGGTCGGGACGCCGGGATTCGAACCCGGGACCCCCTGAACCCCATTCAGGTACGCTACCAGACTGCGCCACGTCCCGACTTGTCGGCGCATTTGAACAGCTGCGGGCGGGCGTGTCAAACGGGCGCTAGAATCGGCGCATGCGGGTCCGGCTGGTCTCGTCGTTCCACTTCGCCGCCGCGCACCGGTTGCATCGCGCGGATTGGGACGAGGCCACCAACCGCCGCGTCTTCGACAAGTGCAACAATCCCAACGGTCACGGGCATACCTACGGCCTCGAAGTGGCCGTCGAGGGGCCGATCGATCCGGACACCGGATATGTCCTGGACTTCGGGCGCCTGAAGCACACGGTCCAGGAGGTCGTCCTCCACCAACTGGACCGAAAGCACCTCAACTTCGACGTGGACTTCCTTGCCGGCGTCAACCCGACGGCCGAGAACATCGCCATCGGCATCTGGGGCCAGCTCGAGCAGCGCCTGGCTCCGGCCCGGCTCGCCCGGGTGACGCTTCATGAGACCGAGAGGAACAGCGTCGTCTACGAAGGGGGGCCGCGTTGAACGAAGCCGCGCCCGTGCGCCGACTGACCCGCTCGAGCCGCCACAAGATGATCGCCGGCGTCTGCGGGGGGATCGCCGAGTACTTCGACCTGGATCCCACTTTGGTGCGCGTCGCTTACGTCCTGGTCTCGATCGTCTCCGTGGCGTTTCCCGGGATCCTCGCCTACATCGTCCTGATGTTCGTCATGCCGCCCGCGAGCACGCCGGCGGCATGACGCAGCCCCGGATCCTGGTCACCAACGACGACGGCGTCTTCTCGGAGGGGATCGAGCGGCTGGCGGCCGCGCTCTCCGCGGTCGGCGACGTCCACACGGTCGCGCCGGACCAGGAGCGCAGCGCGGCGGGTCATTCCCTGACGCTCCAGCACCCGCTGCGGGCAAAGGTCGTGGGGCCGCAGCGCTGGTCCGTCGACGGAACGCCCACGGACTGCGTGAACTGGGGAGTCCTGCACCTGCTCAAGGACGAGCGCCCGAAGCTGCTGTTCTCGGGGATCAACCTCGGTCTGAATCTCGGCGATGACGTCACGTATTCCGGCACCGTGTCCGCGGCGTTCGAGGGAACCCTGATCGGGATCTCCTCGGTCGCGATCTCGCAGGAGATCGAGACCGGCTTCACTTTCGACGCGGCGGCGGCGTTCGCGGTCCGCCTGGCCCGGCACCTGCTCGAGCAGCCGCTCCCCGCGGGGACGCTGGTCAACGTCAACGTCCCGGCGGGTGAGCCCAGGGGCGTGCGGGTCGGCCGGCAGGGCCGCCGCCGTTACGGCGAGGCCGTCATCGAGAAGCAGGACCCCCGCGGCCGCCCTTACTACTGGATCGGCTCGACGCCGCCCCAGGGCGAGCTCGAACACGGGACCGACCTCGCGGCCGTCGAGGAGAACTGCATCTCGATGACGCCGCTCCACCTCGACCTGACGGATTACCGGTCGATCGAGCTTCTGAACGGGATCGCGCGGAGCCTGGATGGCGTGGAGAGCGCGCCGTGAGATCCCGATTCGGGGGCGAGGCGGCGCTCTGTCTCCTTCTGGCGGCGGCGCTGGCCGCCTTCTCGAATGCGCTCGCGGGACCGGGCCGGAGGCTCCGTTGGTTGGGATCGTACGCGGAGGCAGCCCCGAGCTCCCGGACAGCGAGCCCGCCCGTTTCCCCTCCGTCCTCCGCCGCGCCCGTCGCCGGGAACGACGCGTTCCCACCGCACGCCGACAAGGCCTGGCTCGAGATCTCGGGGGATCAGGTCGCCGCGCTCTTCGCGCGCAAGGACGTGCCGGTGCTCGACGCCCGACGCACGAGCGTGTACGCGCAGGGTCACATCCCCGGCGCGCGGCCGTTCTCGGTCTGGGAGAGTGACATCGACGACAAGGTCCGGGCGTTCTTCGGCGAGGGACTGGACCAGCGCGCACCCGTCGTCGTGTACTGCAGCGGGGGAGAGTGCGAGGACTCGCACACGCTCGCCGAGAAGCTCTACAAGGTCGGCTTCGACAACGTGCTCGTCTATCGGGACGGGTTCCCCGACTGGCAGAAGCGCGCCCTCCCGGTCGCCACCGGGGCGAAGCCGTGAGACGCCGGCTCCTCTCGCCGTGGCTGACCGTCCGCGCGCAGTTCGTGCTGGCGGCGTTCTTCGTCGTCGCGGGCATCGCCAAGGTGACCGATCCGCCGGGGTTCGCCCACGAGATCCACAACTACGCGCTCCTGCCCGCGGCCCTGATCAACCCCATGGCGCTCGTGCTCCCCTGGCTCGAGATCGTCGCCGGCGTCGCCATGTTCCTCGGAATCGCGACTCAAACGACGGCCCGGATCCTCGCCTTCCTCCTGGTGATGTTCATCGGCGCGCTCTCGACCAACCTCGCGAGGGGAAAGCCCGTGGACTGCGGCTGCTTCGGCGGGCCGGCGGTTCCGAAGACGGCGGCAGAACGGCTCTTCGAGATGAAGCTCGCGATCGCGCGGGACGTCGGGCTGCTGCTGCTGGCGGGGCAGATCCTGGCGTCGCAGCGCGAAGAGCTGCGTCGCCGCTGAACGGCTCCTAGTACTCCAGCACGCAGCGGGCCGCCGCGAGCACCTTGTCGCTCGAGGGCAGGATCGCGCGCTCGAGGACTCGCGAGAAACCCACGGGAGTGAACTCCGAGCCGACGCGGCCGACGGGCGCGTCGAGAAACTCGAACGCCTGTTCCTGGATCCGCGAGGCGATCTCTCCTCCGAAGCCCCCGTGGACCTTGTCCTCGTGCGCCACGAGGACGCGGTTGGTCTTCCGGACCGACCGCAGGATCGCCTCGTGGTCGAGCGGCAGGAGGCAGCGCAGATCCAGAACCTCGACGCTCCGGCCCTCCTTCTCCAGCGCGTGGGCGGCCTCGAGGGCGAAGTGAACGGGCGTCCCGTAGGCGACGATCGTGAGGTCCGATCCCTCGCGCCGCAGACGCGCCTTGCCGAAGGGCACCGCGAACCCGGCGGGCACCTTGGCGCGCGCCATCGGGTTGTTGTAGAGAAACTTGGGCTCGAGATAGAGAGTCACCCCGCGCGAGCGGACCGCTGTGCGCAAAAGCCCGGCCGCGTCGTCCGCGAATGCGGGCACGACGATCCGCAGGCCGGGCAGTGTCGCGAGCCACGCCTCGATGTTCTGGGAGTGGTAGAGGCCGCCTCCGATGTAGCCGCCCGAGGCCAGGCGCACGGTCACGTTCGGCACGAACTGGCCGTTGGTCCGCCAGTACTCCTGGGACATCTCGACCATCTGCTCCGCGGCCGGCCAGAAGTAGTCGGCGAACTCGGCGCCCTCGACGACGATCCGGATCTTGTCCGACAGGCGGGAGAAGCCGTTGGCGGTGCCCATGATGTAGTCCTCGGCGATCGGCGCGTTGAATACGCGCGCGACCCCGAACTCCTGCTGCATTCCCTTGGTCACGTTGAACACGCCGCCCTTGTCGCGGTAGGCGACGTCCTGTCCCCAGATGTAGGTGTCGGGGTTGTGGCGGAACTCGTCCTTGAGCGTCGCATTCAGGGCCTGGACGAAGGTCATCTCGTCGCCCGACCCGTCGGGAATCCCCTCGGGCCAGCGATCCGGCACCCAGGGATCCGCCGTGACGAAGTCGTAGATCGTGGACGCGGAGGGCTCCGGGGCGGCCCTGGCCCGGTCCGCGGCCTCCTCGTACGCCTGGACGTTCTGCGCCTCGATCGAGAGCACGTCGCTCTCCGAGAGCAGCCCCGTGTCGATGGCGAGCTTGCGGAAGCGGGGCAGGGGATCCGCCTCCCGGGCCGCGGCGAGCTCCTGGGGGGTCCGGTACAGCTCCTGGCGGTCGGAGTTGGAGTGCGAGTGAATGCGGACGCACGTGGCGTGGACGATCGCGGCGCCCGCGCCCGACCGCACGAACGCGACGGCCTCGCGCATCGCGCGGAACGAGTCGAAGACATCGAGCCCGTCGCAGTGGATGATCTTGAGATTCAGGAAACCGGAGAAGTTGTCCGACGCGTAGAGGTTCGCGGTCTGGTCGGACTTGGGAACGGAGATGCCGTAGTTGTTGTCCTGCACGACGAAGACGACCGGGAGCTTCTCGTGCGATGCGCCGTTGACGGCCTCGTAGAAGTACCCCTCCGAGGTCGCGGACTCGCCCACGGAGCAGAAGACGATCGAATCCTTGCAATAGGTCTTGACGGCGCGCGCGAGGCCCGCCGAGTGCTGCGAGTGGTTCGAGACGCAGGAGGAGACGTTCTGGATGCCGATGGCCGGCTTGGCGAAGTGGTTGGACATGTGGCGGCCGCCCGACGCGACGTCGGTCGCCTTGGACATCCCGTTCAGGAGGATCTCCTCGGCCGTCAGCCCGGCGGCGACGCACGTCGTCAGGTCGCGGTAATAGGGAAACAGGTAGTCGCGTCCGGGCCGAAACGTCATCCCGAGCGCGAGCTGGATCGCGTCGTGGCCGGCGCACGGAGCGTGGTAGCTCCACCCGAGCCCCTGCTTGAGGTAGTTGGGGGCCTTGTCGTCGAGCACGCGGGCCAGGTGCA
Organism: Thermoanaerobaculia bacterium; assembly: GCA_038224325.1. Lineage (GTDB taxonomy): Bacteria > Acidobacteriota > Thermoanaerobaculia > UBA5066 > Gp7-AA6 > DAHUXD01. Next base: position 59,398 of record JBBRFL010000006.1, on the reverse strand, counting down.
TCAACGCGTACCACTTTCGGACTTCCTCGCGGGAGACTCCCGCGAGGCGGCTCTCCCGCCCGGTCTCGACGATGTCCTGGGTTTCCGCCAACGGGACCTCCTGATTGCCGGCGAAGGACCATCTTACCGGCACTCCGGAAAACGCGCGACGGGCCGATCGCATTTCACGTGCCCTGTTATCATGACGATCGATGCCGCCGCGCCAACGCCGGGACCCGGCTCCGGGCCGGGAGGAAACCCTGCGGCGCGAGATGGTCACACGCTTCGTCGCTCCCCGGGGAGTGGACGATCCGCGGGTCCTCGATGCGATGCGCGAAGTTCCGCGACACCGATTCGTTCCGGAGCCGCTGCGCGCGCGCGCCTACGGGGACCATTCCCTGCCGATCGGTTTCGGCCAGACCATCTCCCAGCCGTACGTCGTCGGCGTGATGACCCAGCGGCTCGGCGTCGGCAGCGAGCACAAGGTGCTCGAGATCGGCACGGGTTCCGGGTACCAGACCGCGGTCCTTGCGCGCCTTGCCCGCAGCGTTTATTCGCTCGAGCGGATCGACGAGCTCGCCCGGACGGCGGCCGCGATTCTGGCCGCGATGGGAGTCCACAACGTCTCGGTCAAGGCGTTCGATGGGACTTACGGCTACCCGGCCGCGGCGCCCTACGATCGCATCCTCGTGACGGCCGGGACCGAGTCCGTGCCCGAGCCGCTCCTCGCCCAGTTGGCCGTCGGCGGCCGCCTCGTGGTGCCCGTGGGGCCGGCGGGACGGCAGCGGCTGCGGGTGATCCGGAGACGAAAGACCGACTTCGCGCAGGAGGACGGCGAGGACGTCACGTTCGTCCCCCTGCTCGGCCGCTTCGCGGGATCGACCGCTTGAAGACGCGTCGGGCGACCGTGACCGGACGAGTGCAGGGAGTGGGATTCCGGTTCTTCGCGGAGCGCGAGGCTCGCGAGCTCGGCGTGCGGGGATGGGTGCGCAATCTTCCGAACGGAGCGGTCGAGGCCGTCGCCGAGGGCGAGGAGGAGGCGATCACCCGTTTCTTCGAACGGCTCCGGAAGGGCCCGCAGGGCTCCCGGGTGGAACGGCTGGCCGAGGAGGAGCTCCCGGCCGGGGGATTCTCGTCGTTCGAGATCACCGGGTGACGGACTTCCGCGCCTTCATCCGCGACGTCCCGGATTTTCCGGCTCCCGGGATCCTCTTCCGCGACGTCACCCCGCTGCTCGCGTCGCCCGATGCGTTCGCGGCGGCCGTGGCCGCCATGGCCGCGCCCTTCCGCCGCGAGCCCCCCGACAAGGTGCTGGGCATCGAGGCGCGCGGGTTCCTCTTCGGGAGCGCCCTGGCGCTCGCGCTCCACGTCGGGATCGTGCCGGCCCGGAAGCCGGGCAAGCTGCCGTGCCGAACGGAGCGCGTGTCCTACGGCCTCGAGTACGGCAAGGACTCTCTCGAGGTGCACGCCGACGCCTTCCGCGAGGGGGAGCGCGTGCTCGTCGTGGACGACGTGCTCGCCACCGGCGGCACCGCCCGTGCGGCGTCGGAGCTGGCCGAACGGCTCGGAACGCGGGTCGTCGGCGTCTCCGTCTTCATCGAGCTCGAGGCCCTCGGAGGACGAGCGCGGCTGGACGGCCGTCCGGCGCACGCGGTCCTGGTGCTATAATTTTTCCACTCCCCGCCGACCAGCAAAGGCAGAATGGCCGCTGAAAAGATCCTCATCGTCGACGACGACGAAGACGTTCTCCTGATCGTCCAGACGATCCTCGACAACGCCGGATATACGGCCGTCGTCGCCCGCAACGGGAGGGACGGGGTCGAGAAGGCGATGGAGGCCCGGCCCGACCTGATCCTTCTGGACGTCATGATGCCGGAGCTCTCCGGCTGGGAAGTCTGCACGACGCTCAAGAGCGCCCCCGAGACACGTCAGATCCCGATCGCGATGCTGACCGTCAAGAGCGAGATTCGCGACCTGATCACCGGCATGCAGGTCGGCGCCGACGACTACATCACCAAGCCCTTCACCCGGAAGAAGCTCCTCTCCACGGTTCGTCGGCTCCTCGACGAGAAGCGCCAGTCTCCGCCCGCGTACTTGACGACCGAGAACGAGGAGGTCCGATTCAAGAACCTGCTCTTCGACGCCGTCACCGAGCTACCGACGGTGCCGGTCATCGTGGACGCCCTGCGGGACCGGCTGCTGGACAACCGGGACATGGGGGTCCTGTACATCGACGTCGAGCAGTACAGCCACATCGAGGAGACCTACGGCTGGGAGGTCTTCGACGGCCTGCTTCAGCACACCGCCCGCACGTTGCGCCGGATGATCGGGACGGTCTTCGCGACCGAAGACTTCATCGCGGTCAACCGCGCGGGCGGTTCGGACTTCTACGTCTTCGCGTCGCTCGAGAGCGGCGAGGACGCGATGGTCCGCCTGCAGCGCAAGGCCCGCCAGGTCGAGGAATCGCTGCGGGGATCGCTCGACGAGACGTTCGGGAACCGGATCCACAAGCGCATCGGCGTCTTCGTCGGCCACGCCCTCCTCCGGCCGAGCCCCCAGATGCGGGTCGAGCGCCTGGTGTATCGCGCGCTGCGGCAGGCGATCGCCGTGGCCACGACCAAGGAAGAGGAGCGGCAGGCGGCGCTCCGGGAGACGTTCAAGGAGATCCTGCGCAAGCGCCGGGTCCGGACCGTCTATCAGCCGATCTTCAACCTGGAGACGATGGACGTCTTCGGCCACGAGGCCCTCACGCGCGGCCCCGCGGAGACGGCCTTCGAGAGCCCCGAGCTGCTGTTCCAGTTCGCGGGCGAGAACGAGGCGACCTGGGAGCTCGAGCAGCTCTGCCTGGGCTCCTCGGCGAGCCGCTATCCGCTCAGCGACCGGTCGCACCTCTTCATCAACGTCGAGGCCGAGTCGATCCTCGCGCTCTCGCGACACGGCGCCGAGGCGATCCCGGCCCTCTTCGCGCTCAAGTGCCCGGTGGTCCTCGAGGTCACCGAGCGCTCGGCGATCCGCGACATCCCCGTGTTCCGCGCGGCCCTTCAGCAGCTCCGGGACCAGAGCTTTCGGATCGCGATCGACGACGCGGGGTCCGGATACGCCTCGCTGCAGGCGATCGCCGAGCTGCGGCCCAACTTCATCAAGGTCGCGAACACGTTGATCACGGGGCTGAGGAGCGACTCGATCAAGCGCGACGTCGTCGAGATGCTGGTGAACCTGTCCCGGCGGATCGACGCGGTGTGCGTAGCCGAGGGGATCGAGACGCCGGAGGATCTGGAGGAGTGCCGAAGGCTCGGAATTCCCTACGGCCAGGGGTTCTATCTCGGCGTTCCCGCCGATCGTCCCGCCAGCTCTCCGGCCCGCGAGTTCACCGGCAAGATCCGCACGGTCGGGTAGGACTTCGCCGGCCCGCGCTTCCGAGGGCTACCGGTGGATCGTGACGGGCGCCCCCTCGGGAAGCCCGACCTGGCCCGCGACGATCACGGGAGAGCCGACCGGCAGGGCGGGGGAGAGAATCTCGATTCCGGCCGGCGTTCGCGTGCCCGTGGTCACGTCCACCCAGTGAGCCTTGCCGTCCGCGATCGAGGCCACGCGCGCGACCCCGGTCACGTCGTTGCGAATCACGGCGGCCTCCGGAACGACGAGGGCATTCGGCCTCTGTCCCACGCTGATGTGGGCGGTTCCGAAGAGGCCGAGCGGCGGAATCTCGCGCAGGCCGGAGAGATCGACGCGCACCGGGGCCGTGAAGTCGGTGGCGTTGGCGGCCGGAAGCACGTCGTGGACGATTCCGGAGGTCGTTCCGGAGCGGCCGGCGATCTCGATGGCGACCCGTTGCCCGGGACGCACGCGAGTCAGATCGCTCTGCGCGAGGTCGACGAGGAAGACGACGGAGGACGCGTCGGCGATCGTCAGGATCTCCTGGTCCTCGGCCACGCGGTCGCCGGCGGAGGCCGCGTGAGAAAGGACCACTCCCGAGGAGGCGGCCCGCAGCGGCGCGCGGACGCGATTGCGCTCGGCCAGGGCGACGGCCCGGGCCGCGTCGGCCTTCTCCGCCTCGGTGCGCGCCTCGCGCGCCATCTCGCGCGCGCCGGCGAGCGACGCCTCGGAGTCGCGCGAGATGACCGCGCCAACGGCCTGACCCGAGGCGACTCGATCTCCGTCGCCCACCGTCAACTCCACGAGCGTGCCCGTAAACGGCGCGCGCACCTTCTGTTGCGCCATGACGCCGGTGTGCCCCGGGCCGGAGACGACGTCCGTGATCGTGGCGCGCTCGACGAGAGCGGCGGTGACCGGGATCGCAGGCGGCGGAGCCTCCGGAGCGGGCGCGGCCGCGCCCTGCGCGCCCTTCCCCCGGCAGGCGAACAGAGCCGCGAGAACGAGCGCGGCGGCGGCGCGCCTCAAGGGTTGCTCCAGCGCAAGAGCACCGCCTGGGCGACGCGGTAGCGTCCGATGGCGGCTTGGAGCGAAACCACGGCGTCCACGGACGCAGTGTAGGCGTCCAGCACCTCGAGGGCGGTGGCGGCGCCGCCCCGGTAGCGGCTCTCGGCCTCGAGGTAGGAATCGCGCGCGTCGGGCGCGACCCGGGACAGGATGCCGATCTGGTCGGCGAGGTGGCGAACGGCGGCGCGCGCCTGCTCCCACTGGAGCCGCGCGTCGCGGCGTTGGACCTCGAGTTTGCGGCCCGTCTGCTCGACGCCCAGCTGCGCCGAGGTGATCCGCGCGCGAGTCAAGCCGGCGTCCCACACGGGCCACGCCAGGACGAGGGAGAGGGAGTATCCCGCGTTGCGCCCGAGTCGATCCCAGAACGCCGCGTGGAGGTGGGTCGTGTCGGAGCTCCAGAAGCCGGCGTCCGCGTTGGCGAAGAGATGCGGGCGCCGATCCGCTTGCACGAGCGACAGCTCCGCCTGCGCCGATCGCGCCTCGGCCTGCGCCACGGCGATCTCGGGAGCGCCCTCCCAGGTGGATCCCGCCTCCGGGCGCGGAAAATCGTCCGACGGGGCGACGAGCTGCAGTGTGCCGCCCGGCTCCCGCCCGAGGGCATCGTTGAGTGCGATCCGCGCCTGGTCGCGGCGCTGCTCGGCGTCCGAGAGCGCGGACTGCTCCAGCGCCCGGCGCACGTCGGTCTTGAGGATGTCCGCCGCGAGACCCTGCCCGGCGGCCTTGCGGCTGCCCAGCGACGTCAGGTAGCTGGCGAGCCGCTCCATCCCCTCGCGCCGGGCCGCCGCCTCAGCCTCGGCCGCGAGGATCTCGCCGAAGCGGCTGCGGACCTCGAGCTCGAGGTCCTTTTCGGCGATCCGATACTTCGCGGTGGCGGCCTCGACGTTGGCGGCGGCCCGTTCGGTCGCCGCGCGCAGGGCTCCTCCCGAGTAGATGGGTTGCCGGATCACCGCCTGCAGCCTCGCCTCACCGAGGTTGCTCAGCACGGGGTCGTACCCGTTGGCCGGCGCGTAGACGAAGTCCCCCTCGATGGCGACCTTGAGCCACCGCTCCGCGAGGGATTCGTAGCTCCTCTGGCGCGCGATGGCGAGGTCGAGCGCCGGGATGGGCAGTCGCGCGTTGGCGGCCCTCGCCTCGCGCAGCGCGTCTTCCAGCGAGAGCGCACCCTGGCCGAGCGAGATCGCGCGCGTGCCGGCGAAAAGCGCGGCCATCAGAAGGGAGGCCCGACGGTGGAGAGCGGAACGGTGAGCTCGCATCAGCTGGTTCGCTCGCCTAACCCTGCGCCGCCTCGCGATACACCGCGAGCGTGGCCCGTGCGCACTCGGCGCTGCTGAAGAGCGCGATCCGCTCGTGACCCGCGGCCACTAGCCTCTGGCGCAGCGCCTCGTCGCGGTCGAGCTCGATGAGCGCGCGGGCGATCGCGTCGGGGTCGGCCGGGCTGACAAGAAGGGCGGCCGGACCGACGACCTCCGGCATGGAGCTCAGGTGCGAGGTCACGATGGGAACCCCCGCGGCCATCGCCTCGACCAGCGGCAGGCCGAAGCCCTCGTAGTAGGACGGGTGCAGGACCATCCGCGCGCGGTTATACAACGCGTTGAGCATGTCCGAGGTCACGTAGGGCAGGGGGATCACCTGCTCCAGGGCCTGGGGCGTCTTCAGGAGATCATCGAGCGGCCGGTCCACTCCCGCCGCCCGGCGGACGAGAATCATCCGGTACTCGGGCCGGTCGCGGAACGCCTGCAGGAACCCGCGTACCGCGTTGAAGTGATTCTTGTAGGGCGAGCCCTGTCCCACGGTCAGGACGAACGGGTTCGCGCCGTTGATGACGTTGGCGAGCGTGCGGAAGGCGGCCTCCTTCGACAGGGGGAAGATGCGCCGCTCGTCGACGCCGTTGGGAATCACGCGGAGCTTGGGCTCGTGCCACGGGGCGTATTCAAGGATCGCGCTGCGCGTGGCGTTCGAGACCGCGATGATTCGGCTCGCGGCGTCCATCGAGGCCGTGAGGGCCGAGCGAAAGAACATGCCTCCCGCGAAGCGGATGACGGGATGGTTGGAGTTGTACCCGGGGTTGACGATCCAGTTGATGTCGTGGATCGTCACCACCAGTGGCCGATTCAGCCTCCGGGGCGTGACGTCGAAGGGTGAGTGGAAGACGTCGAATCGCTGCCGGCGGAGGAAGTAACCCAGCGCGAGCGGCGTCAGGGGAGTCTCCGGCGGGAACGGGACGAACACCTCCTCGACCATGGGCGAATCGAACAGCTTCTTGCCCCTTCCGTTGCTGCGGACCAGCAGCAGTTCCAGGTCCGTGGCCTGCTCCAGAAAGCTCCGGACGAGATTGACAGTGTAGTTGCCGATCCCGCTCTCGGCCACCGTGAGCTTGCGCGCGTCGATGGCGACCCGCATCATCGACTCCCGATCCGGGAGGCGTCGGCCGCGCCCCCGGAAATCGCCGGCGGAGGGCCGACGCGGACCGATCCGCCGCCGGCTCGCACGCGCTCGCGGAGGAAAAGCGCCCAGCCGGGGAGGATCCAGAGGAGCTCGCGCGTTCGGCGGACGAGCGAGTAGGCCGCGCCCTGGGCCGCCGAAAGGCCGACGAGCACGAAGAGCCCCGTGCGAATCCCCTCCGCGCCGCCCAGCTTTCCGGGCACGAAGAGGACCGCGTTGCCGAGGACCATTGCGAGACTCTCGATGGTGAGACCGGCCGGCCAGGCGGCGGCCGGAGCGATGAGCCGGAGCACGATCCACGTTTCCAGGAGGCCCCCGCACCACCCGAGCAGACAGAACGATGCAACCGCGAGGAAGCGGCACCGGTGGACGGAATGGAAGCGGACGATCCTCGCGTCGACCTCCGCGGCGCCGCTCTGGAATCGCGCGATGCGCGCCTCGAGAAACTTCCAGCGGCAGAGGCGCTTCAGGGTCGGGGAAAAGACCCCGCGGGCGAGCGCCCAGGTCATGAGGACAAGGACCATCACGAGCGCGAGAGTTCCGAGGATGGCGGCGACGGCGACGGCGCGGGGCAGGTTGAAGAAGTACAGGGCGACCCCGAGCCCCGCAGCGGCGAACGTGCACTGCGCGACGAGGTCCGCCTGCTTGTGGAGCATGACCCCGGCCATCGCCGCCTGGCCTCCGACGAGGCTGCGGAGGAGGTGCGCCTTTCCCGCCTCGCCGCCGCCCGGCGCCACGTAGTTCATGGCGTCGCCCATCATGTAGACCGCGTAGAGCCGGGGAAAGGCGCGCCAGCTCGGCCGGGGCTCCAGCACGTTCCGGAGGGCGACGACGAAGGCCGCCTGCGTGACCATGTTGAGCGCGACGAGGACCAGGAACCACGGCCCGATCGTGGCGAGATTCGCGCGGACGTTGGGCCACCCGACCCTCCACAGGATGGCGCCGATCGCGACGAGTCCGGCGATCGCCAGGGCGGCCCGGAGGACGACTCGGGACGTCGAACCCGGCGCCGCCCGACCGCCGTTTTGCCGCGCCATCGCCTCAGAATACAACCCCTCCGACGTCCCGTTCTCGTGCGAACATCGAGGGCCGCCCGCCGGGTCGGCGGGGGCGCGGCAGAGTGACTTGCGGCGGCGGGCCCGAATCGGAAGAAGGTAGACGCGATGTTCAGGCGGTCACGGACGCGATGGCTTCGATACCTCCGCTCGTGGCGATCGCCGGGGTCTTTCTCCTGGCGGCGGGGGAGACGGCGCTGTTCCTGGGCTTCCTGATTCCGGGCGAGCTCGTCGTCATCCTGGGAGGAGCAATGGCCGCCCGGGAACCGGTCCCGCTCGCGGGAATTCTGGCTGCCGCCATCCTAGGCCCGATCGCCGGAGACTCGGCGGGCTACTGGATCGGGAGACGCTATGGCCGGCGCCTCCTAAGTCCCCGCCGCAAAAAGCGGTGGTCGCGGGCGCGTCTCTTCATCCGAAGGCACGGCGCGTCCGCGGTATTCATCGGGCGCTTCGCGGCGTCTTCGGCCTCTTCCTGCTCCTGCTGGTCGCGGCGACGGCTGCCGTCTACGCGCTGCGACGGCGGACCCGTCGGCCGGCCCGGCGCGCGAGGCGCTCCAAGTCGTGAAATCATTCGAGCCCGACGGGGCCGTAGCTCAGGCGGATAGAGCAAGAGTTTCCTAAACTCTAGGTCGGCGGTTCGAGTCCGCCCGGCCCCACCAACAGCCCCGTCGAGTCGCCGGCTCCGGCGGCACGATTCTTGAAAAGTCTCGAGCAGAGAGAGCCGAGCGGAAGACCCATGTCCATCTCACTCGCAGCGTCGCACCTCAAGCGCTATGCGGAGGTAGGCCGTCTCTTCCTCAAGTACGGACGGGGGGAGCTCGTGGCGGACCTGAGCCGCGACCTCCGTTCGGAGGCGCCGACCGAGACCGCGGAGCCGGGCCTCGGGAAGCCCGAAGAGCTCGCGCGGGACCTCGAGAAACTCGGTCCGACGTTCATCAAGCTCGGGCAGCTTCTTTCGAGCCGGGCCGACCTCCTGCCCACGCCCTACCTGGAGGCTCTCTCCCGCCTTCAGGACGACGTGGAACCGTTCCCCTTCGCCGAGGTCGAGGAGATCGTCCGGACGGAGCTCGGCGTACGCATCGGAAAGGCGTTCGCGGAGTTCGAGCCCGTCCCGCTCGCCGCGGCTTCCCTCGGGCAGGTCCACCGGGCACGCTTGCGCGACGGCCGTCCGGTGGCCGTGAAGGTCCAGCGCCCCGAATCCGCGAGCGGATCGCGGAAGATCTGGAGGCTCTGCGGGAGCTGGCGGCCTTCCTCGACCGCCACTCCGAGCTCGGCGCCCGCTACGGCCTGGAACAGACCGCCGATACGTTCGGTCGCTCGCTCACCGCTGAGCTGGACTATCGGCGCGAGGCCCAGAACCTCCGGCTGCTCCACAAGAACCTCGAGGGTTTCGAGCGCCTCTCGGTGCCTCTCCCGATCGACGACTACACGACGGACCGGGTCCTCACGATGGAGTACGTCGAGGGGCAGAAGGTGACCGAGCTCGACCCCCTGACCCGCATCGACATCGACGGGTCGGCCCTCGCCGACGAGCTCTTCCGCGCGTACCTGCACCAGGTCGTGATCGACGGGTTCTTCCACGCCGATCCGCATCCGGGGAACGTGTTCCTGACGGAGGACCGCCGCCTCGCCCTGCTCGACCTCGGAATGATCGGCCGCATCCCGTCGGGCCTGCGGGACGGACTGCTCCGCCTGCTGCTCGCGATCGGGGAGGGGCGCGGAGACGAGGCCGCCGACCGGACGCTCGAGATGGGGGAGCGGCGCGAGGGGTTCGACGAGACCGAGTTCCGCCGGTGCGTCGGGGAGATCGTCGGCGAGTTCTCCCAGTCGCGGCTGGGGGACCTCCAGATCGGGCGCGCCGTGATCGCGGTGGCGCGCGCGGCGGGCGAGGCGGGGATACGAATCCCTCCCGAGCTGTCCATGCTCGGAAAGGCGCTCTGGAGCCTGGACGAGATCGGCAAGACCCTGGATCCCTCGTTCGACCCGACCGCGTCCATCCGGAGCGAGGCGCCCAACCTGCTGCGGCGGAGGATGGCCCAGAAGTTCAGCCCGGGGCATCTCGCGGCGGCGCTCCTGGACGCGAAGGAGCTCGCGCAGGAGATGCCCGGCCGGCTGAATCGATTCCTGGAGGTTCTCTCGCGCAACGAGCTCCGTCTGAGGGTCGACGCGATCGACGAGAACGCGCTCATCTCGGGGCTGCAGAAAATCGCCAACCGGATCGCCATGGGCGTCGTCCTCGCGGCGCTGATCGTCGGCGCGGCGATCGTCATGCAGATTCCGGGGCGAATGCGGATTCTGGGGTACCCGGCGGTCGCGATGATGCTCTTCGCCGCGGCCGCGGTCGGCGGCGTTGCCCTCATCGGTTCCATCGTCACGACGGACCGGAAGGAGCGCAAGGTCGCGAGGCCCGATCGCCCGACGCGATGACGGCCACGAGAGCACGGCTCCGGTTCCGTCCCCCTAGCGGCCCGGGGGAGTCTTCAGAGACCTCCGCATGAGAGCGTCCATCCAGCCGTCCGGCATCACGCGCGAGACCGGGATCAGCACCTTTGCCAGGCCCGTGACTCGATAACGGGCGCGAGGGCGTCGGCTCTCGATCGCGTCGAGGATCACGCAGCCGACCGACCTCGCGGGCAGCTTTCCCCTCTGGAAGTCCCCGTCCATCGCGCGTTCCGCGCCCGCGTAGGATTCGCGGTACGGCCCGGGCCGCGCCAGGAGCGGCCCGACGACCGATCGAACACGCTCGCCGAAACGAGTCTCGATCGGGCCCGGCTCGACCAGCACCACCCGGATTCCAAAGCGGGAGACCTCGACCCGCAGGGCGTCCGCCACGGCCTCGAGGGCGTGCTTGCTGGAGCAGTAGGGAGAGGCGAAGGGAATCGAGATCTTTCCCGCGACCGAGGAGACCATCACGATCGTGCCTCCGCCCAGGGCGCGCATGACCGGCAGGACGGCGCGCGTCGTCTCGATCGCGCCGAAGAAGTTGACGTCGAACTGCGCCCGCCACTCCGCCGGCGTGATCTCCTCGACGGCGCCGTACTGGCCGTAGCCGGCGTTGTTGACGAGCGCGTCGATCCGGCCCGCTCGCGCCTGCACGGCCTCGACCGCGGCGTGGATCGAATCCGGATCGGTCACGTCGAGGCGGAGAGCGGAGAGCCGACCGGACCCCTCGAGATCGGCCAGATCGACCGGGTTCCGCGCGGACGCGAACACGCGGTGCCCGCGGGCCACCGCCTCCACCGCCGTGGCGCGCCCGATGCCCGAGGAGCATCCGGTGATGAGGATCACCTGTTCGGCGGCCACGGCGCGATGTTACCCTTGTCGGTCGAGCCCCCGACTGGTGTGACGAGCCGGTCCGGGAGTTGCAGAGGGAACCGCGGAGGGTCCCGAAGTTGCGCCCCGTCAGACGATTGACACTACGCAAGGACGATTTTCCCAGTAAACCCCGGGGGCGCCGGTTCGTCTATTGCGTATGCCCGCCCTCGCGATGATCTCCCGCCAGCCCGAGCCGCAGGTCGACGAAGCGAGTCTCATCCAAGAGATCCGCGGCGGAAAGACCGAGCTGTTCGAGTATTTCGTGAGGCAATACCAGAAGAAGATCACGAGGGTCGCCTACCGCTTCCTGCGGGACACGGGCGAAGCCGACTGCGCGTCGCAGGAGAGCTTCCTGCGCGCGTACCAGAACCTGGCGGACTTTCGGGAGGGCTCGACCTTCGAGACCTGGCTGACCCGGATCTGCATCAACTGGTGCAAGGATCGCCTGAAGAGGCGCCGGCTTGTCCTCTACTTTCACCAGGGCCCGGGGCGCGACGAGGACGGGTCCGACGGGATCCAGGACGTCGCGACCCACCCCGACCCCTCTCCGGAGCGCCGGGCCGCGGGGCGGGAGATCCGGGAGCGACTTCGCGCGGCGATCGAGACGCTGTCCCCCCGCCAGAGGGAGATTTTTGTGATGAAGCACTACGAAGAAATGTCGATTCCCGAGATCGCCGATCTGATGGGTCTCGACTCGGGCACGATCAAGTCGCATCTGTTCCGGGCCGCGCACAAGATCCGGGAACGGCTCGCGGACTACAGAGCCTAGGGGCCGCCGTGGACCAAACCGACGAACGCCATCTGACCGATGCCGAGCTCTTCGGGCTCGCCGTTCCCGCCGCCGGTCAGCCGGAGGCGCTTCCCCGGCACCTCTCGGAGTGCCACGGGTGCGCTCGCTCGCTCCAGGAGTGGAAGGCCTCCGTTCGCACGCTCGCCGACGAGGAGGTCGAGGAGCTCGACGGCCGATCCGCGGAGGAATGGAACGCGGCGGCCGAGGCCACGATGACGGAGATCCGCCGGGCCGAAAAACCCGGGCGCGCGCTGCGGCCCCTGCGGTGGGCGCTGGGGATCGCGGCTTCGCTCCTGATCGTGGCGCTTGCGATTCCCCGCAGATCCGCCGTCCCGGCGTCGCCGGCGGCCATGGCGGAGGGGGGGGTCGATTCTTCCCTGTCCGCGGTCGATCGCGAGGATGATCGCCTCCTGCGCGACGTGGCTTTTCTCGCCCAGGGGGACGACACGTCCGCCGCCCTGATCGGGGAGGGAAGCCTGTGAAGCGGATGGCCGCCGTCGTCCTCGGATCGCTTCTCGCCGCGGGCGCCCTCGCGCAGGGGCTGGCGGAGGGAAAGTGGTGGAAGCGACCGCGCATCGCGCAGGAGCTGCAGCTGACCCCTCAGCAGGAAGCGGAGCTCGACCGGATCTTCGTCCAGAGCAAGCCCCGGCTCATCGATCTGCGCGCCGACCTGGAGAAGAAGCAGCTCGCCTACGAGCAGGCCATGCTGGGCGACCCGGTCGACCGCAAAGTGGTCGAGGGCCGGATCGAGCAGCGGGAGGAAGCCCGTGCGCGTCTCCAGAAGGAGCTCTCGCTGATGGAGCTCGACATGAAGCAGACGCTGAAGCCCGAGCAGCGCGAACGGCTCATGCGGTTGCGTGAGGAGGGCCGTCAGAGGCTCCAGGAGCGGAGGCGTCGATTCCGGGACGGCGACTCGGATTCCGATCGGCCGCCCCGCGGCGGGCAGAGGCACCCCGCCGACGCTCCGAGGCAGAACCCCTGACCGCTCCCTAGTCGTCCCGGAAGCGCTGCTCCCGCCACGGGTCGCCGCGCATGTGGTACCCGTTCTCCTCCCAGAAGCCGGCGCGATCCTCCCGCAGGAGCTCGAGCCCGTTCGCCCACTTCGCGCCCTTCCAGAAGTAGAGGTGGGGGATCACGATGCGCATCGGCCCCCCGTGCTCCGGAGTCAGCGGCTGGCCCGAGTGGTGGGTCGCGAGCAGGTTCTCGTCGCGATCCAGGTCCTCCAGGGGGATATTGGTCGTCCATCCGCCGATCGCGTGCTCGACGGCGAACCGCGCCTCGGGAAGCGGCCGCGCGATCCGCAGGACCTCCCGGACGGGCACGCCCTCCCACTCGTTGTCGAGGCGGGTCCAGTGCGTCACGCAGTGGACGTCGTTGCGGCGGCGCTCCCGCGGAAGTCGCTGGAACTCGTCCCAGGTCCACGAGGTCGGATTCTCGACCGCGCCCTCGATGGTGAACTTCCACGTGGCGATGTCGACCTGCGGGATGCCGCCGGCGTGCAGCACCGGCCACTGGGCTGTCACGAATTGCCCGGGCGGAACGCGCGTCGGGTCCGGGTTGGGGAAGCGGATCTTCGGATCTTTCCGGATGATCATGCGTTTAGTATCCCTCCGTGGACGGTCCGAATCGGAAGGCCATCGAGGACTACGTCAAGCCGCTCGCGGCGGGCCTCGACGGCGTGACTAACTACGGCGACGTCGCGCGGATGGTTTCGGCAGCGGAGGCGATCTCCCGCGGGCACGACGGTCTGGACGCGGACCTGCTCTTCCTGCTGGCGGTCTTCTCCGGCCAGGAAAAGTGGATCTCGCGCATGGGGCACCGCAGCCGGACGGAGATCTTCCTGGGCTCCCTCGGAATCCCGGCGCGGACGGTCCAGAGGCTGTTCCGGGGACTGGATCGATTCGAGAAGAACCCGAGCACGCCGGAAGAGGAGATCGCCCACGACGCCATGCGCCTCGATGCGATGGGCGCGTACGGAATCGCGCGGAGCCTGGCTGACGGGTACCGGGAGCGGATGGACATTCCGGAGATGGCCGCCGCGATCGACGAGGCCGCCGCGATCCGACTGCGGACGGCGGGAGGGGAGGCCCTCGCCGGGCCCCGGCGGGAGCTGATGCGCCAGTTCGCGCGCCGGCTTCGACAGGAGCACGCGGAATTCGAGCGCCCCGCGGCGGCCGGAAAATAAAACGGCCCCGGTTGCCCGGGGCCGTTGTGTTGGCGCGATCGCGCTCATCGCCCTTCTAGGGGCCGTACAGCACGTAACCGAAGGTCTTGATCAGGAAGACCGCCATCTCCTGGCGCGTGACCGGGTTGTCGGGGCAGTACCTCATGGTCGGCGGCGGTCCCGGATCGCTCGAGCACCCGGCGGTGATCCCGCGGTTCGAAAGGTCCTCGATCCAGTCGGAGAAGGGAAACGCCGGCGTTGCCGGGCACGGCACGTCCGTGAAGAGCCCCGTGCAGGACGGAGGCACATAGCTCCCTCCCTGCGACGTCTTCAGCAGGAACACGGCCATCTGGGCGCGCGTGACGTCCTGGTCCGGACAATACTGCATGGTTGGTGGAGGTCCGGGGTCCGACGCGCAGCCGGCCGTGATTCCGCGCGTGGAGAGGTCCTCGATGTAGTCGGAGTACGGAAACGCGGGGGTCGCCGGGCACGGCACGTCGGAGAATAGGCCCGTGCACGGCGGGGGCGTGTACGAGGAGCCGAACTCGGACTTGAGGAGGAACACGGCCATCTCGCTGCGCTTGTTGGCCGCCAGCGGACAGTAGGTGGTCCCGTCGCCGCAGCCGACCGTGATCTGGTGGTGGAACAGATTCTCGATGTAGGGGTAGTACGGGTCAGCCACGGGATCGACGCTGACGTCCGTGAAGCTGTTTCCGACGTGCAGGGTCCACGTCTTGCCGACGAGGCTGGGGCTCGCGACGGCGGAGGGAACGACGCTCTCGTCGATCGTCGCGTCGAAGTGCACGGGCTGAGCCGTTCGGAGTCCGGTGATGTTGATGACGTAGCAGTCGGGGGTGCCGGTCAGGCAATCCTTGGAAGTTCCCGCGGGGATGAGGCCGTAGTCGGCGGCCGGATCCAGGATCGTATAGACCGCGGGCCCCGGCCCGATCAGGTTCGATGCGGTCCCCGTCAGGGTGAAGTCCACGCCGCCGTCGTTGTGCCACCCCGGGTCTACGATCGCGTCTTCGTTCATCTCGAGCACGCCGTTTCCGTTGCTGTTGTTGTTGACGACGGGGTCCACGGCGAGAGACGCCGGCGACAGCGCGAACGGCGACGAACACACCACGTCCAGGGTCGCATCGTCGACGTTGAAGTTGGCGTTCCCTCCGACGGTGGGCTGCGTGTACAGGAAGTTGATCGTGTGCGAGGCGCCGTCCGCAAAGGCGGTCAGGTCGACGCTGCGAAGCGTGTAGGCTCCCTCCGCGGCCGAGGGCTCCGGGTACGTCTGCTGGGTCACGCCGTCCACCTGGACTTCGAGTGTGTCCGTGAACGGAGTCGTCACAGTGCTGATCCAGAGGTAGAAGTTGAGAGTCACCGACGACGCCCCGGCCGGAATGGTCACCGCCTGCGACAGTGTTGCGGTCTCGGGTAACACGCCCGTGGTCCCTCCGAAGAAGGCCCAGAACGTTCCCGTGCGCGGCGCCGCCGTGCCCGTTCGAGCGCCGCAGCCGCCCGTCCCGCAGAGCGGCGTGCCGAACTGGGTCGAGCTCGCCGTCCAGTTCGGGTTCGCCAGGGTAACGGGATCGGTCGCCTCGAAGCCCCCGTCGACGAGGATGTTTCCGGCCCCGCAGGTGCCGGCCGTCACCGAGACGTTATCGAAGGTGGCCGTGTTGAGAGTTGCGTTGTTGTGGCTGGTCAGCGGAAGGCCGACGAAGACGCTGGCCGCCATGGGCACCGTGTCCGAGCCGACCAGGGTCCAGCCGCTTCCGTTGGCCGATGAGTATCCGGAGAGAGAGTTGCCGGACCGGATGATCATGACCCAGTAGGGCGCCGCCACCAGGGCTCCGGACGTGTTGACGGTGAGTCCGCCCGTGGTGAGGCGCCGCTGGAAGGCCACCCCGTTTCCCGGGGTGATCACCGTCATGGCATGGACGGAATCGGCGGCGAGGGTCTCCCGGATCATCACGCCGCCCTTGGCCCACGGATCCGTGTTCTGGATCGTCACGACCCGGGCGATCACGGTGACATCCCCGGAGATCGGCTGGTACACGTAGTGGAACTGGTCCGTAGTCGACTCGATGTCGGCGCCCGATCCGCTGACCGTGAAGGTGCCGGCCGAGTAGCTCGCGCTTCCCGCGATCCCCGGAGAACCGATGTCCGCGTCCACCCAGGGCGGCGGAAGCGGACCGCCGGTGGGGTTGGCGGCGTGGGATGCGCGAACCGCCCGAAGGGCGGTACCCAGGACAACCTGAGAATCAAAGATCGCGAGCAGGGCGAGCGTCAAGACAGCCGATACGCGACCAACTGCTGAAAACCTGGAAACCCGCTGCATGGATACCTCCTTGGTTTGGCGCCTCGATCCGATTCTGTCGGTCTGTTGCAAGAACGAGGCCCGTTTCGGACCCCAAAAGAAACGGCCCCGGTCGCCCGGGGCCGTGGAAAACGTGGGACCGGTTCGAGGCTAGGGCCCGTAGAGGACGAGGCCGAACGTCCGGGTCAGGAAGACCGCCATCTCCTGCCTCAGGACGTTGGCTCCCGGACAGAACGCCAGCGGGTCGAGGGGCGCCTGGCAACCGGCCGTGATTCCTCGGGTGTGCAGATCCTCGATGAAGTCGGAGTAGGGGAAGGCAGGCGTCGCCGGGCAGGGGACGTCGGAGAAGATGCTGGTGCAGGCCGGAGGGGTGTATCCGGATCCCAGAGACGCCTTTAGAAGGAAGACGGCCATCTCCTGCCGCAGGACGTTGCTATCGGGACAGTAGGCGAGCGGGTCGCCGGGCGCCTGGCAACCGGCCGTGATGTTCCGTCCGTAGAGGTCCTCGATCCAGTCGGAATACGGGAACCCGGGAGTCGCGGGGCACGGGACATCGGTGAAGATGGTGGCGCAGGGCGGCGGCGTGTAGCCCGAGCCCAGGGACGCCTTCAGCAGGAAGACCGCCATCTGGGCCCGCGTGGCGATGTCCGTGGGGCAGAAAAGGGTGCCGTCCTGGCAACCCGCAGTGACGCCGTTGTGGAAAATCGTCTCGATCGAGGGGTAGTAGGGGTCCGCGACGACGTCCGTGCTCACGTCACCGAAGCTCCCCCCGATGTGGATGGTCCAGGTCTTCGCGAGCGTGTCGTCGGGCCGGGCGAAGACCGCGTTGATCGTCTCCTGCATGTGCGCGTCCAGGTGCTGGCCGAGGATGCGCGTCCCGTCGATCTCGATCTGGTAGCAGTTCGTGCACTGCTGGGTCGTTCCCGCGAAGACGGTTCCGTAGTCCGCGATCGAATCGGTGATCGGGACCAGTCCTCCGATCCAGCTCAGACCCGTCGCGGTCCCGGTCTCGATGATGTCGGTAGTCCCGCCGTTCGTCCACGAGGGGGCCACCGTCGCAAGTTCGTTCAGCTCGAAGACGCCGTTGCCGGTCGCGTCGAAGCTCGGCGGATTGACTGCGAGAGCCGCGGGTCCCGACGCCGTCCCGTCCACGATCATCACGATGTGCATGTTTGGGAAACCGGGCGGAGGAAGAAGGTCGGCCGTGGCCGTAGGCGTTGTCACGCCGCAAGCGGGGGCCGACAGGTAGCTCGGCGCGGTCTCGGCATTCGCGTTGGAGCCGACGTAGAAGCTGTTCAGGTCGGCGATCCCGCTCGGCGTGAACACCTCGACGACGAGCTGCGATCCGGTAGGGGCCGTGCCCGAGACGGGGATCGTCAGAAGGGAGAGGGACTGGTCCGCCACGGTGGTATCGGTCGAGCCGATGAGCGTCAGCGAGCCCGGGAAACCCGTCGGGAAGGCCTGATCGGACGTGTAGAGGTTGACCGTGATCGGCTGCGACCCGCCGACGGTGCTGGCGGCCTCGACTCCGATCGTGACCTGGCAGACGTGGAATTCGGTCGTGATGCCGAAGTCCGGGGAGAGGTTGAACGCGCGCCAGTACGAGTTGTCGTCGTGGAACCCCCCCTGGTTGCAGGACGTGGAGTTCCCCGCGGTGACGGTGAAGGCGGAGGACTCCGTAACGGTCGTCGGTCCGCAGAACGCGAGCCCCGTCGGTCCGTGGGGCGGCATCGGCAGGGTCGAGGGTCGCGTGGAAAAAGTGCCCGCGAGGCTCGGTGCGGCCAGCGCGAAGAGAAGAATCGCGAGGCGCGCGGAGATCCGTGGAAACCGTGGCATCGACACCTCCTTGTAGCTCTCCCCGAGGGAAGAGGCGATTTCGAAGCGTACTCGAATGGTACGCCGAAAATGCGGGAACGGCTGCGGCCTTTACGGCGAGCGCACTCAGACCAGGGATTTTCCGCCGTCGACTCGGAGGATCTGGCCCGTCACGAACGAAGGACCGCGACAGAGGAACACGACCGCATCAGCGACGTCCTGCGGGCTCCCGTTCCGCCTCAGCGGCGTCTCCTCGGCCCAACGCGCCGCCTGGCGCTCCGAGGTTCCCGCGGGCACGAGAACCGTTCCGGGGGAGACGCCGTTGACGGAGACCTCGGGCGCGAGCTCCACCGCGAGGGCGCGGACCAGCCCCTCGACCGCGGCCTTGGAAACGGAGTGCGCGAGGTAGTTGGGGACGGGCCGCGTCGCGAGGAAGTCCGAGACGAGCACCACGCGGCCCCGCCGCTTCCGGAGGGTTGCCGCGGCCTCGCGGGCGAGGAGGAATCCGGCGCGAGCGTTCACGTTCATGGCCGAGTCCCACAGGGTCTCGTCCGTGTCGGACAGCGACGCCCTGTGAAAAGTCGAGGCCGAGTGGATCAGGAAGTCCAGGCCCCCGTGGGCCGCCAGCGCCTCGCGGATGAGGTCGCGGCAACCTGTCGCCGTCGAGAGGTCGCTTCCGATCGTCCGGCTGCGCCGTCCGAGCTCCCGGATGATTGCGGCGGTCTCCTCGGCCTCGATGGCGGAGCTCCGGTAGTGGACGAGGACGTCGGATCCGGCGCGCGCGAGCGCCAGCGCGATCGCGCGGCCAACCCGCACACCCGCCCCCGTGACCAGGGCGACGGGCGCGCTCCTCGGCGGCGCGATCATTCTGGCGAGCCCGCGCCGGGGGCGGCGGCGTAGCCCGCGGGATCCGCCATCAGGCGTCCGTTCTCGACGAAGGCCATCCACTCGGCCGACAGGGCCCACAGGTGAGTCGCCACGGCCGCGAGCGAGGCGCCGAGGTGGACCCCGGACGGCAGCGCGCGCGTGTGCACCGCGCCGCCCACCACGAAGACGACGATCGAGGAGAGCAGCGCGAGAGTCGCGGGGGGCGAGGTCCGGCGCTTGAATCCTCGCAGCGCGTCGAGAATCGCGGCGCGCCGGGGCGGGGGGAATCCCGAGATCTCGTCCTTGATCAGCCGGCCGGTGCCGATGAAGAAGAAGAGCACCATCGACTGGGAGAACAGGGACAGGAGCACGGTCGGGATCGCATACGCGACGTGCCGGGTGACGAGCAGTCGGGCTTCCGGATGCGCCGCCGTCAGGTGCGCCGCGAGCGCGAACCCCTGGATGGACGTCAGCAGGAAGCCGGCGAGCGCGAGGAGGGTGCCGACGAGCAGCGCGATCGCCATCGGAGCCAGAGCGTACCGCAGCCGGCCGCGGCCGTTCCCCGTCGGGCCATGAATCCTTGACCGGGTGGGAGGGGCGGGACAGAATCGAGGCGGGGAGGGTTCATGCGCACCGAGCCCCGCACTCTCTGCGACATCTTTCTGTCGGCCGCATCCAGCGGGAAGCCGAACCTCCTCGTCTCGAAGGTGGCAGGGGCCTGGACGCCGATTTCCGCGACGGACTTCGGATTTGCGGTCCGCGCGCTCTCCCTCGGGTTGAACGGCCTCGGCGTGCAACCCGGCGACCGGGTCGCCATTCTCTCGGAGAACCGTCCCGAGTGGGCCATGGCGGACTACGCGACGCTGTGCGCCGGCGCATGGTCGGTCCCGTTCTATCCCACGCTGCCCGCGGGACAGATCGCCCCGCTCATCAACGACTGCGAGGCCAAGGCCATCTTCGTCTCGACAGCGGAGCAGCTGGCGAAGGTCCAGTCGATCCAGTCGCGGTGCCCCAGCCTGGCCCACGTCATCCTGATCGAGGGCGAGGCGCCTCCGGTTCCGGGATTCACGACCTTCCATGCCGTCGCGGAGCGGGGCCGGCCCATGCTGGAGATGAGCCCGGGGGTCTTCGAGCAGCGCGCCGCGCGGGTGAGGCCCGAGGACGTGGCCACCATCATCTACACCTCCGGCACGACGGGGGAGCCGAAGGGCGCGATGCTCACGCACTCGAACCTCGTCTCCAACGTCGTGGCCGGCTGTCGGGTCCTGCCCTTCTCCTCGGACGCCGTCGCGCTGTCCTTCCTGCCGCTGTCCCACGTGTTCGAGCGGATGATCGACTACGCCTACCTACACGAACACGCCTCGATCGCGTACGCGGAGTCGATCGAGCGACTGTCCGCGAACTTCCGCGAGGTCAACCCCAACTGTTTCGCCGCGGTCCCCCGCGTCTACGAGAAGGTCCACGCGAAGATCCTCGGGCGGGTGAGCGCCGGCAGCCCGCTGAAGCGGAGGCTCTTCGACTGGGCCGTCGCCGTGGGCCGGCAGCGGGTCGCCTGCACGGAGAGCGGCCGAGCCGTGCCCGCGGGGCTCGCGCTGAAGTCCCGGATCGCCGACGCTCTCGTCTTCCGGAAGATCCGCGCCGCGCTCGGCACGAGCTTCCGATTCGCCGTCTCGGGCGGCGCGCCCCTTTCGCGGGATCTGGCCGAGTTCTTCCTCGGAGCCGGCGTTCCGATCTACGAGGGCTACGGCCTGACGGAGACCTCGCCGGTGATCTGCGTCAACGGGCCGGGCCGCTCGCGGCTCGGAACCGTGGGTCGGCCCATCCCGGGCGTCGAGGTTCGGATCGCGGCAGACGGGGAGATCCTGACCCGCGGGCCGAACGTCATGAAGGGTTACTTCCAGAAGCCGGAGGCCACGGCCGAAGCGATCGACGGCGATGGGTGGTTCCACACGGGGGACATCGGGCGCCTCGACGGGGAGGGATTTCTCTCGATCACGGATCGCAAGAAGGACCTGATCGTGCTCGCGGGCGGAAAAAAGGCGGCGCCGCAGCCCATCGAGAGCGAGCTCAAGAAGTCCCCCTTCATCGGCCTCCCGATCGTCATCGGCGACCGCCAGAAATTCCTGGCGGCGCTCATCGTCCCCAACTTCGACCGCCTCGGCGAGTGGGCGGCGTCGGCGCATCGGATCCTGCGCCCCGAGGCGATCGACGCGGACCCCGAAGTGCGACGGCTCTTCCAGCGCGAGATCGACGCCTACAACGCCGACAAGCCCCACCACGAGCAGATCCGTGCATTCGCGCTTCTTCCCGCCGACCTCACGGTCGAGGACGGCTCGATCACGCCGACCCTCAAAGTCAAACGGCGCATCCTGGAGAATCGCTATCACGCCCTGATCGAGGGGATGTACGCCGCCGCGGACAAGACGCATGTCGCGTGACGTGGTCGTCGTCGACGGCGTGCGGACGCCGTACTCCCGCGCAGGAACGGAGCTGAAGCACGTCTCGGCCGCCGAGCTGGCGCGCATTGTGATCACGGAGGTGCTGGCCCGGACGGATTGCGATCCGGCGGGCCTCGATCAGGTCATCTTCGGCAACATCTCTCAGCCGCCCGACGCCGTCAACGTGGCGCGCGTCGCAGCGTTGAAGGCGGGTGTCCCGCCCCGCGTGCCGGCCTTCACGGTCAACCGCCTCTGCGGCTCGGGCCTCCAGTCGATCGTCGACGCCTTCTACCGCATCGCCGCCGGAGACGCAGAGGCGATCGTCGCCGGCGGCGTCGAGTCCATGTCCAACATCCCGCTCCTCTTCTCGCGCGAGAGCCAGGAGGTGTTCACCGGGATCTTCACGGCGCGGGGGCTCGGGCAACGCGTGGCCGCCGCCTCCCGGTTCCGCCCGCGCCACTTCAAGCCGGAGATCGGTCTCCAGATGGGGCTCACGGACGCCGTCTGCGGCCTCAACATGGGCGAGACCGCCGAGCTCGTCGCCAAGGAGCACGGGATCTCCCGCGCGGAGCAGGACGCATTCGCCCTGCGTTCGCACCAGCGCGTCACGCTGGCGCGCTCGAAGCTGGCCGAGGAGATCGTCCCGGTGCCCGTGCCGCCCCGCTACGAGAGCCTCGCGACCGTCGACAACGGCGTCCGGGAGAACCAGTCGCTCGAGGCCCTCGCGAAGCTGAAGCCCTACTTCGACCGAAAGTTCGGAACCGTGACGGCGGGAAACTCCTCCCAGATCACGGACGGCGCCGCGGCCACCCTGATGATGAGCGCCTCGGCCGCGCGCGCCCGGGGGCATTCGCCGATGGGCCGGATCCGGGGTTTCGCTTTTTGCGCACTCGAGCCCGAGCGGATGGGCCTGGGCCCCGCGGTGGCCACATCTCTGGCTCTGAAGCGCGCGGGACTGTCCTGGAATGAGATCGGGCTCGTCGAGATCAACGAGGCCTTCGCGGCGCAGGTCCTCGCGTGCGCCCGCGTGTTCCCGTCGGCCGCGTGGCACGCCCGGTATCAGACCGCGGGTCCGATCGGCGAGATCGACTGGGAGCGCACCAACGTCAACGGAGGCGCCATCGCGCTCGGGCACCCGGTAGGCTCCTCCGCGAACCGACTGGTGATCACTCTGCTCCGGGAGATGCGGCGACGGGGCACGCAGTTCGGGTTGGCGACCATGTGCATCGGCGGCGGCCAGGGCGGCGCGGTCGTCCTGGAGCTCCTGTGAGCGCGTTCGACCTGAAGGTCGAGGAGGACGGTCTCGCGATCCTGACCTTCGACCTGCCGGGCGAGAAGGTCAACAAGTTCTCGGCGGACGTGATCGGTGAGCTCGCCGACGTTCTCATACGTCTGGCCCGGGAGGCGCGCATCCGTGGACTCCTGGTGCGCAGCGGCAAGCCCGACGTCTTCATCGCCGGCGCCGACGTCAAGGAGTTCCTGAGCGTCTCGGCGCGGGACGTCGCCACGATGGTCGAGCGCGTTCAGGCGCTCTTCGAGCAGCTCGCCCACCTGCCCTATCCCACAGTCGCGGCGATCGGGGGGGCCTGCCTGGGCGGCGGCACCGAGCTCGCCCTGGCCTGTGACTATCGCGTGATGTCCGACTCGCGCAAGGCGCAAATCGGCCTGCCGGAGGTCAAGCTGGGCATCTTTCCGGCCTGGGGCGGCTGCACGCGCCTCCCACGCGTCGTAGGCCTGACGGCCGCGCTCGACCTGATCCTCACGGGCAAGTCTCTGGATGCCCGAGGCGCCCGGAGAATCGGCCTCGTGGACGAGGCGGTGCCCGCGCCCATCTTCGACGCGTGGTCGCGGGACTTCGCTCGATCGCGGCTCGGTTCGCCGAAACCGTCGACGCGCCGCTCCCGGAGCTCCGCCGCCGCGCGCGCCCTCGAGGCGACCCCGTTCGGGCGCCGGCTGATCCTGTCGAAGGCTCGCGAGAGGGTGCAGGAGCAGACGGGGGGCCATTACCCGGCGCCGCGAGCGGCGCTCGACGCCATCGAAGAGGGGCTCGGCCAGCCGGTCGCCGCGGGACTCGAAGCCGAGGCGCGGCACATCGTGAAGATCTTCAACGAGGAGGTTCAGCGCAACCTGCTCGCGATCTTCTTCGCGACCGAGGAGGTCAAGAAGGAGACCGGGGTGGAGGACGCCGCGGTCCGACCGCGCGCGGTCGAGCGGGTCGGAGTGCTCGGCGCCGGAGTGATGGGCGGCGGAATCGCCCAGCTGGTCGCCGACAAGGGCCTGCCCGCGCGGATGAAGGACATCGACGCGGGCGCGCTCGCCCACGGCTACGCGACCGCGGCCAGACTCTGGAAGGAGGCGGTCCGCAAGCACCGCCTGACCCCTCGCGAGATGGCGCGCAAGATGGACCTCCTCTCCGGAACGCTGGACTACTCCGGCTTCTCGCGGTGCGACGTGACCATCGAGGCCGTCGTCGAGAAGCTCGCGGTCAAGCGCGCCGTGCTCCAGGAGTGGGAGGCGCAGGTGCCCTCGACGGCGATCTTCGCCTCGAACACCTCGACCCTGCCGATCACGGAGATCGCCGTGGGAGCGCTCCATCCCGGACGGGTCGTGGGGCTTCACTTCTTCAATCCCGTGAACCGCATGCCCCTCGTCGAGGTGATCCGCGCCGACCGGACCGACGACGAGACGGTCGCAACGGTGTTCGCGCTCGCCAAGACACTCGGCAAGACGCCCGTCGTGGTCCGGGACGCGCCGGGATTCCTCGTCAACCGGATCCTCGCGCCGTATCTCTCCGAGGCCGTGCGGCTCGTGCTCGACGGCTGCCGCATCGAGGACGTCGACTCCACGATGACGCGCTTCGGAATGCCGGTGGGCCCGCTCGCCCTGCTCGACGACGTCGGGCTGGATGTGGCGGCCAAGGCGGGCGAGGTGCTCCACGCGGCCTTCCCGTCCCGGATGGCGATGGGAGGCGAGGAGGCGCTCGCCGCCGCGGGTCGCCTGGGCCGCAAGAACGGAAGGGGCTTCTACGACTACGCGGACGGGAAGCGCGGCTCTCCCTCGCCGCGGGCGTACGAGATCCTGCGCGTTCAGCCGCGCCGTGAATCCCCGCTGCCGGCGGAGGTGATGGAATCGCGCCTGGTGCTTCCCATGATCAACGAGGCCGCCTTCTGCCTGGAGGATCGAATCGTCGCGGAGCCCTCGAAGCTCGATCTCGCGATGATTTTCGGCAGCGGGTTCCCTCCGTTCCGCGGCGGCCTCCTGCGCTACGCGGACACGCTCGGGCTCGGCCGCGTGTTCACGCGCCTCGACGACCTCTCCGAGCGGCTGGGGGCCCGCTTCGCCCCGGCCGAGCGGATCCGCGAGCTCGCCAACGCCCACGCGGGCTTCTACGGGAAGGCGCCCGCCTCCGCGAGGGAGGAGGCACCATGAGCCCTCACGCCGCCGACGATCCGGGCGACCCCCGCCTCGTTCCCGTCGTCAAGTCGCTTTTCACCGGTCAGATCCCGGAGGACACGGTCTTCCCGTACCCGGAGATCGATCCCTCGGAGGCGGAGACGGTGGCGGCGTTCCTGGATTCCTTCCGGAGCTTCACCCGGGACCACTTCGACGCGGCGCGGAGCGACCGCGAGCACTTGATCCCTCCCTCGGTGGTCGCCGGACTGGCGCGGCTCGGAGCGTTCGGGATGGCAATCCCCGAGGCGTACGGAGGCTACGGCTTTTCCGCCTCCGCGTATTGTCGGGTCACCGAGGAGATCGGCCGGACGGACGCCTCGCTCGGCATCCTGATCGGGGGACATCAGTCGATCGGGCTGAAGGGGCTCATTCTCCACGGGACCGAGGCGCAGAAGCAGAAGTGGCTGCCGCGCCTGGCGGCGGGCGAGATGATCGCCGCCTTCGCGTTGACCGAGCCCGGCGCCGGCTCGGACGCCGCCTCGATCCAGACCACGGCGGTGTTCGACGAGAAGACCGACTCGTTCGTCCTCAACGGATCGAAGCACTGGATCTCCAACGGCGGGTTCGCGGAGTTTTTCACGGTCTTTGCCAAGGACGTGGGCCTGCCGGAGAAGGACGAGCACCGGCGCATCACGGCCTTCATCGTCACCAAGGACCTCGGCGGGGTGACTGCCGGCAAGGAGGAGCGCAAGCTCGGGCTGAAGGGCTCCTCCACGGTGCCGATCGAGCTCCAGAACTGCCGCGTCCCGGCGTTTCACGTCCTCGGCGCGCGCGGGCAGGGCTTCAAGATCGCCGTCGAGATCCTGAACACGGGACGGACGTCGCTCGGGGCCGGATGCGTCGGCGGGTCCAAGGTCATGCTTCGCGAAGCCGCTCGCCACGCGACGCAGCGCCGCCAGTTCGGGTCGCGCATCGCGGACTTCGAAATGATCCGCGCCAAGTTCGCGCGGATGGTGGTCTCGACTTACGCTCTCGAATCCATGGTCTACCTGACCGCGGGGCTGGTCGATCGGGGACTCGAGGACTACTCCCTGGAGGGAGCCTGCTGCAAGGTGTTCGGGACCGAGGCCGTCTGGAGCAACATCAACGACGCCCTCCAGATCGCGGGCGGCAACGGGTTCATGGAGGACTATCCGTACGAGAAGGCCCTCCGCGACTCGCGGGTGAACATGATCTTCGAGGGGACCAACGAGATCCTGCGAGTCCTCGTGGCCCTTTCAGGGATGCGCGACGCGGGCGAAGGCCTGAAGGAAATCGGACGCGCCCTGAAGGCCCCGATGTCCTCGCTCGGCGTCCTCTCGGAATACGCCGCCCGGAAGATCCGGACCTACGCGACTCCCGCCCGCCTCACGCGGATCGCGCCCGCGCTGGCCGCGGAAGGCGAGCTGGTGGGCCGCTACTCGCGCGCGGTCGGGACAGCGGTCGAGACGCTGCTGCGTAAGTACGGCAAGGCCGTCATCGAGAAGGAGTACCACCAGGAGCGGCTCGCCAACGTCGCGATCGACCTGTACGCCTCGCTCGCCGTCCTCTCGAGGGCCACGGCCGCGATCTCGGCGCGAGGTTCGGAGCGCAGCGCCGCGGAGGTGGGGGTCGCGAAAGCGTTCGTGGAGGGCGCCAAGTACCGCATGGTCGGGCATCTGAAGGAGATGGACAAGAATCGGGACGCGGAACAGACCGCGATATCCGAGACCGCGTACGAGTCGATCGGATACGCTTTCGACTTCTGGAGGTAGACGATGTCGCGATGGATCGGCGGAGTCCTGTTGCTCGCCCTGGCGTGCGCGCCGGCGGCGCTCGGACACGCACCCGACCCGAAACCTGAAACGCTCGCCCAGTCCGCCGCGGAGAGCTGGCTCGCGCTGGTCGACGCCGGCAGCCACGGCGAGAGCTGGGATTCGGCGGCCGAGCTCTTCAAGAAATCCGTCACGCGCCCGCAGTGGGTCGATTGGCTGACGAAGGCGCGGACGCCTCTCGGCAGGCTGGCATCCCGGAAGCTTCAGGGAGCGAGGTACCAGACCGACCTTCCGGGCGCCCCGAGCGGCGAATACGTCACGATCGCCTACGACACCACGTTCGCGGACGGCGGTGCTGCCGTCGAGACCATCACGCCGATGAAGGATCCCGACGGGGCATGGCGCGTGTCCGGCTACTTCATCCGGCCGGCGAAATGATCCGGGACCCCGAAGCCCCTCCCCGGAAACAGCCCGCGGCGTAGGCCGGCCCGCAGGTAGCGGATGCCGCGCAGGATCGACTCCTCCAGGGAAAATCCGAGCGCGAGGTTGGCGGCGACCGCCGACGATAGCGTGCACCCCGTCCCGTGCGTCGCGCGCGTGCGAATCCGCGGCGCCGTGAAGTCGGTGAAGAAGCGGCCGTCGAAGAGGAGATCCCGCATCGTAGCGCCCCGACCGTGCCCTCCCTTGACCAGGACCGCTCGGGCCCCGAGGTCCGCGATGACGCCCGCGGCGAGCCGACGATCGCCGTCCCGCCGGATGCGAATCCCCGAGAGCGCCTCGGCTTCCGGCAGATTGGGCGTGACGAGATCGCAGAGGGGCAGGAGGTTCCTCCGCAGAATCGCGAGCGCCTTCGGGGCGAGAAAACGGCGGCCGGTCTTCGCGAGCATCACCGGATCGAGGACTACGTTACGCGCGGCGTGCCGGCGCAGGCCCTCCGCCACGGCGCGGATGCGGGGGCCGTCGACGAGCATCCCGATCTTGACGGCTGCGGGGCTCAGATCGGAGAACACGGCGTCGATCTGCGCCGTCACGAAGTGAACCGGCAGGGCCTCGACGGCGGTCACGCGGCGGGTGTTCTGCGCGGTCGCGGCCGTCAGCACGGTCGCCCCGTAGACGCCGTGCGCGGCGAAGGTCAGGAGGTCCGCCTGGATGCCGGCGCCGCCCCCGGAGTCGGAGGCCGCGATCGAGACCGCGCACACCGGCCCGTCCCGCAGTGACCGAGCCGGCCTGCCCATAGAATCAGCATCTCATGGCCGATCCGCTGACGATCACCCCGGAGGCCGCGCGCCGCCTGCGCGCGGAGGCGGACTTCACGAAGGCGGTGCTGGTCGTCCGGCATCTGCTGGGCTGCGGCGGCGCGGGGTTCCGGATCTCGGTCGAGGAGAACGTGCCCGACGAGGGTCATCGATTCGAAGCCGCCGGCATCCCGGTCGTGATGGACGACTACGCCTACCGCCGCCTCGAGGGCGCGGTGCTCGAGGTGGACCCGGATCCCGCCGGCGACGGGTACCGCCTCGACCACCCCGACGCGGTGCTGACTACGTTCTGCTGATCGGCGAACCGGGAGCGGCCCTGCCGTGACCGCGCATGGCCTCGTGGACGAGGAACGCGGGGCCGATCAAGAGGTGCACGAGATTTCGGAAGAACGCCGGCGAGTTCCGCTCGTACACGCCGTGGCCGATCGCCTGGAAGATCCAGCCCAGGACGAAGGCGGCGGCGCCGACCGGCCAGAAGTGGACGGCCCGCGCGGCGAGGTCCAGGGGCGCGGCGCACGCGACAACCGCGAGTGCGAGGGGGACGTCGAGCGTCCCGTAGAAGAGGAGAGCCGCGGCGAGGAGCGCCTCGCTCGCGGTCCAGGCGCCGAAGAGCGGGATGCCGTGTAGCAGGGACAGAATTCCGAAGACGATCAGGCCGATCCCGAGGGCGTGGCAGAGGATGTTTCCCCGTGTGCGGTGGAAGGTGCCGTAGTCCGCCAGGAGCGCGTCGAACCGGCGCATCGCCGCGATTATAGGTTGCCGGTGATCTCGCGCCCTCTCCCCGAGCCTCCGCCAGGAGGAATCAGCGGATCCGGATCCGCAGCCTCCGGGGCGAGCCGTCGGGCCGAAACCGCAACTCGCCGAGGGGAGACTCCGGAGCCGCGGCGTTCGAGTCGGCCGCCGCCGCGTCTTTCTGCAGCCGCACGGTGCCGCCCTCCCGCGTGACCGACCTCACGGACCCGTCCGCCTCAACCAGCAGATCGAACTCCTGGCCCCGAAGGGCGGCGAGCCGATCGTCGGAGAGCGAGCGGGCAATCGGGGGTGGCGGACCGTTGCCGTCGAGCGCGAGAATCTCGAGGCGCACGCGGGTCGAGGGGAACTCCTCGCTCGCAACCGCGCCGGCGCCGGCCTCTACGCCCGATCTTTCGGGGAGGCTCGATTCGCGCCGCGGCGCGGCGGCTGCGGCCGGCGGAGCGCTCTCGAGCTGTCGCGCGTCCCGGGACGCGGACTCGTCCGCCACCCGCGCGGGCGGGGCCTCCCGGGAGAGCGGCGCCTTCCGCGGGGCGTCGTCTCGACGTCGCGCTGCTTGCGCCTTCTGTTCGGGCAAGTTCTCGTGAGCCTTCTGGGAGAGACGGCCGCTGGCGGAGGCCGGGGGCTTGGGGAAGTCCGCGGCCACGATCGGCGGGTACGCCGGGGGCGCGTCCACGATGTAGGCGGAGATCGCGTCGCGTTGCGGAGTCGGAGATCGGACCTCGCGACGGAAGAAGAGAGCGGGAGCGAGGATCGCTACGAGCAGCGCGGCCATCATGACCCCGGCCCAGCGGGTGTCGATTCCGAACATCACTCCGAATGGCCGGCGCGACGGAGACTGGGCGCGGATCTTTCGCAGGATCCGCGCGGACAGGTCCGAGGGAACCCCCGCCGTCGGCGCGGCGCGGAACGCGGAGAGGCTGCGCTCGAACTCCACGGCGGCATCCCGGCAGGACGGGCAACCGGCGCGATGAGTCTCGAAGTCGGAGGCCTCCGCGGGCAAGAGCTCCCCGTCGTGGAGACGCGAGAGGAAGTCCGCGGACTGCCCGGGGTGCACGGACTCGCTCATGGCAGGTTTCCGGCGAGCCACGGGGTGAGGATCTCCTTCAGACGCCCCCGCCCCCTCGCGATCCGGGACTTGACCGTGCCGACCGGCAGCCGAAGAGAGGTCGCGATCTCCTCGTAGCTCCACTCCTCGATGTCGCGCAACACGACGGCCATCCGAAACTCGGGCGCCAGGAGACTCAGCGCCTCGGTCACAAAACGGCGCGATTCGCCGGAGCGCGCCTGCTCCTCCGGGCCCGCGCGCCGCTCCGGCGAATCGAGCTCGGGCCGCGCATCCGAGCTGCCCGCGAAGACCCTGCGGAATCGGCTGCGCGCGCGGTAGCGATTCTTGACCGCGTTGTCCGCGATCGACGCCAGCCAGGCGCGCGGCGGAGCCTCTCCGCGAAAACGCGGCAGTCCCCGGTAGGCCTTTATGAAGACGTCCTGGGTCATGTCGTCCGCGTCCTCCTGCCCGACGGCCCGTACCATCCACCGATGAACGGTCGCCGTGTGGCGGCGGAGGAAAACGGCGAAGGCCTCCTCGTCGCCCTGCCGCGCCGAGACGAGAAGCTGTTCGTCGGTGGTCTCCGGTTCGTTCAATGGCGAATCGCGCCGCGCGCGGGGCGACGGCGCGATTCTACGGCTGAACCGGGACCCGTCAGGGGTGCCGGTAGGGATCGGGCGCGTACTCGTGCGAAAACCCCCGGGCGTTCTCCCGCGCGTAGAGGTCGTCCTCGCGGGGAAGGACACCCAGCCGGACCAGCTGCTCGCGGAACTCGTAGCGAATCGCGATCCGGGCTGTGGGCGAGGGATCCTCGTCAAAGGCGACCCACTGCACGGGGAACTCCGTCTCCCGTCCTATGCCGGTCGCGGCGAACCGGTCGGCTTGCGGCTTGCGCCTCGGCACCGGGGCCGACTGCGCCGCCTGCGCTTCGGGAGCGGCCTTCGCCGCGCCGCGCTCGGCGCTCGACGCGGCGGCGTCGCTCTGGATGCCCCCCGCGACGCCCCCCTCGACCCCGCCCTCGGCCCCGGCCTCGAGCTGCCGCGCGTTCTCCTCGGCGGCGCGGGTCCGTGCCTCGTCCTTCTCCCGGAGGAATGGGCGGCGCGTCCTCTCCCGGAAGAACACAGCCTCGATCGTTCCCACGTTCGCCGTGTCGCCGAGCCACTTCGCGTAGGAGCGCGAGGTCTCGGTGAAGAAGAACCTGCGGGAGGTCTGGCCCGAGACCTGCCAGCCGGGAATGTCCGCGGTCTGCCCGGGCATGAGGATCCACTTGGCGGCGGAGCTCTCCGTCGTCCGCTTCGCGTCGATGACGTTGCGGCCGTCGACCGAGAGGGCGACCGCGACGCGCTCCGGCGTCGAATTGGACAGACGGATCACGAAGTCCTTCCCTCGAAGGGCCTCGACGTAGATCCGCCCGCGCGCCGCGTACTCCGGCGCCGCGCGCCCGTCGATCCAGACCGACACCCCGAGCCCCTGGGGCTCCAGGGCAAAAAGCCCCCGGCAAACGCTTGCCAGGCCGGCGACTAGCACTAAGATTCGGGCCTTGCGTGTCATGGCGTCCCTCCGGAGAGAAGGGACACCGGGACTTCGAAACGGTTCCCGCGAGACTCAGGCTGGCAGGCCCTCCTTGAGGATCCGCTCCATGCGGGCGGCGAAGGTGTCGACCTCGTCGAAGGTCGTGTAGACGTTGGGGGTGATGCGCAGGCCGTTGAACTCCTTGTGGACGATCGGCGTCGTCATGATGCGGTGCCTGTCCCAGAGATGGGCCTGGAGCTTCTCGGTGTCGATGCCCTCGACGTGGACGAACCCGATCCCGCAGGAGTCGGTGTCGTTGAGCGGAGTCAGGATCCGCACCCGCGGGTCCGCCGCCTTCAGGCGCAGAGCCCACCGATCGCGCAGGAGCCTCAGGCGGGCGGCCTTGCGCTCGGCGCCGATCCCTCGATGGAACGCGAGGGCTACGGCGATGGCGTTGTGATTGGCTGCGGGGTGGGTCCCGATCTCCTCGTACTTGCGCACGTTTTCGTCCATTGCCGGGGGCGCGGCCATGAGCGGCCAGATGCCCTTCTGCTTGGACTTGCGGACGTAGAGGAACCCCGTGCCGATCGGAGCGAAGAGCCACTTGTGGAGGCTGGTGGCGTAGTAGTCGCACTCGAGGTCGTCCCGCTTGAACGGGAACTGGGCGAAGGCGTGCGCGCCGTCCACGAAGACCTCTATTCCACGCTCGCGACCCAACCGCACGATCTCGCGCACGGGGAGGATCTGCCCCGTGAGGTTGGTGATGTGCGTGACCTCGATGACGCGGGTGCGGGGAGTGAGGGCCTTGCGGAATCGATCGACGATGTCCGCGGCGGAGATCGGCGGGACCGGAAAGGAGATCGGCTTGACGACGATCCCCTCCCGGCGGGCGCGCTGCTCCCACGAGGTGATCATCCGGGGGTAGTTCTGATTGGTCAGCACGACCTCGTCACCGGCCTTCAGGTCGATCCCGAAGATGAGCGTCTCGAGGGATTCCGAGGCGTTGCGCGTGATCGCCATCTCCTCCGGATCGCAGCCGAACTCCGCGGCGAGCTCCCGGCGGCAGGACTCGATGCGCGGCTCAAGCACCGTCCACATGTGGTAGACGGGAATCTCGTTGGAGAAGCGCAGATCGCGGATCATGGCGTCGAGGACGTGCGCGGGCGCGGGGCTGCAGCCGCCGTTGTTCAGGTTGATCAAGGTGCGGTCCACGTCGAAGGCGCGCGCGATGTCGGCCCAGTAGGCCTCGTCCGCGGCCACCGATGACGGCGACTTGCCCGCCGCCGATTTCGACGCCTGCGCGATGCGCGCGAAGGCGTCGGAGCGGAACGTCGCCAGCGCGGCGGCGCCCCCGAGGCTTCCGATCAGGGCCCGACGGTTCAGAGTCATGGGTCCTCCTCTCTCGAGTCCCGGCCTCCGGAAGATTCCCGCGATCCTATCGCGGCCGGCGGGCATCGATGTCGCCCGTAATGAGCCGCGCGCCACGCTGATAGCTCGCGTATGCCCAGGCCCACTCGAACATCACGATGAATCGGTTTCGAAATCCGATGAGATAGAAGATGTGGACGAAGCACCAGGCGAGCCACGCGACGAAGCCCTTGAGGCGCAGCCCCCCGAACTCGGCGACGGCGGACGATCGCCCGATCACGGCCATGCTGCCCTTGTCGACGTAGTGAAAGCGCGGGAAGTTTCCGCCTCGTAGCCTCGCGGCGATCACACGAGCGACGTATCGTCCCTGCTGCATGGCGACCGGGCTCAGGCCGGGGAGGGGCCGGCCGCCCTGGTGGAGCAGGGCGAGATCCCCGATCACGAAGATCTCGGGATGCCCTGGGACCGACAGATCCGGCTCCACCGGGACCCGGCCGTTTCGATCGAGTCCTTGTCCGAGCGCGTCGGCGATCGGAGAGGCGGCGACGCCGGCCGCCCAGATCACCGTGGCCGCCGCGATCGCCTCGGCGCCCAGCCGCACTCCACCTTCCTCGACTCGCGTGACGGGCGCGCCGGTCCGCACCTCGACGCCGCGCTCCCGGAGGGCTGTTTCCGCGCGGCGAGACGTCTCCTCGGTATAGGCGGGGAGGATCCGGGGCCCCGCCTCGACGAGCAGGATGCGCGCCTCCCGCGGGTCGATGTGGCGGAAGTCGTCGACGAGGACATGGCGCGAGATCTCGGCAATCGCGCCCGCAAGCTCGACGCCGGTCGGCCCGCCGCCGACGATCGCGAAGGTGAGAAGAGCCCGGCGGCGGTCGGGGCTCGACTCCCGATCCGCTTCCTCGAACGCGAGGAGGATGCGGCGGCGGATCTCGAGCGCGTCTTCCAGGCTCTTCAGGCCGGGGGCGTGGGCCTCCCACTCGTCGTGGCCGAAGTACGCGTGGCGGGCCCCGGCCGCCAGGATCAGGAAGTCGTAGCCCAATCGCCCGTCCCGCAGGACGAGCTCCCGGCGCGCCGGGTCGACGCCGATCGCCTCGGCCAGGAGGACGTCCGCGTTGCGCTGATGGCGGAGGATCGAGCGGATCGGGTAGGCGATGTCGGCGGGGGAGAGCGCCGCCGTGGCGACCTGGTAGAGGAGTGGCTGGAAGAGGTGGTGGTTGTGGCGGTCCACCACCGTGACCCGCACGGGCGCGTCTTTTAGCCCCAGGGCGGCCTGGAGCCCGCCGAACCCGGCGCCCAGGATGACGACGTGGGGGGCCTCGGGGGAACTCATCCAGACGCGACTCTACCCGCCGGGGACGGAATTGTGATGCAATGGGACGGATTCACGTTGGCTCGGACGGCCGAGCCCTCTCTCGAAAGGAGCTCGCATCATCATGGCAACCTCCAACTCCCCCGCCCGAGTCCCCGATCGTCAACCCGAGCCGGCTGAAAACGCGAACGCCCAGGCGCGCCAGGCGGGGTGGGTCCCCGAGAAGAAGCCGTCCCGGTTCGTGATCAAGCTCGGGTCCGTCATCCCCTGCTAAGTGTTTCGGTCATTTGAGCTCCAGTCGCCACTCCGGGTCACCTGGGGTATCCGGGAAGGCGACGCGTAGTGTTTTTCAAGGAGAGACCTTCGCCCGACCACGCGGAGGATCCCCAGACAGTCTTTGATCGGGCGCTGGATGTAATTCATACTGCGCTCGTCTCCTACTACAAACTCACCGACAAAGAGGCCAGGGGTGCTGAAGAAGATCTCCTCGACTGGTTCCGCAGGCTCGCTAAGCGCGCAGGCGGTGGGCCGTCGCCGTTGAGACTTCTTCGCGTCTCTCTTCTGTCGGCCGCGTGTCAATACGGGCGTTCGTTTCAGCTCTGGAAGCTCGGAAATGCAAAATCATCGGACGAGAGCCTCAATCGACTCCTGGCTCAAGAGCCCGATATCGTGGCGGCAGAACTCGAGCGCCGACTGGATGAGGAGCGATCGTGACCGGCCGGGTAATCCAGTTTCCCCGTCTTCCCGCTGCTCCGGGAGCGGGGCGCGCGGCCGCGGAAAAGGTGCTCGCGACGGCGGTCGCCTTGCGCCGGGAGTCGGCTGCGAGTCTGGGCCTCGAAGAGCCCGACACCTTGCTCTCGCTCTGCGACTTGCTGCGGGGCAGGCTGGAGTTTTCTCCGGGTTCGGTACTCGACGAGGCCGATTACCTCTACCATTTCATCGATAGTCCTCGCCGCGAAATCGGACTCTTCGACGAACGGGACTACTTCCTCGGAGAGACGGCATTGCTGGCTGGAACGGCGTGCCGGCAGTTATCACGTAGAGACGAGGCGCACATCTGGTTCGATCGGGCCGAGGCGGGCTTTCGACATACAGTGAACTCGGCGGCCGATCTGTCCCGCCTGGGATATCAGCGTCTCGCCGAACGCCTGGAAGAGCGTCAGATCGAGGTCGTGCTCGAGCTGTCTTCGTCGTTGATCGAAAGTTTCGAGCACCTGGGAATGCACGAAGAGGCGCTCAAGGCCCGATTTCTCGAAGCCGTCGCTCTCACGGAGGTCGATGAGCTTCCCCGAGTCATCGAGGCATACGGAAGAATCTGCGAAAAGGCGCAAGCGCTCGGAAGTGAAAGGCTTCTCGCCTCCGCATTCGTCAACCTCACGCACGTCTACGGAATGATGGGGGATTCCGATGCAGCCATTGAGGCATCCTCCAAAGCCATTCCGGTTCTCAGGCGGCTCGGGGATCGCGTGGCCCTGGCGAAGGTTCAGTGGGGCCTCGCCACGCTGCTGCGGGAGACGGACCAGCTCCACGCCGCGATCGACGCCTACCGCGAAGCCCAGGAGCAGTTCGCGGCGATCGGGATGCGTGCCGACATCGCAGCGCTCAGCCTGGTCGTCGCCGATTTGTTGCTCGAGCAGGGGCGGCACGTGGAGGCGCTTCAGGAGATATCCGCCGCGCTACCCGTCATCGCCGATCTGAAGATGGCCCCGGAAGGTATGGCCGCTCTTTCGCTCCTGCGCGAGTCTGCCCGGCGTCAGGAGATCGATCGCGGTGCCCTGCGCGAGCTCCACGGGTACTTCCAGGAGCTGAGGCCCTGACTCCCGGGAGTTTCTAGCCTTCCTTCGAGTGGCGCATGATGGGCTTGCGCCGGGAAACCTTCTTCTTCCGAGGGGCTCGGGTCCGGGGAGCCGGCTTGCTCGGCGTGCGTGCCTTCTTCATGCCGGTATCTTAGGGCATGCCTCGCGTGCTCCTTCTGCTCCCGACGACAAGCTATCGGGCGGCGGACTTCCTGGAGGCGGCCGCCCGGGTGGGGGCGGAGGTCGTCGTAGCCTCGGAGGAGTCGAACGCCCTCTCCTCGCTGAACCCCGACGGCCTTCTCGCGCTCGACTTCCGCGACCCCGCGGCCTGCGCCTCGCGAGCCGCGGCCTTCGCGCGGACGCGTCCGATCGACGCCGTAGTCGGAGTGGACGAGGACACCGCGGTCGCGGCGGCCGCGATCGGGGCCGCCCTCGGGCTGCCGCACAACGCCGTCGAGGCCGTGGAGGCGGCGCGAAACAAGGCCCTCATGCGGCAGCGCCTCGCGGAAGCGGGAGTTCCGGCCCCGCGGCACCGGCTCCTTTCGATCCGCGAGGACCCGTCGCGGGTCGCAAAGGGCGTCGAGTATCCCTGCGTCCTGAAGCCGACCTTCCTCGCCGCCAGCCGCGGAGTCATCCGGGCCGACGGGGAGGCGGAGTTTGTCGCGGCCTGGCGCCGGATCGCGGGGATCCTGGCCGATCCCGAGGTCGCGCGGAGGGGCGCGGGGGCCGCGCGCGAGATCCTCGTAGAGGCTTTCATCCCCGGCGCCGAGGTCGCGCTCGAGGGACTGCTCGACGCCGGCCGCCTCGGGGTGCTCGCCATTTTCGACAAGCCGGACCCGCTCGACGGACCGTATTTCGAGGAGACGATCTACGTCACCCCGTCCCGAATGTCCGAGGAAACGCAGAAGGGGATTGCGGCGGCCGCCGGCCGCGCGGCGGCGGCGCTGGGACTCTCCGACGGGCCGGTTCACGCCGAGCTCCGCGTCGAAGGGGAGGGCGTATGGGTGATCGAGATCGCCGCGCGATCCATCGGGGGCCTCTGCTCCCGTACGCTTCGCTTCGGGACAGGGATGAGCCTCGAGGAGCTGATCCTGCGGCACTCCCTCGGAATGGAGGTGGCGCCCGCGCGGGAGCACGCGGCCTCCGGCGTGATGATGATCCCGATTCCGAAGGGCGGCCTGCTCGAGCGAGTGGACGGGCTGGAGAGCGCCCGCCGGGTTCCGGGCATCTCCGAGATCCTGATCTCGGCCCACCTCGGCCAGCGGATCGTGCCGCTGCCCGAGGGTTCGCGCTATCTCGGGTTCCTGTTCGCGCGCGGCGCGACGCCGGAGCTCGTCGAGGGGGCGCTCAGGGAGGCGCACTCGCGGCTCGGGTTCGTGATCCGGGATTAGTTCGGGATCCGGAGGCGAGACGAGTCCGGGACCCCTCGCTACGCTCGGGATGATTCCGTCGACGACATCGTCGGCGAAATCACTTTGCCGGGGTGTAGTAGGGGTTGCGCCCGGCTGCGTGGTCCGTCGTGTCGAGGATCTCGCCGACGGCGGGCGCGAGGCTTCGAATCGCCTTTTCGATTCCCTGCTTGAGGGTCACGTCCGCCGCGCCGCAGCCCTGGCAGCCGCCTCCCAACCGCAGGAAGACGTTGTTGCGTTTCACGTCGATCAACTCGACCCAGCCTCCATGCGCCGCGACCGCGGGGTTGATCTCGCGCTCCAGGAGATCGCGGATCGCCCACTTCAGGTCGCCCTCGGAGGGGAGGCTCGCGAAGTAGTCCTCCGCGACGATGGGCAGGCCGTTTCGAATGTGCTTGCGGATGACGTTTCCGATGCCCAGGGCGGGCCAGTCGACCTCGTGGGCCGCCGACACGGTGACCGTGTTCTCGGCGATCAACGCGGACTCGATCGCGGGGATCATCAACAGCTCCGCGGCCAGGGGCGACTGCTCGGCGGTCGCCGAGGTGAAGTGCGCCGAGCGGTCCGGAAAGACGGGGCGATCGACCGTGAAGACGCACCGGTCCCCCGTCTTGGAGGGCTCGCCGGTGATTCGGATCTCGCTGTCCACGCGCCGCCGATTATATCGCCGCGTTTGACGGACCCGGCGGCGTCGGCCATAATGCCCCGCTTTCGGAGAGCCAGTCGCAATGACCCAGAAGATCAGCCGCCGCGCGATGAAGCGCAACGACCTCGCCGAGACGGTCAACAAGACCGTGGGCTACGTGTCCCTGCACCGGCGCGGCGTGTCCGAGGGCGCCGCGATCGCCGCCGGGATCGTGCTCCTCGTGGGCGGCTTCTTCGCGTATCGCCAGTGGCAGGAGCGCGCGGCCGGCAAGACACTGTCGGAGGCGCTCGAGGTTCTGGGGACGCCGCTCGCCTCCGAGCAACCCGCCGCTGCGGGCGCGGGCGCTCGAACCTTCCCGACGGCCCTCGATCGTCAGACCGAGGCGCGCAAGCTGCTGCGGAAGGCCGCTTCGCACTCATCGACGGCTTCGGGCCGCGCCGCGCAGGTGATCCTGGCGGCCGATGGCGCGGTCAACCCGGGCCCGTCGCTCGAGACGTTCGAAAAGGCGGCGCGGCAGGGCCGGTCCGAGCCGGCGGCGGCGGCGGAGATCGACACGGCGAAGCTCCTCGTGTCCCAGGGAAAGGCGACCGAGGCGATCGACCGGCTCAAGCGCGCGATCGAATCTCCGAAGACCGCGGCTCCGAGGGACGCTCTTCTCTTCACGCTGGGCGAGATCTACGAGCAGACCGGCTCGACCGCCGATGCGCGCGCGACGTTCCAGCGCCTGATCACCGACTATCCCAACTCGGCGTATCGAGCCGAGGCGCGGCAGAAGGTCCCGCTGTCCTAGGCAATGCTCCCCGGCGCGGGCCCCGCCGCCCCGGCCTCCTCCGCCGATGAACGGCCTCCTGCATGGTCTCCTCTGGGCCTCTCTCGCGATGGTCCTCTTCGGCGCCGCCGTTCTCCCGCTGAATTTCCGGACGATGCCGCGGCTCTCGCGAACGGGCCGGGCCGTGCCGGCCGCGTGGCCGTGCGTTTCGATCGTCGTGCCTGCGCGCGACGAGGAGCGCGGGATCGAGGAGGCCGTCCGGTCGCAGCTCGCCCAGGATTACCCGGAGTTCGAGGTGATCGTCGTCGACGACCGGTCGACCGACTCCACGCGCGAGATCCTGGAACGCCTCGCGCGGGAATATCCCCGCCTCCGCGTGATCGCCGGAGGAGAACCGCCACCCGGCTGGCTCGGAAAACCTCACGCCCTCCACCAGGGCGCCGCCTCCTCCTCCGGGGGGATCCTCTTGTTCGCCGACGCGGACGTCCGCTACGATCCGCGGGCGGTGGGAGAGGCGGTCGCGCTCATGGAGAGCGATCGTCTCGACTTCGTGGCGCTCTTTCCGGGGTTCGAGATGAAGGGCTTCTGGGAAAACGTGCTGATGCCCTATCTCCCCATCGCCTACTTCTTCGGGCTGGGTTTTCTCGCCAGCTCGGACCGCCACCGCTGGATGGCCGTGGGCGGCGGGGCAGGCAACATCATGCGGCGCGGGGCGTACGAGGCCGTCGGCGGTCACGCGGCGATCCGCGACTCCGTGATCGACGACGTGCGGCTGGCGCGGGCGGTCAAGCAGGGCGGCTACCGCTGCCGCGTCGCGAGGGCCGACGACCGGGTTCGCGTCCGGATGTATCGGGGGTTCCGGGAGATCTTCGACGGCTTCACCAAGAACACGTCGTTCGTGTTCGCGGGAGGGTTCGGGCTCGTCTTCCTCCTCGCGACGGTCTGGACGGTCATCGCCGCGATCGCTCCGGCGGCCGTCCTCGGCGCCGCGGCGCTGGGGCTACCGGTCGCGAGCGCCGACGTCCGCCTCGCGGCCTGCGCGCTCGCGCTGACTCTGGCGCTGCGCGCGCTGCTGGCCTCCCGCTTCGGCTGGCCGCAGTGGACGGCGTGGACGCATCCGCTGATGGCGGTGGTGTGGGGCGGAATCATCCTCCGGTCTCTCCATCGCCGGTTCGTCCGGCGGGAGCTGCTCTGGCGCGGTCGCCGCTACGATGCGACGCGCGCGCGTTTCTGAGGGCGACGGATAGAATCTCCGGGTGCTGTATCGATTCGACCGCGTCCGCAAGAGCTACGGGCCCAAGGACGTCCTGCGGGACGTCACCTGGCAGCACAACCCCGGGCAGAAGGTCGGCCTGGTGGGCCGCAACGGGGCGGGGAAGACCACGCTCCTGAGGATCGCGCTCGGCCGGGAGGAGCCCGACTCGGGTGAGTTCATCAAGGCCAACAGCGTACGCATCGCGACGGTGGACCAGGCCCTGCAATCGGACGCGAACGAGAAGCTGCACGACTACGCGGCAGGCGCGTTCGCCGATCTCCACGCCGTCGAGTTCGAGCTGCGCCGGCTCGAGCACCAGATGGCCGACGGCCACGACTCGGCGGCGCTGCACGACCGGTACGACGCCCTGACCCACCGCTTCGAGAACGAGGGCGGGTACGAGATGGTGGCGGAGGTCGAGAAGGCGCTCTCGGGCCTGGGTTTCGACAAGGCCGATTTTCCGCGGCCCCTGGCCGAGCTCTCCGGCGGCCAGAAGAACCGCGCGATGCTCGCGCGAGCGATCCTGTCCTCGCCGGACGTCCTCCTGCTCGACGAGCCGACGAATCACCTCGACTTCCAGGCGGTCGAGTTCCTGGAGGAATACCTCGCGCGCTCGAAGCGCGCCTACCTCGTGGTGACGCACGACCGGCGCTTTCTCGACCGCGTCGCCGAGGAGATCATCGACCTGGAGAACGGCCGGCTCAGCTCCTACTCCGGCGGGTACACGGCATACCGGAACCAGAAGGCCGAGCGCGTCCTCTCCGCGACGCGCGCCTTCGAGAAGCAGCAGGACTTCATCGATAAGGAGAAGGAATACATCCGCCGGAACATCGCCGGAGTCAACTCGCGCCAGGCCAAGGGCCGCCGCACCAAGCTCGCGCGCGTCGATCGGCTGGAGAAGCCGACCGAGGACGGGACCTCGGTGACGTTTCGCTTCGACGCGGCCCGGATCGGGGGCCGCAGCTTTCTCCGGGCGAAGGACTGCGACGCCGGCTATGCGGCGGGCTCTCCCGTCGTACGAGGCGTCTCCTTCGAGCTCCTGCGCGGCGAGCGGCTGGCGATCCTGGGGGAGAACGGCACCGGCAAGACGACGCTTCTGAAGACTCTGGCGGGCCGGCTCCCCCCCCTCGCGGGCACGGTCACGACGGGCCACGACGTCTCGATCGGGTACTACGACCAGGAGCTCCAGGACCTGGACCCGAAGCGTCGCGCCATCGACGCCGTGTGGGACCCGCACCCGAACGAGACCGAGGAGGCGATGCGGTCGTACCTCGCGCGATTCGCGTTTCGCGGCGACGACGTGTTCGCCGGAATCGACGGGCTGTCGGGAGGCGAGAAGGGCCGATTGACCCTGGCGGTGGTGATGCGCCAGAAGCACAATCTCCTGCTGCTCGACGAGCCGACCAATCACCTGGACCTCGACTCCCGCGAGGCGCTGGAAGAGTCCCTGGAGGATTTCGCGGGCTCGATCGTCTTCGTCTCGCACGACCGCGCCTTCATCGACCGGCTCGCGACCCGGGTGATCGACCTCCGGGAGGGTCGCGCGCTCCTCCTGCCGGGCAACTACTCCGAAACGGCTGCCGCGAGGTCGGAGCGGCGGCGCCGCCCCGAGCCCGCGAACCGCGTGGCAATCGCGGCGGCGCCGCTCCGGACCTCCGATCTCGTCCCGAAGGCTCCGCACCGCGAAGGCGCGCTCCCGCCGTCCCCTCCGGCCGCCCGAAAGGCAAACTCTCCCGCCGAGAAGGAGGCGTCCCGCCGCCGCCGCCGGATCCAGGCGCTCGAGCAGAAGATCGCGTCGTGCGAGGCCGCAATCGACGCGATCGAGACCCGGCTGTGGGAGGAGGCGTTGACCCTGGGACCGGTCGCTGCGCACGACCTGTCCAAACAGAAGAGCACCCGCAAGGAGGAGCTCGACGGGCTCATGGAGGAATGGGCGCGACTGTCCGAGGAGGCCGAGCAGCCGACGCCCGAGCGCTCATGAGCGTCCGATCCTCCGAGGAGCCGCTCCGCGCCGCGATCATCGCGATCGGGAGCGAGATGCTGGGACCCCTCCGGCAGGACACCAAC
Organism: Thermoanaerobaculia bacterium; assembly: GCA_038224325.1. Classification (GTDB taxonomy): domain Bacteria; phylum Acidobacteriota; class Thermoanaerobaculia; order UBA5066; family Gp7-AA6; genus DAHUXD01. The sequence continues at coordinate 17,408 of JBBRFL010000006.1, read as the reverse complement.
TCTCTCTGGATCACGGCTCGATTGGAGGAGATCGGAATTCCCGTCATCCGCAAGTCGATCGTCGGAGACGATCCGGCGATCATCCGGGACGAGCTCGAAGCGGCGGCGAAGACCGCGCGTCTCCTCTTCGCGACGGGCGGGCTGGGTCCCACCGCCGACGACGTGACCGTCGCTGCGGCGGTACAGTGGCTGGGCGCGTCGTTGTCCCGGAACAGCGAGTTCGTCGAGAGCATGCGGCAGCGCTTCGCGCGGCGGGGTTTCCCGATGCCCGCGTGCAACGAGAAACAGGCCGACTTCATCGTCGGCGCCACCGTCCTCGCGAACCCCCGGGGCACGGCGCCGGGCTTCTGGGGGGCCCGGGACGGCGTCGAGCTCGTGCTCCTGCCCGGGGTTCCCTCCGAGATGCGCGAGATCATGGAGAACGGCGTCCTGCCGATCCTGCGCGAGCGTACGGGGGACCGGGTCGGCCGCCGGCGCGTTCTCCGAATCGCCGGGATGGGGGAGTCCGCGGTCGAGGAGATCGTCGCGCCGATCTACTCGCGATGGAAGGGCGATCCGGTGACGATTCTCGCCTCGCCCGGAGAGGTGCAGCTTCACCTCTTCGCGGCCGGACGCCCGGAAGAGGCGGAGGCGAGGCTCGCGGCGATGGAGAAGGAGTTCCGCGACGCGCTCGGGCCCCGGATCTTCGGATCGGATACGCAGGATCTCGCCGCCGTCGTCGGCGCGCTCCTGCGAGAGTCGGGCGAGACCCTCGCCCTGGCCGAGTCGTGCACGGGAGGCCTCGCCTCCGCCATGCTCACGGACGTTGCCGGCTCGAGCGATTACTTCCGGGGCTCGGTGGTCTCGTACGCGAACTCAGCCAAGGAGGATCTGCTAGGGGTCCGGCCTGAGACGCTTCGATCCTTCGGCGCGGTGTCGGGCGAGGCGGCCCGGGAGATGGCCGCGGGAGCGCGCGAGCGCTTCGACGCGGACCTCGCCGTCGCGATCACGGGCATCGCGGGTCCCGCCGGCGGGTCCGCGGAGAAGCCCGTCGGGACGGTCTTCTTCGCGCTCGCCGATCGCGGCGGCCCCGGGCCCGCGAGCCAGCGGATCTTCGGGGGCGATCGCGCGGTGATCCGCCGCGCGGCCAGCCTCCACGCGCTCGAGATGCTGCGCCGCCGCCTGAGACCGGACCCGGCGTGAGGGTCTTTCTGGCGGTTCCGGCCGACGCGGCGTGGGTCGAGAGCGCCTCGAAGCTCACCGCGCTCCTGAGGGGAACGCTCCCTCCGGCGGCCTGGACTCGCCCCGGATCCTGGCACCTCACGCTCCAGTTTCTCGGTGAGATCTCCAAGGAAGCTGCGGACCGCTTCGCGGACGCGATCGGCGACCGGATGGCGTTCGCCGCGGAGGGCTCGCTCCTGCCCGGCGGGGCGATCCTCCTGCCCGGCCCAGGCCGGCCGCGGGTGCTCGGGGCGGGTTTTTCGAGCAGCTCCTCCGCCCTCCCGGGCCTATCGGACCTGGCCTGCGCCGCCGAGGACGCCGCGGAGCGTCTGGGAGTCCGCGCCACGCGGCGCGCCTTCCGGCCGCACGTGACCCTGGCTCGGGTCCGCGAGCCGTGGCCGGCGGAGGCTGTCGAGTCCTTCCGGCGTCGGACGGACTCCTGGGCATTTCCCCCCTGGCCGGTGCGGTCGTGCGTCCTGTATCGAAGCCAGCTCCGCCCCTCCGGCGCGCTTCACACGCCGCTGCGCGAATGGGCCCTCGCGTCCCCGGCGCTCCCGGTGCGCGCATGAACGCGGCCGCGGCGGCGCTGGTCCTCGCGAGCTATCTGATCGGCTCGATCTCCTTCGCGGTCCTGCTGGTCAGGATTCGGACGGGCGCCGACATCCGCACCGAGGGCTCGGGAAACGCGGGCGCGACGAACGTGGCGCGATCCCACGGGAAGGGACTGGGCCTCGCCGTCGCCGCTCTCGACATCGCCAAGGGCGCCGCCGCGGTCCTCCTGGTCCGGCTCGCGACCGCGGACCCGCGTTACGCGGCGGCGGCCGCATTCGCCGTCATCCTGGGGCACGTGTTTCCCGTCTTCTACGGGTTCCGCGGGGGAAAGGGAGTGGCCACAGCGGTCGGCGCCTTCCTCGTCCTCGCACCCGTGGCGACCCTCGTCTGCGCGGGCGTCTTCGCGGCCGTGGTCCTCGCCACCCGGTACGTGTCCCTCGCCTCGATGATCGCGATGGTCCTGCTCCCGCCCTCGGCCGGCCTGATCTCGCAATCGCCTCGGGCAGTCATATGGGCGGCGGCGGCCTCCGCGGCGCTCATCGTGATCAGGCATCGGGAGAACCTGAGGCGGCTCGCCACGGGCGAGGAACGGAAGTGGGGGAGCCGGTGAAGCTCGCGATCCTCGGCGCCGGCTCGTGGGGGACGGCGCTGTCCATCGAGTTCGCACGCTCCGGGCATGACGTTCTCCTCTGGGGCCGGGACCCGGAGGTGGCGCGGGCGATCGAAACGGGCGGCCGCCATCCGCGGCGGCTGACGGCTCACGCGATCCCTCCGTCGGTCCGCGTGACCTCCGAGCTGTCCGAGGCGTTTGCCGCCGGCCGGTCGATCGTCCTCTGCGTTCCCTGCGCCTCACTGCGGCCGCTCCTCGCGATGACGCCGGAGGCGGATGGGCCGCTGCGCTTCGTGTCCACGTCCAAGGGGGTCGAGCCGGAATCCCTCAAGCGCATGTCGGAGATCGTGCTCGAGCGGTATCCCCGCGCGCTGGTCGCTGCGCTCTCCGGCCCCACGTTCGCCGAAGGAGTCGCGCGGGGCGATCCGACGGCGGCCGTCGTCGCGTCGAGCGACGCCGCCTGGGCGACGGAACTCCAGAAATCCCTCTCGAGCTCGGGCCTGAGGCTCTACCGCTCGGACGACGTGGTCGGCGTGGAGCTCGCGGGAGCCCTCAAGAACGTCGTCGCGATCGCGGCGGGCATCGTCTCGGGCCTCGGGTTCGGACACAACACCCTCGCCGCGCTGGTGACGCGGGGGCTGACCGAGATCGGCCGGATCGTGAAGGGCCACGGCGGCCAGGATCGGACGATCCGGGGTCTCGCCGGCATCGGCGACCTCCTCCTGACCTGCACGGGCCAGCAGTCCCGCAACCGGTATGTCGGCGAGCAGATCGGGATCGGTCGCACTCTGGAAGACGTACTCCGCGAACTTCCCGAGGTCGCCGAGGGCGCGCGGACGTGCCTCGCGGTGCCGCGGCTGGCCACGGACGCGTCCACCGACGCTCCGATCGCCAACGCCGTGATCCGGGTCCTCTACGAGGGAGCCGCTCCGCGCGAGGCTGTCGGAGGGCTGATGGCCCGCGAGCTACGCCCGGAGTAGCCCCCGTCCGGACGAGCCACCCTACGGATTAAGCTGGACCGTGTCCTGGGCAACCGCCTCTCCGGCGGCGATTCCGTCGGCGGTCAGGGTCGCCTGGATCGTCAGGTTCTGGGCGGCCGAGCCCTGCGGAAGCGTTCCGGCCGCGGTGATGGTCAGCGACGAGCTCGAATTCGAATCGAGCGTCCCCAGGGTCCAGGAAACGGATCCGCCGCTGAAGGACGCGCTGGTGCCGGCCGAAGCGTTGATCGCGATCACTTCGAGCGGGGCGGGAAGCGAGACCATGACGAGCCCGTTGTGCACCCCCGCGACGCCCACGTCGGTCGCGGTGACGTCGACGGCGAAGGGCTGTCCCGCGTTGGCCGAGGCGGGCGCCTGGACCGTGATGCTTGCCAGCGCGCCGCCGGGCGCCGTCGTCGTGTCGTTGTTCTTGCACGAAAGGACCGCGCAGAGCGCGATCATCGGGACGAGGAAACGGGAATGCCGGGGTGCCATGGGGCCTCCTTCCCGGCGCGACATCGGCCGGAGCGTTTCTGGGTAGCAAGGCGAGTGCCAGCGCGGCGGCGCGCCAGCTAAGGGCTCATGAAGCTTTGCGAGCGGGCTTCTTGGGCTCGAGCACGCGAATCGGTAGGACCACAGCCTGCAGTCCCGCAAACTGCAGCCGACGCTGGATAGCGAACGCGGTCTCGTTGTGCAGGATGCGGTAGTAGACGCGGTCGTTCTCGAACACGAGCTGACCGAGGTAGAAGATCGATCGGGGAAATTCTTTACGGACTTCCTCGCAAAGCTCCACGACCGATTGGACAGCCTCCGTCCCGATCCTGTAGCGGTAATCGGCCTTGAAGCCCAGTTTGCGCGCGAAGTCGACGTACTTCTGGAGGTCTTCGACCGTGTGCTTCTCGAGCGCTTCGATCTCGGAGTGCCCCTTGAAGATCGCAGAATCGATCACGCCCACCGAAACGAAGAGGTAGCTCTTGTATTGATGAGGAAACAGGGTCTGCACGGAGAGGACCGTGTGCACGCCGAGTCCGGAGAATCCGTTGACGAGCATGACGGCGACCGGATCCTCTCGCTGGATCTCGCCGTTCTCCACGGGATGCTGCCTCAACGGGATACTCAGCAGCTGCTCGTCGAGTCTCCGAAGCTGGTCGCGGACCCTCTGGTAGTGCTTGCGGATGAGGAAGGCGAGTGAAACGAGCAGCGTCGTCACCACGATCGTCATCCAGCCGCCCTCGTAGGCCTTCTCGTAGACCGTGACGATCAGGATCGAAACGCAGAGTACGGCTCCGGCTCCCTGGAGGAGGAACCCCTTCTTCCAAGCCGCGCCCCGGCCGCGTTCCTGCCACCAGTGCCGCGTCATTCCGATCAGGGTGAGGCTGAACGTCACGAAGACATTGATCGCGTACATGACGAGGAGGCTCGAGACCGAGCCCTTCGTGTAGAAGAGGGTCGCGGCGGCCGCCAGACCCATGAGCCAAATCCCGTTGTTGGTTACGAGACGATCGGAAAGTTGCGCGAACCGGCGTGGAGCCCAGGAGTCCACGGCCATGTTCGCCAGGATTCGCGGGCCGTCCAGGAACCCGGTCTGGGCCGCCACGAAGAGGACTGACCCCGCCGCCGCGAGCGTCAGGATGACGAGGACGTGCCCCAGGGCGAACCCGCCGATTCGCCAGGTGCCGAACACGTTTTCCGCGAGGATCGCGTTCATGACCTTCGTGGGATGGGGTCGCGCGCCCGTCAACAGGTACCCGAGGATGATCCCGGAGGCCATGACGGCCAGCGACACCGCCATGTACAGCATCGTGCGCTTCGCGTTGGCCACTCGGGGCTCGCGAAGGATCTGCACGCCGTTCGAGACCGCCTCGATCCCCGTGTAGGCACCGGCGCCCAGCGAATACGCGCGCAGAATGATGAAGAGCATTGGCAGGAGACCGAGGTCCGCCGCGGTGACTCTCGCCTCGCGAATCGCGCCTGCGTACACGCCGGGGAGCTGCATGCCATGGCGGATGAGAGTCACTCCGATCATCAAGAAGTGAGTCACGATGAAGATGATGAAGATCGGAACCAGAACCTGGACGCTCTCCTTGACGCCGCGAAGGTTCAACAGGACCAACAGGCCGAGGATCAAGAGCTTGAACACGAAGCGGTGCGAGCTCCACGATCCGGGCAAAAAGCTGAAGATCTGGTCGATGCCGGACGCCACGGAGGTCGAGATCGTCAGGACGTAATCGAAGATCAGCGCGCAGCCCGAGACGACGCCGAAGCGCGCCCCCAGGAGCTTGGTCGCGACCAGGTAGCCGCCTCCACCGCCCGGGAAGAGCTCGATGACCTTGCTGTAGCACGCCGAGATGATGAGGACCGTCCCGGCGATCATGAGCGAGAGAAACACCGCCAAATAGGCGTGGGACCCCAGCGCCTTGAAGGCCTCCTCGGGACCGTAGGCCGAAGAGGACAGGCCGTCCGCGCCGAGGCCCACCCAGGCGAGGAAGGCGGCCAGGGAAACGGCGTGGAAGATCCGCGGATCGAGGGGATCGCGGGCCTTCCCGACGAGAATGGTCTTGATCGTGTTCGGCAAGGTTTCGGTGCCCCCGGGGAGGCGGGCGGATTATGTTTTTGGGACGTTCGCAAGTCAACCGAGCCCGGTTCCCCGTGATAGCGTTTCGCGGAGCCCGGCGCCCGGGCCGGCCGGTCGGGGGAAAGCATCATGGAAACGCTCCATCGTCCGGAGGTCGTTCGCGAGAGAGTCTCGCGGACGGCGGAGGGCCGCCTCTCGTGCGCCCTCATCTTCGACCGGGAGTTCGAGCGCGAAGAGGTCGCCCGCTTCTACGCGCTGCAAGGCGAAAAGACTCCGGCTCCGGCGGACTTCGAGATCGCCGGCCGCGTCCTGCGCTACGACTGCTCGGAGGCGGACGAGGCGGAATGGCGGCTGGCCGCCGAGATCTTTCTCGTGAAATCGTCCCGTGCGGCGCCCAAGCGCCAGACGATCGACTCCGACGCCCGGCGCCGGTTCGGTTTGCGTCCGCTCCAGCGTTAGGTCCGCGCCGCCGCGGGGCGCGCGGCACGGGTTTGCGTGCTATTTTCGTCGACGGCCTGGCCCCATCGTCTAACGGTTAGGACACGGCTCTTTCAAGGCCGGAGCACGGGTTCGATTCCCGTTGGGGCCACCACTTCTCTTCATTGGACTTGGCTGCGATCTCGGCGCGCGCGCTTTCAGGGAGCGGGTAGCTCTCGGGCAGCCGCTTCGTCTTTCCATCGCTTCGATGTCTTCGACTGCCTCCCGAAGGTGCGCGGGGAGAGGTCCGCATACCGGAGCGTCATGCGCAGATCCTTGTGCCCAAGCAGCTCCTGAATCGTTCGGATGGCCTGGCCCTTCATCGCCAGCCACGAGGCAAACGTGTGGCGGATCGAGTAGAGCGTTCGCTCGTCCCGGAGGCCCACGAGCACCTTTGCCACGGCGAACGCCCGCTCCACGTCGTCCTTCGTCAGGGGGTGCCCGTCAGGCCGGAAGAAGAGAGGCGCGGCCCGACGCCCCGAGGAGGGCCTCGGGGCGTAACACTCTCGCTATTTTGTACGCCGTTAAATGCTTTGTCAGCCCGCCTTGCGGAGACGTGAGGACGGGCCCCCTCCCCGGTTCGACGAGCACCGCCGTACATTTTAAGTACAATATGCTTGCACCGGAAGCGAACCCCGTCTCCGTTAACGAGTATAGTACCAGTGGAATGATGCACGACTTCCTCACCGTCAACCGGGCCGGTTTGATCAACCGTTGCCGGGAAAAAGTCGCCAAGCGGCTCTCACCAAGAGCGAGTGACGAGGAGCTGGAACATGGGATACCGCTCTTCCTTGACCAGCTGATCAAGACGCTTCGGGTGGAGCAGACCGCGGAACCTATGCGAAGCCGAAGAGTTTCGGGTCCATCGGGCGGTGATCAGCCAGCCTTGTCCGAAATTGGCGAAGCGGCGACTCGGCACGGTCGGGAGTTGTTAGAGCACGGGTTTACGGTTGAGCAGGTCGTGCACGACTATGGCGATCTCTGCCAGGCAATCACGGATCTGGCATTCGAGGTCGAGGCGCCGATTGAGATCGATGAGTTTCGTACTCTCAACCGCTGTTTGGACAACGCGATCGCAGATGCCGTCACGGAGTTCAATTATCAGCGCGATTCGAGTGTTGCAGAAAAGCAGGCCCAGGAGTTGAACGAACGGCTGGGCTTTCTCGCACACGAACTACGAAACCACCTCGCTACTGCCACGCTCGCGGTAGACGCCCTCAAAGCTGGCAAAGTGGGCTTTTCTGGGGCGACGGGCGCGGTATTGGACCGTAGCCTGTTAGGATTGCGTAACCTCATCGATCGCTCCCTCGCCGAGGTTCGTCTGACAGCCGGAATGCCCGTCCAACCCCGATTGTTTTCCCTCGCCGACTTCATCGCAGAAGTTAAACTCTCCGCGTCGCTGGAGGCGCAGCTCAAGCAATCCGCATTCATCGTCGCCGTTGTCGACCCGCGACTTGCCGTTGATGCGGACCGGGACCTGCTTTCCTCGGCGGTTGGAAACTTGCTGCAAAACGCGTTCAAGTTCACTCGCCACCGCACCGAGGTCACATTGAATGCTTATGCAGCCGCTGATCGCATTCGCATCGACGTCGAGGACCACTGCGGCGGCCTTCCGCCCGGCGACACTGAAAGACTGTTTCTGCCGTTTACGCAGGCAGGCCCGGATAAGACCGGCCTTGGCCTCGGACTGTCGATTTCTCGGCGCAGCGTCGAGGCGAATGAGGGAGTTCTAAGCGCCTGCAGCGTATCTGGCTCGGGATGCATATTCACCATTGACCTGCCTCGCCGGTCGCTGCCGGATCGCGTCGTCACTACTTAGGGGTGATCAGACGGCGGCGCGCTCCGCGTCCTCGGCGCGATGCTCTCGCCAGTGACGGAAGGCGACCGAGAGAATGGCGACGACCGGGATCGAGAGAAAGATGCCTGTGAGCCCCCCGAGCTCGGCCCCACAGAGTATGGCGAGAATGATCGCGAGCGGGTGCAGGTGGATGCCGCGACCGATGATGCGCGGGTAGATCACGTAGTCCTCCACGATCCGAAGCGCCACGAGAAACACCAGAGCGGCGCCTGCCTGGTCGCCGGAGTGGAACGCCGCCACGACGACTGTGAGCACTCCGATGGTGAGCGGCCCTGCCAAGGGGATGAACTCGAGCAGGCCCGCCAGGATTCCTAGTACAACGGCGTAGGGCACTCCGATCAGGGCGAAGCTGATCGCGCACGCCACTCCGATAATCAGACATGCGATGAGCTGCGCCCGGACATATGCGGCAAGCGTCGAGTTGACGTCCAGGAAGAAGTCGTGACCGCGCCCGCGCAGGCGGCCGCGCGGGACCATCCGCAGCGCCGCCCCCCGAATGACCTCCGCGTCCTTCAGAAGGAAGAGTGCAAGGATGGGCACCAGGACGAGCCACGGCAGGTAGCCGAGCGCCGAGCCGACAAATGGCAGAACCGCACCCTGAATGCCGGCAGTTACACCCTTTATCGACAGGTCGATCGCGGCGTTGACGGCGTCGCGCATACCCTTGGGCAGGTGTGTCTGCTCGTAATGTTGCCAGGACTGCGTCTGCGCTTGGGCCTTCGCGAGGTACGCGGGAGCCTGGGCGGCGAGCTCCTCAAATTGAGTGCCCACCACGGGCAGAAGGAGCCACAGCGCCAGGGCCACCGCACCGAAGATCAGCAGGTACACCACGGCGATCGCGGCCGGCAACGGCAGCCTGCGGGAGTGACCTCGCACGACGACGGGGCGCCTCAGAAAAGCGACGAGCGGCGCGATCAGATAGGCGAAGAAGATCGACAGGACCAGGAGGAGCAGCACGCCTTCGAGGCGGAGCAGAATCCAGAGCACGGCCGCCGCCAGGAGGATCAGCCCGAGCACCTGCAGCGTGATGCGAGGCACGGACAGAACGGGCGCGCCCGGCGCGACGACCGGTGCGGGCGCACGTTCGGCCGGAGACACGTCGCCGCCGGCGGGAGGGTCGTTCCGGTTCATCGAGCCAGCACACGAGCTCTTCGCGCCCCATCGGGCCGCGCCAGCAGGAGTCCTCCCAGCAGGAGGATCCAGGCGGTAAGGTAGGCCCAAATCAAAAACAGCACCACACTGCCGAGCGTGCCGTAGAGACGTGCCGCACCCCACAGAATGGGGACGGCAACGGAAAACCCCACGCTGGCCCCGATCCAACCCAATGATGCCAGCAGCGCGGCTAGCGCCACCCGAAAGCCAACCCGCGCACCGGCGACCACTCGGTAAGTCAGAAAGATTGTCGTGAACAGAATGCCTGTGATGATGAACAACCGCAGCGCCGCAAAGGAGGAGGGCGTAAGGCTCGACATCGCAGGAACCCCGATTAGCCCGCGCTCGATGGCAGGCGCCACGAGGAGGAAGAGTGCCGTGGCCACCAGCGCCACCATCCAAACGAGGAGCAGAAGGAGGGATCGGGCAGTAGACCGCCAGGTCCACGACGATGGGCGGGCATCACCGGAGATGATCGCGCTCAACGCGCCAATGCATAACGACATGAAGCGGAACGAGCTCCAGAGCGCAAGCACGAAACCGACTGTCAACCACCCCTTACTGGAGGAGGAGCGCGCCCAGTTCAGCACGTCAGCAGAAACGTGCGACTCGGCCGGCAGCACACCGCGCAGCACTTTCCCGATGGACGCGCTCAAGTCGAGGGGAAGCAAGCGGCTGACCAGAGCGATCGCGATGCCCACGAAGGGCACCAGCGACAGCGCGAGGAAAAAGGCCACTTCCGCAGCAGCGCTATCGAGGGGACCGAGTCTCGCGATTGCCGCCCGGGTCTTGGCCCAATCCATGATGGGCGGCCTTATAGCATGCCTCTCGCTTGGAAGAAATGCTATCGCCTCCCAATATTGATCGAATCTTGCCCATCCTTCGATCTCTCGGCCGGGCTGAGTTTTCCCGCTCGAAGCCCTCCGGTAGGGCAAGTGCGCTCGAAATGCAGCGGAGTTGGTGCTCAGAGTGTTCTAGCCGCGATCATCGTCCCGAGTCCCAACGAGATCCTCTCGCCCCTCTACGCTCGCCCGGCTGGCTCAAGATCGAATCCCAACTTCGACCCGCTGCGCAAGAACCCGAGGTTCCAGAAGGTCGTCGCGGGGAAGTGATCCGCGGGGCGTGGATCCTCGCGCTTGGAGCCGGCAGGCCGGCTCTGTTGGTTGCTGATGCGATCCTCAGCGGGCCGAAGAGGATGGGATACCGAGATGGACGCCAAGGGCGGTCCGGGTTTCATGCGTTTCGCGCGACCCCTCCGGCCGCGCGCGCCGCCTTTTTGCCCGGCCCGATGATCGCCGGAACCTGCCATACTGAGACCCGATGCGGCGCAACCCGGCTCTCTCCGCGATCGCGGCTCTTCTTCTGACGGCCGCGGCGTGCGCTCACCTCACGGAGGCTGACAAGGCGCGCGAGCAGGCGAAGGCGAGCGGCAAGTACAAGGTCCGGCTGACCGAGGACGCGGAATCCGTCCAGGGCGTGTGCAAGTTCGTTCGCTCGATCGTGCCCGACAACGATCCGATCATCTCGCCCACGAAAGGGCAACTCGCCGACTACTACCGGGTCGAGGGAGTCCTGATCGGGGCCGACACGGTCCTGGTCAACGGCCGAACCGGGGAGGCATACGTCTGCGGATCGTCACCGCTCAACCCGGACGGGTCGCGGCGGGGTGCCTACGCTGCTCCTCCGGTGACGCCTCCCGCCAGATAGATCGGGCGACCGGAGGCCAGGCCCGTGCGGCCTCCCACCGCACGGGCCCCCCTCCTCCCGATTCTCGACCTCAGAACCGCAGGCCCAACTCCGCGAGGAATCGCCGCGGGGGCGCCACGTAGAGTTGCGCGTCCCCGATCTCGCTCTCGGCCACATAGTGACGGCTGTCGCCGAGGTTGCGGGCGACCAAGGAGATCCGGGCGGGACCGAACGAGTAGGAGACCCCGGCGTCGTACTCGAAGAACGACGGCATGTACGCCTCGTTGATCTTGTCGAAAGGCCGATGGTTCTGGTGGCGAACGGCGAACCAGAGTCCCGGCCCCTCCGCCGGGTGGAAGCTGACGAGCGCGTTCCAGAGGTCTCGCGGCGTCAGCTCGAAGCGCTGCCCGTCGGCGACCGTCAGGCCCTCGTCCGGGTCGATGAACGAGAAGCTCACATACCGCGCGTCGTGGTGGGCGTACCCGGCGTGGAAGGACAAGTCCGGCAACGCGGCCGGGTGGTAGCCGACCTCCGCCTCGACGCCCTGGAACCGCGTCTTGCCGGCGTTGGTCAGCTCGGGATTGCCGTCGTTGCCGAGGATCGAGACGACGACGTTCTTGAAGATCATGTGGAAGGCGGACACCTCGAGCGAGATCTGATGGTCGAGCCACCGGGTCTTGACCCCGATCTCCTCGCTGGTCGTGCGTTCGGGATTCAGGATTCGGGCCGACTCGGCCTCGGAGAGGTTCGGTGCCGCGGGCTTGAATGCGGTTTTTCCCGCGACGTACAGGTTGGCCTCGTTCAACGCGCCGGGCCGGTCCGAGACGAGGCGGGCGAGGATCGAGCCGCCGCCGGAGACCTGGGTGTCCGTGCGGTGGTCGTCGACCACGTCGACGTTCGGGTCTCCGACCTCCTGCTGCTGAACGTGAAGCGTCTCGGAGGCGGAGTCGAGGCGGGCGCCTCCGGAAATCGTCAGGAACGGCACCGGGGTCCACTCGTCGTTGACGTAGAAGCCGACGAAGGTGCGCCGGTCGCGGAAGGACCGGTTGTCTCCGTGGGGAACGGCCGCGACGTTGGGGACGATCACGGGATCGATCTGCAGGTCGATGTCGAAGCCGAAGCCGGAGGCCGTCGTGCGGCCCCAGGTCACCGCCGTGCCTCCGACCAGGCGATGGTGGCCCCACGCCTCGAAGGTAGTCGCGAGGTGCAGGTCGTCGTAGATGTCGGTCTCCCGGGGCTTGATCGCGACGCCCTCGGCTGTCGCCTCGTTGCCATCGACGCCGGAGATGAACGTGCGCACGGAGATCTGGTTGTCGCGTGTCACCCCGAACGTGTTCTCGATCGAGGTGGTCGAATTCAGGGGAATCGACACGAGGCCGGTCAGCGCGTACGCCCGATGGTCCTGCCGGGCGCCGACCGGCTCGTAGTTGCGGTCGATCCGGAAACCCTCGATCACCTCGCCGGTCGGAGGATCCACCGGGAGGGGCGAGCCGAAGAACTGCGTGTTGCGGAACATGTTGTAGATCACGGAGACGCGCCCGCCTCCGGACAGTGGGGTGTCCAGGCGGAACCCGCCCCGATCGTCGGCGTAGTCCGTGCGGTCCTGCCACCCGTTCGCCCGGTCGAAGTTGCCCCAGAGCCGGAGCTTCGACGCGCCCAACGGCGCGACGGACGAGACGTCGACCCGACCCTCCGAGAAGGAGCCCCCGGACAGGCGCACCGACGTTCCCGAGGATGCGTCCTTGGTGAAGACCTGGATCATGCCCGCGAAGGCCGAGACCCCGTACAGGGTGCCCTGCGGTCCCTTGACGATCTCGATGTGATCGATGTCGTCCACGTTGATCTGAGAAAGCGACGGGTTGAAGGGGCCGCCGATGGGGATCCCGTCGACCATGAAGAGCAGCGCGTCGAACTCCTTCAGGCCCCACAGGCCGACGTTGGATTGACGCGCCCCGTTGTCGCTGCCAATGCCGGTGTCGAGGCCGACGACGTCCTGGATGGCGTCGGCGAGGTTGGTCACGTTGCGCTGGCGAAGCTCCTCGCCGGTGATGACGGTGACTTCGCCCGGGATCTCCGTCTCCAGCTCGCTTCCGCGCGTGGCGGACACCACGACGTTCTCCCGAACGGGCGGAGGAGTCGGCTGGGGCGTCGGGGTCGCCGAGGTCTGGCCGAATGCGTTCGGGGCCCAAACGGCAATGCCCATTGCGAGAATTCCAGCGGCGCGCGCAGAGGCGCGCCGAATGCGCGAGATCATGGAAACCTTCCTTTCTGTCGCGGTCGGGGTCGAGGTCGTCGAGAGGGACAGGAAGAGGAAGGCGGGGCGCTACAGGCGCATCGGGAGCAGGACGGGTGGCCGGGCGGTCGGGCGGAGGCCGCGGTTTCGCAAGACGGGCGCGGCGCCTTCCGCCGTCTCTCCCGCGGATCGGTCGCGCGGTCCGGCGATCCCGTGGCCTCTCCTGGGAGTCGGCTCGTAAACGGGCTCGGCCGCAAGCCCGCCGTCGAGACCGGTCCGGAATGCCGTATCCGGAAGCGTGGGCGAAGCCGGGTCGTCCATCGCCGCCCGCGTTCGCGACTCGCCGGCGACGGAGAAGATTTCCTCGAGGGACGCGGAAGGCGGGGCCGCGATCGAGAATTCCCCGCTCACGAGCGCGATGCGCTCCTCGGCGGCGGGCTGGTCGGAGCCCACGCGCAACCCGAGCCGAGCGTGCTCGGCCGGAAGCGCCGGGACCTCCCAGAGCCACACCGACGCGTCCGGGGCGATTCGCCGCGTCACGCGCAGGGGGAAGGTTCGTCCGCCGTCGAGCGAGAGGACGAGCTCCATCTCGTCGAACGCCTCGGAGTCGGCGCCGAGAGACCACGTGATCGGCTGGATCGAGCCCGGCTCGAGCCGGGCCGCGTCCCGGGGCGCCATTCGGGCCGGCTGAGCGAGGGCCGCCCTCGAGAGGAGGCCGCCCGCCAGGAGGCAGGCGCATCGAATGAGGGGGCTGCCGCGCATGGGGCGGCATCTTACACGTCCTCGCGCGGGCCGGTCGACGTCTCGCCCGGGTCGTCCGGTCCGTCGTTTTTGATTTCGCGCGGCAGCCCCCCGTTGCTACTCTCAGCGTCGCAATGAACTCTTTGGCCCTCCCGGCGTTGGATTCCTCGCGGGACGAGCATTCCCACTCGAACCCCGACCAGGTTCGGGTGACCCACGCCGATCTGGAACTGACCGTCTCGTTCGGCCGGCGGGTGCTGTCCGGGACGGCGACTCTGTCGCTTCAGTCGATCGTCCCGGGATCGCCGCTGATCCTGGACACGAGGGCCCTCTCGATCGGAACCGTGGAGGCGTCGGAGGGGGTCGGCTCCTGGAAGCCGGCGCCCTTCGAGGTGGGAGCCGCCGACCCCATTCTCGGGTCGCCGCTGCGGATCGCGCTCGGCCCGCGAATGGACCGGGTGCGGATCGCCTACGAGACGAGTCCCGTCGCCTCCGGGCTGCAGTGGCTCGAGCCGGCGCAGACGGCCGGGCGGTCGCACCCGTTTCTCTTCTCGCAATCCCAGTCCATCCACGCCCGCAGCTGGATCCCGCTGCCGGACACTCCCGCCGTGCGGATCACATACGACGCGACGATCCGCACGCCCTCCGACCTGCGCGCCGTGATGAGCGCCGCGGGCAACTCCGGGGGAGAGCGGGGAGGGGCGTATCGCTTTCGGATGCCCCAGCGCATTCCGCCCTACCTGCTCGCCCTCGCGGTGGGCGACATCGACTTCGAATCGATGGGGGAGCGGTCGGGCGTGTACGCGGAGCCGTCGGTGGTCCGCAAGGCCGCCTACGAGTTCGCCGACACGGAGCGGATGATGGCCGCGGCCGAGCGGCTGTACGGACCCTACCGGTGGGATCGGTACGACATCCTCGTGCTCCCCCCGAGCTTCCCGTTCGGCGGCATGGAGAACCCGCGGCTCACCTTCGCAACCCCCACGGTCCTGGCGGGCGATCGCAGCCTCGTCGCGCTGGTCGCGCATGAGCTCGCCCACTCGTGGTCGGGCAACCTGGTCACCAACGCGACGTGGCGGGACTTCTGGCTCAACGAGGGCTTCACGACCTACATCGAGCGGCGCATTCTCGAGGAGGTGTACGGCCGGGACTTCGCGGACATGGAAGCGGTGCTCGGCCGGCAGGACCTCGAGGCCGAGATCGATCGCCTGGAGGATCGCGACGAGATCCTCCACATCGACCTGGCGGGACGCGATCCGGACGACGGCGCGACCCGCCTCCCCTACGAGAAGGGATGCCTGTTCCTGCGCGGGTTGGAGGAGACGTTCGGTCGGGCGCCGTTCGACGAGTTCCTCCGCGGCTACTTCGATCGCTTCGCGTTCCGGAGCATCGTGACGGACGACTTCTTGCGGTACCTCCGCGAGAACCTCATCGGGGGAAGCGGCCGGGTCACCGATTCGCAGCTGGACGAGTGGGTCTCCCGGCCGGGGCTTCCGTCCGCGGCGCCCCCGCCGGAATACCCGGCCCAGCGGGGAGTGGCCCGTGCTGCGGACGATTGGTCGGCGGGCCGGATTCCCGCGACCGCGCTCCCGTACGCTCGGTGGAGGACCCAGGAGCGGCTGCAGTTCCTGCGCCGCCTCTCGCCTCCGCTGGCGGTGGAACGGCTGCGGGCACTCGACTCCGCGTTTGGCCTGACGGCGTCGGGGAACTCGGAGATCGTCTTTCACTGGCTGGATCTGGCGCTGCGGAGCGGCTATTCCGCCGTCGACTCCCGTCTCGAGGAGTTCCTGATCACGATCGGCCGACGGAAGTTCATCAAGCCGCTCTACGAGGAGCTCGTGAAGACCGAGCCGGGACGCCGGAGGGCGCTGGACATCTATCGGCGGGCCCGGCCGGGGTACCATCCCATCTCGGTGGAGACGATCGATCGGGTCGTCGGGTGGGCGGGGTGAGTCTGCGGGCACCCGAGCCGGAGCGCCACTCGACGAGCGCGTGCCCGCTGGATTGCCCGGACGCGTGCAGTCTCGACGTCACGACCGTGGACGGGCGGATCGTCGCCATCGGAGGCTCGCACGTCAACCCGATTACGGCCGGATACATCTGCGCGAAGGTTCGGCGCTACCCCGAGCATCTCTACGGGCCCTCCCGCAACCTGCACCCCGGGATCCGAACGGGCCCCAAGGGCACGGGCGAATTCCGCCGGGCCTCCTGGGAGGAGGCGCTCACGCTCGTTGCCGACAGGCTCCGGGCGGTCCGGGACGGGCGGGGCGGCGAGGGGATCCTGCCGTTCTCCTACGGGGGGTCCAACGGCTACCTCTCGCAGGACACGACCGATGCCCGCCTCTTCTTCCGCCTGGGGGCGTCCCGGCTGGCGCGCACCGTCTGCGCGGCTCCCTCGGGCCGGGCGGCGTCGGGCCTCTACGGAAAGATGTCCGGGATCGCGTTCGAAGATTACGGCGCCGCGCGGCTGATCATCCTCTGGGGCGCGAACCCGTCCGTTTCCGGAATCCACCTCATTCCCTACATCCAGGACGCGCAGTCCCGCGGCGCCCGCGTGGTGGTCGTCGATCCGCGCCGGACCCGGCTCGCGGAGCGGGCGGATCTGCACCTCGCCATCCATCCCGGCACGGACCTGCCGGTCGCGCTGTCCCTGATCGCGTGGCTCTTCGCGAACGGGAAGTCCGACGCCGCGTTCCTCGCCGAGCACGCCCGGGGGGCCGAGGAGCTCGAGCGCCGGGCGAGGCCGTGGACGCTGGAGAAGGCCGCCGCGGAGGCCCGGGTGTCCGCCGACGACCTCCGCCGCCTGGCGGAGATGTATGCGGAGACGAGTCCCGCGGTCATCCGGTGCGGCTGGGGCCTCGAGCGCAATCGAAACGGAGGATCCGCGATCGCCGCGGTACTCGCCCTTCCGGCGGTGGCCGGGAAATTCGGTGTCCGGGGCGGCGGCTACACGATGAGCAACTCGTCCTCCTGGCGGGAGCTCGACGGGATCGCGAGCGCGGCCTCTCCCGAGCCGCCCACTCGCCTCGTCAACATGAATCGCCTCGGCGAGGCGCTGGAGACGACCGGGCCAGGATCCGTCGATCTCCTCTTCGTCTACAACTGCAATCCGCTCGTCACGATCCCGGACCAGGAGCGAGTCCTCCGGGGTCTCTCGCGCGAGGATCTCTTCACGGTCGTCTTCGACCCCGTGATGACGGATACCGCGAGGTACGCGGACGTCGTCCTTCCGGCGGCGACGTTCCTCGAGCGCCGGGAGCTGTCGCGTGGATACGGCGCGTTCGTCCTCCAGGACTCCGAGGCGGTGATCGCGCCGGTCGGGGAGGCTCGCCCCAACCACGAGGTCTTCG
>JBBRFL010000005.1:0-136338 GCA_038224325.1 Thermoanaerobaculia bacterium | reverse complement strand
CGGCGACATCGGCTGCACGCTCGCGATCGAGGGCGGCTCCGCCGACATGATCGCCGTGATCAACGACGCCTGGCTCGCCCCGGAAAACGCCTTCTTCCCCGTCGCCATCTCGTAGAGCACCGCGCCGAACGCGAAGATGTCCGTCCGCGCGTCCGCTTCCTTGCCCTCGAGCTGTTCGGGCGCCATGTACTGGAACGTCCCCAGGATCGTGCCTTCCTGAGTTAGGCCCTGCTGCGTGGGCAACGCGGTCAGGCTCGACTGCGAGTTCACCGGCGCCATCGCCTTCGCGAGACCGAAATCGAGCAGCTTCACCCCCGACTTGGTGATCATCACGTTGGCGGGCTTCAGATCCCGGTGCACGATCCCCTGCCGGTGCGCCTTGTCCAAAGCGTCCGCGATCTCGACCCCGTAGCGCAGCGTCTGCTCGAGAGGCAGTGGCCCCTTCGCCAGGCGATCCGACAGCGTCTCGCCCTCGAGAAGCTCCATCACGAGATATTCGGTCCCCTCCTGGTTGCCGACGTCGTAGAGCGCGCAGATGTGCGGGTGCGAAAGCTGCGAAATCGTCTTGGCTTCGCGCTCAAAGCGCTGGCGCACCTCGGGCGATGCCGACATGTGCGACGGCAGCACCTTCACCGCCACCGTCCGCTCCAGCCGCGTGTCCCGCGCCTTGTAGACCTCGCCCATCCCGCCCGCGCCGAGCGGCGAGAGAATCTCGAAGGGACCCAGGCGAGTGCCGGCGGATAGCGTCATCTCAGCAGATTCGCGTCCCAGTTCACCACGAGCTCGACGCGCGGAGCACTCGCGTCGCCCGCGCTGTTGATGAGAAAGCTCTGTCCGTCGGGCGCCACGTCGTATCCTGGAACGCCGATTCGGGGTCCGATGAACATGTTGACTCGAAAGAGCGGCTTGGTTCCCAGGACCTCGAAGCGAGAACCGCTGCCGTCAACGGCGGCGACGGTCAGCTCGTTGTCAAGTGAAACAAAGAAGAGCGATTTTCCGTTGCGGCTCCATCGAGGCTGTCGTCCTCCCCCGCCGGAAATCTGCCAGCGGGCACCACCGCCGGGAAAGGGCGTGACATACACCTCGTCCCGGCCGGTTTCGCGCGACACGTAACTGACCCATCGGGTGTCCGGCGAGAACTGCCCGCTCATCTCCAGAAAAGGTGACTGCACGAGCGGGAATTCCTTGTCCGGTTCGGCCAGCGGAAGAGCCCAGATGTCGGTCGCGCCGATGCTCCCCTTGGAATACAGAAGGTACCGTCCGTCGCGTGACCAGTCGGAGGGCTCGATCCTTTGCTTCGACCGATGGAGGACCTTGCGCTCACCGGCCCCATCGGAAGCCATCATCGTGAGGACGAATTCTTCACTCCCCGGCTGCGTCGCGAAGACAATTTTGGAACTGTCCGGCGACCAGAGTGGGGACAGTGCCACCAGACCTTCGGTCGTCAACCGAGTCTTGACTCCGCGATCGAGTTCGTAGATCCAGACGTCGTTGTTCGGATCCCCGAGCACGACCGAGGCCCGTTTGCCGTCCGTCGACAAGCGGGGGGAATAGGCTTCACTGACTTCCCCAATCGTCGAGATCCGTCGGCCGGCCGAGTCGAACCACGCAAGCTGCCCGCCAGCGCCCTCGTGGGCGATTTGATAGGTGAGAGCGCCGTTCTCAGAGGCGGAGAACCCGCCCCTCCAGACTCCCGAATCGAAGTTGACGTCTCCCGCGACTCGAACAGGCTGGCCAGCGAGCGTGAGCGTCCTGGGATCGAAAGGGAGGGCCATGAGGCTTGTTTCTCGCAGCGCGAGCAGAAAGCCGGACGCATACTGAACGTTCCCGTAACTCGACATCAGGCGCCGATCCTGCGTGCCGTCGAGAGAAGCCGAATAGATCCCGGCCAGGGGCGAGCGAGGGCTTCCGTGATTGGCCGCCAGGTACAACACGTGCCGCCCGTCCGGCAGGAACCAGGGCCAGCGGTGCGTGGTGTGTTGCCTCGGATCGACTCGCGTCAGGGGCTCGGACTTGCCGCCGGAAGCGGGAATCCGAAAAAGGCCGCTTCGCACGTCCGGCGCGAATACGATGACGTCGTTTCTTCCCCACGTACCGCCCCGCGCGTTGGCCGCGTCGCAGAGAGTTTGCGCAGAGCCGTCAGCGGCCTCTTTGATCTTCAGCTTTCCATCCGCGAAGAATCCCAGGGAGAGTCCATCCGGAGACCAGAACGGAAACTTTCCGTTTTCGGCGCCGATCAGTGGAACAACCGCTCCGGTGCGGAGCGACTGCAGCCAGAGTTTGCCGCCGGCGCCGAACGCGAGTCTTTCTCCATCGGGTGAAAGTGCCAGCGGTCCGCCGTCGTCGCCGGTCAGTCGAAAAGTCGTGCCCTCGGGGGCGACGATCGAGGAGTGCACCGGATGGAGCCGTACTCGCCGAATTCGGCGCAAGTCGCTGGCAAGGTAGAGAGCCGCCAGCAGGATCAGCCCAGCCGACGTCCATGCGATCCATTCGCGAAGTCGGCGGCGCGACGCCGGAAGGGCCGCGAGCGGGGCCTCCTGCGAGCCCTCGGCAACCCAGCGTAACTCTTTGGAAACATCCCTTGCCGACTGCCAACGGTCTTCGGGGTCTTTGACAATACACGTCTTGACGACCCGGTCGAGGGCCGACGGCGACAGGGGTTGGAAGGTCGAGATCGCGGCGGGCTCGCTGGTCATGATCGCTGAGATCAACGACGCCTGGCTCGATCCCGAAAACGCCTTCCTCCCCGTCGCCATCTCGTACAGCAGGCACCCGAACGCGAAGATGTCGGTCCTGGCGTCGGCCTCTTTGCCCTCCAGCTGCTCGGGCGCCATGTACTGGAACGTCCCGAGGATGGTGCCCTCCTGCGTGAGGTTTTGCGCAGTTCCCATCACGGTCGGCAGCGACGTCATTTCCAACTGCTGCATCGGCGGCGCCATGGCCTTGGCCAGACCGAAGTCCAGAAGCTTCACCCCCGACTTCGTGATCATCACGTTGGCGGGCTTCAGATCGCGGTGCACGATCCCCTGCCGGTGCGCCTTGTCCAGGGCGTCCGCGATCTCGACGCCGTAGCGCAGCGTCTGCTCGAGAGGCAGCGGCCCCTTCGCCAGGCGATCCGACAGCGTCTCGCCCTCGAGGTACTCCATCACCAGATACTCGGTCTCGCCCTCGCGTCCCACGTCGTACAGCGCGCAGATGTGCGGGTGCGACAGCTGCGAGATCGTCCTGGCTTCGCGCTCGAAGCGCTGGCGCACCTCGGGCGAGGCCGACATGTGCGTCGGAAGCACCTTGACCGCCACCGTCCGCTCCAGCCGCGTGTCCCGGGCCTTGTAGACCTCCCCCATCCCGCCCGCGCCGAGCGGCGACAGGATCTCGTAGGGACCCAGACGCGTGCCGGCGGCGAGAGTCATCTACTTCAGTCCTTCCGTCCAATTGAGGACGACCGTCAGAGGAGGCGAGGTTGCCTCGCCAACATCCGTATTCACGAGGAATCGCTGGCCGTCGGTCGACACGTCGTAGCTGAAGAGATCGGCCGCGGATATGTGCTCCCGCGGGTGGATCTGGAAGAGAGGCTTCGCCACGTCCGCTTCGAACGTCGAGCCAGCCTTCACGGCCACGGCCATCAACTTCCCGTCGGGAGCGAGGTAGAAGAGCTCCGTGCCGTCCCGCCGCCAGCGGGGCTCGGAGCCCCCCGCATTGGAGACCTTCCAGTTGCCGCCGGGTCCCGGGAAGGGGGCGACGTGGATCTCCCACTTTCCCGACTCGTTCGACTCGTACGCGACCCATCGACCATCCGGCGAGAACTGGCCGGCGCTGACGCCGAACGCGGCCCGGACGAAGGGACCGGGCTTGTGGTCTCCCTCGATCGGCATCGTCCAGAGCTCGAGGTTCGTCGTCGGATCGCTGCCCCGGTAGAGGACGAGTCGTCCGTCGGGAGACCAGTCGAGGGGATACTTCGTCCTCTCCGAGTGAAGAACGGCTTCCTCGCTTGTTGCGCCCCTCGAGCTCTCCAGGTAGAGATCCGGGTGGCTCTGGCGAAGAGACATGAAAGCGATCCGGCTGCCATCAGGAGACCAGATCGGCGAGGCGTCGATAGCAGGGTCGGAGGTCAGCCGCGTCGGGATGCCGCCGGAAGACTCGTAGATCCAGATGTCGATG
Source organism: Thermoanaerobaculia bacterium (assembly GCA_038224325.1). GTDB lineage: Bacteria > Acidobacteriota > Thermoanaerobaculia > UBA5066 > Gp7-AA6 > DAHUXD01. The sequence continues at coordinate 132,180 of JBBRFL010000005.1, read as the reverse complement.
TTTCCCGTCTGCGGATCCACGATGTCCACGGCCACTCGCTTTCCGTCCGGCGAGAGGCGCGGGTTGCTCTGGTTGGCAGACGAGCCGATGGAGCCCGTCAGCTTGCCGCTGCGATCGAACCAGTTCAGCTGCGAAACGCCCGTGTCCGACTGAGCCTGATAGACGAGCACGCCATTGTCGGACACCGAGAACAGCGCGCTGAACATCTGTGGGAAGAACTGGACCTGATCGGCAACGAGGAGGGGATCACCCGTAATCCGGGTTTCGTTCGCCTCGAAGGGCTGCGCAAACAGGTTTCGGTCGCGGAAGAACAGCAAGTAACCCGGCGGCGCGTAGGCGAGGCTGGAGTTGGAGTGCACGAGGAGCTTCTCGTCCTTCGAATCGAGCGATCCGGAATAGATACCGGTCTTCTCCCTGCGCCCGGCAAAGCTCCCGACGAGATAGACGAAGTGCCGTCCATCCGGCAGGAAGTAGGGCCACCGGTGAGAGCTCTCGCCCCGCACCGGGTCCAGATGGGTCAATGGCGTCGCGACCCCGCCGGACGCGGAAACGCGAAAGAGCGGGCCATCGGAAGACGGCGAGAAGAGGATCACCCCCTCGCGATTCCAGGCGCCGCCACGGCCTATCGGAGCGTCACAAAGTGTCTGGGCAGGGCCGCCGGAGGCGTCGATCTTCCGCAGCTTCCCGTCGGCGAAGAAGCCAACGAAGCGGCTATCGGGCGACCAGAACGGGAACGAGGGATTGTCCGTGCCCGGCAGCGCCGCAACGGCGAGGGAATCGAACGCGCGGATCCAGAGGAGCTTCCTGCCCGACGAATCCCTGGCGACGAAGGCGAGCCTCTTGCCGTCGGGTGAAACGGCGACGGCGCGCAGTGCGGTCTTCTCCGGAAGCACGAGGGATGAGCGCATCGGGCCCGAAAAAGCTTTCGATCGGCGCACGGGACGCAGGAAAGCGGCTGCGGCCAGAAGCACGGCAAATGCCGTCAATCCCCACGAGAGCCGTTCGCGATTCCTGCGGCGGGCGACCGGCGGACCGGCGGCCCCTGCGGCGGAGCCCTCGGCGATAAACCGCAGCTCGCGCTTGATGTCGGCGGCGCTCTGCCAGCGATCCTCCGGGTCCTTCGCCAGGCACGTTTTCACCACCCGGTCCAGCGCGGCGGGCGCCATCGGCGCCGTGGACGAAATCGCAGGTGGCTCCGCCGACATGATCGCCGTGATCAGCGATGCCTGATTTCCCGCCGAAAACGCCTTCTTCCCCGTCGCGGTCTCGTACAGCAGCGCCCCGAAGGCGAAGATGTCCGTCCGCGCGTCGGCCTCTTTGCCCTCCAGCTGCTCCGGCGCCATGTACTGGAACGTCCCGAGGATCGTGCCTTCCTGCGTCAGGTTCTGCTGCGTCGGCAGCGCCGTCAGGCTCGACTGCGGCGCCTCCGGCGCCATCGCCTTCGCTAGGCCGAAGTCCAGAAGCTTCACGCCCGACTTCGTCAGCATGACGTTGCCCGGCTTCAGGTCCCGGTGCACGATCCCCTGCCGGTGCGCCTTGTGGAGCGCGTCGGCGATCGCGACGCCAAAGCGCAGGAGCTGTTCCGTGGGAAGGGGACCCCTGGCGATGCGGTCCGTGAGCGTTTCTCCCTCCAGATACTCCATGACCAGGTACTCGGTCTCGCCTTCGCGCCCCACGTCGTAGAGCGCGCAGATGTGCGGGTGCGAGAGCTGGGAGATCGTCTTCGCCTCACGCTCGAAACGCTGGCGCACCTCGGGCGATGCCGACATGTGCGACGGAAGCACCTTGACCGCCACCGTCCGCTCCAGCCGCGTGTCTCTGGCCTTGTAGACCTCCCCCATCCCGCCCGCGCCAAGCGGCGACAGGATCTCGTAGGGACCGAGCCTCGTTCCCGCGGCGAGCGTCATCGCGCCGGCGCCTGGGCGGCCTCGCGGCCGATCTCCGAGAACCAGTTGGTGACCACACCGAGGCTCGTGTGGGTCGTCGGCTCGGGCGTCTCGACGAGAACGAAGTGCTCGCCGTCCGGGTCCACGTCGAAGTACTGGAGGTCGGGCTTGGAGAAGAGGAGGCGGGGGACGCCCGGCTCGAATCGGGGCTCGGCGCGAACCGGAACCGCCATCAGTTTTTCGCCCTCCAGATAGAAGAGCTCCTTGCCCGACCGGCTCCAGCGAGGCGCCGCGCCGCCATCGTTCGAGATCTGCCACTTGCCTTCTCCTCCGGAGGCGGGGATCACGAACACCTCCGGCTGCCCTGAAGAGTCGTTGACGAAGGCGATCCATCGGCCATCCGGTGAGAAGTGGCCGTCCGTGGGCCGGCCCGCGATGCCCAGGCTCCGGGCCGCCCCGGTCGGCGGAAGTGCCAACACGCCCAGGGTGATGGGCTCTCCTTGTTCGAGGAGCGCGCTCTTTCCGTCCGGGGACACGTCCGCAGGGACTTCGAAGCGGGGGCTCGGCCAGAGACGAGTCTCCTCACCGTCTCCGTCGGCGGACTTCGAATAGACGTTCCAGGGCCCGCTCTTCTCGAACGCAAACACGATTTTCTTGCCATCGGGAGTCCAGACCGGCGCACCCGCGCGAGCGCCGGAGGTCAACGGCATGAACGTTCGCCTCGGAACATCGAGGATCCAGACGGCCGCGTCGAAGTCCATCGCAATCCGGTTCCCGTCCGGTGAGACCCTGGGGCGCTGCCACGCCTCACGTCGATCGCTCAGGGGGCCGCCGGCTCCGCTTCGATCCACCCGCGTCATCAGGCGCTTGCTCTGAACCGAGCTCGACGGAACGTAGACGAGCAAGCCCGACGCAGCGAATGCGGCGGCGGGCGCACCGGCTGTCCCCATGTAGATATCGTGCGCCGCCTCCACCGGCTGCCCCGTCACCGCGAGCCGCGGAAGATCGAAGGACACGGCGTAGAGGGAGCTGGACCGGGCGTAGACGAGGTGACCCGTCGGGCTGTAGTGGGGACTGGTCCCGCCGCGAATGAGGACTCGGCGTTCCCCCGTGTCGAGCCGCTTCAAGACGATCTGGGCCTGATCCCATGAACGTCCCGTCAGGGCCGCGTAGAGAAGGGCCTTGCCGCCCGGCAGCAGCGTCGGCCACCGATGAGACTTTTCACCGTCCGCCTTGTCGAGCTCGGTCACCGCCTGGACGGCGCCGCCGTCCTGGGAGACCCGTCCGATTCCTCCGTAGAGGGACGGCGTGAAGTAGATCTTTCCGTCCTCGCTCCACGTTCCTCCTCGCCCCGCCGAGCGGTCGGAGACGTCGACCGGCGTTCCTCCGGACAGCGCCACCCTCCGAAGCGAGCCTGCCGAGGTGAACCCCACCCAGCGACCATCGGGAGAAAAGAAAGGATCCAGAGCTCCGGTCGTCCCGGGAATGGGTCGCGAGTCGCCCGTCTCGAGGTTGCGGTAGCAAAGCTCCGTCGTCGAGCCCTTACGCCGCACGTACACGACGCCGCGGCCGTCCGGGGCGAGCCGGAGAAAGCTGCCGCTATTGATGTCGCCGAGCAAGAGCCTCTCCCCGCGCGGCAGGTCCAGCGAAAAACGAAGCGAGGGCTCCGCGGAGCGCCCGCCGGCAGGGCTGCGCCGCAAGAGAAGCAGACCGGCGATGGACGCTGCCGCCAGGGCCCAGGCCAGGGCTTCTCGCCACCAGGGCTTTCCGCGCCGCGCGGATCCCGGAGTGGGAGTGGAACTGGCGGCGGAGCCTCCCTCCGCGATCCAGCGCAGCTCGCGGCGGACGTCGCCGGCGTTCTGCCACCGCTCCTCCGGATCCTTCGCGAGGCAGGTCTTCACGACGCGGTCGAGCGCCGATGGGATCATCGGCTGGACCGCGGAGATCGAGGGCGGTTCCGCCGACATGATCGCCGTGATCAGCGACGCCTGGCTTCCCGCCGAAAACGCTTTCTTGCCCGTCGCCATCTCGTATAGCACCGCGCCGAAGGCGAAAATGTCGGACCGCGCGTCGGCTTCCCTGCCCTCGAGCTGTTCGGGCGCCATGTATTGGAACGTCCCGAGGATCGTGCCTTCCTGGGTGAGCCCCTGCTGAGTCGGAAGTGCCGTCAGGCTGGATTGCTGCGCCGTTGGCGTCATGGCCTTCGCGAGCCCGAAGTCGAGGAGCTTCACGCCCGACTTCGTGAGCATCACGTTGCCGGGCTTCAAGTCCCGGTGCACGATCCCCTGCCGGTGCGCCTTGTCGAGAGCGTCCGCGATCTCCATGCCGAACCGCAGCGTCTGCTCGAGCGGCAGCGGCCCCTTCGCGAGTCGATCCGACAGCGTCTCGCCCTCGAGCAGCTCCATCACCAGGTACTCGGTCCCATCCTGGTTCCCCACGTCGTAAAGCGCGCAAATGTGCGCGTGGGAGAGCTGCGAGATCGTCTTCGCCTCCCGCTCGAATCGCTGGCGCACCTCGGCCGACGCCGACATGTGAGACGGCAGCACCTTCACCGCGACCGTCCGCTCCAGCCGCGTGTCCCGCGCCTTGTAAACCTCTCCCATCCCGCCCGCGCCGAGCGCAGACAGGATCTCGTAGGGGCCGAGGCGCGTGCCGGCCGGGATCGTCATTGGGAGACCGTCGCGGCCGAAGCGAGGCGCAGGATGAAGATATCCCCCGTCCTTCGCCCCCTCGTGTAGAAGAGCTTCGAGCCGTCGCGCGAGATCCTTGGATTCTCGATGTAGAGATCGAAACCGGCGAAATCCGTCACCTTTTCCGGGGTGGCGCTCGCCCAGCCCTGCGCCGGGCCCGGGACGCGGAACAGGTTCTTGTGGCCGGGCACGAAGTACACCCAGCGACCCGAGGGCGAGAAGAACGGGTGATAGGGCTCGTACGAGCCCGTGGCAACCAGGCGGGGAGTTCCTCCGGCGACCGGCAGGGCCGCGAGGCCCATCGAGCTGCTCTCGCTGCTCTGGTAGACCACCCACTGTCCCGTGCGGTCGACGCTCAGAAGGGTTCGGGACTTCGATCCCGGGACCGGAGCCGCGACACCGGCGGCGAGATCGAACCGCAACAGGGCGCCCCCCCGCTGGAGGAGAATCTGCCCGCCCGGCAACCACGCCATCTCCCCGGAGTAGTCGGTCACCCGCCGCGGGTGGGTGCCGTCGGCCTTCATGATCCAGAGGTCCTCGGAGCCCTGGGACGCCCCCGCGCCCGTTCGCGCGAACGCGATCTCACTGCCGTCGATCGACCACTCGGGGTCCGTCTCCGAATAATTCGGATCACTCGTGAGTTGGACCGCGAGCGCCGGCGGCTCGATTCGCCAAAGATGCGAGCTCGCGCCGCGCTCTGCGGCGAAGACGACGGACTTCCCGTCCGGCGCGGCGTCGAAGAAACCCACCTGGTTGTTGCCGGCGGTCAACTCTCGCACCGGTCCCGTGACGCGCCCGGCTTCCGCGTCGAAGGGAAGCTCCTCGAGGTTGAGGCTCTCGTCCCCCGCGGAGAATGCGATCGTCTTCCCGTCCCGCGAGACGGCCACTCCGAGATCGGCGCCGCGCCCGAAGGTCAACGGCCGGGGCGGCCCCGAGAACTCTCCCCGCGCCTGCGAGAAGGGCGCGCTCCAGAGCGTGGGGCCCTTGCCGGGAGTGGCGTTGGTATAGAGGACGCTTGTCGATCCGGGGCCCCAGGCCGGCGACACCCCTTCGGCAAGGACCCTCGCTTTCCCGCCCGCCGCGGGGACCGCCTCGATCCGAAATCCGCTCTGGTAGAGCAGCCAGCGGCCGTCCCCCGAAAGCCGGGGAAAGAAGTACCGAAACACGACTGGCTCTTCAATCGGCAGATCGAGGCTCTCTCCTCCCGCCGCCGGGATGCGCGCGATCCGCGAATTCCTGAACGTACCGTGAACATAGAGAAGACTCTTCCCGTCCGGAGTCCAGGAAGGGAAATTCCCGTTCTCGACGATCCGCCGCGCCGGCCCCCCCAGAGCGGGCATCACCCAGATGTCCCCTCCCATGAGCGGCAGGCCGGGAGCGGAGTGGATGACGTCCGAGGCGCCCGCGCGACTCGAAACGAACGCGATCTCGCGTCCGTCGGGAGAGAAGGCCGGCTGGATGTCGGCGGCGGGGTCGCGGGTCAGGTTGATCGCCGGCCCGCCTGAGATCTGCTGCAGGTAGATCTCGAAGTTCCCGTCGCGATCGGAGACATACGCGATCGTCTGACCGTCGGGAGAGAACGTCGGCTCCCCTTCGTATCCTGGATCCGTCGTCAGGGGCGTGATCGTGGCATCTCTCCAGTCGGGCGCCGGCGCCGCGGTCCGAACGGGCCGAAGAAAGTAGCCTGCGATCGCCGCGACAGCGGCGAGAGCCGCGATGCGGAGCCACTTCACGATGCGCGGCGGGTGCGGCGACTCCGACGCGACCGCTACGGCGGCGGAGGCCGTCGTCCCGGTGGCCGTCTCGAGAGCGAAGGCGAGATCCCTCGCCGACTGAAAGCGCTTCTCGGGCTTCTTCTCCAGGCAGTGCCGGACGACCGGCGCGAGCGCCGCGGCGGCCGTCCCCACGGAGGCCGGCTCGGGAGGATCCTCCTTGAGGATCGCCGTCATCGTCTCGGCGGCAGTCTCCCGCGCAAAGGCCCGGCTTCCCGTGAGCATCTCGTACAGCACGGCGCCGAAGGAAAAAATGTCGGACCGGTGGTCGACGGCGAGGCCCCGGACCTGCTCGGGCGACATGTAGCCGACGGTGCCCATGACCTTCCCGGGCTCCGTGTAACCCGAGACGGTTGGGGACTGCGTCTCGTCGCGGCCGTCGGAAGGGCCCGCGCCGGGCTTCGCCAGGCCGAAATCGAGGATCTTCAGACGCTCGTCCCGCGTGATGAAGATGTTGTCGGGCTTCAGGTCGCGGTGGACGATCCCCTTCTCGTGCGCCGCCGCGAGGCCCAGCGCGATCTGCACTGCGTACTCTCTCGCCTTTCGGGAGGAGATCGGCCCGGTGGCGAGGGCCTCGCGCAGCGTCTCCCCCTCGAGGAGCTCGGACACGGCGTAGGCGACCCGGCCCTCGTGTCCGACATCGTGGATCGCGAGGATGTTGGGGTGCGAGAGGGCCGCGACCGCCTTGGCTTCCCGCCGGAAGCGCGCCAGCGCGTCGTCATCCTCGGCGAGACGCTCCGGCAGCACCTTCACGGCCACCATCCGCTCCAGCCGCGTGTCCCGCGCCCTGTAAACCTCTCCCATCCCGCCCGCGCCGAGCGGAGACAGGATCTCGTAGGGGCCGAGGCGAGCGCCGGCTGTGAGTGGCAAGTCGAGGAACTATATCGGGAGCCGCCGAAGCGAGCCCGGAATGAAGATTTGCTAAAACCCCTCAATCGAGGGGAATGGGTCGATACGGTAGCCCTCAATAAGAGGACGATCATGCAACACACCGATTGCCTCCCGAATCTGGACATCGACGAAGGCGGCCGGGCTCCCTTCCGGGCTCCGCGCCGCCGCGCGCGCCGCGCGTTGCTCACGGCCGGCGTGGCCGCGATCGCGCTCTTGTTTTCCGCGGGCGGCCAGATGGCGCTGGCTGCCGACGGCGACCTCGACCCGACGTTCGGCATCGGGGGCCAGGTGACGACCGATTTCAATCACAGCACCGACATCGCCAACGCGGTGGCACTTCAATTGGACGGCAAACTGGTGGTCGTCGGGCAGACGTACACCAACAACGACTACACGGGCGAAGACTTTGCCGTCGCGCGCTACAACACCAACGGCAGCCTCGACACCACCTTCGGCGTGAACGGCAAGGTGACGACCGATTTCCCGGGTCTGGCCGCGGTCGCCTCTTCCGTCGTCATCCAACCGGACGGCAAGATCCTGGTGGCCGGCGGCGCGTTTCCCAACTTCACCTTTCTTGGGGATTTCAAGATCGTTCGGTACAACTCGAATGGATCGCTCGACACCACATTCGGCGTCGGCGGCATCGTGACGACGAGTTTTCCGGGTCAGGGCAGTTACGCCTTCGCGCTGGCCCTGCAACCCGACGGCAAGATCATCGCCGCCGGAACCGACTTCGTGAACTTCTCCAGCGACGATTCCTCGAATACCGACTTCGCCCTGGAGCGGTACAACTCGAATGGAACGCCCGACACGACCTTCGGCGGCGACGGACAGGTCACGACCGATTTCGACGGTTTCAACGACGACGCCTTCTCGGTACTCGTCCAGCCGGACGGAAAGATCGTCGCCGTCGGCTCGGCGAAGAACCCGGCGACGTACTACGACTTCGCCGCCGTCCGTTACCTGGCAAACGGAACGATCGACACGACTTTCGGCGTGGCCGGAAAGGTTCGCACCGATTTCGGTCACGCGGACTTCGACCGAGCCCGCTCCGCCGTCCTCCAGCCGGACGGGAAGATCGTCGCCGCGGGAACGGCCATATTCAACAACACCCTGTCCGAACCCTTCGCCCTCGCGCGCTACAACTCGAACGGGACGCTGGACACGACGTTCGCCGGCGACGGCAGGCTATTCATCGACTTCGGGAGCTTCGACCAGACCGCGTACTCGGTCTTTCTTCAGCCGGATGGAAAGATCGTCACCGCCGGTTACCCGAACACGGAGTCGTCCGACTCCGATTTCCTGCTGGCGCGTTGCAATCCCGACGGCTCGCTCGACACCACCTTCGGCGTGAACGGCGAAGTCCGCACCTCGTTCGGCGACCTGAACGGCGGGGCGTACGGCGCCGTGCTCCAGCCCGACGGCAAGATCGTCGCCGTGGGATTCAACGCCACGAACACCGCGGACTTCGCCGAGTTCGCCCTGGCGCGCTACCTCGGCGGCTCGGGCAGTCTCTCGCTCACCTCGGCCGTCTCACGCAAGACCCACGGAGCCGCCGGCACGTTCGCCATTCCCCTGCCCCTCACCGGCGAACCGGGCGTGGAATGCCGCAGCAGCAGCGGTCTTCACACGTTGATGTTCACGTTCAGCAGCGGCGTGGTGAGCGGCCGGGCGAGCGTCACGAGCGGCATCGGGAGCATCTCCGGACCCCCGGTCTTCTCGGGGAACACGATGACGGTCAAGCTGACGGGCGTTACCGACGTGCAGAAGATCGCCGTCACGCTGAGAGGCGTCACCAGCAGCACATCGCAGGTGCTGGCCGACACATCCGTGAGCGTGAACATGCTGGTCGGCGATACCACCGGCAACAAGAAGGTCGATCAATCCGACATCACTCAAACGAGGAGTCAAGTCGGCAGGGCCGTGAACGCCGGCAACTTCCGCGAAGACGTGAACGCCGACGGTGCGGTCACATCCGCGGACGTCAGCCTGGTGCGATCCGACATCGGACACACGCTGCCCTGATCGATCCCCTCCGGGAGAGGCGGGCGCGGATCTCGCAGGGGCCCGGCCGAGCGCCGGAGCCGAGCGTCAAGGCTTGCCCTTCCCCTGGAACTCCGCGAACCAGTTCTGAACGATCGTGATCGTCCTTCCCCCCGCTCCGGCGCTTGCGTTTCGCAAAGTCAGAAAGCGCGTGGCGTCTTGCGCGGGATCGAAGCCCTCCAACGAGATCCCAAACCAGACCGATCTGGCGCCGCTCGGCTCCAGAGTGAATAATTTTCGCGGGGGGCCGAGCGAGAGCCCGGGCGTGGTCTTCACGCCGACGGCCATGATGTCGTTGTCGTGCGCGTAGAAGAGCTCGTCGCCCCGCCGGCTCCATCGAGGCGAGCGGCCGCCATTCGAAGAGACTTGCCATCGGCCTTCCCCCGATGGAAACGAACGGATCTCGATTTCGCTTCGCCCCGCCCCGATCCAGGAGGAGTAGGCGAGGTAGCGCCCGTCCGGAGAGACGGACGGCTCCGCTTCGATACCCTGCGCCCGCCCCAGGGGCGTGGGGGTGCCGCCGCCGTCCGCGGGCACGTAGGCGAGGTCGAAATCCTTTTCCCCATTCCTCCAGGCCGAGTAGACGAAGATCTTCCCGTCCGGGGAGAAGGAGCCTCCCATTCCGTGCGCCAGTAGCCGGGCCTCTCCCGCACCGTCCGCCGGCCTCACCCACACGGCCAGAGAATCCTGATCCTCGCCGGTCTGATATGCGATGCGGTCGCCGGACGGCGACCAGGCAGGCGCCAACGGAGCGACGGCTTCCGTCGTCAGGAGGCGGCCCGTGCCGCGCTCCAGGTCGAAAATCCAGATGCCCGTCCTCTCGTTTTCGGTCAGCGGGATTGCGACCCGGCGGCCATCGGGAGAGAGGGCCGGCATCGGCGCGAAGAAACCGGGCTCGCCGAGCGAACCGACCTCGCGGCCGTTACGGTCCCTCCACACGAGCTGGGTGAGGGTCTCGAAAGGCCCCCGGGCGAACGCGAGCGTGCCGTCCGAAGCCACGGTCGGGAATCGGGCGTCCGGGGCGACGAGAAATGGCTTCCCCAGGACCTCGAGTCGCGAGGGAGAGAAGGCAACGGCCCAGAGACCCTGATATGGAGCGTCGCGACGGAAGAGCAAGTGGCCGGAAGGGGAGTAGACCGGGTGCCAGATGTGTTCGCCCGGAAGCTGCAACAGCGTTTTTCGCTCGGTTCCCGCGAGAACCGCGATGGTGTCGGGACCCTGCGGTGAGCGGTGCACGACGAAGAGGACTCCTCTTCCCCCGGGAAGGATGCCCGGGGTGTGAAAATCGGCATCGGTCTTCTTGTCGATGGGCAGGAACGGCGTCGGCTTCCCGCCGTCGGCGGGACACTGGAGGAGCCCGGTGAAGCCGAGAGACAACACGATCCGATCGTCGGCGGTCCAGACGGCGCCGCCGGCCATTCCCAACGAGTCGGCCAGCTCCGCAACCTGAATCCGATCTCCGCCCCCGGCGGGCACCTTCCAGAGCCTCTTTTCGGACCCGAAACCGACGAACGATCCGTCGTGCGACCAGAACGGCCCCGCCGCTCCCGCGCCGCCGGAGACCTCGCGGGCCTCCAGCTGGCGGAGATCGCGAATCCAGAGTCTTCCGTCGGCGACGTAGGCGATCCGGGCGCCGTCGGGCGAGAGGGCGAGTGGGCTGGCGGCGTCGAACCCGAGCCGCGGAGTGGCGATCTGGAGCTTTCGCAAGGGAAGCGAGACGGGCTTGCTCGACCCCCGCAGGGCCAGAGCCGCCGCGCCCGCCGCTCCCAGTGCAACCGCGATGAGCAGCCACCAGGGCGCGCCAGGGCGAGACGTCGTCGTCGGCACCTCGTCGCCCCGCTCCTGGAGCTCGAGCCGCGCGTCGGCGACGTCGTGGAAGCGCAGGCTTCGATCCCGCTCGAGACAGCGCCTGAGAACGCGGCGGACCCGGACGGGTGTCCCCGACGGGAGCGCGGACCAATCCGGGTCTTTCGTCAGGACCGCCGCCAGGACATCGGACAGGGTCTCGCCCGCGAAGGCCTTCCGTCCCGTCAGGGCCTCGTACAAGACCGCGCCGAACGCCCAGATGTCGGTGCGCTTGTCCACGACGTTGCCGCGCGCCTGCTCGGGGGACAGATAGGCGGCCGTTCCCATCACCACTCCGGTCTGTGTCACCGCCGCGACGGTCGGCGAATGCGTCCCGTCGGATGGAGCCGAACCGTTCAGAAACGCCTTCGCCAGGCCGAAGTCCAGGACCTTCACCTTGCCGTCCGCGGCCAGCATCACGTTGGCGGGCTTCAGGTCCCGATGGACGATTCCCCGTTCGTGCGCCGCCTCGAGCGCCTCGGCGATCTGACTCGCAATTCCCAGGGTCTCATCGATGGAGACCGGGCCCCGCGCGATCCGCTCCGCGAGCGATTCGCCCTCGACCAGCTCGAGCACGAGAGCGTCGACGCCGTCCGATTCTTCGAGACCGTAGATCGCCGCGATATGCGGGTGGTTCAGCGATGCCAGGACCTGAGCCTCGCGCCGGAATCGCGCCACCCGCTCCGCGTCCGCCGAGAACGCCGGCGGCAGCACCTTGATCGCAACCTCACGGCCGAGCTTCGTGTCCCTTGCCCGGTACACCTCGCCCATGCCGCCCGCGCCGATCCGACCGAGAATCTGGTAGGGCCCCAGGCGGGTTCCGGCGGAGATCATGAACGGGCTGCGGTCACTTCAAACCATCCGCCAGATAGAGGTCCGCGAGCGAGCGCCCGTAGTTGAAGAGGACCGTTTCTCCGTCCCCCGAGACCGCCGCGGCCGAGAGCTGGGTATTGCCGGAAAGATCCCCCGGGACGAGCTCCTTCCAAACCTCCCGACGCCCGGTCTCGAGGTCGAGGCGGTGCACGCGCGCGGGAAGCTCTCTCTCGGAGGTGCGAAAGAACAGCCATCGGCCGTCGGAGGCGAAACGCAGCGGCCGGTCGCCGGGCTGGAGGCCCGGAATCGGGCGCGAGGATCCGCCATCGAGGGAAAGGAGGGCCGCGCCCTCCGGACCTTGCGTCAGGACCGATGCTCCGTCCCGCGAGAGAAGCCGGGCCACCACTCCCTCCGGAGTCACGGCTCTCGCCGCTCCTCCCGCGAGGTCCTGAACGTAGACGCGTGCCGGTCGCCCGGGCTCATGGCCGACGAACACGATGCGCTTTCCGTCCGGTAAGAAGCTCCCGAATCCCCCGCCGGCATGCTCGAGCGTGTCTTTCGGAAACGGCTTCGGCTGTCCGGCTCCGGTCGGAAGGAGCTCGATCTGGCTGGGCGTGGTGCGAATGAGGCAGGTCAGCACCCATTTTCCATCCGGAGAAAGCGCCAGGGCGAACCCCTCGCCCAGCCGCACCGGCGCGGAGCCGTCCGTGCCGCGCATGTAGACCGAGTAGCCCGCTCCGCCCCCGTCCCCCTGTTCGGTGAACACCACCGTCCTGCCATCCTCCGAAAGGACCGGCCCATACGACCACTCCAGTCCCGAGAGGTCCCGCTCCTTGGTCTGCCCGGGGAGCAGCCCGAGAAATCCGATCCGGGCGTTGTTCTCCACGAGGAGCACGCGCCCGTCATGAGAGATGTCTTGCAGCGTCAGCCCGGAGGGCGTCGTCGCCACCGAGCGCAGCCGTCCCGAGGGCGTGACGGCGTAGAGGGCGCGCGAGCTCCCCGCGGGGGACGCCGTGAACCAGATCTCCTCGCCGGAGGCCGACCACGACACCCCCTGAACGCTCTCCCATCCAGTCGAGAGCGTCCTCTTCTTACCCGTCGGATCGATGATCGCGACGGAGCCCCGGTCGTCCCCGAACAGGGGATGGTCGAGGAACGCCACCGAATCGCCCTTCGGAGAAACCCGCGGGTAGCTTATCCAGCCGGTCGTCTCGTAGAGCACCTTCCCGACGGGAAACTCGAGCCGGTATCGCCACTGGGGCGCGCGCACCACCGCGATCGCGGTGCCGTCGGGAGACCAGGTCGCGGCGCCCACGTCCTCGAGGAGGTCGCGCGGCGCGCTTCCCGAGAGGGGCGATTGGGAGAGCGTGCCGATTCTCGCGTATCCCGTCGAGTACTGGAGGGGATTCAAGACCAACATCTCGCCGTTCCGGGACACGGACTCTACCTGGCCGGGGGGGAGGGCCAGACGGAGGGACTCGGGGCTTTCGACGCGGACGGAATAGAGCTGCGGTTTCCGGGCGCCATCCCAGGATGCCGCATACACGATCATCTGCCCATCCGGTGCGAAACGCGCCGACCCGATGGGCCCCCGTCCGTACGTGAGTCTCTTAAATCTCGGGAGAGCCGGCGCTCTCCCGCTCCCGATCAGTCGCCCCCCGGCCAGCCCGATCGCGAGCGCCGCGACCAGCGCCGCGACGGCCGTCCACGACGAGAGTCGAAAGCGCGTCTTCAAGGGCGAAGCGACGAGACGCGGCACCGACAGGCCCGAGAGCGCCTCGAGCGCGAATGCAACGTCGTGCGCCGAGTGGAACCGCTGCTCGGGATTCTTCTCGATGCAGTGCCGGACGATCCGCTCGAGGCCGGGAGAGATGCTCTGGTTCGTGACGGAAAGGTCCGGGGGCTCTTCTCGCAGGATCGCCGACATCGTCTCCGCCGCGGAGTCGCCGCGAAAGGCCCGCTGGCCGGAGAGCATCTCGTAGAGGATCGCGCCGAAGGAGAAAATGTCCGAACGCGCGTCGGCGGCCTTCCCCTTGACCTGCTCCGGCGACATGTAGCCGAGGGTGCCGAGGACTACGCCGGGCTCGGTGCCCCGCGTCTCCGTCGGAAGATTCGTGGCGTGGGAGCCGGCGTCATCGGCCTGGGTCAGCTTCGCCAAACCGAAGTCGAGGATCTTGACGCGTCCGTCGTTCAGGACGAACAGGTTCTCCGGTTTCAGGTCCCGATGCACGATCCCCTTCTCGTGCGCGGCCGCGAGGCCATTCGCGATCTGCAGCGCGTAGTCGATCGCCTTCCGCTGCGACAACCCCCCGCCGGCGAGCGCCGCGCGCAGCGTCTCCCCCTCGAGCAGCTCCGTCACGATGTACGGCGCGCCCTCGTGGGAGCCGAGGTCGTGCACCGCGGTGATGTTGGGATGGTTCAGCGCGCCCGCCGCCTGCGCTTCCCCCTCGAAGCGGCGGAGCCGGTCCGGATCGGCCGAGAAGGAGGCCGGGAGCACCTTGATCGCAACGTCGCGCTTGAGACGTTGATCCCGCGCGCGGTACACCTCCCCCATCCCGCCCGCGCCGAGCGGCGCGAGGATCTCGTAGGGGCCGAGGCGACTGCCCGGCACGAGGGTCATGGCGGAGGCGGAGCGGCGGAGACGACGCCGATGTTGGCGATCGTGTCTCCCTTCTTCATGGAGGGCACCGCGCAGATATACAGCACGACGCCGGCCTCCGGGGCGAGGGCGTCGAAGGTCTTCCGGCTCACATAGTCCGTCACGTAACCAACCCTCATGCCCTGCGCGACGTACGTTCCGCGGGTGACGAGGGGGTAGAAGATTCCGGTCACCGCGCTCGCGACGGTCTTGACGGATTCGATCCAGACGGGATGATCCACCATCGCCGGAGCGCCCGGAAGCATCTTCAGCAGCCGCATGACCGAGACGGTTCCTTCGACGAGGGCCGCGACGTCCGCCGGCTCCACGGTGCCCGCGTGACCCGCCTCGACCGTGACCGACGGCTTGCCGCGAGTGGCGGCCGTGGCGTCGAGATACCGGGACGCCTGTGGGTCCGTCGGCCGGTCCGCCGAGATGACGATCGTGCTGAGCCCGAATGCGAGGACCATCCGGCGCGAGACTGCGTCCTGCGTCTCGTTTCCGGTCTTCAGCCAGTAGCTGTAAGGTCGCAGGTCCTCGTCGAGATCTCCGCCGTGAAAGTCGATCAGGTAGTCGCAGCGCTCGACGATCTGATGAGTGATGAGATGAAGTACCCGCTCCGTCTGCGTCCCGTCCGCCTTGCCGGGATAGAAGCGGTTCATGCTCTTTCCATCTACCGGGTTGACGTGAGGAACCTTCTGCTCGAAGGAGGCGATGTTGACGAGCGGAACGAGGATGACGGTGCCCGAAACCTCCGCCGGGTCGAGCCTCTCGATGAGCTTCTCGATCGCGACGATCGAGGCGTACTCGGTTCCGTGGGCGCCGGACACGAGCGCGAGCACGGGCCCCGGCCGCGCCCCCTGGACTACGGCGACAGGGATGTCGGTCCCCGCGTCGAAGCCCGCCGGGACGGCCAGGACGCCGGTCGCCTTCTGTCCGCGACTCGCGGAGGCCGTGCCTGCGGTGAACGCCTGCGCCCGGACGGGAGCCGAGCCGAGGAGACCCGCCAGTACCAGGGCCGCGGCGATCGGCCGAATGTTGCGGCTCATCGCGCCCTCCACTTCAACCCGACACGAGACACGAGTTTGCCGTATCGCGGATCGGACCGAAGCGGTTCGTACTCGGGCCAAAGATTCAGCATCGGCAGCCTCCCGGAATGCGCCTCGACGGCCTTGTCGATCCACGCAAACGCCTCGTCCTTTCGGCCGAGCGCGGTATAGATGGCACCGATGATCGAAGCGTCGACGTAGCGGCTGGTCGATTCCAGCTCAAGCCGCGCCAGGATCTCCCGTGCCTCCTTCTCGCCTCCGGCGTGCGCCAGGCAGACCGCGAGCCCGAACCGCGCCTGGCCGCGCGACGCCTCCGGCAACTCGCGCTGTTCGCGGACGCAGTCGGCCCAGCGGCCCGTCGCGATCTGCGCCATCGCGGTCGCGTCGATAAAGTAGAGAAACTCGGGATCGATCTTCCGGAGCCGTTCGGCGAATCGAAGCGCGGCGGCCGGATCGCGTTGGCCGAAGGAGACGAGAACCTGGTTGTAGGGAACGAATGTGAGGAGCGGATCCTCGCCGGCGGCCTTTTCGAGCTCGGCTCGGGCTCCGGCGAAGTCCCCCTCCACCGCGGCCAGCAGGAGCGCGTGGTTGGCGAGAGTCAGAGCGGCGCTCGGATCCAGGACGAGAGATCGCTCGAGCTCCTGGCGCGCCTCAGCGAACTTCCAATTCCAGATGAGGTCGACGAAGGCGAGTCCGCTGTGTCCGCCCGCGAACGAAGGGTCGACCGCGATCGCCTGCTCCGCGGCCTGGCGGGCGAGCGGCGCCACTTCTCGCGGCGCGCGGTAGGAATCTCCCAGGTAGGTGTAGGCGTCGCAAATCCCCGACCACGCCGCGGCGTATCGGGGGTCCAGCGCGACGGCCTCGCGGTACAACCGAATGGAGTCGTTGAGGCTGGCTTCGTCGGAATGCCGGCTCAGGGCGTTGGCGCGCAGAAAGAGGTTGTGCGCCTCGGGGCTCGCCGTGGCCGCTGAGACGAGCGGCTGCGCCGCGCCGCCCGCGAGCTGCACGCGCAGCGCGTCGGCAATCGACCGGGAGATCTCGTCCTCCAGCTCGAACAGGTTCTGAAGCTTGCGGTCGTACTTCTGCGACCAGAGCTGATAGCCGGAGTCCGTTTCCACCAGCTCGGCCGTGACCCGCACCGCGTCGCCCGCCCTCTGGACGCTGCCCGACAAGACGCTGCCCACCTGGAGCTGCTTGCCGACCGCGCTCGTGTCCACGTCCGGGCCGCGGAAGCGAAACGAGGAGGTCCGCCCGATGACCTTGAGACCCGGAAGGCGCGTCAAGGCGTTCAGGATCTCCTCGCTGATGCCGTCGCTGAAGTAGTCGTTGGCCGGATCGCCGCTCAGGTTCCGGAAGGGCAGCACGGCAATGGATCGTCCGTGGGACGCGGTGGGAGCCGCCGAAGACGGAGAAGCGGGTAGCGCTCCGGAGCGGTTGGACCAGCGCCACAGGCCGGCGCCCGCCGCCGCGACGAGCGCGGCGGAGACCGCTATCCAAACGACCCTGCGGCTTGGCGGCTGCGCTGCGGTCACTCGCGAGCCGCCGGTCGCCGGGCCATTCTTCAGCGCCGTCGCCAGCTCCTCGAGCTCGATCCGGGCCTCTCCGATCGCCTGCAGGCGCCGCGTCGAGTCCTTGGTGAGACAGCGCTCGAGGAGTCTCTGGAGGGAGGGCGGCGCGTGGCGAGGAACGGCCTTCCAGTCGGGCTCGTCTCGCACCAGAGACGCGAGCGTGTCGGTGACGCTCTGGCCCTCGAACGCCTTTCGGCCGGCCAGCATCTCGTAGAGAACCGCGCCGAAGGCCCAGACGTCGGTGCGCTTGTCCACGGGCTTTCCGCGCGCCTGCTCGGGCGACATGTAGGCTGCGGTCCCGATCACCACGCCCGCCCCGGTCGCCGCCCCGGTCAGAGTCGGAGAGGACGAGACGTCTGGATTTCCGCCGCCGCTCTCGAGCGCCTTGGCCAGGCCGAAGTCGAGCACCTTCACCTTGCCGTCCGGCGTGATCTTGATGTTGGCCGGCTTCAGATCCCGATGCACGATCCCGCGCTCATGGGCGTACTCGAGTCCCTGCGCGATCTGCAGAGCGAGGAGGACGGCATCCTCAGGCGGAATCGGCCCACGAGCGATTCGCTCACCGAGGGTCTCGCCCTCCACGAGCTCGAGCACCAGCGCCTCGACTCCGCCCGCCTCCTCGAGCCCGTAGATCGCGGCGATCTGCGAGTGGTTCAACGATGCCAGGACCTGGGCCTCGCGGCGAAACCGCGCCAGGCGCTCCGAGTCGCCCGCCAGCGACTCCGGCAACACCTTGATCGCCACGTCGCGCTTGAGACGTTGATCCCGCGCGCGGTAGACCTCCCCCATTCCTCCGGCGCCGATCGGCGCCAGGATCTCGTACGGACCGAGTTTCGATCCGGCGGAAAGAGTCATCGGCACGCCCCACAGGATCTCTGGTCCGAACACGAACTCCCGGGAGACCGAACTGTAGCGACGTTCCCTCCCTTGTCCGATGGCCCGAGAAGCGGGCCGCTAGAAGTCCGAGACAGGGTCAAGCGTCGGAACTCTACATCGGCTGCGCGAGAGGAGAGAGAATGAGCCGCAGGAGGTCGCACCATGAACTCGACCTTGACACGGCGCACCCTCGGACGGCTCCTGGGCGCCACCGCCGGGGCTGCGCTGCTCGACTCGCGGCTGGACGGCGCGCTCTCCGCTCGAGCGGGCACCCGTACCGTCACCGGACCCATTCGCCTGAGCGCCAACGAGAACCCGTACGGGCCCTGCGCGCGAAGCCTCGAAGCGCTGTCCGCATCCGCCTCCTCCGCGTCGCGCTATCCGACCCTCGAAGAGGAGCTGCGCGAGGCGCTCGCCCGGCACCACGGCGTCCGTCGCGACCAGATCGTCCTCGGCTGCGGCTCGAGCGACATTCTTCGGATGGCCGACTCCGCCTTCGTTCCGGCCGGCCGGACGATCGTCGCGGCCGAGCCGACGTTCGAGGCCGTCCTGAACTACGCGAAGGTCACGCGCGCCGAGGCCGTCAAGATCCCGCTGACCTCCGACTTCCGGCACGACCTGCCGAAGATGACCGCCGCGTGCGACGCGCGTACCGGAATGCTCTACGTCTGCAACCCCAACAACCCGACCGGCACGATCGTCTCGGCCGATGAACTGCGGACCGCGATCGGACGGGTGCCGCCGTCGTGCGTCGTCCTCGTCGACGAGGCCTACCATCACTTCGTCGAGTCACCGAAGTACGGGAGCGCGCTCGAGCTCTCCGGCGCGCACGACAACGTCGTCGTGGCGCGAACCTTTTCCAAGATCTACGGCATGGCCGGAATGCGCCTCGGCTACGCGGTGGCCTCCACCGCCAACGCGCAGCTCATGCAGAGCCACGCGGCCTGGGACAACACCAACCAGGCGGCGCTCGCGATGGGCCTCGCCGGCCTCGCGGACGCGGAAGTCGTGCCCACCCAGCGCAAGCGTTTGAACGATACGCGGCGCTGGCTCTGCGACGAGCTCGAAAAGGACGGGCGCCGCTACATTCCGTCGGAGACGAACTTCGTCATGATCGAGATGGGAGGCGATATGCTCCCGGTCGCGGAGGCGCTGCGCGCCCGCGGGATCCAGGTGGGCCGCAAGTTCCCGTCTATGCCGCACTGGCTGCGCATCTCGATCGGGAGGCCGGAGGAGATGCAGGCGTTCGTCGCGGCGCTGCGCGCGGTTGTGCCGGCGCAGGCTGCTGCGTAGCGGGCGACGCGCCTCACCGGCCCAGGTCGGCCATCCAGTTGATGACGACCGTCGTCGGCGACATCGTGTCGCGCGACGGTGTCGCGACCAGCACGAAGCGGTCCCCGCTCCTCGCGGGAATGAACCGGTTTCGCGAGAGGCCCGTGTCGAGGTGCGTCGGGAAGAGCGGCTTCGGCGTGCCCGCCTCGAAGGTCGCTCCCGTGGTGATCGGCACGGCCATGAGCTTCTGGTCGGCGGAGCGGAAAAACAATTCCTTCCCGTCCGGGCCGAAGTGGGGCTCCACGCCGCCCTCGGCGGAGATCTGCCACTTGCCTCCCGGACCGGGAAAGCTCTGGACGTACACCTCGCTGCGGCCGGATTCGTTCGACTGATAGGCGAGAAACCGGCCGTCGGGCGAGAACGCCGGCCACATCTCCGTGAAGTTCGTCTTGACGAAGGGGATAGGCTTCTTGTCCCCGAAGGTCGGAAGAACCCACACGTCCCAGCTCGTGCCCTTTTCCTGCACGGCGAACGCGATGTATTTCCCGTCGCGGGACCAGTCGCTCGCAAACTTCCCCTCCGGCGACTTGGCGCCGAGCGGCGTCTCCGCGCCCTGCCCGTCCGCGGCCTTCTCGACCATGTCATTGCCGACGGTGTAGACGACGCGCGTTCCGTCCGGCGAGAAGAGGGGACAGTAGGCATCGCCGTCCGAAAAGCTGAAGCGGGAGCTGACGTTGCGCGTGAGGTCCCGCACCCAGATGTCGTACTTGCCGCTGCGGGAATCGATCAGGTCGTAGGCGAGCCGCTTGCCGTCGGGGGAGAAGACGGGATCGTGGTACTGCGCGGGGTCGCCGACCGTCTCGAGCTCCTTGCCCCCGCGATCGACCCAGACCAGGCGATCCGTGATCTCTCCCGTGCGGTAGACGAGCGTGCCCTCCCGCGAGACGGAGAAGCGTCCGAGACCGACGTTGTCGGTCCCGACCTTCTCGGCCAGCGGCGCCGGCTCGCCCTTCGTCTTCAGGGTCTTCGCATCGAACGGCTGCGCCACCAACGTGCGGTCGCGCAGGAAGAGCAGGTATCCCGGCTCGACGTAGGTGACCATCGACTGCGCCGGCGCGAAGGGGCGATTCTCCTTCCCGTCGAGCGACGCGATCCGGTACATGCTGTCCGCCGCCTTCTGCCCGATCGCCATGTAGAGGAAGTGTTTGCCGTCCGGCAGGACCTCGGGCCAGCCGATCTGGTTCTCCTTGCGCGAGGCCTCCGGCTTGATGAGCACGGTCGGCACGCCGCCCGAGGCCGGCACGCGGTAGATGGGATCGAGCCCCGTGCCGTCGAAGAGGATCATGCCGTCGGGACACCACGTCCCGTCGGAGGCCGTCGGCGCGTCGCAGATCTTCTGGGGCGGACCGCCGGCCACGTCCACCTTCAGGAGCTTCCCGTCGGCGATGAACGCGAGGTATCTGCTGTCGGGCGACCAGAAGGGTCGCTTCGTGCCTTCGGTGCCCGCGAGCGCGTGAGCCTGCAGCGCGTTGAGCGGACGGATCCAGATCCGGTGCTTCCCGGTCGAATCGGTCGCGTCGAACGCCAGGATGCGGCCGTCGGGCGAGATCTTGGGCGAATCGAGCGCTGTGACCTCGGCGGGGACGTCGATGTCGAAACGCATCGTGTACTGCGTGTGCGGAGTCCGCTTCCAGAAGCCGAACCCGAGCGCGGCGGCGGCGATCGCCAGAGCGGCCGCAACCGCCCACGCCAGCTTCTCGCGATTCTTGCGCCGCGCCATCACCGGCGCCGGCAGGCCCGCCTGCGAACCGCCCTCCGCGATCCACTCGAGCTGGAGCTTGACGTCGTGCGCAGTCTGGAAGCGATCCTCGGGGTCCTTCGCGAGGCAGGTCTTGACGACGCGGTTCAGGGCCGGCGCCACCATCGGCGCGATCTCGGTCACCGAGGGCGGGTCGTCCCGCAGGATCGATCCGATCAGCGAGGCCTGGCTCTTGCCCGAGAACGCCTTCCTCCCGGTCGCCATCTCATAGAGCACCGCGCCGAAGGCGAAGATGTCGGAGCGGCCGTCCGCCTCGGCGCCCTCGAGCTGCTCGGGCGCCATGTACTGAAAAGTGCCGAGCACCGTGCCGCGCTCGGTCAGCGGCTGGCTGACCTGGGCTTCCGTGGCCAGAACCGACGCACCCGAAACTGTTCGCGCCCCGGCTCCCGCCAACGGCTTCGCCAGGCCGAAATCGAGGAGCTTGACGCCCGTCTTCGTCAGCATGATGTTGCCGGGCTTGAGATCCCGGTGCACGATCCCCTGCCGGTGCGCCTTGTCGAGAGCGTCCGCGATCTCGATCCCGAAGCGCAGGACCTGCTCGGTCGGGAGCGCGCCCTTGCCAAGCCGGTCCGCGAGGCTCTCGCCCTCGAGGAGCTCCATCACGAGGTAATCGAGGTCGGCCTCTCTCCCTACGTCGAAAAGTGTGCAGATGTGCGGATGCGAGAACTGCGAGATGGTCTTCGCCTCGCGCTCGAAGCGCTGGCGGATCTCCGCGTCGGCCGAGAGGTGCGCGGACAAAACCTTGACCGCGACGTCGCGCCCGAGCCGAGTGTCCTTCGCCCGGTAGACTTCTCCCATGCCGCCCGCGCCGATCGGCGCGACGATCTCGTACGGACCCAGGCGACTCCCCGCAGCGAGCATCAGAATCCTCCCGCGATCACGAAAGTCCCTCTCCGACGTACAGCTGCGAGAGGATCCGGGGGTAGCTGTAGACGTAAGACCGCCCATCCGGCGAGAAGAGAATCGGCACGATCGTGACGACGCCGGCCGGGTCGGTGGGAAGAACCTCTCTGAACGGCTGCCGCTTTCCGGTAGCGAGGTCGAGGCGGACGACTTTGGCCGGAAGCTCACCGTGCGCGTACACGAGGAGAGCGCGGTCGTCGTCGGTCCAGCCGCACATCTCGTCGTTTTCCACCCACCCGGGGACCGGCTTGGGCTCGCCTCCCTCCAGTGGATAGACATATGCCTTCTGGTCGGATCCGATCGCCACGATGGACCGGCCGTCCGAGGAGATCTCGCGGCCGTCGAAGAGGCGCACGCCCTCGGGGGTTATGGCCCTGGGCTCTCCGCCGGCGAGATCCTGGACGAAGAGTCGGGTACCTCGTCCGGCCTCGTGGCCTTCGCAGACAATCCGCTTTCCATCGGGAAGCCAGCGGGCAAGATGCACATCGACTCCGCCCCCGAGCCGCCGCGGCTGGCCCGCTCCCGTCGGCAGAAGCACGATGCGATAGGGCGGCGTAACGGGAATGGAGATCACGAGCTTGCCATCCGGTGACAGCGCCTGCCCATTGCCCTCACCCAGGCGCACGGCGGGCGAGCCGTCCGTCTTTCTCATGAAGGCGGAATAGCCCGGACCGCCGCCGACTCCCGACTCGTCGAAGAGGACCACGCTCCCGTCCGGAGAGATGTCGCGCGGATAGGTCCAGTCGAGCCAGGAGAGATCGCGTTCCTGCGTCTCGCCCGGGCGAAGACACCGCATCTCGCGCTGGTTTCCCTGGCGCGCCAGAAGTGTCCGCCCGTCTCGGGAAACATCGAGAAGAGTCACGTCGCCGGTCGCTCGATAGAGGACACGCCGGCGGCCCCGAAGGTCGATTGCGAAAACGTCGCCTCCCGAGAGCCCGTGGCCCGCCGAGTACCAGACTTCCTTCCCGTCCGGCGCCCAGGCGAGACCCGACTCGGAATCCTCCTCGGGCGACTGCATCCTCTTCTTCCCGGACCTGTCCACGACGATCAGCGTTCCCCGGTTGTCGAAGCGGAGCGGATGATCGAAAAAAGCGACGAGCGTGCCGTCGGGCGAGACCCGCGGGTGGCTCATCCAGCCGACGGAGTCGGAGAGCACCTTTCCGATGGGAAGCTCCAGCCGGTATCGCCCCGCCACCTGGTGGATGACGGCGAGCTCCTTGCCGTCCGGGGCCCAGTCGGCATCCTCGACATTTTCCAGAATCTCGCGAGGCGCGCCGCCGGACAGAGGCGCGACGGCAAGTGTCCCGAGGGAGTGATGGGTCGTCAGAAAATGCCGGCCGAGAGAGACAGCCAGCTCGCCGTTTTGGTTGATGGCGAAAATGTCGGCGTCCGGAAGATCGATGCGACCCGCCTCCAGGCTTTCCCGCCTCGCGCTGAACAACCGGATCGGCGCGCCCTGCCAGGCCGCGCCGTAGACGCTGGTCACGCCGTCCGGGGCGAAGCGGGCGGAGCGGATCGTGCCGCGGCGAAAGGTCAGCGGAGAAAAGCGCGGAAAGGTCGGACGGCCGGATCCTCGGCCGAGCAGGAACCCGATGCCGAGCGCGAGCCCGGCGATGGCGACCGCCGCAAGACCGAGGGGAAGCCACCGCACCCGCCGCGGACTTGCTGTCGCGACGGCCGGCACCGCGGACGATCTGCCCTCGGCGGATTCGAGGTCGAAGGCGAGGTCGCGCGCGGACTGGAAACGCTCGCTCGGGCTCTTCTCCAGACAGTGCCTCACGATCCGGTCGAGCCCCGGCGTCAGCGCGGTCTCCACGCCCGTGAGCTCCGGCGGATCCTTCTGCGCGATCGCCGCCATCGTCTCAGCCGCCGAATCCGCGCGGAACGCCCGTTCGCCCGAGAGCATCTCGAAGAGGATCGTGCCGAAGGAGAAGATGTCCGACCGATGGTCCGCTGGCCTACCCCGCACCTGTTCCGGCGACATGTAGCCGACCGTGCCCATCACCGTGCCGGGTTCGGTCGCGTCCACGACCGTCGGGGACTTGGTCTGGTCGGACTCGGGCGCCGCCACCTTCGCCAGGCCGAAGTCGAGGATCTTCACGCGCCCGTCGCCGGTGATGAAGACGTTTTCGGGCTTCAAGTCCCGGTGCACGATTCCCTTCTCGTGCGCCGCCGCGAGTCCGCGGGCGATCTGGGCGGCATACTCGACGGCCTTGCGCGTGGGCAGCGCTCCCGCCGAGAGACGCTCCCGCAACGTCTCCCCGTCGAGAAGTTCCATCACCGCGTAGGCGAGGCCCTCCTCCCGCCCGACGTCGAAGATCGAAAGGATGTTCGGATGCGACAGCGCGGCCACCGCGCGCGCCTCGCGCTCGAAACGGGACAGGGAGTCGGCCTCCGCAGTGAGCCTCTCCGGCAGCACCTTGACCGCCACGTCCCGACCGAGCTTGGCGTCGCGCGCCTTGTAAACCTCCCCCATACCGCCCGCGCCGATCGGCGCGACGATCTCGTAGGGGCCCAGTCTCGTGCCTGCGGGCAGCGTCACTTTTTAGCAGCCCCTCGACGGGGCCGGACGGGAGCGAACGGCCGCTACCCACCGGTCCATGGCTCTATCGCAATGCATCGCCCATCTCCCTCATTTGCTTCGAAGCTCGGGGCGCCAGTCGGACACAAACCGGATCTGCGCCGAGGAGCTGTCTTCCACCGGCACGGCGATGAGGATCCGCTTACCGTCGCGGGTCACGTCGAACACGCCTCGCGGGGGAACTTTGTTGCCGAAAACCGACCGCGGCGCGCCCATCCGCAGCGAATCGCCCCGCTCGTCGAAATCCACCGCGAGAAACTTCCCGTCGGACGGCTGCACGTAGAGGATGGCCCGGTCTCCCAGCCAGCGCCCGCCCGTTCCGCCCGAAGTCGACACCTGCCGCCTCTCCCCGAGCCCGGGATAAGGAACGATGTAAATCTCCTGGCGGCCGGTTTCGTTCGAGACGTACATCAGCCACTTCCCGTCGGGCGAGATCGCCCCGTTGACGAATTCGCTCGGATCCGTCGCGAAGAGCCGCCGGGGTTTGCTCTCGCCGTCGAGCGGAAAATCGCTCAGGTCCACCCCCCCGCCGTTGGGGTCCTGGATGCGCAGCAGCATCCGCTTGCCGTCGGGAGACCAGCCGAGCGGCCAGATGTTCGTTCGCTGTTGCAAGACGAGCCTGCCTTCGGACCCGCCATCGGCGGGCTTGACGCGGATGCCGGAGCCCGCATCGCCGTACGCGATCTCGCGGCCGTCGGGCGACCAGATCGGAAAATTCGCGCCCTGCTCTCCGAACGTAAACCGGGAGCCGACGCCGCGTTCCAGGTCGTAGAGGCGGACCTCGGGCCGGGCGTTGTGGCTGCCGAGCACGGTCGCCACGACCCGCTGCGCGTCGGGCGAGAGCGCCACCGTGAAGAAGCTCGCGGCCTCGCCGATCTGGCCGAGCTCCTTGCCGTCGAGGTCGAACCACGTCAGGCGGCTCCTCCGGATCGCCTCGCTGCTCTGGAAGACCAGCCTGCCCGTGTTCGAGAACGTGAAGTTTCCGATCCAACGGAACGCCTCGAACGCGACGCCCTCGGCGACGGGAATCGGCGTGCCCGTGACCTTCAGGGACGAGGGATCGAAGGGTTGGAGGATCAGGTTGCCCTCGCGCACGAAGGCGAGGTAGCCGGGCCGCACGAAACGCCCTTCACTGTTCTCCCGCGCGACGAGCGTCGACTTCCCGGTCGCGAGGTCGAGACCCATGATCGCGCTTTCCTGGTTCGGATCCGACGTCTGAGCGCCCGAGAAATAGAGAAGACGCTTGCCGCCCGGCAGGAACCACGGGAGCCGATGCGTGCCTCCGGCGTGTTCCACGCGGGTCAGGACCTGCGCCGCGCCGCCCGAGGCGGCGACCTTCGAGAGGCCCGTGAAGGGAGATGGCGCGAAGACGATCACGTCTTCATCGCTCCAGGTGCCTCCGCGGCCGTCCTGAGCGTCGCAGACCGACAGCACCGGCCCGCCGCCCACCGGCACGCGCTTCAACTTGCGGTCCGCGAAGAACCCGATCGAGCGGCTGTCCGGTGACCAGAAGGGGTTCACGGCGCCCTCGGTGCCGGCGAGCGGCTGGACCTTGAAACCGTCCATCCGACGGACCCAGATCCCGCGTTTTCCGTCCGAGCCGGTCGCGGAAAGGGCGAGCATCATCCCGTCTGGCGACAGCGCAACCGAGCTCCATCGGTCCAGCTCCATCTGCGGCGGAAGGTCGATCGAGGAGCGGGTCACGGCCGCGTCGGGAACGGGGCGCAGGAAACGCCCGGCGGTGAAGCCGAGCGCCCCGAGAGCAATCGCCGCGGCCCACGCGGCCCACGACCGCTTGCGGCCCCGCGCGGCGACGGGCGCCGCGATCCCCGTCTGGGACCGGCTCTCGGCGATCCAGCGCAGCTCGCTCCCGAGGTCCGCCGCGTTCTGCCAGCGATCCTCGGGATCCTTCGCCAGGCACCTCTTGACCAGCCGGTCCAGTCCCGGCGGAGCCATCGGGGCGATCTGCGAGATCGGCTGCGGATCGTCGCGCAGGATCGCCGAGATCAGCGACGCCTGCGTCCCGCCCGAAAAAGCCTTCTTCCCCGTCGCCATCTCGTAGAGAAGGCATCCGAAGGCGAAGATGTCCGTCCGGCCGTCCGCCTCGCGGCCCTCGAGCTGCTCGGGCGCCATGTACTGGAACGTCCCCAGGATCGTTCCTTCCTGCGTGAGGTTCTGGCCTGATCCCATCACCGTCGGCAGCGCCGTCATCCCCGACTGCTGCACCGGCTGCGCCATCGCCTTCGCCAGCCCGAAGTCGAGCAGCTTCACGCCGGACTTCGTGATCATCACGTTGCCCGGCTTCAGGTCCCGGTGCACGATCCCCTGCCGGTGCGCCTTGTCCAGAGCGTCGGCGATCTCGACGCCGTACCGGAGGACCTGGTCGACGGGCAGCGGCCCCTTCGCCAGTCGCTCCGAGAGCGTCTCGCCCTCGAGGTACTCCATGACGAGGTACTCCGCTTCGCCCTCGCGCCCCACGTCGTAGAGCGCGCAGATGTGCGAGTGCGAGAACTGCGAGATCGTCTTCGCCTCGCGCTCGAAGCGCTGCCGGATCTCCGGGGCCGCCGACAGGTGCTGGGGCAGCACCTTCACCGCGACCGTGCGGTCGAGACGCGTGTCCCGCGCCTTGTAGACCTCTCCCATTCCGCCCGCGCCGATCGGCGCGAGAATCTCGTAGGGACCCAGGCGCGACCCGATTGCGAGTGGCATGGCGGTTGCTGCGGGATCTTACCCCCTGCGGATATCATCGCCGCCGTGCGTTGCGCACCCTGCGTCGCGGCGGTCGGCCTCGCGGTCCTCGCGATCGGAGCGGGGAATGTCCCTTCCCCGGAGGCCCGGATCGCGCAGCGGCTCCGCTCCTTCCACGGCGAGATGGGGATCTATGCGAAGAACCTGGACGGCGGCGAGACGATCGCCGTCAACGCGGACCAGCGCTTTCCGACGGCGAGCCTGATCAAGGTCGCGGTGATGGCGGAGGTCTTCCGCCAGGTCGACGCGGGGAAATTGCGCAGGGCACAGGTCGTCGCCCTGCGGGAGGCCGACAAGGCCGGCGACGAGACGGTGCCACTGAACATGCTGCACGCGGGCACCGAGCTGACGGTCTCCGACCTGTTGCAGTTCATGATCGCGTACAGCGACAACACGGCGACGAACCTCCTCATTCGCCTCGTCGGCACGGCGAATGTGGACTCGTTCCTGGATTCCCAGGGGCTCAAGCAGACGCGGCTGTACCGGCCGACCTTCCGCGACGGGCACGCCGACGTGCTCCCGGAGGAGGAGAAGGAGTTCGGCCTGGGCTCGACCACTCCGAGGGAGGCGGCGCGACTGATGGAGTCGATCGCGGAGGGGAAGATCGTGAGCCGCGCCGCGTGCGACGAGATGATCGGGCTCCTCGCGCGGCAGCAGGACCGCGCCATGATCCCCCGCTCGCTACCGTTCGAACGCGAGGAGATCTCGGTCGGGAACAAGACCGGATGGGACGAGGAGAAGCTGCCGGACGGCAAGGGATTCCGGGGCGACGTCCGCAACGACGCCGCATACGTCAAGAGCCCCCGGGCGCGCTACGTGATCGCGATCTGCGCGCGCCGGATCCGGGACAAGAGCGCGGGGGTCGACAACGAGGCGCTCCGGACGGGCGCCGAGCTCTCCCGGATGGTCTACGACGCGTTCAGCCGGCGCTAGACCGCGACCCGTAGCACCGGAGGAACAGGTCCCGTGGATCGACGCGGCGGAATCGGGGAGCGTCGAGGCCGTCTCCCCGGAAGACGCGCACCTCGCGGATTCGAGTGGTCACGACGCGATTCCCGAACTCGAGGCGCAGGCCGCAAGCGGCGACGATGTCCTGCTTGATCGCGCTCCCGCCCCAGGTGCAGCCCGCGATCGAGGTCCGGACGGGAGACAGGCCCTGGCTATCGAACCACCCTCCGGAGATCGAGTAGGTGGAGTCCTCGTGGACGCAGATCGAATAGACGGAGTTCTCCGTCGCGACGAGAAGCTGATCGCCGTGCCGCAGGTCCGTCTTCCGAACCTGCTCGACCAGCCCCACCTGCTCGAGCATCGCATTGACAGTCCGGCCGCAGGCGATCAAGGTGCCTCCTCCACGCCCTCGTGGAATTCTACTCTCCGCGGATGACGCGGCTCTACGAGGACGGCAACGTCCTGGCCCTCGACAAGCCGCCGGGCGTCTCGATGGCGACCTCGACGCGGCCCGAGAAGTCGGCCGAGGCCGCGGTCGCCCGCCTGCTCGACGCCTGCGGGGAGAAACCGGACTCCGGGCTCCTCCTGGTCCACCGGTTGGACGTCCACACTTCGGGGGTCGTGCTTCTGGCCCGGTGCGAGGGCGCCCACAGGGCGCTCTCCCGCGCCTTCCAGTCCGGCGGCGCGCGGAAAACCTATCGCGCGCTCGCCTGGGGACATCCCCGGCCGGCCGCGGGCAGCTTCGAGGATCCGCTGGGTCGCGACCCTCGCGACGGGCGAAAGATGAGGGTCGGCCCGGACGGGAAACCCGCCGTCACGCGATACCGGACGCTCCAGAGGCTTCCGTCGATCGGGGAGTTGGAGCTGTCTCCCGAGACGGGGCGGACGCACCAGATCCGGGTGCACCTTTCCGCCCACGGGCATCCGATCGTGGGAGACGACCTCTACGGAGGCGCCACGCGGTGGCACGGCGTGCGGGACCCGCGCCGCCGGAAGGTCCTCGCCGCGGTCACTCGCCCGCTGCTCCACGCCGCGCGCATCGAGATCGATGGGCTCGGGATCGACGTCTCCGCGCCGCTGCCGGAGGACTACCTGCGGGTGCTCGCGTCCGGCTCCTCGTAGGGCGGCGATGCCTACGACCCGAGGAAGACGCTCATGAACCGGTAGAAGCTCCACACGTCGACCTTCGAGGACATCTCGAACGGAGCGTGCATCGAGAGCAGCGGCACGCCCATGTCGATGACCTCCATCTCCTGCGCGGAGAGGTAACCGCCGATCGTGCCGCCGGAGTAGCCGTCCACCCTGGGGGTCTGGGTCTGCCACGCGATCCCGTTCTTCTCCAGGAGGCCGCGGATCCTCGCGATGTATTCCGAATTCGCGTCGAAGCCCGCGCCGTATCGCTTGATCGTCGCGCCGTAGCCCAGGCGCGCCGCCCCGGAGGGCTCGCTGGTCTGCGGGAAAACCGGGTTGATACCGTCATTCGTGTCCGCCGAGACCACCTCCGAGCTGCGCAGGGCCTGCCGGAGGTCGAGGTCCGTGTAGGCCTTTCCACGCTCGGCCGCGACGAGCCGGGCCAGGGCCGAGTTCAGCAGTTGCGAGGAGGCGCCCGTGTTGTTGACCGAGCCGACCTCCTCGAAATTCGAGAGGTACGCGACTGCGGTGTGGCGCGGCGTTCCCTTCAGGTCGAGCATCGCCCGCACCGCGCAGTACGAGGAGAGCCGGTCGTCCTGGCCGTACGCGCCCACGAGCCCGCGGTCGACGCCGACGTCCGCCGGATCGGCGGCCGGCACCAACTGGAGCTCGGCGCTGACGAAGTCCTCTTCGCGGATGCCGAGCGTCGAGGTGAGCGCCGCGAGGACCTGGGCCGTCACCGCGCCGCTCGAGGACGTCGCGATGCTCCCCGCGACCGGGTCGAGCTCTTCCCCGGCGAAGACCTCCTGGTACTTGCGGTCGTGCAGGCTCTTGTCGGAGTGGGGCGCGTTGTCCGGGATCACGAACACTGGGTCGCCCTCCTTCAACCCGATCGAGACGTCCACCCGCTTGCCCTCGACGGTGTCGACGCGGCCGATCAGGGCGAGTGGGCGGTTGGCCCACTGGTATTTCTTGATGCCGCCGTAATAGATCGTCTTGAACAGCGTGAAGCCGCTGGCGGCGTAGATCGGCCGGGCCTTCAGATCGATGTGCGGGCTGTCGTGGTGGGTCCCGATGACGCGAGATCCCGAGACAATGGGCTCGGACCCGACGATCACGAGGATCACCGCGCGGTCGTGCGCGACGATCGCGAGGCGCGCCCCGGCCTTGACCTGGGCCGCATCCGTGTACTCCGCGAAGCCCGCGGCCTTCGCCAGCCTCATCACCTCGCGCGTCGACGTCAGGGCGCTCCGCGCGACCTTGAGGTACGCCTTGTATTCCTCGGCGAAGCGGAACACGTCGTCCTTCTGGCCGGCCGCGAGCTGCTCCCAGCCGGACTTGCGTCCGTCCCACGCGCCGCCCGGCTTGCTGTCCCTGGTCTCCTTCGGCTCCCTGGAGTCCTGGGCGGCTAGTCGTGCCGCGCCCGCCGCGCAGGCGAGCGCGATCCACACCGCGAAGACGCGTTTCATGACTCTCCCCTGCGGCCGCCTAGGAGGCCGTCTCGTATTTCGCTCCGGTCCAGGCCGCCATGCCCCCGACGACATTGATCGCCTTCGCAAACCCGAGGCGCTCGAGCACCGACGTCGCGATCGAGGAACGGTAGCCGCCCGCGCAGATCGCCGCGATGGGTCGCGTGCGATCGAGCGAGGCCGAGAGCTCCCCCAGCCGGTCGAGCGGCATCGACACCGCTCGCGCGATGTGCCCGCCCTGCCACTCGGCCGGCCGCCGTACGTCGACGAGCTGAAGACCGCGATCCTCGCCGAGCCGTTCGCGCAGCTCGGCGACGTCGATCTGCTCGGTCCGGGAGAGCGGCAGGCCCGCGCCGTCCCACGCGAGGATGCCCCCGGAGAGGAAGCCCGCCACGTTTTCGAGACCCACGCGGGCCAGGCGCGTCCGGGTCTCGGCGACTTGCTCCTCGTCCTCCGCGACCAGTACCAGCGGCCCCTGCGGCGACAGCAGCGCGCCCGCCCACGACGCCAGCTGCCCCGACTGGCCGATCTGCAGCGCCTCCGGCAGGTGGCCGGCGCCATACTCGGCGGCGGGCCGCGTGTCGAGCACGACCGCCCCCGCGCGCCGCAGCGCGTCGATGTCCCGGGGCGAGAGGGCCGGCGGCGCCGGGAGCTCTCCGAGGCTACCCGGGCCCTCGCGATTGAGCTTCGCGTCGCGCGCGAAGTACGCCGGCGCCTCGGGCAGATCGGTCGTCACCAGCGCCACGAACTCCTCGCGCGTCATCGGCTGCAGCGCGTAGTTGAAGCGCCGCTGCTGCCCGATGGTGGAGGAGGTCTCGCTCGAGATGTTGCGCCCGCAGAGCGACCCGGCGCCGTGCGCCGGATATACCTTCACCGAGTCCGGCAGTGTCAGGAGCTTGCCGTGGAGCGAGTCGTAGAGCTGGCTCGCGAGCTCCGGGGCTCCGCCGCTTCCCCCGACCAGGTCCGGCCGGCCCACGTCGCCGATGAAGAGCGTGTCGCCGGTCAAGACCGCCTCCGGGGTCTCCCCCTTCGCGTCGTCGGTGACCACGACCGAGACGGACTCGGGCGTGTGGCCCGGTGTCTCGAGGAAACGCAGCGTGACCTGCCCCATGCGGATCGTGTCCCCCTCGGAGACGGCGACGTGCTCGAACTTCGCACCCGCCCGGGCGCCGAAGTAGATCCGCGCGCCCGTGCGCTCCGCGAGCTCGCGGTGGCCCGACACGAAGTCCGCGTGCAGGTGCGTCTCGATGACGTGGCGGATGGTCAGCCCCCGGGCGCGTGCCTCCTCGAGATACACCTCGACGTCGCGGCGCGGATCGACGACGGCGGCCTCTCCCTCCGAGCCGATCATGTACGACGCCTGTGCGAGGCAGCCGAGGTAGAACTGGTGGAAGAACATGGCTCCTTGGTTCGCGGCTCGTGGTTCGAAGTCAGAGCAGGGCATTGTAGTTCCGGTAGATCAGGAAGAGCGCCACCGCCACCACGAACCAGGCGAAGACCCGCCGCAGACCTTTGGGATGGAAGCGTCGGGACAGCGCCGTGCCCGCCAGGGCCCCTGCGATCGCCAGCCCGGCAACGAGTCCGGTCAGCGTCCAGTCAGCGTCGCCCACCGTCAGGTGCCCGGCCAGGCCCGCCGCGCAGTTGACGGCGATGACGAAGAGCGACGTCCCGATCGCGACCCGGATGGGAAGCCCGCCGAAGAGGACCAGCGCCGGCACGATCAGGAACCCGCCGCCCACGCCCAGAAACCCGGTCAGGAACCCCACGCCGAATCCGGCCAGGACCTCTCGCCAAAGGCTCGGTACGTGGGCCACGGTCGTCTCCAGGCGCTCCCTGCGAGTGAGCATCACGATGCCGGCCACCAGCATCAGCCCCGCGAAGAGCAGGAGGAGCGCGGGCGGCGAGATCGAGCGCGTCAGCTTCGAACCGAGGTAGGCGCTCACGGTCCCGCTCGCGGCGAAAACGGCTCCGGTCCGCCACGCGACCGCCCCACGCCGGTCGTGGAGGAAAGTGCCGACGAGCGCGGTCGAGCCGACGACGGCGAGCGACATGCCGACCGCGCGGTGCGGTGGAACGCCCAGCACGTAGACCAGAACCGGCACGGTGATGATCGAGCCGCCGCCTCCGATGAGCCCCAGCGCAAGGCCGATGCCGAGTGAGAGCGCGAGGCCGAGCGCGAGGAGCATCAGGCTTCGGGCGGAAGGGCGGCCTTTGCCCTCAGGAACTCTTCGGCGCTCGTCAGCCGCACGCCGAATCGCGCCGCTAGCGGACGCGCGTCGAACGCGCTGTCGCAAATCGCGCTGACCCAGCTCATCGCCATGAGGTTGCCCGCGGCCGGGGACAGCGGCTCGAGCAGGTCCGCCATCACGCGATAGACCTTCGCCGGCGTGTGGATGGTCTTGAGCGGCCGGTTGAGGACCCTCGAGAAGATCCCGACGACCTCGTCCCAGGAGAGCACCTCGGGCCCGCCGAGGTTCTCCACGAGGTTCGCGCCGTCTTCCGGCGCCGCCGCGACTACGGACGCCGCCAGGATCGCCGCGACGTCGTCTAAGGCGACGAAGGCGTGGCGCGCCTTCCCGTTCCCCGGCGCCAGAGTAATCCCGCGCCGCTCGATCGCGGTCCCGACCATCGCCATGAAGCCCTTCGAGAACCAGAACGGCCGGCGGAGCGTGGCCGCCACCGCGCCCCGCAGAGGAAGCGAGCTCCCCATCAGGGCGAACCAGTCGTCCATGAACAGGGAGCCGCGGAAGATGGAGTAGGCGAGGCCGCTGCCCTGGATCTTCTCCTCGATGCGGCGCTTGAGTCGAAACGTCGTCACGCTCGCGTCGTGAGGAAATTCGAACACCGACATGAAAACGATCCGCCGGACGCCCTCGGCGCGGCACGCGTCGAGCAGGTTCTCGTAGCCGGTGCCCTCGACCTCGTCGAAGCCGCCGGGACCCCGCGGGACGACGGCGTTGGCGGTGGCGACGACCGTCGACACGCCGCGACAGGCCGCGATCAGGCTCTCGACCTCGCGCAGGTCGCCGAAGGCGAGCTCGACGCCCTCCCCGGCGAAGACCCGGGGCGACGCGGGCCGCACGAGCGCGCGCACGCGCTGGCCGGCTTTCGCGAGACGGTCGATCACGGCCGTCCCCAGCTGGCCCGTAGCGCCGACGACGAGAACGGAGCCCATGCGTCTCTACGCCTCGATCTCGACGGCAAAGTCCGGCGCCAGTCGCAGCCGCAGGAACACGACGCGGCAGGGCCACTTCTCCGCGGCGATTCGAGTGGCAACGCGCTCCCAGATCCACAGCGCCAGGTTCTCGGCGGTGGGCGGGGTCCGTGCGAACTCCGGAACGTCCCGGTTCAGGCTCCTGTGGTCGAGCGGCTGATCCACCTCTTCGCGGAGCACGCGGTCCAGGTCCGTCAGGTTGACGACCATCCCGGTATCCGGGTCGGCCTCGCCGCGGACCGAGACCTCCAGCTCGTAGTTGTGGCCGTATCCGTGCGGGCTCTCCTCGCCATAGACGGCGCGGTTCCTCTCCGAGGTCCAGTCCGACCGCCACAGGCTTCGCCCCGCGTTGAAATGGATCTTGCGCGAAAGACGGATCATCGTTGGGATGGAGATCTTACCGGCATTCGGCGCGCGCTTCCCGCGCGGCTGATCTAGAATCCTCGGGCCTTTCGGGAGGGCCGCGTGAATCTCTACTCGACATCCGCCGAGCTCGAGCAGGCTCTGGCGTCGTCCTTCGGGCCGACGCGGACGGGCGGAGCCTTCTCCGCTTCCGAGGGCCGGCGGTTCCGCGCGGAGATGATCGACGACCTCGCCGCGACCGCGGTATTCGGCTCGGCGGAGTCCCGCGAGGCCGCCCGGCGAACGATTCGCGAGGCCGCCGAGTCCCTCGGCATCCTGCCGGCCTCGATCCTGCCCCTCTACGAGGCCCGCGGCCGCGGCGAGGTGTCCGGATTCACCGTGCCCGCCATCAACGTGCGCATGATGTCCTACGACACCGCGCGGGCCGCATGCCGCGCGGCGAGGCAGCTCGACGCGGGAGCGGTGATCTTCGAGATCGCCCGCAGTGAGATGGGCTACACGGATCAGCGGCCCGCCGAATACGCCGCGGTCATGCTGGCGGCGGCGATCCGGGAGGAGTGGGAGGGCCCGTTCTTTCTCCAGGGCGACCACTTCCAGACCAATCCGAAGAAGATGCGCGAGAGCTCCGCGACCGAGATCGCGGCGATCGAGGCGCTCATCGAGGAGGCGATCGCGGCGGGGTTCTTCCAGATCGACATCGACACCTCAACGCTCGTGGACCTCTCGCAGCCGACGCTGCCCGAGCAGCAGCGGGTCAACGCGGAGCTCTGCGCGCGCTTCACGAAATTCATCCGGGAGCGCGAGCCTGCGGGCCTGCCGATCTCGATCGGCGGAGAGATCGGAGAGGTGGGAAAGGAGAACTCCACGCCCGAGGAGTTCCGCGCGTACATGGACGTGTACCGCCGGGCCCTGGGCGAGTCCCGGGGCATCGCGAAGGTGTCGGTCCAGACGGGTTCCTCGCATGGCGGGATGGTGGCGGCCGACGGCTCCGTCGAGCGGGTGGCGATCGACTTCACCGTGCTGCAGAAGATCTCTAAGGTCGCGCGCGAGGAATACGGGCTGGCGGGGGCCGTTCAGCACGGGGCCTCGACGTTGCCCCCCGAATACTTCGGCCATTTTCCCGACCATGACTGCGCCGAGATCCACCTGGCGACCGACTTCATGAACACGGTCTACGAGCATCCCGCCTTTCCGTACCCGTTGAAGCGCGAGATCGAGCGCTGGCTGAACGTCCACGCGGCGGACGAGCGCCGGAAGAGCGAGACCGAGCCCCAGTTCCTCTACAAGACGCGCAAGAAGGCGATCGGGCCCTACAAGGAACAGGTGTGGAATCTTCCCGAGGGCGCGCGCGCCGCCATCCGCGAGACGCTCGAGGAGAAGTTTCGATTCCTGTTCGACAAGCTGCGCGTCGTCGGCACGCGGGACCTCGTGAGCCGCCACGTCCG
Source organism: Thermoanaerobaculia bacterium (assembly GCA_038224325.1). GTDB lineage: Bacteria > Acidobacteriota > Thermoanaerobaculia > UBA5066 > Gp7-AA6 > DAHUXD01. The sequence continues at coordinate 96,216 of JBBRFL010000005.1, read as the reverse complement.
GCCCGTCAGCGTTCACGCCGCGACGCAGGCGGGACCTCGCGGCGGCTTCGTCCGCGACGACCAGGCCGGGGACTGAGCGTGGCCGCGAAACGGAAGAGTGGCGAACGAAAGAAGGCGGCCGGTCTCCGTTCCCGTGTGCCGGCCCGGATGACCGCTGTCGTCAAGACGAAGCCGGGCCCGGGCCGGGATGCGACCGAGGTCCGCGAGGTGCCGGTGCCGGTGCCCGGCCAGGCGGAGGTCCTCATCCGGGTGCTGGCGACCGCGATCTGCGGATCCGACAAGCACATCTACCAGTGGGACCCGTCGATGGCGAGCATGGTCCACACCCCGCGCATCTTCGGACACGAGTTTTGCGGGGAGATCGTCGCGTTCGGCCCCGGAGGCAAGCGGCCCCACCTCGAAGAGGGCCAGTATGTCTCCGCTGAGATGCACGTGACGTGCGGCGCCTGCCGGGCGTGCCGCACGGGGCGCCGCCACATCTGCGAAAACACGCGCATCCAGGGAGTGCACGCCGACGGATGCTTCGCGCAGTACGTCGTCGTGCCCGCGTTCAACGTCGTCCCCCTCGACGCGTCGGTGATCCCGCCGAAGGTCGGCGCGTTCCTGGACGCCCTGGGCAACGCGGTCCACACGACGCAGGTGACCGACCTCTCCGGAAAGTCCGTGGCGGTGCTCGGTTATGGACCGATCGGGGCGATGTGCGCCGAGATCGCGCGCGTCTCGGGAGCCGCGCGGATCGCGATCACCGAAGTCAACGCGCTGGCGGCCGCTCACGCGCGCCGCTGGGCGAAGTCGCGGCGGCTCTCGCGCGTGTCGGTGATCGAGCTTCCTCGCAGCAAGCACCCGGCCCGGGCGCTGCGCGACGCGATGGGCGGCGGCGCCGACGTCGTGCTGGAGCTCTCGGGGGCCGAGTCGTCCATCAACCTGGGGCTGGCGGCCGCCCGCCCGGGAGCCGTGGTCTCGCTCCTGGGCTTGCCACGCGAGAAGGCGGTCACGATTCGCGACTACACCAACGATTTCATCTTCAAGGGCCTGACCCTCCACGCGATCATCGGCCGGCGGATCTTCGACACGTGGATCAAGATGATCGACCTCTTCCGCGCGGGCCTGGACGTCGAGGACCTCGTCACGGACGAGTTCGAGGGGCTCCAGGACTTCCACCAGGCAATGGAGCTGCTCGACGACCGGCGGGCGATGAAGGTGGTCTTTTACCCGAATGGAAAACCGAGGTGATTCTGGATCTTGGATTGGGCTGCGCCTATATGCTTGGAATCCAAAATCCAAAATGGAGTTGCGATGCCCACGAGCAAGCCCCCGAAACCCGACCCCAATCAGGAGCTGACCGATCGCCGCATCGCGGAGTTCGCGGTGGAGGAGTCGCGGCTCTCTAACGTCTGGTACCGCTTTCAGCTCACGCCCCGGCAGCGAGTCTGGAAGAACTGGGACCGGACGGAGTTCGAGCCCAACCACTTCCGGGTCGTCGGACTCGCCGGCGTGTGCCTGAAAAAGGACGAACGGGAGAAGGCGCACCGCAGCGCCTCGAGAGCGCTCGAGGAATTGGACGGGATCCTCTTCTTCGTCGAGGAGCCGGCCGACTCGATCGTCGTGCGCGGCGCAGGGGGAACTTCGGAGATCGTGCGTCGCCCCACGCTCTGCGCCGAGATCATGGCGGGCAGCGGATCGAACTTCGACCGCGCGCTCGAAGCGCTCGAGGCCGCCTTCCCGGGCGGGCGCGTGGCCGGGAAGATCCTGTCGGAGACGTAGGACGGCCGATTTCATGAATCTGCTCGATCACCTGGCGGCGGAGATGGCCGCGCTGCGGAAGGCCGGCACCTACAAGGAGGAGATCGTCCTCCAGTCCGCTCAGGGGCCTCGCGTGCGGGTCGCCGGCCGCGACGTCGTGATGCTGACGTCCAACAACTACCTCGGCTTCGCCAACCACCCGCGCATCCGGGAGGCGCAGCGCAAGGCCGTGGACCGCTGGGGCGCGGGACTGGGCTCGGTGCGCTTCATCTGCGGCACGCAGGAGCTGCACAAAGAGCTGGAGGCGGAGATCTCCTCCTTCTTCCGTACGGACGACGCGATCCTGTACATGACCTGCTGGGCGGCCAACGAGGGCCTCTTCGGGGCGCTCCTCGACGAGCCCGACGGGCTCTACTCGGACGAACTCAACCACGCGTCGATCATCGACGGCGTGCGGCTCTGCAAGGCGAAGCGCTACCGCGTCCCGCACAACGACCTGACGGCCTTCGAGCGGATGCTCGACGAGGACTCCGTCTCGCGGTTCCGCCTCATGATCACCGATGGAGTCTTCTCGATGGAGGGCGAGCCCGCGGACCTGCCCGAGCTCGTCCGCATCTGCGAGAAGCGGGGCGTGACGCTCGCCGTCGACGACTCCCACGCCACCGGCGTCCTGGGCGAGACCGGCCGCGGGACCGGAGAGGAGCAGGGAGTCTTCGACCGCATACCCATCACCACGGGTACGCTCGGAAAGGCGATGGGATCCGCGGCGGGGGGCTTCGTGGCGGGCCCCCGGTCCGTCGTCGAGACGCTGCGCCAGCGCAGCCGGACGTACCTCTTCTCCAACTCGCTTCCGCCCGCGGTCGCCGCCGGCTCGCTCGAGGCCTTCCGCATGCTGAAGGAGGACCCGGCGCCCGTCGCGCGGCTGCGCGAAAACGCCCGCTACTACCGCAAGGCGATCTCGGAGGCGGGGTTCCGGATCCCGCACGGCTCGCACCCCATCGTGCCCGTCATCGTCGGCGATACCGCGAAGGCTCTCGCGATGGGAAAGGCCCTCCTGGAGGAGGGCGTCTACGTCTCGGGCTTCGGGTTCCCGGTCGTTCCACAGGGCCAGGCGCGCCTGCGATGCCAGGTGTCCGCCGCGCACGAGCGCGCGGATCTGGACGAGGCGGTGGCGGCCTTCCAGAAGGTCGGGAAACGGTTCGGGGTGATCTGACCGCGCCCGCTACGCTTCCAGCCTCTTCCTCGCGTTCTTCCAGAGCAGCACACAGAGCAGCCCGAAGAGCGCGGCCGAGAGGATGCCGCCGCTGACGACCCCGTTCTTGATCCCGGGGTAGAGCCGGGTGCCCAGGTCGAGTCGGTCGAGAATCGGCGGATTCGAGATGTGGAAAAAGAAGTCCCCCACGAACGCGACGAACGCGATCAGCACGCCGCCGAGCGATCCCCCCGCGACGAGACCCGTCGCGTAGAGCATCCCGGAGGACAGCTCCGACTCCTCGCCGACCACGTGCTCCTTCCTGCGGCGGAAGGAGTCGACTCCCGCCTTCAACATCCCGCCGACCCAGATCGGCGCCGTGGTGGAGACCGGGAGATAGGCCCCGACCGCCCACGACAGCGCGTGGGCGCCGGCGAGCTGCGCCATGAACGCGAGGAAGACGCCGACGATCACGGGGGCCCAGGGCAGGTTCTGCGCGAGCAGTCCCTTGATGATCGTCGCCATGAGAGTGGCCTGCGGCGCCGGCAACTGCGGGCCGCCGATTCCGTGAAGCTCCGTCGGCAGCTTGTACGTTCGGTCGAGGATGAAGAGGGTGACGGCCACCACGAACGACGACGTGACGACGCCGATGATGAACCCCAGCTGCTGCGAGCGCGGCGTGGCGCCGACGATGTACCCGGTCTTCAGGTCCTGCGAGGTCGCCCCGGCATTGGCGGCGGCCACGCAGACGATCGCGCCGACGCAGAGGGCCACGGCCTGGTAAACGTCCCCCTTCCAGCCGATCACCACAAAGACCACGCAAGTCATCATCAGGGTGGCGATCGTCATGCCCGAGATCGGATTCGAGGACGTGCCGATGATGCCGACGATCCGCGACGAAACCGTCACGAAGAAGAACCCGAAGATGACGATCAGGAGGGACATCAACAGCGACTTCGGAAACGGGCCGTGGGGGAAGTTCGGAAGGATCGCGAGAATGACCACGATCGCCACGGAGCCCAGCGCCACGATCCCCATCCCGAGGTCCCGATCGGTGCGCTTGGTCGCCGGAGCGCCGGGTCCTCCGCTCGAGAAGCTCTTGACCGACTCGCGGAACGCCGAGACGATCGTCGGAAGTGTCTTGATGAGCGTCATGACCCCGGCGCAGGCGACCGCGCCGGCGCCGATGTAGCGGATGTAGGCGCGGTAGATCCAGTTGGCGTACGAGTTACTCGCCATCCACGCGTCCGAGAATCCGAGTGCCTTCAGGTCGGCGACGACGCGGCTCTCGGGGACGAAGATCGCGATCAGGGGAATCAGCGCCAACCAGGACAAGAGGCCTCCGGAGAAGAGCTCGGAGGCGATCCGCGGGCCAATGATGTAACCGAGTCCCAGGTACTCGGGGGTCACGGCGATGTCGAGAGTCGCGGCGGGATACGTCGGCGAGTCCTTCCTGGTGCGGAACCAGATCGGCGTCTCCTGCCAGAATCCCAGGACGCCGTACAGGAACTTGTAGAGGAGCGAGGCTCCCACACCGGCGAAGACCATCTTCGCGAGGTCTCCGCCCTTCTCGCCCGCGATGAGCACGTCCGCGCAGGCCGTTCCCTCCGGGTAGGGAAGGTTCCCGTGCTCCTTCACGATCAAGGCGCGGCGCAGCGGGATCATGAAGAGGACGCCGAGCGTGCCGCCGAAGATCGCCAGGATCGAAATCTGGAGGTAGCGGAAGTAGTTCTCGCCGCCCGACAGGAAAAGCAGGGCCGGGACCGTGAACACCGCGCCGGCCGCGACGGACTCTCCCGCCGAGCCGATCGTCTGAACGATGTTGTTCTCGAGGATCGTGGACCTTCCGAACTTCTTGAAGACGGCAATCGCGAGCACCGCGATCGGAACGGACGCCGAGACCGTCAGGCCGGCGCGCAGCGCCAGATAGACCGTCGCGGCGCCGAAGAGGATGCCGAAAACCACACCGAGCAGGATCGCCTTGAGCGTGAATTCAGGGATCTGAGTCTCGGCGGGTACGTAGGGGCGAAATTCCGGCTCGGACGGGGCTTCGTGCGCCATGCGACCTCCACTCTGTGTGAGGGGCAGTTCTCCGGGGCCGGAGTCTTCGCCGGCCCTCGTCGGCCGGCATGATACGCCGGCTCGAGGGAGCGCGGATGCTATGATTTTTTTTGGTAACGCATGGGGAAGCTTTGCGCCGGATTTCTCGTGACGTTGCTCGTCTCGTCGTCCGCGCTGGCGGGCACGGTTTCGGGCAGGGTCGTCCTCATCCAGGACGGGAAGCCGCGGAACGACGCCTCCAACGCCGTGGTGTGGATCGAGGGGGCCGGCCGGTCCGCCGGTGAGCCCCGCGCCCCCCAGATGAAGAGCTCGTCCAAGCGATTCGAGCCGCGGATCCTGGCGGTGCCCCGAAACGCGACCGTCGAGTTCCCCAACGTCGATCCCATCTACCACAACGTCTTCTCGGTCTCCGGCGGCAACCGCTTCGACCTGGGCCTCTACCGGAGCGGCGCGTCCAAGTCCAAGAAGTTCGAGGAGCCCGGCCTCGTGCGCGTGTACTGCAACATCCATCCGCAGATGATCGGCTTCGTAGTGGTCGTCGACTCCGGTTTCGTCGCACTGACGGGAGCCGACGGCTCCTTCCGATTCGACGGCGTGCCGGCCGGCTCGCACGTGGTCAAAGCCTGGCACGAAGAGGGCGCCGAGGTCTCGCAGCCTCTATCCGTGAAAACGGGCGCCGAGCCTCCCCTGGCGCTCTCGATCGACGTCTCCGGCTCGCCGCCCCCGCCGCACAAGAACAAGTACGGCAAGGACTACAAGCCTCAGGCTGGCGAATCGGAAGATGAGCGCTACTGAGGCGCCGGTCCCCGGTGCCACCTCGGGGGACCTGCGGGTGCGCGGGCTCAAGCTCGCGCCGCCCGCTCCGCCCAAGTTCTCGCTCGAGCTGAAGATTTTCGCCGCGGCGACCCTGCTGATCTTCATCGCGGTCGGCGGCGCGGTGGCGGTCTCCGCGTACCGCTCCCGCGCGGTTGCCGACGCGAAGATCGCGGAGGATCTCAAGAAGTCGGGGCCCGGCTGGGAGTCGTTTCAGCAGAATCGTTACGACGAGCTCCACCGCTCGCTCGCCGTGGTGGTCAACAACGCCGGCACGATCTCGATGATGTCGACCCTCGTCCCCGAGACCGGGCGGCCCGATCCCGCCACGGTGTTCGACACGCTCAAGCGCGAGCAGGCGTCCAGCGCCCGAGCGGATTTCCTCATCGCGACGACCCCGCGGGGCATCGGGCTCGCGCGCACCGATCGCCCCCTGCCCTACGCCGCCGACCTCTCGGGAGTCCCGACGATCGCCGGGGCAACGCAGGGCGCGCTCACCGAGGGAATCTGGCTCTCGGCGGGAAAGCTCTACCACGTCGTCGCCGCGCCCGTTCTCGAGGGGGGCACGCATCTGACCGGGGTCATCGCGGCCGCGTTCCAGATCAACGACGAGGTGGCCCGCAACCTGGAGCAGCTCCTCAACACCCAGGTCGTCTTCGTCGCCGACGGCGCGAAGGCCTCCGAGCCGGCGCGCGCGGTGCTGGCCGCCTCGACCATGGGTCCCTCGAGCGCCCTCGCCGTCCGCGCCGTCCAGGCGCGCGACGACCTCGTCCAGGCGGTGCTGCGCGGCGGGAAGACGATCGGGCCGCTGCCGCTGGAGCTCTCCGGCGAAACCTTCCTGGCCTACCTGCTGCCCATCCGCTCCTCGACGGATCAGATCGTCGGGGCCGCGATCGCGATGCGCAGCCGAGAGAAGGAGCTCGCGGCGTTCCGCCAGATCCAGAACACGCAGATCCTCGTGGGCCTGGCGTCGCTCGTCTTCGCCTTCGCCTTGTCGTTCGTTCTCGCCCGGAGGATCACGGGGCCAGTGGGCCGGCTGGTCCGCGCGACGGAGGCGGTGCGCGTGGGCAACCTCGACCCGCCCGACCTCCCGCTCGATTCGCAGGACGAGATCGGCATCCTCGCGCGCTCGTTCCGGGCGATGCTCGAGGAGCTCCGCGAGAAGGCCGCGCTCGAGCAGTACGTCGCGTCATTGAACCTCAACCTGGGAGGCGAGTTCGCGGAGACCGCCGCGGCCGGACGAGTCACCGTCTCCCAGACGCGCGCGGGCGGGGAGCCCGAAATCGGGCGCCTCTTCGCCTCCCGCTACGAGATCCAGGGAGTCCTCGGGAAGGGCGGCATGGGAATCGTCTACCGCGCCCACGATCGGGACCTCGACGAAGCGGTCGCGATCAAGACCCTCCGAGGCGAGGCCCTCTCCGCGGACCCCACGCTCCTCGATCGCTTCAAGCAGGAGATCCGCCTCGCCCGCCGCATCACGCACCCCAACATCCTGAGGACGCACGACCTCGGTGAGTCGGGGGGGCTCCGCTACCTCTCGATGGAGTTCGTCAAGGGTCTGACCTTGAAGCAGCTCATCGAGGCGGGCGATATCCTCCCCACGCCGGTCGGGCTTCGTATCGCCAAGCAGATCTGCGCGGGGCTGGCCGCGGCGCACGAGGTCGGGGTCATCCACCGCGACATCAAGCCGCAGAACATCCTGATCGAGTCGACGGGCGGATTGAAGATCATGGACTTCGGCATCGCGCGTCTCCAGGAGGAGCGCGGGATGACCGCCGAGGGCACCGTGGTCGGCACCCCGGACTACATGTCCCCGGAGCAGGCGCGCGGCAACCCGCTCGATTTCCGGTCCGACATCTACTCTACGGGCGTCGTCCTCTACGAGGTGTTCACGGGGACGCTGCCCTTCGAGGGAGAGAGTCCCCTGGCGGTCGTCCTGAAGCACATCCAGGAGAATCCGCCGTCGCCGCAGACCCGCAATTTGCGGATCGATCCCAAGATCTCGCAGATCATCCTGAAGTGCATGCGGAAGGAGCCCAAGGATCGCTACCAGTCGGTGAACGATCTGTACGAGGCGCTGACGCAGGTGACCGCCTGATGCGGGAAGGGCGCGACCTCGTGCTTGCGCTCGCATCGGTCCTGCTGGCCGCCGCGGCCGCGGCCCAGGATTCGCAGTACTTCCCGGAGCCCACCGCGAAGCCGCAGTTTTCCCTGCACTGGGACTTCCTCGCCCGGTATGACCGGGTGGACCATCGCCCGTACTACGAGACGACCAACCGCGGCCGCTTCGAGCTGAGGCCGGAGGTCGACTTCGAGCCCTCGGACTCTCTGCGCATCGGCGCGCGCGCCGTCTTCGATTACGCGTCCGATCCCGACGGCTACACGGAGTTCGACAACTTTCGTTCCCGCGGAACGTCGCTTGAGCGGTACTACGTCCTGTGGCGACCCGGACGCTTCGCGATCCGCGCCGGGCGCTTCGGAATGCCGCTCGCCGCGAGCGAGATGCTCTGGGATCGCGACGTGCAGACCCCCGGCGGCGCGGCCGCGTGGGAAAGCGCGGATGGGGCATGGACCCTCGCCGCGGCCGGCTTCTACGCGCCCCAGCGATTCGGAGACCGTTCGCGGATCGGGGTGGGACAGGTCGTCTGGCGCCACGGAGACGCGGGGCGCCTGCAGATCGAGGCGGCCGCTTCCTACTGGGGCTTCGACTTGCGCGACCTCGCCGCGTTCGTCCGCGAGAACACGCCCGAAGCCGACAACGGGCGAGTCGGCTACGCGTCCGGATTCCACCTGGCGGATCTCCTCGTTCGCCTGCGCTTCCCCGTCGCGTCGGTGCCGATCCTGCTGTCGCTCGACGGCATTCGCAACTTCCGGGCGCTGGCGCACCGCCGATCGGCCTTCGAAGCCACCCTCGCCGCCGGCCGCGTCGGCGCCCCGGGCCAGGCGCGGGTCTTCTATACCTTCCAGTACGTGCAGCGCGACGCGGTGGTGGGCGCGTACAACACCGACGACTGGTGGTTCCACTCCTGGTACGAGGGCCACCGCGTGGGCGTCGCGATCACGTTCCTGCCGCAGACGTACGCCCAGGCGTCCGGGAGCCTGCAGAGGCGCCTCGACAGGCAGAAGTGGATCAACCGCTATCTGCTCGAAGTCGTGAAGATGTTCTGATCCGCCGGTCCGGGGCGTATAGAATCGATTCGGACCATGAGCAAGACACTGATCGCCTGCGTGGAGGACCTCTTCTTCCGCTCGAAGATCGAGGCCACCGCGCGGCATCTGAACATCCCGCTCCGCTTCGTGGGGCCCTCCGAGCTCGCGAAGGCGTGCGGCGACGGCACGACGGCCGCGGTCCTGATGGACCTGTCGGGCAACGGAGATCCGCTCGCCGCGGTGCGGGCGCTGCGCGGCGCCCGGGCGACCCAGGCGCTGCCGGTGGTCGGGTTCCTGTCCCACGTGGACAAGAAGCTGGCGGATGACGCGGAGCGGGCGGGGGTTACTCAGGTGATGCCTCGCAGCCAGTTCTCCGAGACCCTCCCGGACCTTCTGATGGACCTGCTGGCGCCCGGGACTAAGCGGGAGATTCCGGAAGAGCCCGAGCTGCCCGACGAGTAGTCCCTCGCTCGCGCGGGTTCCTCCGCTGGGAATCGCCCTCGCCGCGGGCCCCCAATAGTCCGATGCGCTCCCTCTCCCGGGCACTCTCCGACCGCTTCGTCCGCCTGCTGACTCGCCGCCGCCGCCGATATCACCACTTCGTCTACAACGTGCCGGAGAAGCTCAAGGCGACGATCCGCCCTGGCGACGTGTTGCTCGTCGACGGCGATCAGCGCGTCTCCCAGGCGATCAAGTACCTGACGATGTCGTCGTGGTCGCACAGCGCCCTCTTCATCGGCGACGCCCTGCTCCGGAAGGACCCGGCGGCCCGCGCCGAGATCCAGCGCCGTTTCGGGCGGGAGGCCAAGCACCTGATCGTCGAGGCGCTGGTGGACAAAGGCGTGGTCGCTTCGCCGCTGGTCAAGTACCTGAACTTCAACATCCGGATATGCCGGCCGGTCGGGCTGAAGCCCGAAGACCTGGCCGTCGTGCTGGACTACGTCGTCTCCCACATCGGTTGGCGCTACGACCGCCGGAACCTCTGGGACCTCACGAGGTACCTCCTGCCGTTCCAGATGATCCCGTCCGAGATGCGCGAGGACGCGCTTCACTTCGGAAGCGGCCGCGAGACCGAGACGATCTGCTCCTCGCTACTGGCCGAGGCGTTCGGCAAGGTCCGCTTCCCGATCCTGCCCGTTCCCGCCCGCAAGCCGGCGCGGACCGCGGGAGAGAGAGTGCGCCAGCAGATCCTGGGCCGCCCGACCCGCCGGGCGTACAGCGGCCTCCTGCGCGCGCGGCATCCGACGCTCTGCGTGCCCCGGGACTTCGACCTGTCGCCCTACTTCGAGATCGTGAAGTTCAACGCGAGGGAGGTCTCGGCGTTCGACTACCGGAAATTGGAGTGGGAGGGGATTTGAGCATTGCCGATCGGCAACGTCACTTCACTGCTCGACAGGCCGCCCTCCCGACAGGATCCCGTTGACCGACTGCACCCGCTGCTCGAGAACTCGGCGCAGACGACCCACCTCCGCGTCGGAGGCGGAGAATCGCACCGCGTCGCCGACGAACTCGAATCGCATGACCGCGTCCCGATCCTCGGGCATCACGCCGAGCAGACCCGCGCGGTAAGCGCGCATCCACTCGGGCGACGGCTCTCCGTCCAGACGGATCCGGAAGTAGGTCTTTCCGTCGGCCGAGGGGCCCTCCCGAAACGGTTGCTCGTTCGAGAGCCAGACCCGATGCGTCGCGGGGGCCTCGCCGGGCCGGCGGCGCATCGGACGGCGATGTTGGGGGCGTCTCATGGGGACGGGATGTTATCAGCTATCCGGGATCCGTTCGGAGGTCGAGGACCAAGAGAACTACTCGAAGCTGCCGGCTGAGACGATCGTAAAGTCCTCGGGCCGGACGCGCCGGGAAAACGCCGCGTCGGCCTGTTCCCGAGTCAGCGACGCGACTTTCGCGGGGAACTCGTCCAGGTACGAGACCCCGAACCCGTAATAGATCGCCGCGTCCAGCGCCTGCGCGATGCCGGCGTTGGAGCCCAGATCGACCTTGAACCGGCCGATGCGGGAGCTCTTTTCCTCGGCGAGCTCCCTCTCCGTCAGCCCGCTCTTCAGGAACGAGCGGACCTCGTCCAGCGTCGAGGCGAGCGCCGCGTCGCGGCTCTCCGGCCGCACCGTCAGGCTCACGATGAATGGCCCCGCGACGTGCGAGGCCGAGAAGCTCGAATGGATGCCGTAAGTCAGCCCCTCGGTGTCGCGCACCCGCACGCCGAGACGCGACGTCAGCGACGACTGGCCGAGCGCGGAGTTGGCCAGCGAGCAGGCCAGGAAATCCGGGTCCGTGCGCTTCAGGTCCGAGGGGAGCGCGAGGACGAGGTCGGCGCTCGCCTTGTCCGGCATCCGCACGGTCTCGCGGGAGGGCGAGGGCGGGGGAACGGCCGGCATGGCGATCGACGGGGTCGGGCCGGTGCCCCACGATCCCAGCCCCTCCTCGAGGCGGTCGAGGATCGCCTCCGCGTCGACGTCGCCGACGAGGACCAGTGACAGCGAGGCCGCGCCGTAACGCTCTCCGTAGAAGTCCGCGAGCTCCGCGCGTTGAAGCGCTTCGACGCGGGCGATCCGCTCCTCGCCGTTCAATCGGTGCAGCGGATGCTCCGGGGGATAAACGCGGCGCAGGGCCTCCTCGAACGCGCGGGTCGAGGTCTGGTCCTGCTGCTGGCGGATGGATCCGACCAGCCGCTTCTTCTCCTTGTCGAGCTCCTCCTCCGGGAACACGGGCGAGCGCAGCACCTCCACGAGGATCTCGAGGAGACGATCGGTGTCGCGGGATAGCGCCGCGCCCGAGATGTCGACGCCGACGGGATCCGAGGCGTCCGACGAGAACGAGAGGCTCGCGGCGCGGCTCTCCATGTCCTCGGCGAGCTGGAGCTTCGACCGGCGCGCCGTGCCCTTCATCAGCTCGCCGGCGGTCATCGACGCGATCAGGCGCCGCCCGGTAGGCGCGTAGAGCCGGCCGGCGTGGAGCGATCCGGAGACCGCGAGCGTCGGGTTCAGCCGGTTCTCCAGGACAAAGAACCGCGCTCCGTTGGCCAGCGTTCGATACCGGACGATCTCCTCGAAGCGCGCCCGCCGCGGAGGAGCCTGCGCCGCGATTCCCCCGGTCACGGAACGTCCTCGTCGGGGACGGGCGCGGCCTCGCCCGGCTTGGGAACGTAGAGGCCGACCGTCAGGGCGTCGTCGTGCAGGTACGAGAGCACGCAGCGTTTCACGTCGTCCGGGGTGACGCGACGGATCGCGGCCGGATAGTCCGCGTACCACCGCCAGTCCGCGACCGCGATCGCCTCGGACAGCGAGGCGGCGATCTGGTCGGTCGAATCGCGGTCGAAGATCACCTCCGCCTCGATCTGCGTCTGGGCCTTCTCGCACTCGGCGACCGTAACCGAATCCGTCGCGATCGCGGCGATCGCCCCCCGGATCGTCGACTCGACCTCGGCGCTTTCCACTCCGGGGCGCACCGGCGCGAAAATCGAGAACAGCGCCGGATCGCGCAGCTGCCAGGGAACGACGGAGACCGAGAGCGCGAGATTCTTCTCGACGAGGAACTGGTAGAGACGCGACGTGATGCCGCCCCCCAGGACGTTGCCGAGAACCGCGAGCGCGGGCGTATCGGCGTGCCGCGCCTCGACCGTCCGCCAGGACAGCGCGCACCAGCCCACCTGCCCGATCCGGCGAACGACGAAACGCCGCTCCCCCTCCTGCGCGGGCTCGACGGTGTAGACCGGCGGAATGGGCCTCGGCGACGACGGGATCGCCCCGAAGTGACGGAGGACGGTCGAGAGCGCCGCCTCCTCCTCGAAGTCTCCGATGATCATCGCGGTCGCGTTGTTGGGATGGTAGAACGTGTCGTAGAACTCCCGGAGCCTCTCCGTCGTGACCTCCTCGATGTCGCTGCGCCAGCCGATCGTCGGGTGGTGGTACGGGTGCTCACGGAACGCGGTCGCGAAGGTGTGCTTGTACAGGACCTGGAACGGCGAATTCTCGCCGCGCTCGAACTCGTTTCTGACGACGGTCATCTCGGGAATGCGATCCTCGTCCCGCAGGAGCGCCTGGCGCATGCGCGAGGACTCGATCCGCACGGCCACCTCGAGCTGGTCCGAGGGGATCGTCTCGTAGTAGTTCGTGCGGTCGAACCAGGTCGTCGCGTTGAATCGGGCGCCGAGAGCCTCGAGCACCGAGGCGACGGCGGTGCCCTTCGCGCGCTGGAACTCGGGCGTGCCCTTGAACATCAGGTGCTCGAGGAGGTGGGTCGCGCCCGTGTGCCCGACGGCCTCGTTGCGGCTGCCCACGTGATAGACGACGGCGAACGTGACCACCGGGGTGACGCGATTCTGGATCAGAAGGAGGCGCAGGCCGTTGGAGGCGAGGCGGAATTCGCGGATGTCCGCCTGTTCCTGGACGAACGCGAAACCATTCGCCAGATTCTGGATTTTGGATTTTGGATTTTGGATTGGGGCCGCCGCGTCGGGACCCTCGACTCGGGATTCGCGGCTCACTCCTACCGTCCACCCGCGATGTCTTCGGCGCCGTCGACCCCGATCACGTTTCCGGATACCCACGCGCCTCCGGGCCCGGAGAGCGCGACCAGGGCGCGGGCCACGTCGGCGGGAGTCGTGAGCCGCCCCGCCGGGTGCATCGTCAGCACGCGTTCGATCATCGCCTCGTTCCCGGGAATCTTGCGCAGCGCCGGCGTGTCCGTGACGCCGGCCCGGAGCGCGTTGACCGTGACGCCGTGGGGGGCGAGCTCCACCGCGAGCTGCCGGACGTAGGACTCGAGGGCGGACTTGGCGGCCGACACCGCGCCGTACGCCGGCCACACGATGTGGTCGCCGGCCGAGGTCATCGCGAAGATGCGGGCGGCCGGCGCCAGGAGGTCGTTGAAGAAGAGGTCCTGGGTCCAGTAGACGAGGGAGTTCGCCATGACGTCGAGCGTCATCTCGATCTGGGGCTTCGCGATCGCGTTCTCGCGCGGCTTCGCGAAAAAGGGCTTCAGGGTGCCGAACGCGAGCGAGTGCAGGAGGACCGAAACGCGCGACTCGGGCGCGTCGCCGCCGCACGCCGTCCGAATCGAGGCCACGACCTCCGCCCGGCGCTCGTCGTCGGCCGCGTTGACGTTGAAGAACTCCGCCCGCCGCCCCGCCCCGCGGATCTCCGCGACGATGCGATCCGCGTTGTGCTGGGTGCCCTTGCGATCGAGGTGGACGCCGAACACGTCCCATCCGGCCCGGGCCAGGGCCAGCGAGCAGGCCTCCCCGAATCCGGAGGAAGCGCCCAGAACGAGGGCCCAGCGGGTGCCTTCGACGCCTGCCAAGGCGGGCGATCTTAGCAGGACTCCTCCGAAGGGTAGGCGCATGAGCCGCGGGCGCCCGCGCTACACTGCGCGGCCATCGGGCGCTGTAGGGTGTGGCAGTTTCCGAGATCGAGGCGAGTCGACCGGGTGCCTGAAAGGAACGCGTTGAACGAAACCAGCCGGGAGCATTTCTTCGCTCCCGTCGGCGCGTCGAGCGCCGCTCAAACGGTCCTCCTCGGGGCCGTGATGCTGCTGCTCGCGGTCACCTGCATCGAGCCCCGGGGCTCGGGCCTCGCCGAACCCGACGAGACGCGCTATGCGGAGATCTCGCGCGAGATGCTCGCGGCCCACGACCTCGTCGTTCCGCGCCTGAACGGCCTTCCGTACTTCGAGAAGCCGCCGCTTCTCTACTGGGCCAACGCCGCGTCGTTCCGCGTGTTCGGGCTGACGCCGTGGGCCGCCCGCCTTCCCACGCGGCTGGCGGGCCTCGGAACCATCGCCCTGCTCGCCGCGGCCGTCGCGAGCGCGCGGGGCCGCGCCGCGGGGCTCTGCGCGGCCATTTTCTACCTCGCGAGCCCGATCGGTTTCCTCGCCTCGCGAACGAACCTCACCGACGGCCTCCTCACGTTCTTCTTCACGGCGACCATCCTGGTGGGTCGGGAGGCGATCGCGCGGCGCGCCGGAGGCCAGCCCTGGATGGCCTGGGCCGCGGCGACCGGAGCCGCCGCCGCGGGAGGGTTCCTGACGAAGGGACTCATCGCCGTGGCGCTGCCGGGAGCGATAGTTCTCCTGTGGTCCTGGGCGACGGACCGGCGGCGGCACGCCCTCGCGCTGCTGTGGTCCCCGGCGCTTCCCGTGTTCCTGGCGCTGGCGCTGCCGTGGCTCCTCTCAGTCGAGCAGCGGCATCCCGGCTTTCTCCGGTTCTTCCTCATCCACGAGCACTTCCAGCGGTTCGCGACGGGCGCCGCCCGCCGCCCGGGGCCCGTCTACTACTTCGTCCCCGTCTTCCTCGCCGGTTTTCTTCCTGGCCTTCCCTTCTTCTTCCCGGGCGCCGCGCGCGCGCGCCGGGCGGGCTCCGACGCGCTCCTGTACCTGATCTGGTTCGCGGCCGTCTTCGCCTTCTTCTCGATCTCGCGGAGCAAGCTCCCGCCGTATCTCTTTCCCGCGATTCCCGCCGCCGCGGCGCTCGCGGCCCTCGCGGTCGGCGGGCGGCGGCGGCTCTGGATCCTGCACGCGGTCCTCGCGATGGGATTCTCGGCGGCGATCCTGTTGCATCCCCTCCTGCGGGCGCGCGTGGTCGAGTTGCACCTGCCCGGGATCGTCGCGCCCGCGCTGGCGGCGCTCGTGGTCGCCTCGTGGGCGGCCGTCCTGTTTTCCGCCCGGTCCTCCGCGCTGGCGGCGGCGGCGCTCGGGGCGGGATGGGCGGCGTTCCTGGCGGCGGCGGTCGTCGGATGGCCCCTCCTGCCCCAGGCTCGCTTTACCGGCGACCTGGCGGCGGCGGCGCGATCCGAGGCGCAGTCGCGGCGCGCGCCGATCGTCTCCTTCCGCTGTTACCTGAACGGCGTCTCCTGGGAGCTTCGATCGCCGATTCCGGTGGCGGGTTATCGCGGGGAGCTCGAGCCCGAGTTCGAGACCCGTCCGCAGGCTCGCGAAGCGCTCGTCTGGTCCGAGGAGCGATTCGGGGAGACGTGGCGGAGCGGCCAGCCGCTGGTCGCCGTGATCCGCTTGCGGGACCTGGTCCCGCTGATGACCGCGCAGCCTCCCGCGCGGGTCGTTCGATGGGCGGACAAGTACGCGGTCGTCGCGAACTGGTAGGGGACTCGACTCCCCTGCGGCCTACGGGATGTAGCCCTTGATGGTCCGCGCCGTGATGCCGGGCTTCGTGACGGCGACGGCCACCGCGCGATAGACCCCGTCGGGCTTCTGCGAGTCCGTGTGGAACGCCACGACGTACTGGGAGCGCAGCTCCTCCTCGATCCGCTTCGTGACCTCTCCGATCTTCGCGGCGCTCCCGAGGTGGAAGACCTCTCCGCCGGACTCGCCGGCGATTTCGTTGATCTGCTTGCGAATCCCGAAGTCCACGATCGAGAGTCCGACCGCGATGAAGTAGATCGGAGAGCCGGCCGACCGGGCGTAGCGCAGCAGCGTGTCGTAGTCGACGTGGGAGTGGTTGTCGGCTCCGTCGGTGACGACGACGAGGGCCTTGCGCCCCTGCAGCGTGCGGAACTGGTAGAGGCCGAGGACGACCGAATCGTAGAGCGCCGTCGCGCCACGCGCCTGGGGCTCGCGGGCGGCGCGCTGCAGGGCTCCCGAGTCGCCCGTGAGCTCCTGGACCATCTTGGGCTGCTCGCGGAACTCGATGACGAATCCCTTGTCCTTCTCGCGGATCAGGCTCTTGAAGAGCTCCGCCGAGGCCTCGTGGACGAAGGGCATCGACTTCTCCATCGACCCCGAGCCGTCCACGACGAGCCCGATCGTCAGCGGGAGCTTGTCCGCGACCTCGAATCCCGTGATCGTCTGCGGGCGCCCGTCCTCGTGGATCGAGAAGTCGCCTTCCGCGAGCCCCCTGACGAAGTGGTTGCTCTTGTCGAGCGCCGAGATGTGAAGCTGGACGACGTCCACGCGGACGCTCTCGACCGTCGTGCTCGACCCTTTGAGGTAGCGGATGTCGTTGGCCTCCTGGCCGTCCCCGGTGACGGCGGTGGCCCGCAGGTAGTTGGAGCGGGAGTAGTCGGTGAAGGGGATCGTGATCTCGTAAGGACCCTCAGGAGTCGTCCAGCTCCGCAGCTTCTTCTCGTCGAGGAAGAGATCGAGCGACTTCGGAACGCCTCCCGCGATCGACTGCACGGCGACCTTGATGCGCACCTTCCCGGAGCTGGCGTCGGGCTGCGGCAGGATCTTCACGGCGAGGCGGGCGGCGCCCTGGTTGAGCGACCAGGCGTCCTCGTCGATGACCCGGCCTCCGGCGTCGTATCCGACCGCGCGCACCGTCTGCCGCCGCGGCACGTCCCCGAGATCGATCTCGACGGAGTAGGGCGGCTTGGCACGTCGGACCAACAGCTTGTCCTCCAGCCAGAACTCCACCTTCACGATGGGAGGCTCGACCGCGGCCTCCAGGCGCAGAAGGCCGACCGGCGCCTCGCGCGACGGCGGGAGGATCTTGAGCTTCGGCTCGCCGCTCGAGTTCGTGGCGCCGCCCGCCTCGTCGGCGATCACGATCGCCTCGGCCGCCGGCATCGTGTCCGCCTCTCCCGGCGCCATGTCCGGAGAGAACTGCGTTCCGACCTCCGGGACCGAGAGCTCGATCGAGGCCTCCCCCACCTTCCGGCCGCCGGGAGCCGCGAGGGCGAGCTGCATCGTGTACGGGCCGGGAGCG
This sequence comes from Thermoanaerobaculia bacterium, assembly GCA_038224325.1. GTDB lineage: Bacteria > Acidobacteriota > Thermoanaerobaculia > UBA5066 > Gp7-AA6 > DAHUXD01. The sequence continues at coordinate 78,592 of JBBRFL010000005.1, read as the reverse complement.
AGGGCCCGGAGGAACGCGTACTGAAACGTGGTGTGCTCGGAAAGCTCGCCGGAGACGGGATAGTGGAACGAATCGAGGACCTGATCCTTGCGGACGAAGTTCCCCTTGAGCTCCCCCGAGAAGGACCGCAGCCCGCGCTTCGCCGCGGCCATCGACAGCTCGGGCGCGCGCAGGCGGACTCGCACGACCGTCTTCACGCCCGCCATGCCCAGGTACTCGGCGGTGACGTAGAGGGGAAACTGCCCTCCCTCGGTCTCCAGCTCCGTCTGCCGCGTCTGCCCGGCGGCCCCGGCCGCCGAGAGCAGACCGAGGGCGAGCGCGAGGCTCGCGGCGAGCGGGCGAGAGGTCATGCTGCCAGACGAACCGCGGAACGCCCGCCGAGAATTCCCGCCCCGGGGGAAATCAGCAGGAGACGAGAGCATTTTCGGGCGCGGGGCTGCCGGGACCTTCCTCCAGCGCGTCGAAGAACTCCCGGACCGCGTCGCGAAAATCGGCCGGCGTCGAGAGCTCCGAGATCCGGACCCTCAGGGCCCGGCCGCGCGGAAGGCCGCTGGTGTACCAGCCCGTCATCGTCCGCAGCTTGTGCAGCGCCTCGCGCGGGTCCGCGGCGGTCGTCTCGATCGCCTCGAAGTGCGCCAGCATCAGGTCGCGGCGCTCCCCGAGCGTGGCCTCGCGCGCGGGGCGCCCGGCGAGGCGGTCCGCGATCTGCCGGAAGATCCACGGATTCCTCATCGTGGCGCGGCCGATCATGACCGCGTCGCATCCGGTCTCGGCCAAGAGCGCCAGCGCGTCCTCCGGGTTCGCCACGTCGCCGTTGCCCACGACCGGAATCGAGAGGTGCGCCTTGAGCTCCGCGAGCCTTCGCCGGTCGGCGAAGCCCGTGTACATCTGGCGCGCGGTCCGGGCGTGCATCGCGACCGCCGCGACTCCCTCGTCCTCGCACATCCGGCCGAGGTCGAGGAAGTTCAGGCGGCGCTCGTCCAGCCCCAGCCGGAACTTGACGGTCAGGGGGATCGAGAGGCGGCGCTTGACGGCCCGCACGATCTCCCGCGCCAGGGGCGGATCGCCCATCAGCGCGGCGCCCGCGCATCCCTTGAGGACCTTGTTGGCCGGGCAGCCCATGTTGATGTCGCACACGTCCGGGGCGAGCTCCTCCACGATGTCTGCCGCCGCGGCCATCCGCTCGGGATCCGACCCGTAGATCTGGATCGACAGCGGCCGCTCCTCATCGGAAAAGACCATCTTCCGCAGCTGCCTCGCGTTGCCGCGGGCGATCGCCTCCGACGAGATGAACTCCATCGTGACCAGCCCGACCCCCCCGATCCGCCGCAGCATCAGGCGGTACACGTGGTCGGTGATGCCGGCCATCGGGGCCAGCACCAGGGGGGGGGCGATCTCGAGCGGTCCCAGTCTTAGCATGGGGCTGATAATCTTAATGTCCTTCCGGGTCCGGGGAGTGCAACCCCCGGGAGGGGTTGGTAGGATTCGTCCGATTCGAGGGGTGGGAGGCTTCATGGCGTTCACGGCCGCGGCGGCTCCGCGCGGGGACTCGGTTCCCTGGATCCGAGACAAGCGGTTCGATCTGTTCTTCCTGACGCTGTCGGGAGCGCTCGTCTTCTTCCCCTACCTCTCCTACGGGCTGCTCCAGAAGCTGGGCGTCGCCGAGGCAACCTCCAGTCTGATCGTGGGGCTCTCGGTGACGATCCTCGTGGGCGGTCCGCATATGTACTCCACTTATTTGCGCACGGCGCTCGAGCCCCGCTTCCGGCGCCGGCACGGGGTCCTGGCCTATCTGCCGCTGATCGTGATTCCGACCCTCGTCGTCCTCGGGTCCCTCTACGCTTTCATCCTGCTGCTGACGGGCTTCTTCCTCTGGGCGTCGATTCACGTCACGCACCAGGCCCAGTACATCTCCGAGACCTACCGGATGCGCGCGGGCGCGCCGCGACGCGCGATCGACCGCTGGCTGGACGGCGGCCTGATCCTGGGCGCCCTCTACACGGTGGCGATGTACAAGTTCGTCGAGAACCGCTTCGCGCTCGGGTCGAGCGTGCTCCTGTTTCCCGACTTTCTCAAGCATCGCTGGGTCCCGATCGCGTTCACGATCGGATACGCCGCGTTCTTCATCGTCTACGTCGTTCGCACGTTCGGGGAGATCCGGCGGGGCGAGACGAGCTGGCCGCGCCTGCTGTTCATGACCGTGACCGTGGCGATGGCCTTCGTCGTGCCCATCTTCAACAATCTCGACGTGTCGTTCCAGGGCTTCAACACCTGGCATTCGCTGCAGTACCTGGCGCTGACCTGGTTCATCCTGGGACGGGAGGCCGAGAACGGACGGATCGGGAACGGCTTCGTGCGCGGGCTGGCCGGAAAAGAGAAGACGAAGAAGTTCTACCTCACGATGATCGGCGCCACGTTCTCCGCCGCCGTCATCTATCTCTTCCTCTGGAAGGGGCTCCATTTCCCCCAGGACAAGAGCTACTACGCGGTGACGCTCTCGTTCCTCCTGGTCCACTACTTCTACGACCACATCCTCTTCCGGGACTTCGCGCCGCTGGAGCCGACGGCGGGGCAGGGTCGGCAACGAATCGCGGCCTGATCCGCTCCCGCCGCACGAGTGACTAGCGGAAGAGCTCCGCATAGGTCTTGACCTCCGCGTAGCCCTTCGGCCTCTCGAAGAGGTCCGGATCGGCCCCGGTCCGCACGTCGAGCAGCTCGGTCGAGGCAAACGGCTGGTACTCGTCGCCGGAGCCCTTCTTGGAATGCTCGATCCGGACCGCCAGCCGCTCGAGATCCCGCGCCACCCAGATGGTCACGACGTCGCCCGAGGGCAGGCTCATCTCCCAGCGGTCGCAGGGATGAAGGCCATGGGCCTCGTCGGCGATCCGGCGGATGCGGCCGCCGAAGCGATCCGCGTAGGCCTGCGGATCGAAGCCCGGATTGAGGGGATAGCCGGGGACGAGCTCGTCCGTGGGCTTCGCGGGCGATTCCATCATCCGCTTCGCCGAGGGCCGAATCTGCCAGATTTTCTTCAGGTCCGGGCGCAGGATCTTGATCAGGGGCGCGCGCTCGACCACCGCCTCGACCCGCTGCGACTCACCCCGCACGGCGACGGGAAACCGCTCGTCCTTGGAGAACGACAGCAGGGCGCGGTACCCGTCCCGCGAGATCGTCTTCAACCCGCCGCCGCAGCCGGCGGCCAGGAGGATCGCGGCGGCGAGGTACCGCCCGCTCCTCTTCATGGCGCGGGGGCGCTCGGGATCAGGATGAGCGACTCCTGCGGAGTTCCGAGCGGCTCGCTTCCGGTCGCGGTCACCACGTAGTCCTCCTCGAGGCCGAATCCCACCTTCCCGCCCATCATCCACGGCAGCTCGACCTCCAGCGACGGCTCGATCGCGAACGTCTGGTCCTTCTCGATCGCGTACGCGCCGAGCTTCCCGTAGCGGTCGGGCCAGTCGGGCGCGAGCATCGGACCGAGATCGTGCGTGTAGAAGCCGATCGGGTGTCCGGTGGCGTGCACGAACTCCGGGTAGCCCGCGTCGGTGACGACCTTTCGCCCCGCGGCGTCGACCGAGGTTCCCGTCGCTCCGGGCCGAAGGGCCTGGGCCGCGGCGCGATTGGCTGCCCGGACGGTCGCGAACGCCTTGACCACCTCGGGTGGCGCGGCGGTCTCCCCCGCACGAAGGACGTACGCGAGGCGCTGGATGTCCGTCTTGTACCCGTCCTCGTCCGCGCCCGCGTCGATTCGCACGATGGCGCCTGGAGCGATGACGGTCTCCGACGCCGGCGAATGCCCCCGGGACAGGCCTGCCATGACGTTGGGATCCTGATCCTCCGCCCACGACGCCCCGAGTCCCATCTCGCGCCGGCGCCTCCGGATGAAATCGGCGACGTCTTTCTCGGTGGTCTTTCCCGGCACGATCACGGCGGGCGCGAGCGCCTCGGCCAGGATCCGCTCGGTCTTCTGGACCGCGTCTCGCATCTTCGCGATCTCCGCCGCGGTCTTGCGGCTGCGGAAGGAGACGAGAAGCGCCTCGGCCGACACGAGCCTCTTGTCGAGGTCGGGACCGAGCGTGTCGCGGATCCACTGGATGTTGCCCGCGGTCAATCCGTCGGCGAGGGTGGCGTCGCGCGACTGATTCACGGCGATCGCCTTCGGGGTGAAGCTCTCGATCGCCTTCTTCAGCTCGGGCCCCGCTCCCTCCTTGCCGTAGGGGATCACGCGCGCGTAGAGCCCCGACTTCTCGAACGCGTCCGTGTCGAAGTTGGCGACGATCGCCAGGCGCTCCAGATGCTCGCCGCGGTCCACGAAGAGGCAGACCGCGCGAAGGACCGCGTGTTCCGCGGCGACGTCGAAGGCGACGGGATCCGGAGTGCCCTCGCGGGTGACCACGAGCCACGCGTCGGCGCCCGCGCGCCGCATCGCCGGGAGGAGATAGCGATCGATCCGCTCCCTGCGGGACCGCGCCTTCACGGACTCCGCCGGGGACGCGACCGGAGTCGGCGTGAGCCTCCGGGGCGCGGGAGACGACAGGGCGATCGCGAGCGCGAGGAGGTGCATCATCGCGCCACTCTAACCCCGGATACCCTCTGCCATAATCGCCGGCGATGACGTGGTGGGAATCGTGGTTCGGCGAGGAGTACCTCGACCTCTACCCCCACCGCGACCTCGTTTCCGCACGGCGGGAAGCGGCCTTCGCGCTCGAGCACCTGCCGCCGCGGCCCACGCCCCTGCTGGACCTGTGCTGCGGCTCCGGCCGGCACTCGGTGCCGCTCGCGGAAGCCGGCGCGCCGCCGGTGGGCCTCGACTACTCGGCTCCGCTCCTGAACCTGGCCCGGCGGCGGAACCCGCGGCTTCCCCTCGCGCGGGGCGACATGCGCTCGCTGCCGTTTCGAGACGCGTGCTTCCGCGCGGTCGTCAACTTCTTCACGAGCTTCGGCTACTTCGTTCGCGAAACGGAAAACCTGTCCGTGATCGCGGAGATCGAGCGCGTGTTGGAGCGCGGGGGCGCATTCCTCTGCGACACGTTCGGACGCGACTACGCGCTCGCCCGCCTCGTCCCCGAGGAGCACCGGGTCTGCGGCGACCGGGAGTACCGGATCCGCCGGTGGTGGAGTCCGGAGACCGCGCGCCTCGAGAAGGAGATCGAGGTGCGGCGAGCGGGCTCGATCGAGATCTTCCGCGAGAGCGTTCGCGCGTACACCGCGGACGAGCTCGTCGCGCTCCTCCAGGGAGCGGGACTCCGGGTCGAGGCTACATGGGGAGGATTCGACGCCGCTCCCGTCGGACCCGATTCGCCGCGCCTGATCGTGCTGGCGCGCAAGCCCGGAGCGGCCGCGTGATTCCCTACGACCGATACCCCGGCATCGCTCCGCTCTTCCTGGATTTCCTGAAGGGTCTCCCGGAGCTCTACCCGGATCCTCCGACTCTCGACGCCGCGGTCGCGCGCGGACGCGATCTCCTGTCGCGGGCGCGGCCCGCACGCGTCGCCTCCTCGGCCTTCCGCTTTCGCGGCGCCGAGTCCGCGAAGATGGCGGAGGAGCTCGCGGCGGGACGAGCCGTCGCCGTCGGCACGGGGCACCAGGTCGGCCTGTTCACCGGACCGCTCTTCACGCTGGTGAAGGCGTTCGACGCGATCCGCCTGGCACGGGAGCTGTCCCGCCGGGGCGTGCCCGCGGTCCCCGTGTTCTGGGCGCTGACCGACGACCACGACCTGCAGGAGGTCGCGCGCACGGCTCGGCCGGGCGCCGACGGGCCCGAGGAGCTCGTCCTCGAGGGAGCGGACCGCCAGAACCGCCAGCCGGTGGGTCCGCGGGCGCTTCCGGAGACGGTGCGCGCGATCGTCGAGGCGTTCGCCCCGGACGCTCGGGCGGAGGGCGCGCCGTCGATTCTCGAGGGCTTCGCCTCCCGCAGCGCGCCGGGGGTGACCTACGGAGACGCGTTCATCGAGACGCTGCTCGACCTCGTCGATCCCGACCCGCTTCTCGTCCTCGATCCGCTGGCCGAGCCCGCGCGCCCGGGAACGGTGGAGCTCTTCCGGGACGCCGCGCGCCAGGCGCCGGGGGTGCGGCGGATCCTCGAAGACACCGCGGAGAAGCTGCGCGCCGCGGGGCGCCCCATTCCGGCCCCGCTCCCCGAGGGATTCTCCTTCTTCGCCATCGACGGCGAGGGTCGGCGCCGCATCACGGACCTCGAGGCCGCGTCCGCGCGAATCGAGTCCGGGCAGGCGTGGCCGTCCTCCGACGTCATAACCCGACCCGTCCTGAAGTCGTATCTTCTTCCCATGGCCATGAGCATCCTCGGAGCGGCGGAGATCGCGTACCACGCGCAGAGCCTCCCCCTGTTTCCGCTGTTCGGAATCGAGCCGCCGGTGCTCGTTCCGCGCACCCACGTCGTCCTGCGCGGGCCGGCGGAACGCCGCCTGGCCCACCACCTCTCCGTCGCCGACGAGGACCTGCTCACGCCCCCGCCTCCGCCCGAGGCCGTCCCGGTCCCCCAGGCCGACGCGGTCGCGCGCCTGGGAAGCGCGACGCAGGAGAAGCTCTCCGCCCTCGCCGGCGACCTGGAGCGTCTGGACGCCTCGTTGGCGGGGGCGCTGGAGACTGCGGCGCGGAAGATCGCGCACCAGTTCGAGCAACTCTCCGACCGGGCGCGAAAGTCAGCCGGCCGCCGGGAGGACGTGGAGGCCGGCCGCCGCCGCCGGCTGGCGCAGGCGATGCTCCCGGGCGGAGCCCCCGCCGAGCGCGTCTACCCTCCCCTCGTCCCGCTCCTCGCCCACGGCTGGGAGGTGCGGGAAGCGCTTCGCGGACTGGACGCGGATTCCTCGAAGGGGATCGCGGTCGTGGACGTGGGACCCGATGGAGGACCGCCCCGTGGCCGTTGACGTGCTCGCGATCGCCGCGCATCCCGACGACGTCGAGCTGACCTGCGGCGGCACTCTCGCGTCGCTCAAGGCGCGGGGCTATCGCTTCGGGATCATCGATCTGACCCGCGGAGAGATGGGCACCCGGGGGACTCCGGAGATCCGGGCCGCGGAGGCGCGGAAGGCGGCCGAGATCCTGGGCTCCGACTTTCGCGAGTCGCTCGATCTCGGGGACGGCGGCCTGCGGCGGGAGCGGGAGCAGGAGCTCGCCGTCATCGACGTGATCCGGCGGGAAAAGCCGCGTCTGATCTTCACGCCCTATCCCGAAGACCGGCATCCCGATCACCGCCGCGCCGGTCAGCTCGTCACCGACGCGGCGTACTACTCCGGGCTGCGAAAGCTCACGACCGCCCACGAGGCGCACCGGCCCCAACAGACGATCTACTTCTCGACGTTCGAGGTGCAGCCTCCCGGCTTCCTCGTCGACGTGACTCCCTTCATCGAGATCCGGCGCGCGGCCATGCGGGCGTTCGCGAGCCAGTTCCACGATCCGCGCTCGGCCGAGCCCCAGACGCTTCTCTCGCAGGAGTCCTTTCTCGACATGATCGAGGCGCGCGCGCGACACTTCGGCGCGATGATCGGCGTCGAGTTCGCCGAGGGATTCCTGTCGCGCCGGCCGCCCCGGATCGATGACCTGCCGAAGGCGTTCGAAGGCTTCGAGCCCGGATTCTGACCGGTGGCCCCTTGAAGATCGGCATCACCTGCTATCCGACCTTCGGCGGCAGCGGCGTCGTCGCGACCGAGCTCGGAATCGCCCTGGCCGACGGGGGCGACGAGGTCCACTTCATTTCCTACGCCCTCCCTTCAAGGCTCGACCTCCCCCGCGAGCGAGTCCACTTCCACGAGGTCGTCGCTCCCTCCTATCCCCTGTTCGTCTCGCCGCCCTACACGCTGGCGCTCGCGACCAAGATGGCGGAGGTCGCCGGGCGGGCGGGACTCGATCTCCTCCACGTGCACTACGCGCTGCCGCACGCGATCTCGGCGATCCTGGCCCGCGAGATGAACAGCGGGAACGGCGGCCGACTCAAGGTCGTCACGACTCTTCACGGCACCGACATCACGATCGTCGGACAGGACCGCTCGTACCTCCCGATCACGCGCTGGGGCATCGAGCAGAGCGACGCGGTGACCGCGGTCTCCCAGTACCTCCGCGACGTGACGATCCGCGAGTTCGGTGTCGTCCGATCGATCGACGTGATCCCGAACTTCGTCGACACGAATCAGTACCGGCCCGGCGACGCGTCGCCGTTCGCGCGGGGGCTCGCCCGCGAGGGGGAGCCGCTGATCGTCCACCTCTCCAATTTCCGGCCCGTCAAGCGCATCGCCGACGTCCTGGCGATCTTCGACGCGATCCGCCGCGAGATCCCGGCCAGGCTCCTTCTCATCGGCGATGGACCGGAGCGCTCGCGGGCCGAGCGGCTGGCGCGCAAGGGCGGATTCGAGGACCGCACGACGTTTCTCGGAAACGTCGCGGCCGTCGAGACGATCCTCCCGGCCGCCCGACTCATGCTCCTGCCATCCGACGCCGAGTCGTTCGGCCTCGCGGCCCTGGAGGCGATGGCCTGCGGGGTCCCGGTGATCGGCACCGCCGCCGGCGGCCTGCCCGAGGTCGTCGAGGACGGCCGGTGCGGATACCTGCGGCCCGTGGGAGACGTGGGCGGAATGGCGCAGGCGGCGCTCGGGCTGCTCCGCGACGAGGCCCTGTGGGAACGGTTCTCGAAGGAGTCGCGCCGGCGCGCCGAGCAGGTGTTCCCGACCGACGCCATGGTCCGGCGATACCGCGCGGTGTACGAGAAGACACTCTCGGAGTAAGCGCCTCGTTTGACGAGAGGCGAGTCCCGGCCGCCGAGGAACGATCCGAGATCCGGGAGCGGCGGCGCAAGCCGCGCGCGCCTCGGACGACAGCGAGCCGGCGAGCACAGCGGGAAAGCCGATCGCGGCAGCGGTGCGGACCTCGCGCCTCCCCGCCCTCCTCTCCGCGCTCGAAGACGCGCGGCTCGAGTTCCGGGTCCGGAGCGGGTAGAGCGGACTATCTCCTCAGCCCCTCAGCCAGCCCTCAACCCCTCAGCCCCGCGGCCCTCTCCTCCGGACTGCAGAAGGCGGCGTGCCACGCGTTGCCCGCGAGGCGCTGCAGCTGCTCCTCGCTCAGCCCCATCTTCTCCCGCGCGAAGCCGTACTCGTCCCGCGTGGTCGTCCCGAAGAGCACGGGATCGTCGGCGGAGAGCGTGACGCGCACTCCGGCGTCCAGCAGCCGCTTCAACGGATGGGCCGTCACGTGCGCGACGGCGCCGGTGCGCAGGTTGCTCGTGGGCGCGACGCACAGGATCGTGTCTTCCTCGGCCAGCCGCTGCATGAGGCGCGGGTCCTGCGCGGCCGCGATGCCGTGGTCCAACCGGTCCGGCCGCAGAACGTCGAGCGTTTCGCGGACCGAGTCCGCGCCGGCCCACTCCCCGGCGTGCACGGAGGTCCGGAGCCCGAGCGCCCGCGCCCGCAGGTAGACGCCGGCGAAGGCGGACGCCGGCATCGCCTGCTCGTCGCCGCCCATGCCGAACCCGACGATCGACGGCAGTGGCATCCTCTCGTACAGATCGAGCACGCGGTCGGAGGACTCGGGACCCCAGTGGCGCACGCCGTCGAGCAGGATGCGGCAGAGAATCCCCCGCGTCTCGAGCGACTCCTGGAATCCGACGTCGATGGCCTCCAGACACGCGGCGGCGTCCAGCCCGATCCGCGCGAAGATCTCGGGCGAGACGTAGATCTCCGCGTACCGGAGACCGCCGGCTGCGAGGGCCGACGCCACCTCGAGCGCCGCCTCGACGTAGTCCTCGGGCTTGCGGAAGAGCTGGCACACCTCGGCATAGAGAAGGAGGAAGCTCTGCGCGTCGCGCACGGACCGGAGGGCGGATTCGAAGGCGGACGGGTCCGCGAACGTGTGCCCGGCGCGGCCGGCGAGACGCCCGATCTGCGCCGCGGGAAGACAGCCCTCGAAGTGCAGGTGGCAGTCCGCAAGGAAAGGCGCATCCGGAACGGTGGGTTGTGAGTCAGTCGTCATCGTCTTTCCTGTTCACAATTCACACTTCACGACTCACAATTCCCTCCTCACTATATGCGTCGCGCCCGCCTGCTCGCCCTCTTTCTCGACGCGCTGCTCTGCGCCGCCGCCGCGGACGCCGTCGGCCTGGCCTCGACCGCCGCCGTCTGGAAGCTGCTGCCAGCGGCGCGAGCGAGCATCCCCGGAATCTGGGCGGTCGTCGCCGCGGCGGGCACCGCCGCGTTCCTCCTGAGGGACGCCCGCGGGGGTCTCTCGCGCCGGTCGCTGGCGCTGGAGGCCCGGCGGCCCGACGGCCGGCCACCGGGCGCCTGGGGGTCGATCCGGCGAAGCCTGCCGTTGATCGTGCCGCTCTGGAACGTCCTCGATGGATGGCCGCTCCTCCGGGACGGGGAGGCTCCCCGGCGCTGCGATCGGGCCTCGGGAATCCGTATCCTGCGGATACCATGAGGGATCGTCGCCCTCCGTCACTCCGGCCCGCCGCTATGCGGTGAACCTTTTCCCCCGCCTTCCGTTAGTAGGATGCGGACCACCATGCGAAAAGCCCTCATCGCCCTCCTGCTCCTGACCCTGGCCCGACCGATCCTGGCCCGGAGCCAGGAGGAAGTCTTCGACAAGGCCTACTCGATGGAGGGGATCGTCAAGATCTCGGTCGAGAACGTCAACGGGCACATCGAGGCCTCAGCCTGGGACAAGCCGTTCTTCAAGGTCCATGCAGTCAAGCGGGCGGAGGGGGGCCGGGCCGAGGAGACGCTTCGGCTGACGGAGATCCGGGTCAAGAAGATCGGCAGCGAGATCCGCGTCGAGACCGTGAACCCCAAACGCCGGCGGTTCTTCGGCTTCCTGGACTTCGGCGGATCCAACGCCCACGTGGACTACCTGCTCCAGATTCCCGCCCGGACCGAGGTGCACTTTGAGACCTGCAACGGAAAGCTGACGGCGAGCGGCTTTACGGGCACGCTGTCCGGCGACGCCGTCAATGGCTCGATCGAGCTGGCCAACATCGAGGGACCGGCCACCGCCTCGACCGTCAACGGCTCCGTGCGGCTCGCGTTCCACGGCCCGCTCAAGCGCAGCCGGATCGAGACCGTCAACGGCTCGATCGACGTGGCGTTCGAGAAGGCGTCCTCCGTGCGCTACGACCTGGAGACCGTCAACGGGCGCATCGAGGGCAGCTTCGATCTGGCCGTCGAGGGCAAGTTCGGTCCGAAGCAGGCCCGAGGCAGCTACAACGGCGGGGCCGAGATGCTCCACTGCGAAACGGTCAACGGCACCATCCGCCTCAAGACGAACTAGCGGGCCCCGACCCGCCTGATATCTTCGCCCCATGACCCCTGAGGGCGCTTCTCCGGCGCGTCCGTGGCTGCTGGTCATCGCCTACCTGCCGATCCTGGGCCTCCTGCCGCTGGCGCTCGAGAAGCACGACGCCGAGATCCGGTGGCACGCGCGCAACGGGCTGCTCCTGTTCCTGGCCGCGGCCGGCGCCGGCCTGGTCGCGACGCTGATCGGCATCGCGGTGCCTGCGGCGTCCTGCCTGTACGCGGCGACGATCGCGGTCGTGGGCTTCCTGTACGTCGCAATCGCGATCCTCGCGATCGTCAAGGCGCTCGGAGGCCAGAGACTGATGATCCCCGGAGTCTCCCGACGTGCCAGCCGCCTCGCCGGATCGCCGTAGGGCCGTCCGCGGGGACGGACCGGGCCGAGCCTCGCTGGCCGGCCCGATCCTCGCCGCCTGCATCGGCCTGGCCGCCGGAGACTCGCTGCGGCCCGCCTCCGACCAGATCGCGGCTCGCGCGGCCGTTTCCGCGATCGATCTCTACCGGGCCACCGTATCCCCCGCGCTCGCCCGGAGCGGCGTCGTCCGCTGCCGCTTCGAGCCGACGTGCTCCGCCTACGGACGCGAGGCGATCGCCCGGTACGGCTCCCCGCGGGGCTTCGCGCTCGCAGCCGGACGGATCCTGCGCTGCCACCCGTGGGCGAAGGGCCGCTACGACCCGGTTCCCTAGGCCGCGCTACGGCCGGACGTCGAAGGAGATCGCCTCGGCCGGCACGACGGAGGCGCTCTGCCGCTGCCCCACGAACGCGAAGGCGTCGTTGGTTCGGTTGTCCAGCGTGTAGGCAGCGGCGAGGACTCCGCCCGCGGGGATAGTCGTTCCCGCCGTGACACCCACGGTGATGCGGAGCCCGTCCTCTACGGGCGCGCCGACGGTCGCCAGATATCCCAGGAGCCGCATGAGCGAGCGCGGCGCGATGCTATAGGTCCGCGTGCCGCCGAAGATCTCCGACGTCGTCGGATCGACGACGTTGACCTCGATCGGCAGCGTGACGTCCGAGGTGTTCGTAATGTCGAGGTTGGTCCGGAAGTTCGTGTCCCCGGAGTTCATGCCGTACATCTGGAGCACATTGGCGCTGTCCGAGGCCGACACCTTCGCCGTCATCGACTCGGACTGAGGGATCGCGGGCAGGTCGAACCCGTACGTCGCCGTCGAGGAAAACGTGTAGATCCGGCCGAATCCCATGATCGGCGCGCTCGACTGCCATTCCAGGGCGCCGACCACGGCGGCGCCGGCGGGCACGGTCGAAAAGGTCACGTCGGGCAGGAATCGGGTCTCCCGCGGCGCGAGCACGATCGGGCTCGAGGAAACCGGGCTCTTGGCCGCCGCGCCGCTCTCCACGGACTCGTGGAAAACGAGCGTCACGGTGACGTCGCCGGCCGCGTCGGGGTTGAAGAGCCAGACGTCGGTCTGGAAGAGCGTGTTCCCGGAGGGCACGTGCCCCGATGTGATGAACCAGCCGTTCGTGGTGGCCGGCGAGTAGGCGCCGCGGGCGGACGACGCACAGATCAGAGAAAGGGCGATCCCAGCGGCAAAGACGGCACGACGGTTCATGCGACCCTCCTGCCGATCCGACGCCCGGGAGAGGATGGAGGTTTACCGGGAAGGCGAGCTTATTGGTGCCGTCGGCCGGACTCGAACCGGCATGGGTTGCCCCATACGCCCCTCAAACGTACGTGTCTACCAATTCCACCACGACGGCAACGGGGGGATCCTAAGGCTTGACGGGACTCTGCGTGGACGGGTGCGCCGGGTTCGCGGAGGCCGGCGCCGGGCGCGAGGACGCTCCCGCCGCGGGAGCCGCGGGCTGGCTCGCAGTCCCTCCCGCCGGAACGGGCTGGCCCGGCGGGACCGGAGCGCGCTGCGCGGCGGCCTTCGCAGGCAGGGTCTTGATCACGGATGCGCGGGGCCGCGCCTCCAGAATCGACAGGAGCATCGAGATCACCACGAAGCCGACGAAGGCGCCCGTCGTCATCTTGTGCAGGAACGTCGTCGCGCCGCGCGCGCCGAACGCGGTCTGGCTGCCCCCGCCGCCGAAGGCGCCCGCGATGTCCGCGCCCTTCCCCTGCTGGAGGAGAACCACCAGGATCAGGAAGAAGCAGATGACGACGTAAACGATGACCAGGGCGACGTACACGGAACCTCCAAGGAAAGGGGCGGAAGTGTACGCGGCCCGCCCCGGGGCGTCAAGCTCGGGCGATCGCCGCGAAATCGGCCGCGGAGAGGCTCGCGCCCCCGATCAGGAAGCCGCCAACCCCGGAACGCGACAGCAACTCGGCCGCGTTCTGCGCAGAAACCGAGCCGCCGTACAGGACGCGCAGACCGGGACGCGCCGAGAGAGTTCGCGCGATGCGGCCGCAACCCGCCTCCGCGTCCGCGGGCAGAGCGGCCCGGCCCGTGCCGATCGCCCAGACCGGCTCGTACGCCACCACGAGCGGCCGCTCCGGCGGGTCCGCCTCGAGGGCGTCGAGCTGCCGGAGGAGCGTGTCGTCAGTCCGCCCCGCGTCCCTCTCGGGCTCCGTCTCCCCCACGCAGTAGATCGGCGTGAGGCCCTCCTCGCGGCAGCGCGCGAGCTTGCGCGCGAGGAGCGGGCCGTCCTCGCCGAACAGGCGACGCCTCTCCGAGTGCCCGACGATCGCGTAGCGGCATCCCGCGTCGGCGGCCATCCGCGCGGAGACCTCGCCCGTGAACGCGCCGGAGGCCTCCGCCGCGACGTTCTGGCAGGACAGCGACCATCGCCCGCGAGAATCCCTCGCCGCGTCGATCAGCGGATACGCGGGAGCGAGGACGAGCTCGCGCCCGACGATCCCCTCGCCGACGCGCGAGGCCAGATCCTCGGAGTACGCCCGCGCTTCCTCGCGCGTCTTGTGCATCTTCCAGTTGGCGACGAACAGCTTCATCGGGTCGAGAGTCACCGCAGCGCGTCGATCCCGGGCAGCCTGCCTTCGGCCAGGAATTCGAGAGACGCGCCGCCGCCCGTGGAGACGTGCGTGAACTTCGCCGCGACTCCTGCCTCGTGCGCCGCCTGGACGCTCTCGCCGCCCCCCACGACCGTGACGGCCTTGCAGCCGGCCACCAGCCGGGCGAGAGCCATCGTGCCCGCGTCGAAGGGAGGCTTCTCGAACACTCCCATCGGCCCGTTCCAGAAAATGGTCCGCGCCGGCTGCAGCAGGCGACCGAACTGCTCGATCGTCTTCTCGCCGACGTCGAGCGCCATGAGGTCGTCGGGAATCTTGTGGATGGGAACCGTCTTCGCGCCGGCCGCATCGTCCGGCGACCTGGCGACGACGAAATCCGACGGCAGCGCGATCGTCTTGCCCGCCTCCTTGCAGAAGTCGAGGATCTCCCGGGCGAGCGCGACCTTGTCCTCCTCGAGGAGGGACCGGCCGACCGAGAGCCCGAGCGTGCGCACGAAGTGGTTGGCCATGCCGCCCCCGATCAGGAGGATGTCGGCGCGCCGCGAGAGGATTCGGAGGGTGTCGATCTTGCCGGAGATCTTCGCGCCGCCGAGGATCGCCGCAAACGGTCGCTCCGGCTCGAGCAGGCGGGTCAGCTCCCGGACCTCCTTCTCGAGCAGCAATCCCGCGCCCCGCTCCGCCACGAGCGCGGGAACCGCGACGACGGACGCGTGCGCGCGATGGGCGGCCCCGAAGGCGTCGTCCACGTACGCGTCGGCCAGGGAGGCCAGCGCGCGCGCGAAATCGGAATCGTTGCCCTCCTCGCCGGGGTGGAAGCGGAGGTTCTCCAGCAGGAGCACCTCGCCCGCGCGCAGGTCCTCGACGGACCGGGCCGTGTCGGCGCCCACGCAGTCGTCCGAGAACCGCACCGGCATTCCCAGCCGTTCGGCGAACCGCACCGCGACCGGCGCGAGCGAGAGCTCGGGCCTGCGCTTGCCCTTGGGCTTTCCCAGGTGGGAGGCGCAGATGACCCGCGCCCCCGCGGCGATCGCGAGACGGACGGTGGGCAACGTCTCCACGATGCGCGTATCGTCGAGGATGCGGCCGTCCTGGAGCGGAACGTTGAAGTCGACGCGGAGGAAGAGCCTGCGGCCCGGCAGCGCCAGGTCCCGGATGGATCTCATCGGCCCGGTAGAATAGCGCAGTGAAGCGCGCGATCCGGGCTCTCCTGATCCTCCTCGCGCCCGCGCTCTGCGAAGCCGCGGTCGTCCGGGGCTCCGGCGGCGCCGTCGCGGCGGCCGAGGGAAACGCCGCGAAGGCGGGGATCGAGATCCTCCAGAAGGGCGGCAACGCGGCGGATGCCGCCGTCGCCGTCGCGTTCGCCCTCGCGGTGACGTGGCCGGAGGCCGGCAACCTCGGAGGCGGAGGCTTCTGGACCTCTCGTGACGCGCGGGGCCGCGTCTTCACGATCGACTTCCGCGAGATGGCGCCGCGGCTCGCGCGGCGCGACCTCTTCCAGTCAGGAGGCGCGGGCGGTCCGGCGCCCTCGTCGACCGAGGGTCCGCTCGCCTCGGGGGTGCCCGGCTCGGTTGCGGGGCTCGCGCTCGCCCACCGCCGCGCGGGACGCCTGCCCTGGAAGGTGGTCGTGGAGCCCGCCGTGCGGCTCGCGCGCAACGGCTTTGTGGTGACGCCCGGAATCTCGGAGTCGATCGCGGACGAGCGCGAGCGACTCGCGGCGGATCCCGAGACGGCCCGCATCTTCCTTCCCGGAGGCGGCGCGCCGGCTCCTGGGATCGTCTTCCGGCAGCCGGATCTCGCGCGCACCCTGGAGGCGATCCGTGACCGCGGCGAGGACGGTTTCTACCGCGGCCGCCTCGCGCGCGCCTTCGCGGACGGCCAGAAGAAGATCGGCGGGCTGATCTCGCGGGGCGATCTGGCGAGGTACGAGGCGAAGGTCCGGCCGCCTCTGCGGTTCGATTTCGAGGGACTCCAGATCATCACGACGGCCGCGCCGTCCTCGGGGCCCGTTCTGGCGGAGATGGCGATGCTCGCGGAGATGGTCGGCGTCGAGAAGCTGCGCGCGCGGGACGCCTCCTCCGCGCACTGGCTCGCCGAGATCGAGAAGCGGGCGTTCCGGGACCGCAACCGGTACCTGGGCGACCCGGAGTTTCGCGGCGTCGAGCAGAAGCTCTTCATCGACCCGCAGCGCCTCCGGCTCGTCGCGTCCTCCATCAACCCCAACCGCTCGACGCCGTCCGAGCAGCTCGGGCTCGGCGATTCGGAGAAACCCACGACCACACACTTCGCGGTGATCGACCGCCAGGGAATGGCGGTGTCCATGACGACAACGCTCAACGACTCCTTCGGCAACGCCCGCGTGGCGCCGGGGCTCGGATTCCTGATGAACAATGAGATGGACGACTTCGCCACGCGGCCCGGGCAGAAGAACATGTACGGGCTCGTCCAGGGCGAGGTCAACGCGGTCGCTCCGGGTAAGCGCATGCTCTCCTCGATGTGCCCGTCGATCGCGGTCGAGCGCGGGCGCAACGTCCTCGTCTGGGGTACGCCGGGCGGATCGACGATTCCGACGACGAACCTCCAGGTCCTCCTGAACCGCGTCCTTCATCGCGAGCCCCTGGACGCAGCGGTCGCCGCGCCGCGCTTCCACCAGCAGGATCTTCCGGACGCGATTCAAATCGAGAGGGGGCGATTCGGCGCCGACTGGATGGAGTCGCTCCAGAAGATGGGACACGCGATCACGGAGCGGGGAGCGATCGGGCGGGTCCACGCCATCGCCGTCGAGGCCGACGGCTCGCTGACCGCCGTCGCGGATCCGCGGGGCGCGGGAGCGGCGCTCGTCGTGCGCGCGGCCCCATGACCGTTCGGGCCGGATGAGCGCCGCGGAGGTCTTCCGGCCGCTCTACCGCGAGGGCCGGATCCTGAGGCTCCTCGACCAGCGCCTCCTTCCCCGCGAGGAGGTGTGGCTCGAGCTCGAGAAGTCGCCCGAGATCGCGGTGGCGATCCGCGAGATGGCGGTGCGCGGCGCGCCAGCGATCGGCGTCGCGGCGGCCTACGGCGCCGCGTTCTCTCTTCGGAGCGGCGGATCGACTCCGCCCGCGGAGCGGTTCGCGACCGCGCGGCGGCTGCTCGCCTCGACGCGCCCGACCGCCGTCAACCTCTTCTCCGCGCTCGCGCGCATGGAGCGCCGATTCGCGGAGGTCGCGGAGGGGGATCCCGAGGCCATCGAGCCGGCTCTCATTGCCGAGGCCGACGCCGTCGCCACCGAGGACCTCGCCGCGTGCCGGCGCATCGGGCGCTTCGGCGCGGAGCTCCTGTCCGGGGAGCGCGCCGTGCTAACTCACTGCAACGCGGGCGCCCTCGCCACGGCCGGATACGGGACCGCGCTCGGCGTGATCCGCGGAGCCATCGAAGCGGGCAAGCCGATCCGCGTGATCGCGTCGGAGACGCGGCCCTTCCTCCAGGGCGCCCGCCTGACGGCCTGGGAGCTCTCGCGCGAGGGAATCCCGGTCGAGCTCATCACCGACAGCATGGCGGGCCACTTCCTCTCGCGCGGCGGCATCGAGGCCGTCGTCGTGGGAGCGGACCGGATCGCGGCCAACGGCGACGTGGCGAACAAGATCGGCACGTATTCCTTGGCCGTGCTGGCGCGAGAGAACGGCGTGCCGTTCTACGTCGCGGCGCCGACCACGACGGTGGATCTCGACTGCCCCGACGGCTCGGCGATCCCGATCGAGGAGCGCTCTCCCGCAGAGGTCCTGAGCTTCGCGGGCCACGCGATCGCGCCCGAGGGCGTGACCGCGCGCCATGTCGCCTTTGATGTCACGCCGGCGCGCTTCGTGACGGCGATCGTGACGGACCGGGGAATCTGCCGGGAACCGTATGGCGAAAGTTTGAGGAGGGCCGTGGAGAGGCAATGACCTCTCTCGTTCTCGGAATCGAGACCTCCTGCGACGAGACCTCCGTGGCGCTCCTCGACGGCGAGGGGCGCGTGCTCTCCAACGTGGTCGCCTCGCAGCTGTTGGCGCACGCGCCCTACGGCGGTGTTGTCCCGGAAGTCGCGGCGCGCGCGCATCTCGAGAATCTCCCCGGGGTCCTCGAGGCCGCGCTCGTGGGGGGCGGACGGCCACTCGAGGACGTCGATCTCATCGCCGCCACCGCGGGTCCGGGCCTGATCGGCGCGCTCCTCGTCGGGCTCTCCGCGGCCAAGGCACTCGCGTTCGCGCGGGGGATTCCGCTCGTCCCGGTCAACCATCTCGAGGGACACCTCTACTCCGCGTTCCTTCGGGCGGGGCGCGAGGCGCCGATCCCGCTGTCCCATCCCTTTCACGGACTGGTTGTCTCCGGAGGGCACGCGGAGCTCGTCCGCGTGGAAGCGGACCGGATCGTGCCGATCGCGCGCACCCGAGACGACGCGCCGGGAGAGGCGTTCGACAAGATCGCCCGGCGCGCGGGGCTCGGGTACCCGGGCGGCCCCGTCATCGACCGCATCGCCTCTCGCGGCCGGGGCGACCGCCACCCCTTCGCGATCGCCCGGGTCGGCGGCGGGTCCCTCGACTTCTCCTTCTCCGGGCTCAAGACCGCAATGCTCCGCCAGCTCGAGAAACGCGGGATCGACGGCACTCCGCTCGACGCCGATCGTCTGGATCCCGACCTCGTGGATCTGCTCGCGTCCTTTCAGCGTGCGATCGTCTCCGCGCTGCTCGATCGCATCCGCGCGGTGCATGATCGCGAGGGTATCCGGGCAATCGCGCTCTCCGGCGGAGTGGCGGCCAACTCCGAGCTGCGCGCGGCCCTCGCGGCGTGGGGAATCGCGGAGGACGTGCCGGTGCTCCTGCCGCATCCGTCCTTCACGACGGACAACGCGGCGATGATCGCGTGGGCGGGCCTGTTACGGCACGGGCGAGAGGGGTCGCGGGATTTCACCGCCGTCAACGCGCGCTCGCGCTGGCCCCTGGGGACCTGAACGGCTGCTATCATCCCCGGTTCTCCGATGACCGATCCCCGCTTCATCCGCAACTTCTCGATCGTGGCCCACATCGACCACGGCAAGACGACCCTGTCGGACCGGATCCTCCAGCGATGCCACGCCGTCGCGGCGCGGGAGATGCACGAGCAGATGCTCGACGACATGGACCTGGAGAAGGAGCGCGGGATCACCATCAAGGCCCGCGCGGTCACGCTCCGATACACCGCGAAGAACGGCCAGGACTACGTGCTGAACCTCATCGACACGCCCGGCCACGTGGACTTCTCGTACGAGGTGTCGCGGTCGCTGGCGGCCTGCGAGGGCGCCGTCCTGGTCGTCGACGCGACGCAGGGCGTCGAGGCGCAGACGCTCGCCAACGCGTACCTGGCCACCCACCACAACCTCGTGATCGTGCCGGTCATCAACAAGATCGATCTGCCGTCGGCCGAGCCCGAGAAGGCGCGCGAGCAGATCGAGCAGGTCGTGGGCATTCCCGCCGACGACGCCGTCCTGACCTCCGCGAAGATGGGCATCGGCATCGATGAGCTCCTCGAGCGGATCGTGCGCGACATCCCTCCGCCGCAGGGAGATCCGGCCGCCCCGCTCAAGGCGCTCCTCTTCGACTCCTGGTACGACCCATACCGGGGCGTGACCTCGCTCGTGCGCATCGTGGACGGGAAGCTCGAGCCGCGCATGAAGATCCGCGCGATGGGCACCGGGCTCGAGACGGACGTCGAGGCGCTCGGCGTGTTCCGGCCGCAGGCGGAGGACGTTCCGGAGCTCTCCGTGGGCGAGGTCGGCTCCTTCTGGGGAAACATCAAGGACCTGCACTCGACCCGGATCGGCGACACGATCACCGAGGTCCGGCGGCCCACGGCCGAGCCTCTACCCGGTTTCGCCGAGGTCAAGCCGATGGTGTTCGCCGGCCTCTTCCCGACCGACTCGGACGAGTACGCGAACCTCCGGGACGCGATGGAGAAGCTGCGGCTCAATGACGCCTCGTTCTCGTTCGTGCCGGAGAGCTCGACCGCGCTCGGATTCGGATTCCGGTGCGGCTTCCTCGGGCTCCTCCACATGGAGATCATCCAGGAGCGGCTGGAGCGGGAGTTCGACCTCGACCTGATCACGACGGCGCCGGGCGTGAACTATCGCGTCACGACGACCAAGGGCGAGGTGCTCGAGATCGTCAACCCGAACCACCTTCCGCCGCCGAGCTCGATCGAGCGCATCGAGGAGCCCTACATCACCGCCACGATCATCACCCGCGACGAGTTCCTGGGCGGCCTCCTCAAGCTCTGCGAGGAGCGGCGCGGCACCCAGAAGTCCCTCGAGTACCTGGCGTCGAACCGCGTCGTCCTGACGTACGACTTTCCACTGAACGAGGTCGTGCTGGACTTCTACGACAAGCTCAAGTCCATCTCCAAGGGCTACGCTTCGTTCGACTACGAGTTCGCAGCCTATCGCGAGGGGGACCTCGTCAAGCTCGACCTGCTCGTCAACGGAGAGCCCGTGGACGCCCTCTCGCTGATCGTCCACCGCGAGGAGGCGGCCTCCAAGGGGCGGCTTCTCGCGGCAAAGATGAAAGAAATTATCCCCCGGCAGATGTTCGAGGTGGTGATCCAGGCGGCGCTGGGCTCCAAGATCATCGCGCGGGAACAGGTCTCGGCGATCCGGAAGAACGTCCTGGCGAAGTGCTACGGTGGCGACATAACGAGGAAGCGCAAGCTCCTCGAGAAGCAGAAGGAGGGCAAGAAGCGCATGAAGCGGGTGGGCCGCGTGGACATCCCGCAGGAGGCGTTTCTCGCCGTGTTGAAGGTCGAATGAAAGAACAATCTCCCGTCGCACCCGACGCGATTCATCCGCCGCACTCGACCACGCGCGAGTGGTACGAATCCCTGCTGGTCGCCGGGATCTTCGTCCTCTTCGTCCGGACGTTCGTGGTGCAGACCTACCAGGTCCCGACCGGCTCGATGGAACGCACCATCCTCGTGGGCGATCACCTGTTGGTCAACAAGTTCGCCTTTGCTCCCCGCGTGCAGGCGCTGGCGCGCTTCCTTCCGTATCGCGACGTCCGCCCCGGCGACGTCATCGTGTTCAAGAAGCCCGGCGACGACGTGAATCCCGGCAACGTGCTCGTCAAGCGCGCGGTCGCCCGCGGCGGCGACACGGTGCGCGTGAAGGACAAGCGCCTCTACGTCAACGACCGGCCCTACGACGTGCCGTCCGTGCAGCACATCGACCCGGAGACATATCCCGACAACCCGAGCGTGCCGGACATGGCGCGCCGCCGCGACCAGTTCGGCCCGTTCGCGGTCCCGCCGAACTCCTTCTTCGGGATGGGGGACAACCGCGACAACTCGCTCGACAGCCGTTACTGGGGGGCCGTGCCCCGCGGGAACATCTTCGGCCGCCCGGGCCTCATCTACTGGTCCTACGAGGCGGAGCCCAACTCGCACATCTGGCACGGGCCCGTCGCCAAGATCCGCCAGCTCGCCGAGGTGGCCGTCCACTTTTTCTCCCGCACGCGATGGGACCGCATGTTCACGCTGGTGCGGTAACGCCCTCGCCGGGCGATGCCACGCCCCGGGGGCTGCGCGAGCGGGCCGACCCGTTTCTCGCCGCCGTCATCTTCGCCCTGTTCGCGCGAACGTTTCTCTTCCAGGCGTTCGAGGTGCCGAGCACCTCGATGGAGAAGAACGTCCTCGCGGGCGACCGCCTGCTCGTCAACAAGTTCCTCTACGCCCCCGGCGGTCGCGGACGTCCGGCGAGCTGGCTTCCCCGACGCTCGCTTCGCCGGGGAGACGTCATCGTGTTCAAGTTTCCAGAGGACCCGCGCCGAGACTTCATCAAGCGGGTCGTCGCCCTTCCGGGAGAGACACTCGCCATACGGGACCGGATCGTGTCCGTCGACGGCCGTCCGCTGGAGGAGCCGTACGCGTTCTACGCGGACGATTCCATCTGGCCCGACGATCCCTCCGTCGCCGAGAGCCGGCGCCGAAGGGACCAGCTGGCGCCGCGTCGGGTCCCGGCGGGGTCGTACTTCGTGATGGGGGACAACAGGGACGATTCCAGTGACAGCCGCTTCTGGGGCGAGGTCCGCGCCGAGGCGATCGAGGGGCGCGCCCTCTTCGTCTACTGGTCCGTTCCTCCCCGATCGTCCACGGCGGGCTCCCCGGGCCCCGGCGGATTCCGCTCGCCGGTCGAGCTCCTGCGCGCTACGCGCTGGGACCGCGCTTTCCTCCCCGTGCGCTGACCCGCGGTCCCGGTCCGGTGCCTGGCTCGCCCCTGCTCCGGGCACCCTGATAGAATCGGGAAAGATCCTGGAGGAAATTCAATGAAACGCACACGGGGCAACCGCGGGGCCGCCAACCTCGGCTGCATCATCTGGCTCGTGATCCTCGGCCTGGTGGGCTACGTGCTCTACAAGGTCGTGCCGGTCAAGATCGCCAGCTCCGAGTTCTTCGACACCATGCAGGAGCAGGCCGCCTTCGGGTCGGTCAAGGATCCCAAGTTCATCGAGTACGAGATCCTGAAGAAGGCGGAAGAGCTGCAGATCCCCGTCACGAAGGACAATCTCAAGATCACGAAGCTCCGCGAGTCGATCAAGGTCGAGGCCCATTACGAGATCACGATCGACTTCTTCGGCGGAAGCTACAAGTACCTCTGGAAGTTCGACCCGGTCGTGATTCGTCCGCTCTTCCTGGTTTAAGTAGCGGGCCCCCTCGCGAGGCTGCGCGGAGCCCTCCCCGGGCTCCCGCATCCCTCGGGAATTTTTGCGCCCCGCCGGCGCTTGCGGACTCCTTAAGGAGAGACATTCCATGAAAATCCTGGCCTCGGTTCTCTGTCTGCTCGCCCTGGCAGCCGTTCCCGTTAGCGGCGAGAGCCCGGCCATCGGCGCGGCGGCTCCGGCGTTTTCCCTTACGGCGATCGATGGAAAGTCCTTCTCGCTTCCGGACGCGACGAAGTCCAACTCGCTCGTCGTGCTCATGTTCATCTCGACGCAGTGCCCGTACTCGAACGCGTACAACGACCGCATACGCGACCTCGCATCCGCCTACTCCGCCAGGGGAGTGCAGTTCGTCGGCATCAACAGCAACAAGACCGAGACCGTGCAGGACGCCGTCGAGCACGCCCGCAAGCACGGCCACACCTTCACCATCGTGAAGGACTCGGGCAACAAAGTCGCCGACCTCTACGACGCCCGGCACACGCCGGAGATCTTCGTCGTGGACAAGACCGGCAAGCTCCGGTACCACGGCCGGATCGACGAGAACTCCGACGACGCGACCAAGGTGACCTCCCCCGACCTGAAGAACGCGCTCGACGCCCTCCTCGGCGGCCAGTCGGTAGCCCGGGCTGAGACCAAGGCGTTCGGCTGCTCGATCAAGCGGGTCTAGCGAATTTCGATTTTGGATTTTGGTTGAAGACCCTGGCCGCCGCTCTTCTTCTCGGTGGAACGCTTCTCGCCGCCGAGGCCTCGCGCCTGAAGGGAGAGCTCGACGCGAAGGGGCTCGCCGGGGCGATCGCGCGGGAGAAGGGGAGGGTCGTCCTCGTGAACTTCTGGGCGACGTGGTGCGTGCCCTGCCGGGAGGAGTTTCCGGACCTCGTCAAGCTCGAGTCGGCCTACCGGAGCCGGGGCCTGACCGTGATCGGCGTCTCAACCGACCTCCGCAAGGACTCGGCCGCGGTCGAGAAGTTCCTCGCCTCGAACAGCCCGGGCTTCGCCAACTACCGCAAGAAGAGCGGAGGAGACGACCAGGACTTCATCGATGCCGTCGATCCCCACTGGGGAGGCGAGCTTCCCTACAGCGTCCTCTACGGGAGGAACGGGCGGAAGGCCGAGGTGCTCTCGGGCAAGCAGACCTACCCGGAGCTCGAGCGCAAGATCTCCCGGCTCCTCCTCCCGGCTCCTCCACTAGGCACCCACCACTGAGGATCAGGAGAGCCGCGCGGCCGGCCTCCGACGGTTCGAAAGCGAACCGTCGACGCCCCAGATTCGGCCGGCGTCGGTGGCGAGGAGCAGGATCAGCAGGAGGAAGGCGAACTTCGGCGTCAGGCCCGCGGTGACCCAGTCCGTCCACCCCGCGCCCTTCTCGGGGCGCGCCTGCGCGAGGAGAATCGACGCCATCAGGACCAGTCCGCCGGCGCAGGCGACCCGGGTCCAGAGACCCAGCAGGAGCCCGATCCCGACGGCCAGCTCTCCGAGCGCGAAGGCCCAGCCGAGCGGGCCGGCGTGAGGGGCCACGGCCGTCTGCAGGAATCGGCCCCAGAAGGGCCAGGCCTCTTGGCTCATTCGGACCGCCGCCTTCGCGAACCCCCCGTGCACGAACTCCCCCATGACCTTGGAGCAGCCCTCGGCGATGAAGAGGGCCCCGGTCACGATCCGTACGGCGGCGGCTAGGCGCACGGCGAAAGTCTAACAAGTGTGTGGATCCATTGGAGGACAGTCCCTGCGCCCCCGAGGACGGGGGCCACGCCGGCGGGTCAGGAAAACGGGGGGAGCGGATTGGACCGGGATTTGCTACTGTTCCTTGGCGAGTTGCAAACCCAAGAACGAGGAGAACCGACCCCATGAAACGACTTCGCGCCTCCGCCGTGGCTTGCGCCGTCCTGGCCCTGACCTCGGCCGCCTCCATCGCCGAAACGGGTCCGCGTTCGGGCCGGCAGCCCCGGGTCGTATCGCGCCCCGCGGCGGCCGGCAAGACGCAGGCCGCGCAGAGAGTTCCCGCATCCGTGAGCGCGACCGGGTTCTCCGCCCAGCTCAATATCGTGACGCGCGTCCAGGGGCTCGCCCTGTACCGGACGGCCGTGGACATCACCAACAACACGGCGACGGACGGCGTCACCGCGACGTTCCAGTACTGCTACACCTCGGGAGGCGCCTTCCAGGGTTGCACGCCGGGGCAGCCGATCGTCCTGCATCCGTTCGACGATTTCCACCAGGACGACATCGTGAACTACCTCGGCACCCTCGGCTTGCTCTCCGCCGACGCCCAGGCCTCATCGTTCGGCACGTTCATCGTCACCTTCGACGGCATGCCCTCGAACAACGGCTGGGAGGGAACGGTCCTCGGCCGCACCTACAGCGCGCTCGACCAGGCCCATCCGCTGGACGGGGTCGTCGCGATCGCGTATCCGGGCTCCCTGTTCTTCGAGTCCGCGACCGGCTCCCTCGTCGGGCTCGTCCGGGACACGCGCCCTGTACCGACCGACGCCGGGGCGCTTCGGACGAATCTCGGCGTGACCAACACCGGCCTCTTCAATTCGACGCCGGGCGCGACCGTGGACTTCCAGGTCTCGTTCTACGACACGGCGACCGGCAACCTCATCGGGAACGTACTGCAGCCTCCTCACCCCCTCGCCTCGGGCGAGGTCTACCAGTTCAACGACGTTTTCACGCTCGCGGCCATCCCCTCGAGCGTGGTGTCCTGCATCGTCTTCGTGGACATCACGAGCGCCCAGGGCGTCAATCCCGACACGATCGAGGGATACATCGACATCCTGGACGGCGGCACGCAGGACGGCGCGTACTTCGAGATGAAGTGCTCGGCCGGATGCGGGAGCTTCTGAGGGGAAGCGCACGGCGCGGCCGCCCGCGTCGCCTGGATGGTTCGGGATCCCTTGCTTCGCTCGGGATGACGGCGCTGCCGAACTGGCAGCGCTGTCAGATCCGGCTGGGGCGGACTCCCCCAGCGGCGATATCGCGCCGCATGTGCTTGCCCTCGAACTGGATCCGGTCCGCGGCCTCGTAGGCCCGCACCGCGGCCTCCGTCATCGAGGCCGCGGTCGCGGTGACGACGAGGACCCGGCCGCCCGCCGTGACGAGGCGGTCGCCGTCCCGGGCGGTCCCGGCGTGAAACAGCTCCACGCCGGGCAACCGCGCCGCCTCCGGCAGGCCCGTGATGGGGCGGCCGCGCTCGTGGTTGCCGGGGTACCCGGCCGCGCAGAGCACGATTCCGACGCACGCCTCGTTCTTGACCTCCAGCGGGAGGAAGCGCTCGAGGCTCTTGCGCGAGGCCGCGAGCAGGACGTCCGCCATGTCCGAGGTCACGCGCGGCAGGACGACCTCCGTCTCGGGATCGCCGAAGCGCGCGTTGTACTCCAGGACCTTCGGCCCCGAGTCCGTGACCATTAGCCCGGCGTACAGGACGCCTCGGAACGCGCGGCCCTCCGCCTGCAGGCCCCGGAACGTCGGCCAGAGGATGTCCTTCAGGACCTGCGAGGCGGCCTCCGCGTTCAGGACACCGGCCGGCGAATGCGCGCCCATGCCGCCCGTGTTGGGCCCCCGATCGCCGTCGTACACCTTCTTGTAGTCCCGCGCCGTCGGGAGCGGAACGGCGACCTCGCCGTCGAAGAGGGCCAGGAAGGAGGCCTCCTGGCCGCGCAGAAACTCCTCGACGATGACCCGGTCCCCCGCCGCGCCGAAGACCCGCTCCTGGAAGAATAGCCGGAGCGCCCGCTCCGCCTCCTCGACCGACTCGAGAATGAGGACTCCCTTGCCGCCCGCGAGCCCGTCGGCCTTGAGCACGACGGGAAACCCGAATTGCTTGATGGCCTTGCGCGCCTCGTCCGCCGAGGAGCAGATCACGGCCTCCGCCGTGGGAATGTTGTGCCGGCGGAAGAACTCCTTGGAGAAGACCTTCGAAGACTCGATCTGCGCGGCCAGGCGCGAGGGCCCGAAGATCGGCAGCTCGCGCTTGGCGAACTCGTCGGCGATACCGAGCGACAGCGGCAGCTCGGGTCCGACGATGGTCAGGTCCACGTGCAGCTTCTCGGCGAGATCGGCGATCTCGACGATGTCCCCGGGGGCGACTGGAAGGCAATCGGCGACCTCGGCGATCCCGGGATTGCCGGGCGCGCAGAAGATCTCCTCGACCATCGGGCTCCGGTGAAGCGACCAGCAAAGGGCGTGCTCACGGCCCCCTCCCCCGATCACGAGGACTTTCATGCGGCGGCATTGTACGCTCGAAGCCACGCGCGATCAGCGCGGCCGTCTCCTTCCCCGCCCGCGTCCCCGCGCCTTGCGCTCCGGCTCGTCGCGGGATGCGCTCGGGACGAGCAGCTCGACCTCGAACCGGTCGTGCCGGCCGGGGAGAGCGATGAGCGTCTCGAGATAGCCGTGCGGCGGAAGCTCGAGGCCGAACCGCCCGCGCTCACGGACCGGAGGATTCACATCGACGGCGCGCGCCTCGAATCGCAGCCGCTTGCCGGACCAGCTCCGAGAGCCCTCGTTGGTCGCGCGCACGCGGCACAGGGTGACGTGATCGCTCGACGTGTAGGGATCGCGCGCGATCGTGAGTCGGATCTCGCCCGGGTTCGGCACGGCGGCGGCGTGCGCGGCGAGCAGCAGGGAAACCAGGAGAATCGAATGCATCTCGGCTCCTTTCGAGGAGCCGACGGAGGCGCCCGACCCGATGAGGACGCGCCATTGTACCAAGCCGCGCGGGTTCCGTGCGCGCATTGACACCCGGGCGCTCCGGGTTTAACGTGCCGCGAGCTATTTGCGATCGCATCGAAAGGCGTTTTTGTTGCGATGAAGAAAGACTTCCGGAAAGCGGTCGCCGAAGAGGTCCTCCTCGCCGATGGAGCGATCGGGACGCTTCTCACCTCGCGGGGCGCCATGCCGGGGCAAGCCCGCTCGCCGCTGAATCTCTCGGATCCCGGATCCGTTCGCGAGGTCCACGACGACTACCTGGACGCGGGCGCCCGCATCCTGACGACGAACACCTGGGACGCCAACCGGGTGAAGCTCTCGGCGCACGAGTGGGCCGACTCCCTGGAGCGTATCAACCGCGAGGGCGTTCGCCTCGCGCGGGAATCCGCCGCCGGCGAGTCGGCCTTCATCGCCGGGTCGATCGGGCCCCTGGGCGCGCTGGTCAAGCCCTACGGGTCCCTCCAGCTATCGCAGGTGCGCGAGATCTTCGAGGAGCAGGCGCGCGTGTTGCTGGAGTCGGGCGTCGATCTGATCCTCCTGGAAACCTTCGGGAGCCTGCTCGAGGCGGCCGAGGCCGTTCGAGCGGTTCGCGGCCTCTCGGCGGAGATTCCGATCGTCGGCGGCATGACGTTCCTGGCGGACGGGCGAACGGCGTTCGGCGAGGACGCGGGGCACGCGCTCTCGACCCTGGCCCTGGCCGGCGCGGACGCAGTCGGCATGAACTGCACGCTGGGCCCCCAGGAGACCCACGACGTCTTCGTGAAGCTGCCCGAAACGCTGCGCGTTCCCCTGTCGGTCATGCCGAACGCGGGCTATCCAAGCGTCGTCCACGGGAGAAACGTGTATCTCTCCTCGCCCGACTATCTCCGCGAGTACGCGGCGGCGTTCGTCGAGGCGGGGGCGGCAATCGTCGGCGGCTGTTGCGGAACGACGCCCGAGCACATCCGCGCGATGGCGCGGGAGGTCACCGGGCGCAAGCCATCGCGCGCGGCGCGCCCGGTCTCGCTCGTCCTCGAGGCGGCGATCGAACACCTCGCGCCGGCGCCGATCGAGACCTCCCGCCTCAAGCGCAAGCTCGCGGGCGGCGACGAGTTCATCGTCACCGCGGAGGTCGAGCCTCCCCGCGGCGCCGACTGCGCGTCGGCGATCGAGGGCGCGCGGATGTTCAAGGCGTACGGCGTGGACGCCGTGAACGTCACGGACAACCCGATGGCCAGACTCCGGATGTCCTCCATCGCCGTCGCGGCCCTGATCCAGCGCGAGGTCGGTCTGGACGCCGTCGTGCAGATCACGACGCGCGACCGCAACGTGCTCGGGCTTCAGTCCGATCTGCTGGGGGCCGCCGGGCTGGGGGTGAAGGCGATCCTCTGCCTCGGGGGCGATCCCCTGAAGATCGGCGACTACCCGCAGGCAAAGCAGGTGTCCGAGGTGGACGTGCTCGGGCTCCTCCGCATCGCCAGAGGGTTGAACGCGGGCGCCGATCTGGCGGGAAACGCCATCGGCGCCGCGACCCGGTTCGCCGTGGCGTGCGCGGCCAACCCGGCCGCCGCCGACCAGGAAGTCGAGCTCTCCAAGCTGCGCGCCAAGATCGAGGCGGGCGCGAGCTTCGCTCAGACGCAGCCGGTCTACGACCTCGACGCGCTCGCGCGCTTCCTCGAACGGCCCGAGGCGAGGGCGATCCCGATCCTGATCGGCCTGATCCCCCTCGTCTCGCTCAAGCAGACCCTGTTCTTTGCCAACGAGGTCCCGGGAGTCGTCGTGCCGCAGTCGATCCAGGACCGCATGCGCCGGGCCGCCGAGAGCGGCGCCGGGCACGAGCGCGCCGAGGGCCTTTCGATCGCGCGGGAGCTCGCCGCCGGGATCGCCCGGATGGCCCCGGGGCTGCACATCATGCCGATGGGCAAGTACAAGATGGCGGGAGAGATCCTGGAAGCGGTTCCCCGCCGGACCTCCGAGAGCCGCTCGCCACCGGCCTGACCGCCGGCCTGACCGCTGATTTGGCGGCGGGGGAATCGGACGCCTCGCCGTCAGGTTTTCCCATAGGGGCCGCAGTCTCATAGAATCCCCGACCATGGGCGCGGGCGACGACTCGAGCGCCGGCCCCCGGAGGAAAACATGAACCGATCGATTCGCCTCGCCGCTCTCCTGGCCGCGCTCCTGCCGGCGTTCCTGCTCCACGCGGCGTCCCAGGCTCGCCTGATGGGCACGGTAACCGACTCCGCGGGCCAGCCGGTCGAAGGCGCCCTGATCATCGTGACGACGCCGAGCCTCACCAACTTCAAGCTCACGCTCAAGTCGGACAAGGGCGGCAAGTACTCCACGGTCCTGAACGACGCCACGCTGCCGTACCACATCCGAATCGAGAAGACGGGGTTCGCGACGGTCGAAGTCGACAAGAAGATCCCGATCGGCGATACCTACGTCCTCGACACGAAGCTCGCGTCGGGCTCGGGCGCTCCCGCGAAGGCGCCCGCCGGCGCCCCGGCGGCGTCGGCGGCGGATCAGGCGATTCTCGCTTTCAACGGAGGCGTCGACGCGCTCAACTCGGGCGACAAGGCGGCCGCCGAAACGCAGTTTCTCGACGCCGTCGCGAAGAACGCGGACCTGTCGGCCGCATGGCAGGCGTTGACGCAAATCGCTTTCGAGAAGAAGGATTGGGACAAGACCCTCGAGTACGGCCGGAAGGCCACCGACCTCGATCCCTCGCTCACCAGCCTCTACCCGATGCTGTCCGAGGCCGCCCGCCAGAAGGGCGACAAGCAGGCCATGGGGGAATGGTCCGCCAAGAACGCCGAGGCCAATCCGGAGGCTGCGGCCAACACGCTTTACCGAACGGGAATCGAGGCGTACAACAAGGGAAAGATGAAGGAGGCCGAGGCCTCGCTATCCAAGGCGGTCGAGGCCAAGCCCGACTTCGCCAACGCCCACTTCTGGCTGGGGATGGCGGCCTTCAATCAGAACAAGCAGGCGTCGGCCCGGGATCACCTGAACAAGTATCTCGAGCTCGATCCGACGGGGAAGGAAGCGGCCACCGCCAAGGAGATTCTTCCCCTCCTGAAGTAGCCGCGAGACGCGCCTCGCCGACGAGCCTAGTTCTTCTCGAAGCGCCGAATCATGCGGTGGACCCACGCGAGAAGCGCGTCGAAACCGTCGGGCTTCTCGTTTTGGCGCCGACTCGCCCACGCGGGAAACGTCTCGTTCATCGCAACCGCGCGGACGTTCACGGTGGGCCGATTCTGGACGAACTCGAGGTCGTAGGGTATCTGCATGATGAGAAATGGAAAAGCAATCGGCGAGCCATTCCCCGCTCCCGGGCAACTCGCTGAAGGCGCGGCGCTTATTCCCGACGCGCTCCGCCCCCCTGACACTCGCCGATGTGTCGCCGGGCACAACGACGACAGTTTCTGACACCGCGCGACATTGCGCTCGACGGCCGCGAAGAACCAGAATCAGGGCGTGGGTCGCCACGGAGCCTTCAAGGACCGCCCCCTCTGGCGCCGGCTCCAGATCGTTCACCATGAGATCAAGGAGGGCCGGCACCCCAACACGCGCTCGCTCGCCGAACAGCTGTCCGTCTCCTCCAAGACGGTTCAGCGGGACATCGACTACCTCCGCGACGAGCTCGAGGCGCCGATCGAATTCATCCGCGAGGAGAACGGGTATGCGTACTCCCGCGACGACTACGTCCTCCCGTTCCTCCCGGTCGACGGGCAGGATCTCTTCTCGATCGGCGTCGCGGCGCAGGTCCTGGCGCTGCTCGGCGGGACGCCGCTCGCCCGCAGCCTGCGCTCCTGCTACGAGCGGCTGGCGCGCCTCATGCCCCCCGCCGTTCGCCTGCGCCCCGAGGTCGTTCGCGAAAAGCTGACGCTCCGGGCGGCGGCCTTCCGGCCCGTCCGCGAGGAAACCTGGCAGGCCGTCTCCGACGCGCTGCAGAAGGGCGTATCGCTGTCGATCTGCTATCGGCACCCGGGTGAGAAACCCGGGGAGCCGCGCACCATCCGGCCGTATGCGTTCGTCCTCGCCGGCCGCGACTGGATGGTCCTCGCCGAGGACCAGTCCCAGTCGCAGATCAAGAACTTCTACCTCTCCCGCGTCGAGAGCGCCCGGTTGACCGGAGAGCGCTACGCGATCCCGCGCAGCTTCGACGCCGACGAGTTCTTCCGGAACACCTTCGGCCTCTTCGTGGGCAAGGGTCGGCCGTTCCGTTTCCGCGTGCGATTCGCGCCGGAGGTCTCCGACGAGATCCGCGAGATGGTGTGGCACCCCGACCAGAAGCTCGAGAAGGGCGTCCACGGGGAGGCGATCCTCGAGCTGCCGGCGGAATCGGTGCGCGAAGCGCGTCGTTTCATCCTGGCCTACGGAAGCCACGCGACCGCGGTTTCCCCTCCGGAGCTCGTCGAGGATCTTCGCCGGGAAGTCGCCGCGCTCGCGCGGGCGTACCGAGCGGGCCCGTCCTCGGCCGCTCCGCGGCGAAAGATGTCCGACGGAAAGCGGAAGAAGTCCGCCCCCGCCGAGCGTTCCTAACGGACATGCGCCGGACCCCGATCGTCTTCCTCCT
Source organism: Thermoanaerobaculia bacterium (assembly GCA_038224325.1). Lineage (GTDB taxonomy): Bacteria > Acidobacteriota > Thermoanaerobaculia > UBA5066 > Gp7-AA6 > DAHUXD01. Next base: position 46,410 of record JBBRFL010000005.1, on the reverse strand, counting down.
CGCCGCCGGCCTCGCCTCCGCCTGCGGGCCCGTGACCGTCCGGCCGGCGTCCTTTCCCAACCCCGATGTGTCCTGTCCCGGCGGCCGCCTCTCCTGGACCCTGGAAATCGAGGACCAGAGGGCGAATCCGGAGGCCCAGCCCCGGGTCGCCGCCACCGTTCGCGACGCGCTGCAGAAGTCCTTTCCGGGATGCCGTTGGAACGCTCCCCCCGATCCCGACGCCGGCACGATCCGCATCGAAGTTCATCGCTTCACGGCCGTTTTCGACACGGGCTCGTGGGAGGCCGCGGTGGACTGGACGGTCTCCGCGCGCGACCCGCGGGGCCATACGCTCACGGAGTTCCAGGCGACCGAAGAGGTTTCTCGGCCCAACTACCAGGGATCCGACAACGAGAAGGAGGCCCTGTCCGAGGCGTTTCGAAAGGCGATCGAGCGCACGGCGCGCGGGCTGACCGCCGTGTCGGTATCCGAGGGCCTTCGTCCCCGGGAGGGGACGATCGAGGCTTCCCTAGCGCCCGCATCGCGGGACCGGTTTTCTTCGTCAACCCGATGAGGGGGCGGGCTTTCCGTCTCGCTCCTCGGCGATCGAGCCTCCCGCCCTCCTGTGGAACGGATCTCGCAGCCGCAGGGACCGGAGGTCTTATGAAAAAGTTCTTCTTCGGCATCCTCCTCGGCACTCTGGTCGTCTCTTCGACGGCGCGGGCTTCGGAGGACCGGCTGTACGGCATCGCGTCCCTCCTGTCGGGAACCTTCGAGGGCGCGACCCCGGGAAACCACCTGCGGCTCGACCTCCGGACCCTTTCGATCGACCCGCAGCATCCGTTCGATCTCTTCCTCACGGTGACGGGGCAGTTCGAGAAGGACAACATCCACCAGCAGGGCGTGATCCGGCTGGAGCGCCAGGGAGCGGACATCTACTTCACCTACATCCCGCACTTCGATCCGGCCACGACGTCCCTCTCGTCGAGCGCCGGGCGATTCACCGAACGCGAGCTGACCTCGGCTTGCAGCTTCGTCCTGAAGCCGCAGGGCGACGGCTTCGCCGGTGACACGCTCGGAAGCACGACCTGCGCGCTGGCGATGCGGGGAGCCAACGGGAAGTGGTCCGTCGAGCTCGAGCCCGGAAGCGTGCGCCTGCGCAACACGTCCAGCGGCGAAACGCTTCGGTTCAAGCAGACGGGGAAAGCGCAGAAGCCCGCGTAACCGACGCGCGGCGGGCGGCGGCTTCGGGGCTCAGGGGTCGGGCGGAAGATATTTCCTCGCGATCGATTTGACCGCCTCGGAAAAATCTCCCTTCAGGATCCACTTGAAGAAGCCGGGCTCGTCCCGGCTCATGTCCCGGAGCGACCGGCCCCGATTGCGGCCGAAGTTGACGGTGGGCTCGCCCTTGACCATGCGGAAACGGCCCTCGGGGTCGAGGTCCTGGTCGATCCCCGCGCAGAAGAGCTCGTGCAATTCCGCGACCGACCGCGGCAACCCGGCGTACCGAGCGAGCTGGCCCTCGAGCACGCGCAGCGTCATCTGGGCGTCGGCGAGCGCGCCGTGGGCTCCCTCGTGCTCGCTCTGGCAGTAGAAGCGGGCCGCGGCCGCCAGGTGGCGGGGCTCCCGGGAAAAGAAGATCCGCTGCGCGTCCACGAGGCGGCGGTTCGACACGTCGAAGTCCACGCCCGCCCGCAGGAACTCCGCCCGCAGTACGGGGAGGTCGAATCCCGCGATGTTGTACCCGGCCAGGTCGCATCCCTCGAGGAACGCCGCGAGCTCCGCCGCGCCCTCCCGGAAGAGAGGCTCCGCGGCCACGTCGGCGTCGGAGATTCCGTGGATGGCCGTCGAGCCCGCCGGAATCGGGATGCCGGGGCGATAGCGGCGCACCCAGACGTCGCGACGCCCGTCCGGATGGATCTTGACGCACGCGATCTCGACGATCCGGTCCGAACGCGGATTCGTCCCCGTCGTCTCGGTGTCGAAGACGATCAGCGGGCGTTCGAGGGAGAGGGACTGCTCGATCAACGGGCCTGATCCTACTCCCGGACGACTCAGTAGTTTTCGGAGAAGAGGAAGAAGAACAGCTCCGCCACGCGGTCCACGAGGCCCCGGCGCTTCCAGCGCTCGAGGCTCAACGCCTCGCACTCGTGCAGATCGGCGCGAACCATCGCCTCGACCCGGGACGTGAACTCGCGGTCGTACACCGCGATGTTGACCTCCGCGTTCTTCTTCATCGAGCGATTCACGAAGTTGATCGAGCCGATCGTCGACCAGATCCCGTCCACCGCCATGACCTTGTTGTGCAGCATCGTGGGGCTGTACTCGTAGATGCCGATGCCCGCCTCCAGCAGCTCCCCGTAATGGAAGTGGGCCGCGGCCCGGACGTTGGGCGTGTCGATGTGCGGCCCGGGAACGATGATGCGGACGTCCACCCCGCGGCGCGCCGCCGCGATGAGCCCCTCCCGGATCTGCCGGTCCGGAACGAAGTAGGCGCTCTCGATCCAGATGCGCTGCCGCGCAGCCTGAATGGCCATGTAGAGGAGCAGCTTGGACATCGAGAGCGAGTCGGCGCGCGCCGCGGCGATGGCCTGGGCCTGGACCGTTCCCGCGGGCTCGATCGCGGGAAACTGCCGATCGCCGTTCAATACCTCGCCCGTCGTATGCACCCAATCCTGCGCGAAGACGTGCTGGAGCTGGGCGACGACGGGGCCCTCGACCTCGATCATCGTGTCGCGCCACTGCGACGGGGCGCTCGCGGATCCCTTCCAGCGATCGTCGAGGCCGACCCCGCCGCAGAAACCCAGCCTCCCGTCGATCGTCAGGATCCGGCGGTGTGTGCGGTGCCCGACGCGGTCGATCGAGTAGACGCGGAGCGGCCGATACACGCGGACCCGAACGCCCGCGGCCATGAGCTCGTCCGCCAGCGGCCCCAGGTTGGAGCCGAACCCGTCGACGAGCAGCCGCACCTCGACGCCGCCTCTCGCTCGCTCCGACAGCGCGTGCGCGAACCGAGTGCCGGTCTCGCCGTGATCGAAGATGTACATCTCGATGTTGATCGAGCGCTTCGCCCCCCCGATGGAGGCCAGCATCGCCGGAAAGATGCCGTCGCCGTTTTCCCGAAGCGTGGCCCGGTTCCCCGGCACCATCTCCGTTCCCAGAGCCTCCAGCGAGCGTTCGAACTCCGGGCTGTCGACCCCGTAGGACGGATCGAACTGATAGACGGTGCGCTTTTCCGAAAAGATGTAGGCGCACCGGGTCGCCGTAAGGAGCGCCAGGAAGAGGACCGCAGCCGACGCGAGCCGCGGGGCGGTCCGGATTTCGCCGCGACAAATTATGAGCGTTGGGAGTCGTCTAGGCGATGACAATTCGCGTCAGCTCGCTTTCGGGCTCGGCGACTAAGTCGCTATGCCTCAGGTGTTTAGTCTCGATTCTGCATATGGCCGCCGTATTGCTATGGGAAAGACGACCAAACAAGACCTCTCAACCTCCTCCTTTCGCCCCCCGGGCGGCCCCACCCCGTCCCGGGGACTTTTTTTTTCGTGCTCTCCGCCGCACAGACTCTAAGCCAACGCGAGACCGTGCGGCGCGAAGCCGGATGGTAGCTTTCTTCGGTGCGCGTGCTCGCCGGTGACATTGGGGGAACCAAGACGGCGCTGGCCATAATCGAGGTTGGCGAATCGACCCAGACGATCCTGCGGCTGGAGCGTTACGCGAGCGCCCGATATCCGGGGCTCGAGGAGATCGTCGAGGAGTTTCTCTCCTCGGAGCAGACCATTCCCCGGGCCGGCGGCTTCGGCGTCGCCGGTCCCGTGCGCGCCGGACGAGCTCGGATCACCAAGCTGCCCTGGATCCTCGAGGCGGGACGGCTCTCGGATCGGGCGCGGATTCCTCGCGTCGCTCTCCTCAACGACTTCGTCGCGGCGGCGCTCGGCCTGCCGTACCTCCCGCCGCGACAGCTCGTGACGATCGCGCCGGGCCGGGCGGGAAAGGGCGAGCCGATCGGACTCCTGGGCGCGGGAACGGGCCTGGGAGAGGCCGCCGTGGTGCAGGTGCTCGGACGCGTCGAGATCGTCTCGTCGGAGGGAGGTCACGTCGACTTCGGTCCCCGCAACCCGCTCGAGGACGGGCTGGTCCTCTTCCTGCGCCGCAGGTTCCGGCGCGCCTCCCGCGACCGCATCCTGTCCGGTGGCGGGCTCTGCCTGATCTACGACTTCCTCAAGACGGAAGGGCACGCTCGCGAGACGCCCTCCGTTTCCGCGGAGCTCCGGAAAAGCGCCGACCGCGCCGCCGTCATCAGCCGTCACGGCCTCTCCGGAAAAGACCGTCTGTGCCGTGCGGCGCTCAACCTGTTCGTGTCGATCTACGGCTCCGAGGCGGGAAATCTCGCGCTCCAGTACCGCGCCGCCGGCGGAATCTACATCGGCGGGGGAATCGCGCCGAAGATCCTCCCGGCCCTTCGGGGGCCCCGATTCCTTCGGGCCTTCCGGGACAAGCCTCCGATGGAGGAGCTGCTCGCGCGGATCCCCGTCCGCGTGGTACTGGATTCCCGGCTGGGACTCTACGGCGCCGCGGCCGCGGCCTCGAGGACCGAGATCGATACGACCCGGTTGCCCTGAAAGACGATCGCGCGGCGCGCCTGCCGATAGGTCCAGCGCATTCGCTCGACTCCGTCCTTCTTCTCCATCCGCGTCGCGTCGGGGTTGCCCAGCGTGTCGCGCACCTCGTCCTTGGTCATTCCCTCGCGCAACGCCTGGACGTGGGCGTCGCTCTGTTCGGCGAGCGTCGAGCTCGCGTCGCCCTCGACGCGATTGCGCTCGGAGGTCTTCACCGCCGCGTGGGAGCCGAACACGGGGCTGGTGATCTGGTCGACGAGACCGGCCACGGTCGGGCGATCCTTGTAGATCCAGTACCCGATTCCCGCCGCGATGGCCAGGAGCAGGAGGTTGCGCACCTTGCGTCCGCTCATGGAGTCGATTCTACGGCGCGACGGGCCCCAGGCGTCAGGAGGTTCGGCGGGCGGCGAGCTCGGGGAGAACCCGATTGGCTCGCTCGACGAGATCCGTGAGCTTTTCGAGGCATCGCGCGCGCTCGTGTGCGGGGACGGACCAGACCACCTCGAACGCGGAGAACACGGCCTGATCGAGGGAAGGCTCGCCGGGCTCGATCCCCCGTGTCCACTCCTCCCGGAGCATCGAGCGGCGCGCGTAGCGTAGCGCCTCCAGCCCGTCGGCGTCGCTCAACGCAACGCGGAACCGCAGCGTGCAATCTCCCGGAGAAAGTTGCTCCGCCGTCGAACCTCCGGATCGGGCGATCCCCTCCCGAGTGGCTTCGATCTCCGAGAGCTCGATGGGTGTTCGCATGCATCCTGAGAGGTGCGAACGCTGTGCCCGCCCCGGCCGGGATTCGTAAAGGCTCGATCGGGAGGACTTGGGGTGTGGCCTCGCCGGTGCAGACGGCAGGCGGCCTCGGGAAGCGTTACCGGGGGTAACGGTCGGTACGGGCCGCGCGAATCTCGAGGAGGGCGCGATTCGCGCGGCTGATCAACTCCGTCATCTTCTGCCGGCACCACGCCGTCTGGCCGGCCAGGACGAACCAGCGGATCTCGGATCCCGCGAGGTTGGGGTCCTCCATGGACGGCTCTTCCCACTCGAGGCCTCGCGTGCGCTCGTCGCGAATCATCATCCGGCGGGCGTACCTGAGAGCTTCCATCTCGTCGTCGCCGTCTGAGGTGACGTGGAAGCGGAGCATGATCCGGCGGGTCGGGTCCAGCCTCAGGGCGGCGGCGTCGCCGACGCCCGCCGGGGAGGTCGGCGTTTCCGTGGTCTCACGAAGGCCGATCGGGTCCGTCATGGAAGAGCTCGCCATCCGCATTCTAGCTCCGTTCGGGGTGGGGGGGCCGACGGAAGTGATTCAATGAGCGCCGATGCGCGGCCCCGCTCCGATCCTCGCCCTCGCGGGCGGAATCCTCCTGATCCTGGGTGTCCTCTGGGACGCCTTCGAGACCGCCGTGCTGTCGCGCCGGGTGTCCCGCGGCACGCGGCTCACGACCCTCTTCTACCGCTCGACGTGGCCCGCGTGGCGGGCCGTCGCGGTGCGGATCCGGTCCGACCGCAAGCGCGAAAACTTCCTGACGGTCTTCGGCCCGCTGTCCCTTCTCCTGCTGATCGCGTTCTGGGCGGTTTGCCTCGTCGTCGGCTTCGGAATGCTCTACTGGGGCGCGGGGACGCACATGCGGACGCCCGACGGGCGCGCCAACCTCCTGGTCGATCTCTACATGAGCGGGACGACGCTCTTCACGCTGGGAATCGGCGATGTCACGCCGACGTCGCCGTCCGGGCGCGCGATCACCGTCTTCGAGTCCGGGATCGGCCTCGGATTTCTGGCCCTGATGATCAGCTACCTGCCCGTCCTCTCCCAGGCCTTCTCGAACCGCGAGGTCTCGATCTCCCTGCTCGACGCGCGCGCCGGTTCACCGCCGACCGGCTCGGAGCTGCTGCGCCGCCACGGCCGCGACTGCGAAGAATCCCTGGAGCCGCTGCTCCGCGAGTGGGAGCGCTCCTCCGCCCAGCTCCTCGAGAGCCATGTCTCGTTTCCCGTGCTCGCCTACTACCGGTCGCAGCACGACAACCAATCCTGGGTGGCCGCGCTGACGGCGATCCTCGACAGCTGTGCCCTCCTCATCGCGGTCGTCGAGGACGGCCCCGTGCGTCAGGCGCGCCTGACCTTCGCGATGGCGCGCCACGCCGTCGCCGACCTCTGCCACGTCTTCGACCTCGAACCGGAGCCGCCCCGACCCGACCGCCTCTCCCTCTCCGATCTCTCCCGACTCCGCGAGGCATTGTCGCAGTCCGAAATCGCCCTGCAGTCGGGACCGGCCTCCGAACGCCGGCTCGACGAGCTGCGCGCCATGTACGAGCCCCAGGTCCACGTGCTGTCGCGGCGTCTGCTGATGCCGCTTCCCCCATGGCTGCCGGCCGCCGGGGTGCACGAGTACTGGCAGGCGACGGCTCCGGAGCGATGAGCGCCGAGGATCGCAGCCTCGAGCTCTCCGGCGACGATCTCCGGCGCCTCATCGAAGGCGCCACAGAGCGCATCCTGGCGCACATCGCTTCGCTGCCGTCACAGCCGTCCGCCGCCACCGAGGGAGGCGCGGAGCTCGCGCGTTCGCTCGTCGAGGGGCTCCCGGAGACGGGCACGCCCGCCGAGGCGCTGCTGGATTTCCTGTTCGACCGCGTCATCCCGCGTAGCTTCAACACCGCGGGACCGGGCTACCTCGCGTACATCCCCGGCGGCGGAATCCCCCACGCCGCGGTCGCGGACCTGATCGCCGACGCCGTCAACCGCTACGTGGGAGTCTTCGCGGCGGCCCCCGGGCTCGCCCAGCTCGAGGAGAACGTCGTCCGATGGCTTTGCGACATCACGGGGCTCCCGGCGCGTTCCGGCGGGATCCTGACGAGCGGCGGCTCCCTCGCAAACTTCTCCGCGCTCGTCGTGGCCCGCCGGGAGCGGCTGCCCGAAGACTTCCGGGCGGGCACGATCTACGCGTCGGATCAGACGCACCACGCGGTCGCGAAGGCGGCGATGCTCGCGGGATTTCCCTCCGACTGCGTGCGAGAAGTCGCGACGGACGACCGCTTCTGCATTCGCGTGGACGAGCTCGAGCGGTTGATCGCGGCCGACCGGTCCGCGGGAAGGATTCCGTTTTTGCTGGTGGGCAACGCCGGCACGACGAACACCGGGGCGGTCGACGATCTCGCGGCGCTGTCCGTGATCGCGTCCCGCGAAACCCTCTGGTTCCACGTCGACGCGGCGTACGGCGGCTTCTTCCTCCTGACGGCGCAGGGCCGACGCCGGATGACGGGCATCGAGCACGCCGATTCGATCGTGCTCGATCCGCACAAGGGGCTCTTCCTACCCTACGGAACGGGAGCCCTCCTGGCGCGCGACGGCGGCGCGTTGACGCGCGCCCACGCCCTGTCGGCCGACTACCTCCCGGCGAGCCCGGAGGACTCGGATCTGCCCGACTACCATCTCCGGTCCCCCGAGCTCTCCCGCGACTTCCGCGGGCTGCGCCTCTGGCTGCCCCTGAAGATGCACGGCATCGGGCCCTTCCGAAGAAATCTCGAGGAGAAGCTTTCCCTCGCACGCTGGGCCTCCGGACAGCTGCGGGAGATTCCGGGTATCCAGATCCTCGCCGAGCCCCAGCTTACGATCGTCGCGTTTCGCCTGAATGCCCCCGATCTCGAAGAAGCCGCGCTCGATTTGCTCAATCAAACGCTGCTGGACCGCATCAACGCGCGGAAGCGGATTTATCTGTCGGGAACACTGCTGCGCGGCCGGTTCGCCATTCGGATCTGCGTCCTCTCGTTCCGGACGCACCGGGACCGCATGGAGGAGGGTCTCGAGGACATCCGCGCGGCGGTCGCGGAGGTGAGCCCCGTCACATGAGACTCCCAAGAAGTTCTTGATCCGTTCCCGAGGATGTGCCTAAAATTCGCCCACGTTTCGTTTCAAACGCGGTGAGTGCGGTCTTTGATTTTCGAAGGGAGAAACGCGATGAAGAGGTTTCTGGCGACTCTCGGTATGATCGTTCTGGCCGTCCCCGCGTTGGCGCAGAAGCGCGTGGTCGATTCGAACGGAAACACGCTCCACCTGTTCAACGCAAGGGGTGTCTCGGCCCTGCAACCCGCGCCGGCACGCAGAGGGAACAACCTCGTGAACCACGGCGGGCCGGTGCTCACGCAGGCTCACGTCGTGTCGATTTTCTGGGGTAGCGTTTGGGGCTCGACGAGCAACCCCAGCGCTCTCGCGAACTCACTGCTCGCCTTCTACGCGCAGTTCGGCACGACGGGCGAGTACAACGTCATCACGCAGTACTCGAACATCGGGTTGACGGACCTCGGCCAGACCCGCTGGGTCGACACGAACACCCCGCCGGCGGCCGTGTCCGACACGATGATCCAGAACGAAGTCATTGCCTATTTCAATCAGGGCCACACACCGGACAACAGCACCATCTATGAGGTCTTCCTGCCGAGCACGTCCTACTCGACCAGCGGCGGTTCAAGCTCCTGTGGCGGGCCGAACCTTCAATACTGCGCCTACCACGGACACTTCACTTACAACGGCAACGACGTCAAGTACGCATCGATGCCGTATCCCTCCTGCAGCGGCTGCCAGTGGACCGGCTGGACCGTCGAGCACAACTTCGATCATTTCATCTGCCACGAAACTCGGGAAGCCGTCACCGATCCGGATCTGAACGCCTGGTACGACCGTTCGGGCGCCGAGGCCGACGACAAGTGCGCCTGGTCGCCCGCGCCATTCATCGGGACGGGGGGCTACGGCTATCAGTGGGAATGGTCCAACCTCGACCAAGCTTGCGTTAAGACCAAGTAGTCTCTTCACGCGTTCACTGCTTCCGCGGCGAGGGCCCCGGGCGACGGGGCCCTTTCCCTTTTGCGAGAGAATGCGCGCATGACGCCCGCGCCGGTGAAGCCCACCATTTCGTTCTCCACCTTCGCCTCCGTCGACATCCGGGTCGGCACGATCCGTAAGATCGAGGAGGTCGCCAAGTCCGACAAGCTTCTGCGCCTGACGGTGGACTTCGGCGACCACACGCGCCGGATCCTCGCGGGGCTCAAGGCGGAGCGCGCCAACCTCGCCGAGCTCGAGGGGCGCCAGGCGCTCTTCGTCGTCAACCTGGAGCCGCGCCCGATGATGGGCGAGGTGTCGGAGGGAATGCTCTTCGACCTCGGCTACGCGGACGGCGTCGTCCCCGCTCTCGCGGTCCCGGAGCGCGCGGTTCCGAATGGGACCCGCGCCGGCTGACCGCGCGCAGTCAAACGCTAGACCAGCACTCCCGCGGCGGCCCGCCTCTTCCGCGGCGATCCCGCGTACGCGTCCCAGGCGCGCGCCAGCCGCTCGACGCCCTCGCGCATGGGCTCGCCCTCGAGGACGTAGGGGATGCGGAGCCGGTCCGAGCAGCCGCCGTCCGGCGAGGCGAGGCTCCCCGGAACGACCGCGACGCCGTGCCGCAGCGCGACTTGAGCGAAGGCGTTGGCGTCGCCGCGGGGAATCCGGACCCAGAGCGAGAGACCGCCCGCGGGGGTCTCCCACGACCACTCGGGAAGGTGCCGCCCCAACAGACGAGTGAGCCGACTCAATCGTTCCCGCATCTCCCGCCGCCGGATCGCCTTCACCTTCTCCGCCTCGGCCAGAAGCCGCACCGCGACGAGCTGGCCGATGAGCGAGCCGCCCAGGTCGGCCATGATCTTCAGCCGGGTGATGCGAGAGAGGATCTCCTCGGACGCGCGGATCCAGCCGATGCGCAGGCCGCCCCAGAAGAGCTTGGAGAGCGATCCGATGCTCAGGATCGGCGCCGAGGAGTCGTACGACGCGATCGGCGGAGGGGGCGGAGGTCCCAGCGACAGATCGGCCAGCGTGTTGTCCTCCACGATCGGAACCTGGAGCTCGCGGGAGAGCCGCGCGAGGGCGCGTCGGCCCGCCTCGGGAAGCACCGAGCCGGTGGGATTTTGAAATGTCGGCATGAGGTAGATCAGCCGCGGCGACGTCCGCACCACCGTCTCCCTCAGACGCGTCACCCAGCCCGCGTCTCCGCCGACCGGCACCGTCACCAGCCGCGCACCGAGGCCCGCGAAGATATCGATGGAGCCGAGGTACGTCGGGTTCTCCACGATCACGGCATCTCCCCGCTCGACTAGGAGGGCCCCCGCGAGACCGATCGCCTGCTGCGCTCCGTGCGTCACGAGCACCTGGTCCTCCGAGGTCGCGATGCCGGATCGCGTCAGATGGCGGGCGATCGCCCCGCGGAGGGCCGGAAGGCCCATCGGCAGATACCCCGGTCCCCGGACGAGCTCCGCGAGCGCGGCGGAGTCGACGTGGAGCGCCTCCCGGCTCAGGATCTCCGGAGCCGGCAGGTGCGCGCCGAGAAACTCGATCGTTCCGCTCGCCCCCTCGACGAGGCTGCGGTACACGGGGTGACGCCGGAACGAGCCCGACGGATCCTCCCGCAGACGGATCCCCGACGGCCGGGCGGGCGCGGGCCGCACCCGGGTGCCGCTGCCCTGGCGGCTCTCGATCCATTGGCCGTTGCGGAGCGCCTCATACGCCGACACGACGGTCGTCCGCGAAATCGCCAGCCGCTTCGCCAGGCGGCGTTCGGAGGGAAGTCGCGAGCCCGCGGGAATGTCCCCGCGCTGGATGCCGGACTGGATCGCTCCCGCGAGCCGGCGGTACACCGGGCCGGCCCCATCCGCCCACGCCCCGAGCGTCCCGACGAACGACGAGGATGTCATGGCGCCGCGGCCGAGAGGCCAGTCCACTTAGTGGTGAATTGGCTATTGATTGGTTCGTTCCACAGGTCCATCTTGATATCCACTTCGAGGATACCTCAACTGGACTTGAAAAGTGGATCTGCTGTGAAAACCGTCGAAGGGAGGCCGCCCATGACCCTGCCCCGCCACGCCTTTTTCCACGGCCGCGTCGTCCCCTACTCCGAGGCGCGCGTGGGGGTCCTTACCCATGCGCTCAACTACGGGACAGGAGTCTTCGCCGGGATCCGCGGATACTGGAACGCGGCCGAAGCCGAGCTCTTCGTCTTCCGCCCGCGGGAACACTTCCAGCGGTTCCTCGAATCCGCGCGGCTGCTCGACATGACGCTGCCCTATTCCGCCGAGACGCTGACCGACGCGCTCGTCGAGTTGCTGCGGGCCGAGCTTCACCGCGAGGACTGCTATGCGCGCCCGCTCGCGTTCTACGCGGACGAGTCGATCGGGGTTCGCCTCCACAACCTGACGCCCGAGGTCTCGATCGTCTCCATGCCGTACGGCCGGTACATCGAGAACGACGAGAGCCTGCACGCGACGGTCTCCTCCTGGCGTCGCGTGGACGACTCGATGATTCCGGCCCGCGGCAAGATCGCGGGCGCCTACGTGAATTCGGCCTTCGCGAAGACCGACGCGCAGCGAGCCGGCTTCGACGAGGCCATAGTCCTCAACCAGGATGGCCACGTTTCGGAGGCGTCCGCGGCCAACATCTTCCTGGTCAAGAACGGGACGGCGATCACGCCTCCCGTCACCGACAACGTCCTCGAGGGAATCACGCGGCGCTCCGTGATGGAGCTGCTCGCCGGGGAGCTCGGCGTTCCGGTGGTCGAACGCTCGATCGACCGCACCGAGCTCACCCTCGCGGACGAGGTCTTCCTGTGCGGCACCGGCGTCCAGATCGCGGCCGTCACCCGTCTCGATCACCGGCCCATCGGGTCGGGCCTCATGGGACCCGTGGTGTCCTCGTTGCGAGACCTCTTCTTCGAGGTCGTTCGCGGGAACCGATCAAAATTTCGGCGCTGGTGTCAACCCGTGTACGCCGATGCGCCGCAGCCGCCGCAGGGGCTTCCGGCGCGGGCGTCCTCGGTCGTGGGCATCCCGAACAAATCCAAAAATTAGGGGTTGTGCTGGCCGCGGAACATCCGTTAACCTCGGTTTCAGTGTCAATGCATCGATCCACGGTCGGGCTCTATTGGTGTCATCCTCTGGTGCTGCCCCAGTTCCAGGAGAAGATCTCGGCAGAGGGATACCGCTTCTTCGACAAACGGCTCGAGGCCAACCGGATCCCGGACTTCGAGACCCTCTCGGTTCCGCGCGCGACTCTCTACGTCGTCGAGGGCCATCCCCAGCTGGCGGTGACCGAGGCCGTCGTCAGCGGCATCCACGCCCGCCAGCCGACCGCCCGGGTCCTCGTGCTCGCGGAGGGGTTCTCGGACCCGGCCGCGTTTTCGCTCTTGCGTCTGGGCGCCAAGGGACTCCTTACCTACGCGGAGGCCTCGCGGAACCTGCCCCAGGCCCTGCAAACGGTGGCCGAGGGCGGGCTCTGGGTCGGACGGGCGCTCCTCTCCCGTTTCGTCGACTCGGCCCTGTGCACCATACCGCTCCGGGTGTATGCCACGGGGTTCGAGGGACTCACGCGCCGCGAGCGGCAGGTCCTCGAGGCCGTGCTCGACAACCTCTCAAATAAGGAGATCGCCCACCGCCTCCACATGTCGGAGCGGACGGCGAAGTTCCACGTCTCCAACCTCCTGGTCAAGCACGGGGTTCGGCGCCGCGCGGACCTCCTCTTCTGCGCGCTCAAGAACGCCTCGCAGACGGGGCTGCGCCGCGGGCCCGACGACGAACGCTCCTCCCACGTCTCGGCCGCCTGATTCTCCGCCCTAAACTCCCCGCCCGATTCTCCGTAGAGACCTCCAGAACCCGAAGGAGGTCTCCATGAAGAGGAATTCCCTACTGGCGGCTCTGGCCTGCGCGCTGTGCGCCGGCGCCCTGACCGCCCAGGTCCCCCTCACCCTGCCCGACGCGAGCCCGCGTGCGTCCGTCAGCCAGTCCGTCGGATTGACGGACATCACCATCTCCTACCACCGGCCGGCCGTGAACAAGCGAAAGATCTGGGGCGAGCTCGTCCCCTACAACGAGGTCTGGCGGGCGGGCGCAAACGAGAACACCACGATCGCCTTCTCGACTCCGGTGACCGTCGGCGGCAAGAAGCTCCCCGCGGGAACGTACGGCCTCCACACGCTTCCCCGTGAGAAGGAGTGGTCGGTGATGCTGAGCTCCGTCGCCTCCGCGTGGGGCAGCTTCAGCTACGACGCCAAGGAAGACGTCGTCCGGTTCGCCGTGACTCCCCGGTCCGTCTCCGATTCGGAGGAGCGCCTCCAGTACCGTTTCGAGGACCCGACCGATCACTCGGTCAACGCCGTCCTCGGATGGGAGAAGCTCGAGCTCTCCTTCCCGATCACGGTGGATACCAATGCGGTCGTCCTCGACAGCCTCAAGGGCCAGCTTCGCGGCTTGCCGAGATTCACGTGGCAGGGATGGAACCAGGCCGCCCAGTGGTCCCTGCGCAACGACGTCGACATCGATCAGGGTCTCGCGTGGGCGGACGAGTCCATCAAGGTCCAGACCACGTTCGGGAACCTTCAGACCAAGGCGGCGATCCTGGAGAAGAAGGGCGACCCGAAGACCGCCGAGGAGCTGCGCGCCCGCGCGATGAAGATCGCGACGGAAGCCGACATCAACAACTACGGGTACGCACTCCTTCAACAGAAGAAGACGAACGAGGCGATCGCGATCTTCCGCAAGAACGTCAAGGATCACCCCGAGTCCTGGAACACCTACGACAGCCTCGGCGAGGCTCTCGCCGCGAGCGGCGACAAGAAGGCCGCGATGGACAGCTACGCCAAGGCGCTCTCGATGACGACGGACCCGGTTCAGAAGAAGCGGATCAACGGCATCGTCGCGAAGCTGAAGGCATAACGTCGCCCTCGCGCGTCGCGCTGCTGCGCGATCGCTGCGGGCTCCCGCATCGCGAACCTCCACCCTCCTTCGTCGGGTGACTCTTCGCGATGCGAGCTAGAGAAACGGCGCCTCCGGCAAGCGGAGCTCTGGCGGTTTCGAGTGGGAAGGTTTGCTCGCCGAATGGCTCATCCGATCGCAACGCGACCAAGTTTCGCTCGTCAAGGCGAGCGAAACGCCTCGCGTTGCGGGAGCCGGAGCGAAGCGAAGGGATCAGGCCCGCGGTCGAGCCCGCATCCGGGCGAGCCGCGTGCCGGTGCCGAAGGCAGATCCCGTAGCGCAGAAAAGGCGACGGAACTATACGCGCCGCTTGAGCAGCGCGCGCGTCCAGAGGTGGACTCCGTAGGCTCCCATCCCGAGCGCCACGACCCCCAGGAACCCGGGCCCGAGCATCGTGTGGGAGAAGGCGCTCAGCGCTCCTCCAATCGATCGGACCTTGTTCGGGTCGAGCTCCTCCGCCGCGCGGATCAGGAAGAATCCGAGGACGGAGAGGACGAGCCCCCGCGCGACGAGCCCGAATCGAGCGACGAACGCCAGGCACCGGGCCAGGCGCGCGTGCAGGAGCTTTCGCGAAAAGTTCAGGGGGCCGAGCAGGCCCAGATAGACTTCCCAGAGGCCTCCCGCAATCACCGCCACCCCGACGATCTCCAGAACCGTGGCTCCCCATGCGGCGCGCAGCAGCCAGGTGATGCCCGCATGTTCGAGCGAGGCCCCGCCGCGCCCGAGGTGGAAGAGCAGTCGCGCCGACGTCCAGACCAGCACCGCATACCCGATCGCGTTGGCCAGCAGACCGATCCGCGCCAGACCGCTCCGTCGCGTGCGGATCGCCTCGGCCGCGTGTGCAACCGCGATGCCGGCCAATCCGAGGAGGACGGCACCGAGGAGAATCGCGCCGTAGCGCCGGTCCAGGAGGAAGCGCAGCGCGCCCGGAACGCCCTCCTCCCGGTTGCGCGCCCCCAGGAACGCGACGCGGGCGGACACGAATCCCATCGCCATGTAGATCAGTCCCATGGCCACGAGCCCGAATCGGACGAGCGTGTTTCGCACGGGTGCAATGATTCCACGGCGAGCCGTCCGGGGGGAGGCTTTGGGTTAGACTCCCGCGCCCCTTATCGAGGGCAGAAAGGAACCCGAAGATGCATAAGATGTCCCGGCTTCTCGCGGTGGCGCTGGCAGCGGCGCTCGCCGCGGCAACGGCTTCGGCCGATGAGAAGAAACCCACGCCTCCGAGCGATTCGGAGAAGAAGAGCGAGTCCAAGATGACCAAGACGGCGAGCGGGCTTCAGTACGAAGACACGAAGGTTGGAACGGGAGCCTCCCCGCAGAAGGGCCAGACGTGCGTCATGCACTACACCGGATGGCTCTGGGAGAACGGCGCGAAGGGCAAGAAGTTCGACAGCTCGGTTGACCGGGGGACTCCGTTCGAGTTTCCGCTCGGCCAGGGGCGCGTGATCAAGGGCTGGGACGAAGGAGTCGCGACCATGAAAGTCGGCGGCAAGCGGACCCTCATCATTCCCCCCGACCTGGGATACGGCTCCCGGGGCGCGGGCGGAGTCATCCCCGCCAACGCTACCCTCCTCTTCGAGGTCGAGCTTCTCGACGCCAAGTAACCCTCCCGATGGACAATCAGGCGGAGGCGGCGAGCGCGCTTCCGCCCTTTTTTTGTCACTCGTACTCCTATCACCGTCTGTGGAATCGGGGCCCATCCTCCGGCACTTCAGCCATTTAGGTCTCCCGCCCCCGGCGCGCCGGTGCCGGCACGGAAGCTGCTCCACGTTTTCGCCAGACGTGACCACGCTGAGCCACCCATTCCCGGGTCTCCGGCGGGAGCCTTCTGCGCCCGCCGTGCGCTCGCGGACTGGAATTCGCGGCGATCGCGCGGGACACGGATCATGAGCGGCGCCCCGTTTCTCTCCCGCCACCTGGGCCACTACCTCCTGGTCGCGCAGCTGTCCGAGGATCCGCTCGGCTCGGTGTTCCGGGCGCTGTACGCGGCCGACGAGCGCCGGTTCGTGCGGCTGCGAATCCTGCAGTCCGAGGAGCTCGACCCGGAGGCCATCGACGCCATGATCCGCGAGAACGCCGCGCTCGGGAGCGTGCCGGCGCACTCGGCGATCGTGGATCGTCCGCAGCTCGACACGGTCGGAGGGATTCCCTTCATGACGTGGGACGAAACCGCGGGCTGGACGCTCGACACCATGCTGGCCCGAGTCCGCGCCTTCGGGATCCGCATCCCGGCGGAGTACGCCCTTCTGATCGCCGAGCGGATCGCCGCGGCGCTCGAGCACGTCCACCGGACGCGGGTGGGCGCAGCCGCCGCCCATCACGGCCTCCTCTGGCCGGGCTTCGTATCGATTTCTCACGACGCCGCGGTCCGCGTCGGCGGATTCGGTCTGGCGGAGGGAGTGATCCCCGCGCTCTCCCGTCCGCGCATGCTGGCGGAGATCGCGCCGTATGTCGCCTCCGAGGTCCGGCAGGGCGGTGCCGTCGGCGCGCGATCCGACGTCTATGCGCTGGGAGCGATCCTCGCCGAGCTCCTGACGGGACGGCGCCCCTCGCTCGACACGCCGTTCATCGAGCTGCGCGCCGGCGATCCCCGGTCCGAGGAGCTCACCGCGTTTCTCTACCGCTGCATGGCGCCCGCCGCGGAGCGGTTCGCTTCCGCCGTGGACGCGCACCGCGAGATCCAGCAGATGGTGACGGGAAATCCCTTCTCCCTCTATACCGCCAATCTGTCACTCTTCCTGTACAAGCTGCTGAATCCGGAGAGCCAGCTCGCCGCGCCTTCCTCCGACTGGGAATCGACGAACCCGGTGGTCGTCAGCGCGTCCTCGCCTCTCGAGACGCCGGTTTCCGTTGCCGCGGTCCCGGAGCCACTCGTCTCGGGGCCGGCGGCACCCGCTCTCGAGGCGGTGGCCGCCTGCGAATCTCCCGAGTCCCTCGCCCCGACGCCCGAGCCCGAGCCGTTCTTCGCGACCGATGCCACAGACGACCGCGCTCCGGAAGCGGTCGCGCATTCTGCAACGACATTTTCCGAGGAGGCCGGGGATCCGGACCCCTTTTTCCTCGCAGAGCCCGCCGGCGGGGCGGAGCGCTTTCACCCGGCGCGCCTCTGGTCCCCCGAATGGACCCGACCGGCGAGCGCGCTGGCGGCCGCGGCCGGGCTGACCGTCGCGGCGTTCCTGATCGTGGGGCAGTTCCACGACGCAGGCACCGCATCGGCGCCGCGTCGTCGAGCCGTTGCGACGGCCGATTTCCCGAAGACCTCCGCGGCCGCTCCGAGCGCCCATTCGGCCGCGCGGCCGGCGGCGCTGTCGGTGGCCGCGACCTCCTCGATGGCTCTGGTACTCGCGGGTAGCGGGGGCCATTTCGAGCCCGCGGTCGCGCGGGCAACCCGATTGGTCAAAGCCGGCAAGGCGGCGCCCGCCGTTTCCCGCCAGCCCGCGGAGGATCTCCGGCTTCGGGCGGCTCTGGCGCGCATCGAGGCCGACCGCTGGAACGCGAAGGACGCCGCCGGAGACATCTTCGGCGAGGGCCGTCACAGCGAGGAGGAGGGCGAGCGTCTCCTGCGCCAGCGCGACTACGATGCGGCGGAGCTCGCGTTCAGCCGCGCCGCGCGCCTCTTCCAGAAAGCCCAGGAGATTTCCTGGGAGGAGCGCCTGCGGCAGTCGAACCTCTCCCCGGCCCAGTAGCGTTTCGACCTTAGCTGCGCCACGGTAGGATTACCGGCCGGTGGCAGAACACAGGATAGAGCCCGCGCGCCGGAAGCCCGGCGTCGCACCGAACGACCTCCCGGGTCCCCGTCCCTCCGACACGGTTGCGGGAGTTCCGCGCACGATCCGTGGAAGCGCGCTGATCCTCTGGGACCCGAACGTTCCCGGAAAGAAGCGGGACGCCATCGACACCGATCAGATCACTCCGGCCGCTGACTGCGTGTCCGAGAGCCTCGAGACCCTGGACGAGCGATGGAAGGCGGGCTCGTTCCGGCACCTGATGCCGGACTTCCGCAGCCGCGTCCACCGCGGCGAGAACTTCCTGATCGCCGGGGAGCGCTTCGCGATCGGCTCGTCCCGCGAGATGAGCCCGGCGGGTCTGAAGGGCGTGGCCGAGGAGAAGGGTCTCGAGCTCGTCGTCGTCTGCAGCCACGGAATGGGCGACATCTTCCGGCGCAACGCGTTCAATCTCGGCCTCCACGTCGTGCAGTCGCCCGAGGCGGTCGCGGACGCGCAAGACGGCGACGCCTTCGCGTTCGATCCGGCCACGCGGCGTTTGACGAACGAGACCCGGAGCCGGAGCTACGAGCCCGTGCCGCTCTCTCCCAAGGAGGAGGAGATTCGCGCGGGTGGCGGGATCTTCGCCGTCGGACGCCGGGAGTTCCGCAGGTCCGTCGAGACGAGTCCGGAGATCCGCTGGCCCGATCCCGACACGGCCCGCGCTCTGACGGCGACGGAGCAGATCGTGTGGGCGCACCGCGTCGACCGCGACGCTGACGTGCGGCCCGGCGCCACCCTGCGCGTCTACGCCGACCTGCTTCCCGCGTCCGACGGGACGGCGCCGTTCGCGATCCACACGTTCAACCAGATCACCGGCGGGAACACGATCTTTCCGCGGCAGGCCGCGATCGCCAACGATCACTTCGTGTTCACCGGGCGCGACGACGACGCGAGACAGACGGAGATCGGCCGCGCGTTCGCCGGAGTCCACGGGCTCGAGAAGCCGTACTACGCGACTCCGGGCGACGGGATCTTCCACTTCTACTTCCCGGAGCAGGGCCTGGTGATGCCCGGGCAGTTCATCCCCGGAGCCGATTCGCACAGCCGGGCCTACGGCGCGTACGGGGCCGTCGGGTTCGGAGTCGGCTCGACCACGCTCGGCTTCGGCTGGGCCACCGGATACATTTACTTCACGGTGGCGCGGCAGAGGCGCGTGGTCTTTCGCGGGGCACTCCAGCCGTGGGTGTCGGGAAAGGACGTTGTCCTGGAGCTCCTGCGGCGCTGGGGCGCGAAGCAGTCGGATGGGATGTCGGTCGAATTCGTGGACGCGGACGGGCAGCTCCCGATCGCCCACCGCAACACCATCGCCAACATGATGGCCGAGGCGGAGGCCTTGAACGGCATCTTCGCGCAGGACGCGATCACCGACGCGTGGTACCGGAACAAGGGAGCGGGCGAGCTGCCATATCCCCGGGTCGTTCCGGGATCGGACGCGGTTTACGAGATCGACGAGGCGCTGACGCTCTCGGAGATCGCGCCCATGATCGCCAAGCCGTTCTCGCCCGGAAACGCGTTCCCGGCCGCCGAGGTCGCGCGAGAGCGGATCGTGTTCGACAAGGCGATGATCGGATCGTGCACGAACGGCAGCTACGACGATCTGCTTTCCGCGGCGCTCGTGCTGCGCGCCGCGCGGGACCTCGGTTTCCGCAAGGTGACGCGCTCGCTCGCGATCTTCCCCGGGTCGGGGGGCGTCGGCAGGCAGATCGAGATCGCGGATCCGCGCCTCGGTGGAGAATCGGTCGCGGAGGTGCTCCGCGCCGCGGGCGGAGAGATCCGTCAATCCTGGTGCGGGCCGTGCTTCGGCCAGGGTCCCGATGCGTTGACCGCGGGCCAGCGAGCCATCACCTCGTTCAATCGGAACTGGCAGAACCGAATGGGAGTGGGCGGCGAGGGATACCTCGCGAGCCCGTCGGTCGTGGCAGCCTCGGCCCTGGCCGGCTACATGGCGCCTCCGGACGAGCTGGGGTTGAAGTGGGAGCCCGATCGCTTCGGAGTCTGACCCGGACCGGAACGCTCGAAGCGAGCCCGCTCTTCTCTTCTAATCGTCTCTTAACTTCCTCCAAGCGGCTGAGCGCGGACGACATGGACGCGCGATGAAGGCGCGCGCGCAATGGCGCGACTTCGCTGGCGACCCACTTGCTTGCTTTTCCTAACGGACGCGATCCGGTGATCGCGTCGTTTCGCGCGGCCACCGCGCCGCAGAAGGGAGCGCCCATGAAGCGTTCACGGACATCGGTTTCCTCTCTCCTCGTTCCCGCCCTCGCCCTGCTCGCCTTCGTCGCCCTTCCCGCCACCCGCCTCACCGCGGACGACGACCGTCCGCGCAATCACCGTCTCGTCGCGGTTCCGGAGGAGGACCGCTTCTCCCCGTTTGCGATCACGATTCGCGTAGGGGACACTGTCGAATGGGTCAACAACGACACGGACGATCACACGGTCGTGAGCGACGATGCGGTCAACACCGCCGGACCGAAGAACATCGACGTCGTCATCCCGGGAACCGGCGGCGGCAGCCCGTCGAACGAGCCGTTTCGGATCCAGTTCAACGACGCGGGACAGTGGGTCTACTACTGCCGTTTTCACTCCCAGATCGACGACGAGTATCACCAGCCCTTCGCTCCGGGCCCGGACGGCGGAATTCAGGGATCCAAGGACCCCACGAGGTGCGACCCTGCCGGAACGGACACGTGCAACTTCGGCACTCCGATGATGGGAGTCATCACGGTTCTGCCGCGTCGCCACGAGGACGGGCCGGGTCCCCGCGCGTCGAATTGACGTGCCGACTCGGTGCGAGCGGGGCCTACCGAACCGGCCCCGCTCCTTCCGAGCCGAGCACCGGACAGTAGAGTCCGCGGAGCTCGCGCCGCCACCAGGCGCCCGTGCTCGAACGCTCCGCGCGCGTCGTGAAGCGATAGTCGTAAACAAGCGCTCGAACATAACGGGGTGGGTCGTGCGGGAACGGGTCGTTCGCGAGCAGGCCCCGCACGTCCGGGGATCCCACGAGGAGCCGCCGGAGAAATGCGATCAGCCAGGGATTCTCCTCGTAGCCGCCGAGCGCGGCGAACCACATCTGCCAGTCCAGGCGGGGCTGGTGGGGCGCGACGAATCGCGGGCGGCGGAACGGGTCGCCGGGCTTCCATCGGAATTCGTAGGGCCGCCACTGCGATCCGTCGGAGCTGCCCTCGATGATGATTTCGGGGCGCGACGTCGTCATCACGGCGAAGAGGCCGTACCCGTTGGCGCTGCGAAAGGGAGCGAGGAGACGATAGAGCCCGATCATCGGCCCGGGAATCCGGGCGCCCGCGCCGACCGCAGCGGCGAGAGGAACCGCGGAGGCGGCGATGAGGACACCGGCGACGGGCGCGAGGATCCATCGGGGCCACGTCTTCCCCGCACTCGCGGTCCGCGCCGCCGCCTCCCGCCATCGTCGGGGGAAGCTCTCGTCGTCGATGCAGAGCACGGCGAGCGATATAGCGAGCAGGTTGAAGAAGGCGTAGTTCCCCGTCGCGGCGATCAGGGCTTGCAGCAGGATCGTCATCCCACACGCGAAGAGCCGCAGCCGCCGCGGGGCAAAGAGGAGGACAGGCACCGCGAGCTCGACGAAGAAGAGAAAGAGACACGAGGCGGTCTGGAACGCGGGCGGGCCCTGATGGACAAACCAGGCCGTCCACGGCGGCAGGGGCTGCGTCGCGTAGTGGTAGCGAAGGGCGGTGAGGTGCCGCCAGGTCGGGTCGCCGCTAGCCAGCTTGACGACTCCCGAAGACAGCATCAATCGAATCAGCAGCCACCGCAGCAGGAAGAGCGACAGGGCGGGCGCCGCCAGCCCGCCTCGCATGCGGTGCCTCCCCGGGGACGCGAGGAAGAGTGCGAGGAGACCGGTCTCGAGCAACAGCATGTCCCACTGAAACTCGAGGAACGTCTGGCCCGCGACCGCCAGCGAGAGGTACAGGAGCCAGGCGAGCGCCCCGGCGGCGAACGGAACCCATCCGACGATCAGGAGCATCGAGGCCGCCACGCCTCCGGCGCAGAGCGCGTGCAGGGCGGCGTCGCTCGACCCGAGCCAACACAGCGTCGGCTCGAGCCAGTAGCGCTCCCAGCCCGTCTGGCCGCGAACCCAATCCAGAAATCGCGCTACGGGAAGAATGCCGCGCGCGCCCACCAGCGCGTCCACCTGGACCCACAGCGACGCGAAGGCCGCGAGATAAGCCACGCCCAGCAGGCGAAGGAACAGGGCGCTGGCCGCGAAGTAGGTCGGCCGTAGAACCCGACGTCCCCAGAGGGCGCGGGTCGCCGCCGCCGCCGCGGAGCGGTGATCGGCGACCATTCGATAGGCGAGTTCCGCGAGCTGCGCGGCTCCTGGAACGCTGCGGTACGCCCGCAGGAAGACTCCGCTCTCCGCGGGAAGGGCGAGGAGGCGAGCCACCGCCTCCGCTCCCGAGAACGTCCGGCCATCCGGAAGCACCAGTTGGACCGACTTCGCGAAGCTCGAGGGAGGGATCTCGGGATAGAGCGCTCCGACGGCCTGCGAGGTTTCGTACCGCACGCGGTCGCCGGTTCGCTGCATCCAGCGCGCGATCCACAGCCGGCAGAAACCGCATTCCCCGTCGTAGATCACGAGCGGTCGGTCCGGGGCTCGCGCCACCAGCGCAGAGGCAGGCATGACCGAAGTCTATGCACCCGGACGGGCGGCGGCGACCTCGCCAGAGGACGAAGTTGTTGGTCTCGAGACGAGGCGGTCCCCGGCAAAAGGCGCCCGCAGCTGCTATCCCCTTGGGTTGACTGGGCATTCCGGCCCCCCCCCGGCCTGGGAAACCGGGAACCAACCTTGCATGGTCAATGAGCGAATGGAGGCTCACATGAGTTCTTACTGGAAACGGACCCTTCGAGCGCTGGGAGCGCTGCTCGCGGCGCTGCCGATCGCCGCGGTCGCTTCCGCGCAGGCGAGAGACGAATACGGCGACGCATCCGACCCCGGCCCCTCCGAGGTCGCCCAGACGGTGGCGCGCATTTCCCACATCGAGGGAAGCGTCTCGTATGCGCGCGGCGATCAACCCGACGCCTGGGAGGCCGCGGACCTCAACGTCCCGATGACCCTGGGCGACCGCGTCTACACCGATCGGCGCAGCCGCGTGGAGCTCCAGGTGCACGGCGGCGACGTGATCTGGCTCGGTGGCCGGACCGATCTGGCGGTCCTGAACCTGACCGACGACACCAAGCAATTTGCCCTCAAGTCGGGCGTCGGGACCTTCCACGTCCGTCGCCTCGACGACAACGACGTCTGGGAGGTCGATACCCCCAACGCGGCCGTGACCTTCGAGCGGCCCGGGAACTACCGCGTGGACGTCGATGCGGACGGGAACACGCGCGTCTCCGTGCAGCAGGGCGATGCGACCGTCGCGGCGGGCGGCGGGCAGATCACGCTCAACTCGGGAGAGGCGATGGCGATCCAGGGAATCGACTCGCCGCGCTACGACGTCCTCTCCGTGTCCTCAGCGGACCAGTGGGATCGCTGGGTTCAGGTTCGCAACGGACGATTCAGCCACAGCACCTCGGCCCGTTACGTCAGCGCCGACATCGTGGGCGTCGACGATCTCGACGCGTACGGAAGCTGGCAGACCGTCCCGGAGTACGGCAACGTCTGGTCGCCGACCCGGGTGGATTCGAATTGGGCCCCCTATCGCGAGGGGCACTGGGGCTGGCAGGACCCGTGGGGCTGGACGTGGATCTCGTCGGAGGCGTGGGGCTGGGCCCCGTACCACTACGGCCGGTGGGTGAACAGCTCCTCGCGCTGGTTCTGGGTTCCGGTCGCGCCCTCGGTGCGGGTGGTGTCGTATGCGCCGGCTCTCGTCGCCTTCGTCGGCGGCGGGCCGGACTTCTCCGCCTCCGTGACGATCGGCGGGGGCGGCTACGTGGGCTGGTTCCCGCTCGGACCCCGGGATCCCGTGGTCGAGTGGTGGTCTCCCCGGAGATCGGTCAACGTCAACGTCACCAACGTGACTTACGTCAATCGGACGTACGTGACGGTCGTGAACCAGAACACCTTCATCTCGAGCGGCTCCGTCGCGCGGAACGTCGTGACCGACCGCAACGTGGTGCGCCAGGTCGCGGCCGCCCCTGTCATCCGGGGCACCGCTCCGGTGCTTCCCACCGTGGCCTCGATCCGGTTCTCTCAGCGGACCCAGGCCTCCGCTCCGCGGCCGCCCGCCGCGATCGTGGCACGACCGGTAGTGGCACGCGTCGCGCCGCCTCCGGCTCCCCCCAACTTTCAGCAGAAGCTGGCCGTCATTCGCGAGAACCGCGGAGCCCCGGTCAGCACCGTCGCCGCAACCCGGATCGCCACGCAGTCCGAAGCTCAGGGCGGGCAGCCGCGCTCCGTGGCGCCGGTCCGGCCCGCGGTGAGCGATTCGGGCCGGGTCACCCTGGCGCCTTCGACGCGAGCCTCATCGGGCGCGGCTCCCTCGCGAGCGCCCGCGGTCGCGCCCGTGGGTCCGGTACGCGGTCGCGCCACCGCGACGACCGAACGGCCGGTTGCGGCCGGTCCGGTGAACGGCAGGGCCCAGGCCCAATCCGTTCCGCCCGCGTCAAGCCCGGAACGTTCCGCGGCCCCCGGCGCCCCCGTAGCGGGCCGTCCGGAGGCGCCAGAACAGCGTCCCATGGCGCGTCCGACGGTCATGGAGAGGCCGGAAACGGCGCCGGCGCCGGCGCCGGCCAATCGCCCGGCGGATATTCGTGACCGCCCAGCGTTCACTCCGCAGCCCCGGGAGGAGCGCATGATGCGGCCGACCGCGGTCGAGTCGCCCAGGACGGAAGCGGCACCGGAGAATCGGGCGCCCGTCAACCGGCAGCAGGTTCCCGTTCCGCCGGACCGGAGCGATCGCGTCTTCCGGCCGACTCCGCCGTCCGAACAGCCCGGCAATCCCAATCCCGGCGGTGAAGGCCGCGTTCGTCCGGATCGAGGGGCCGCGCCCACTCCGGATTGGCGCAATCGGGCTCGCCCCACCGCTCGCGACGAACGCCCCTCTCGTGAGGCCGCACCGCAGACCGACCGCGCGCGGCCCGCTGGCCAGGCCGCGCCGGCGCAAAACGACCGGGAACGGGGGCGCCCGGGCGTGGTGACGCCTCCACCCTCCCGCGAAGTGGTTCGCCCCGGGGGGCGGCAACCCCAAGCGCGCCCCACGGACACCCGGTCCACGTCGCCCAAGCCCAGGCCGACGCCCGAGAGTTAGAAATCTTCGAGGCGCCACGCAACATGGGCGGGGCGCCTTTTCCATTTAAGCTACTCAAAATAAACGACTTAATTCATACATAAAGTTGACTTTTCTGTATAGATTCAATATGCTCGCGACGGAGATGTTTGATGAGCTCTGATCCCAACTCCGTTTTCGACCTGACCAACCGCGAATACAAAGCCGGGTTCGTGACCGACATCGAGTCGGAAACGATCCCGCCCGGTTTGAGCGAAGACGTCGTTCGACTGATCTCGGCCAAGAAGAACGAGCCGGAATGGATGCTGGAGTGGAGGCTGAAGGCCTACCGGCACTGGCTGACGATGCGGGAGCCTACCTGGCAGAACGTTCACTACCCCGCGATCGACTACCAGTCGAGCGTCTACTACGCCGCCCCGAAGACCCGCAAGGACGCGCCCAAGTCTCTCGAGGACGTCGACCCGAAGCTCCTCGAGACGTACGAGAAGCTCGGGATTCCCCTGCGCGAGCGCGCGAAGCTCGCGGGGGTCGCGGTCGATGCCGTGTTCGATTCGGTCTCGGTCGCCACCACCTTCCGCGAGCAGCTCGCGGAGGTCGGCGTGATCTTCTGCTCGTTCTCCGAGGCCGTGCGCACCCATCCGGATCTCGTGCGGAAGTACCTCGGATCCGTCGTGCCGCACTCCGACAACTTCTTCGCCGCGCTCAACTCCGCGGTCTTCTCGGACGGCTCCTTCTGCTACATCCCGAAGGGCGTCCGATGCCCGATGGAGCTCTCCACGTACTTCCGCATCAACTCCGCCAACACCGGCCAGTTCGAGCGGACCCTGATCGTCGCCGAGGAAGGCTCGTACGTTTCGTATCTGGAAGGCTGCACCGCTCCGATCCGGGACGAGAACCAGCTCCACGCGGCCGTGGTCGAGCTCGTCGCGCTCGACGACGCCGAGATCAAGTACTCGACCGTTCAGAACTGGTATCCGGGGGACAGCCAGGGCAAGGGCGGGATCTACAACTTCGTGACGAAGCGGGGCGCCTGCCGCGGCCGCAACTCCAAGATCTCCTGGACTCAGGTCGAGACGGGCTCGGCGATCACCTGGAAGTATCCGAGCTGCATCCTCCAGGGAGACGGCTCTGTCGGCGAGTTCTACTCGGTAGCCGTGACCAACAACTACCAGCAGGCGGACACCGGCACGAAGATGATCCACATCGGCAAGAACACCAAGTCCACGATCGTCTCCAAGGGCATCTCCGCGGGGCACGGCCAGAACACCTATCGGGGCATGGTCAAGATCCTCGGAAAGGCGGACGGCGCGCGCAACTACTCGCAGTGCGACTCGCTGCTGATCGGAGACAAGTGCGGCGCCCACACGTTTCCCTACATCGAAGTCAATAATTCGACGGCGCAAATGGAGCACGAAGCCTCGACCTCGAAGATCGGCGAAGACCAGATCTTCTACTTCCAGCAGCGCGGCATCTCGGCCGAGGAGGCCGTAAACATGATCGTCAACGGCTTCTGCAAGGTGGTGTTCAAGGAGCTGCCCATGGAGTTCGCGGTCGAGGCCCAGAAGCTGCTGGGCGTTTCCCTGGAAGGATCGGTGGGATAAGCGATGGCGCAGCCCCTGCTCGAGGTCCAGAACCTGCACGCCAACGTCGGGGGCCACGAGATCCTGCGCGGCATCGACCTGACCGTTTCCCCGGGGGAGGTCCACGCGCTGATGGGTCCCAACGGCTCCGGGAAGTCCACGTTGGCGCACGTCCTCGCCGGCCGACCCGGCTACACGGTCACGGAAGGCCGGGTACTCTACCGCGGCCGGGACCTCCTCGCCATGCCGCCGGAGGAGCGCGCGCGGGAGGGCGTCTTCCTCGCGTTCCAGTATCCCGTCGAAATACCCGGAGTCTCCAACGTCTACTTCCTCAAGGCGGCGGTCAACGCCGTGCGAAAGCACCGGGGGTTGACCGAGTACGACGCGATGGAGTTTCTGGCGCTCGTCAAGGAGAAGGCGAAGCTCGTCGAAATCGACGAGGACCTGGTCAAACGCCCCGTCAACGAGGGATTCTCCGGCGGCGAGAAGAAGCGCAACGAGATCTTCCAGATGGCGCTCCTGGATCCGCAGCTCGCGATCCTCGACGAGACGGACTCAGGCCTCGACATCGACGCCCTGAGGATCGTCGCCGGCGGCGTCAACCAGCAGCGCTCGCCGGAGCGGTCGATGATCGTTGTGACGCACTACCAGCGGCTCTTGAACTACATCGTCCCGGATTTCCTCCACGTCCTCGTCGACGGCCGAATCGTCCGCTCCGGCGGAAAGGATCTGGCCCTCGAGCTCGAGGAGAAGGGTTACGCCTGGCTCGAGAAGGAACCGCCCGCGGCCGTTGGAGCCCGATGATGGAGGCCGTGGCCCTCTCGCGCGGTTTCGCGCCGGAGCCCATCGAGTCTCCGGGATCGCCGGACTGGCTCGTGCGCCTGCGCGAGACGGCGTTCTCGCGGTTCGAGGAGCTGGGGTTCCCCTCCGCGGCCGACGAGGCCTGGCGCTACACCGGCATCCAGCCGATCACGGGAACGCCGTGGATTCGGGTGCGGCGGAACGCCCGGACGGCGGGCGCCCTGCCGCCCGGGGCTCGCCTGCGCCGGCTGACGGAGGTTGCGCGCGAAGAGGTCGAGCCGTACCTCGGGCGGATCGCGGGGCGAACGAACGCCTTCGCGGCGCTGAACACGGCGTCGCTGGAGGACGCGCTCGTCCTGGACGTCGCTCCGGGCGCCGTGATCGCGGACCCCATCGAGCTCGTCTGGGAATCCTCGCCCGGGGACCGGCCGGAGGTGTCCCACGCGCGCCTCCTCATCCTCGCCGGCGAGCGCTCCGAGTGCTCGGTCGTCGAGAGCTACCTGGGGAGCGGGCGATACCTGCAGAACGCCGTCACCGAGATCGCCGTGGGGCCCCGTGCGCTCCTCTCGCACTACAAGCTCCAGCGCGAGAGCCTCGACGCTTTCCACGTCCACGCGCTCGCGGTTCGGCAGGAACGGGACAGCCGCTTCACCTCGCACAACGTCGCCTTCGGTTCCGCGCTCGCGCGAACGAACATCGACCTCCGCCTGGACGCCGAGGGCGCCGAGTGCGCGCTGAACGGGCTCTTCGTCGGCGCGGGAGAGCAACACCTCGACAACCACACCATCATCGATCACGCCAAGCCCCGCTGTGTCAGCCGCGAGCTCTACAAGGGCATCCTCGACGGCGCCGCCCGGGGCGTCTTCTACGGCAAGATCATCGTGCGCGCGGACGCGCAGAAGACCGACGCGATCCAGACCAACAAGAATCTCCTGCTCTCGCGGCGCGCGCTCGTGAATTCCACGCCCGCCCTCGAGATCCTTGCCGACGACGTGAAGTGCAAGCACGGCTCGACCACGGGCCAGCTCGATGCGGCGGCCCTGTTCTATCTCCGTTCCCGGGGAATCGGCGAAGCGGAGGCGCGAGCGCTCCTGACCCGGGCGTTCGTGTCCGACGTCGTCGATCGCCTCGAGGTCCCCGCGATTCGCGAGGCGGTGATGCGCGAGATGATCCTGCGCCTGGACGGCGCCGGGATCGAAGGGAAGACCTCCTGAGCACCGCCGCGCGCCAGGCGCCGGTCGCCTACGACGTCGACGCCATCCGGCGCGACTTCCCGATACTCGCGCGCGAGATCTACGGCAAGCCCCTCGTCTATCTCGACAACGCGGCCTCCGCCCAGAAGCCCGAGGCCGTGATCCGCGCCGAGCGGGACGTCTACGAGCGGTGTTACGCCAACATTCACCGGGGAGTCCACTGGCTCTCGGTGCACGCGACCGACGCCTACGACTCCGCGCGGGAGAAGGCCCGATCGTTCCTGAACGCAAAGGCCGCGCACGAGATCATCTTCGTCCGCGGAACGACGGAGGCGGTAAACCTCGTGGCCCAGACGTACGGCCGCACCCGCGTCCGCGCGGGCGACGAGATCCTGATCACGGGTCTCGAGCACCACTCCAACATCGTCCCCTGGCAGCTCCTGTGCGAGGAGAAGGGCGCCTCGTTGCGCGTCGCGCCGATCACGGACTCGGGCGAGGTGGACCTCGCCGCGCTCGAGCGGCTCGTGACCTCGAAGACGCGGATGGTCTCGGTCGCTCACCTCTCCAACGCGCTCGGCACGGTGCTCCCGGTCCGGAGGATCGCCGAGATCGCACACGCGCGCGGCGTGCCGGTCTTCATCGACGGCGCGCAGGCCGCTCCCCGCATGCCCGTGGATGTGCGGGCGCTCGACTGCGACTTCTACGCCTTCTCGAGCCACAAGATCTACGGGCCCACGGGCGTGGGCGTCCTCTACGGCAAGACCGCGCTCCTCGAAGACATGCCGCCCTACCAGGGGGGGGGCGACATGATCCGATCCGTCACGTTCGATAAGACGACCTTCAACGCGCTGCCTTACAAGTTCGAGGCCGGAACGCCGAACATCGCGGGAGGCATCGCGTTCGGAGCCGCCCTGGACTACGTCCGGGCCATTGGCCTCGAGTCGATCGAGGCCCACGAGGGAGACCTCCTGCGATACGCCACCGAGGCGTTGGCCGCGATTCCCGGCCTGCGGATCGTCGGCACCGCTCGCGAGAAGGCCGGCGTGCTGTCTTTCGTGCTCGACGGCGTCCACCCGCACGACATCGGCACCGTGCTCGACCGCGAGGGCATCGCGATCCGGACGGGGCACCACTGCGCGCAACCGGTCATGGAGCGCTTCGGCCTGCCGGCCACCGCGCGCGCCTCGTTCGGCCTCTACAACACGCGCGCGGAGGTCGACGTCCTCGTTGCCGCGATCGAGACCGTCATCGGGATGTTCCGCTGATGTCCGATCTCCGAGAGCTCTACCAGGAAGTCATCCTCGACCACAGCAAGCGGCCGCGGAACCATCGCCCCATGCCCGAGGCGAACCGGAAGGCCGAGGGCTACAACCCTCTCTGCGGCGACCGCGAGACCGTGTATCTCGAGCTCGACGGCGACCTGCTCAAGGACGTCGCCTTCGAGGGCGCCGGCTGCGCGATCTCCACCGCCTCCGCCTCGATGATGACGGAGAGCCTCAAGGGCAAGACGCGTGGGGAGGCGGACGCCCTGTTCGAGCGATTCCACGGCCTCATCACCGGGGTCGCGGAGGCAGCCGGCTCGCCGTCGCTCGGGAAGCTGGAAGTCTTCTCCGGGGTCCGGGAGTTTCCCGTCCGAGTGAAATGCGCCACCCTTCCCTGGCACACACTGAAGGCCGCGCTCCAGGGAGGCGATTCGACGGTCTCGACCGAATCGGAAGGACCGACGGCCGAGAGTGGAGGGGCCTGACCATGCAGATGAGAAAAGAAGCCACCGTTTCGCGCGAGGTCGCGGCCCGGGAGATTCCGAGCGGCACCCCGATCACCCTGCGCGCAGGAGACCCGGTCGTCATCACGCAGTCGCTCGGCGGAAGCTACACCGTCATGACGCCGGTGGGCTTCCTCGCGCGCATCGACGGCAAGGACGCCGACGCGATCGGGGAGGCGGTCTCGGTCGCGGATCCGGCGGCGCAGCAGGAGGGGAGGAGTACAGAGGACCTGGCGTGGGATCAGCTCCGGACCTGCTTCGACCCGGAGATCCCCGTCAACATCGTGGATCTGGGGCTCGTCTACAGCTGCGGCCTCACCCCTCTGCCGGACGAAGGCCATCGGATCGACGTGAAGTTCACCCTCACCGCCCCCGGTTGCGGGATGGGCGACGTGCTGCGGGAGGACATCAAGGGAAAGCTACTCTCCCTGCCCGGCATCCGGGAGGCGGACGTCCAGGTCGTCTTCGATCCGCCGTGGAGTCTCCAGATGATGTCCGAGGCCGCGAAGCTCCAGCTCGGAATGATGTGACGGGGGGCCGAGGATGAAACTGACCTCGCAGGAAGAGTACGGATTGCGCTGTCTGCTCCGCGTCGGCCACGCGGGCGACGCCGGAAGTCTGACGATCCCGGAGCTGTCCCGCGCGGAGGGAATCTCGGAGCCGAACGTCGCTAAGATGATGCGGGTCCTGCGCCGCGGCGGCTTCGTCAAATCCACGCGCGGACAGGCGGGCGGGTACGCCCTATCCCGGCCCGCCGACCAGATCCAGCTCGGACACGTCCTGGCCGTGCTCGGGGGACGCCTCTACGAACCGGCCTTCTGCGACGGCCACTCGGGTTTCGAGCGCGCCTGCACCCACATGCCGGACTGCTCGATTCGCTCGGTCTGGCGCATGGTACAGGCGGCCGTCGATCAGGTCCTCGAGAAGATCACCCTCAAGGATCTGCTCCGGACCGAGCCCGAGATGAACGCCTGGCGTCAGGACCCTTCGACGCCGGCCCTCCCGACCTACTCGCCGAGGCCCGGACTCTAAGCGGGCCGCTGCGCGGCCCAGCCTTGAGGAAGGGGGAAAATGTCTTCCGTGACCTCTCCCTGAAATAAGCCCCCTAGTCGAGCCGGGTTCCCCGCCGTGGGTTTCAAGCAGAGCGCTCGCCTCGCGAGCGTTAGAGGCTCCTAGGCTTGCTCCGGCTGCGCGGCGAGCATTCGAAGCGCCTCGCGCCACTGCCGGCGCGCGTGCGCGAGGTGCTCGCGGTACTCGGACCAGTCCTTGCGCCGCTTCTCCTGAAGCCCGCCCCAGATCGCGGCGGCGCGCTCGAGCGCCTGGTGCGCCGACTCGAGCCTCTGGCGGATGGCGTCGCGCGCGGTCGAGGGCTCCGGAAGCCGCTCCGCGCGCTCCATCGCAGTGCGCAGGCGAGAGCGCTCGATCACGAGGGCGGGCGTGCGACGCAGCCGTCGCGCGAGGCCCAGAGACTTCAGCCCGCGAATCCACCACTTGCTGGGATCCCACTGGTACCAGCGGATGCCGTTGCGGAAGTCGGCGGGGAACCGGTGATGGAAGTTGTGGTACCCCTCGCCGTTGGTCACCAGGGCCACCCACGCGTTGTCCCTGGCCGAGTTCTCCTCCGTGTAGGGGCGCGACCCGTACAGGTGGGCGATCGAGTTGACGAAGAACGTCGTGTGATGGATCACGACGATACGCAGGAATCCGCCCCAGAGCAGTCCCCCCAGCGGATCGCCGAACGCGGCCCCGATGAGGGTGGGAATCCCGAGACCG
Organism: Thermoanaerobaculia bacterium; assembly: GCA_038224325.1. GTDB lineage: Bacteria > Acidobacteriota > Thermoanaerobaculia > UBA5066 > Gp7-AA6 > DAHUXD01. Next base: position 13,972 of record JBBRFL010000005.1, on the reverse strand, counting down.
CCCAGGATGCCGAGCGAGGTGGAGAAGCGGTTCTGCAGCCGCACGAGCGGGTTCTTCTGCAGGTCGGGCACGTCATCGAAGCTTCGGCCCGGGGGGTTCTTGTAGAAGATCCAGAGGATGTGCGCCCACCACCCGCCGCGCTGGATGTTGTAGGGATCCCAATCGTGGTCGACGTAGCGGTGATGCGTCCGGTGATCGGAGGCCCAGTAGAGGATCGAGTTCTGAAGAGCCATGGCCCCGAAGAAGAGATAGAACGACTGGATCAGGGGATGACACTCGTAGCTCCGATGGGAGAAGAGCCGGTGGTAGCCCGCCGTCACGGAGATCCCGACGCAGGCGTACAGGACAAGAAACAGCACCGGCTGCCACCAGGCGACCCCTCGCGTCAACGCGTAGGCCGCGGTGCCGACTATTCCGATCACCGGCGAAAGCACGAAAAATGCGATCCGAAACCAATCCTTGGGCCGATCGTTCATGATTTTCCTCGTCAAGCTCGCGCGCCGGGGCGGCGCGCCAGCACTTCCATAGCTTCTTCGGTGACGTCTACGACGATCTCGGCGCTGTTGCGCTTCTGAAGCGTCTCGATGAGCCCGCAGATCTCCGCGACGCCGGCGCCGAGATCCTGCAGGAGGACCGCGAGGTCCCCGTCCCCGTACAGGTAGAGAACGTCCAACGCGGACTCATCTCCGCCCGAGCCGCGCTGAACGAACGTCGCCTTGAACAGGAAAGGCGTGCGCTCCGCGGGTTGGACTCGAATCTTCCAATCGGTAGGGATGGGGGTCTCCTTCGGGCCGTTGCCCGAGCGTCATCAGGAGCGATTCCGCCGCCCGCCGCCACCGCCACCGCCGTATCCGCCCCGTCCACCGCCGCCGCCTCCGCCGCCTTCCGCTCGGGGGCGCGCCTGGCTGACCGTCAGACTCCGGCCGGACATGTCTTTTCCGTTCAGTCCCGCGATGGCGGCCTGTGCCTCCGCGTCGTTGTTGAATTCCACGAAACCGAAACCCTTGGAGCGGCCCGTGTCGCGGTCCGTGATCACGGCGACGGATTCGACCGTGCCGTACTGAGAAAAGAGCTCCCGCAACTCCGCCTCTCCGGCGCTATAGGAAAGATTGCCCACGTACAGTTTCATCGAAAGCCTTTCGTGTCGGAAAACCGAACTCTCGGCGATGTTCGAACGCGAAGGCCCGCCGAGGCGCCCCGCGCCTTCTCGCTTAACCGTTCGGAATTCGCAGGTCGAGGCCTGAAAAAGCGAGCGAACGAGAACCCCGTAAGGATACCACGCGCCCCGCGTGCTCCCCCGCACCGGGCGAAGGGCCGCCCATGGGGAATAATCCTCTCCATGCGGATCCTCATGGTCGCGGCCGAGGCCGCGCCCCTGGCCAAGGTCGGCGGTCTGGCCGACGTGGTGGGATCGCTTCCCCGCGCGCTCCACGCCCTTGGCCACGACGTGCGCGTCGTCATTCCGGCGTACGGAGCCATCGACTGGCCGCGGTACGCGCCGCGTCTCGTCGCGAGCTTCCCGGTCCACTCGGCCGCCGGCGACGAAGCCGCGGAGATCTGGGAGACGGCAATCGGCGAGATTCCCGCCTTTCTCGTCGGGGGCCCGCCCGTCCCGAAGGACCGCTGGATCTACGGGCGAACGATCCAGGAGGACGGACCCAAGTTCATCTTCTTCTCGCTCGCCGCGCTCTGGTCCGCCGAGGCGCTGCATTGGAAGCCCGACGTCGTTCACGCGCACGATTCCCACACGGGCGCCGCGGCCTGGTGGCTTGCCACGGACGGCCGAGAGAATCCGTACTTCCGCGACGTCGCCTCGGTGTTCACCATCCACAACCTGCCGTATGCCGCGCAGGGGGCGGGGCGCTTCCTCGGCGACTACAAGCTGCGCCGCTCGCCGCAGCTCGAGATCCTCCCCGAGGCGTTTCGCGATTCCCTCATGGGCCTCGGCATTCTCGGCGCGGACATGCTCTCGACGGTGAGCCCGACCTACGCGCGGGAGATCCTGACGGGCGCCGGCGGATACGGCCTCGACGGCGTCCTGCGCGTGCGCCAGGACCGGCTGGCGGGGATCCTGAACGGCATCGACACGGAATTGTGGGACCCGAGCACCGATCCCGAGATTCATCGCACGTTCGACGCGGCGACGCTTTCGCGCCGGACCCAGAACAAGGCCGCGCTCCAGGAGGATGCGGGGCTCGAGATCGACGCGCGCATGCCCCTCCTCGGAGTGGTTTCGCGGCTGGTCAAGGAGAAGGGCTTCGACATCGCGGGACCCGCGGTCCGGAGATGGCTGGACCGCGGGGGGCAATTCGTCCTCCTCGGCACGGGGGATCCCGAGATCGAGCACGAGTTCTCCCAATTCGAGATGCGTTACCCCCGGCGCGCCAGCGTTCGCCTGCGATTCGACTCGCGCTACGCCCGCCGGATCTACGCGGGCGCCGACGCGCTCCTCATCCCGTCACGCTACGAGCCCTGCGGCCTGGCGCAGATGATCGGCATGCGCTACGGGTGCGTGCCCGTCGTCCGGAGAACGGGCGGGCTCGCCGACACGGTCACGGACGCCGGCGATCCCGGCGGCACCGGGTTCATGTTCGACGAGTTCCACCCGTGGGCGCTCTGGGACGCGATGGAGCGGTCGCTCCGGGTGTACTCTCAGCCCGCGAAATGGGCGCAGCTCCAAAGCAACGGCATGGTCTTGGACTTCTCCTGGACGAAGTCGGCGCTCGAGTACGTCGCGCTCTACGAGCGAGCCGTGGCCGCCCGCTCCGCCGGATAGGGGGCCGCCGATGAGAGCCCGCGCGGTCATCCTCGCCGGCGGAGAGGGTTCCCGCCTCGGGGTCCTGACCGAGAAGCGCGCGAAGCCCGCCGTCCCGTTCGCGGGCAAGTACCGCATCATCGATTTTACGCTTTCCAACTGCGTGAACTCCGGCATCTCCGACGTGATGATCCTGACGCAGTACCGCCCGCACTCACTGAACGAGCACATCGCCTCGGGCCGGCCGTGGGACCTCGACCGCACCTTCTCGGGCGGCGTCCAGATCTACCAGCCGTTCCGGGGCCGCGCGGTGACCGACTGGTACAAGGGCACCGCGGACGCCATCGCGCAGAACCTCTCGTTCGTCGAGCGCGGATCTCCCGACCTGGTGCTCGTCCTCTCGGGCGACCACATCTACAAGATGAACTACGGGTGGCTGATCGCGTTCCACATGGAGAAGCAGGCCGACGTCACGATCGGGACGCTGAACGTCTCGCGCGAAGACGCGACGCGGATGGGAATCCTGGCCACGGACGATCACCAGCGGGTGACGCACTTCGTGGAGAAGCCCGTGGATCCGCCCGGGACACTCGCCTCGATGGGAATCTACGTCTTCGGCCGCGAGATGCTCGCGCAGGTCCTGACGGAAGACTCGAAGCGCCGCGACTCATCGCACGACATCGGGCGGGACATCATCCCGCGGATGGTCACGGGAGGCCTGCGCGTGTTCGCGTACCCGTTCCAGGGCTACTGGGTCGACGTCGGGACGGTCGAGGCGTACTGGCAGACCCAGATGGACCTCCTCAAGGCCCCGCCTCCGCTCGACCTGAACGACCGCGCGTGGATCGTCCACACGCGTTCGGAAGAACGCCCGCCCGTCTCGATCCTGACCGGCGCGGTCGTCAAGGACAGCATGATCACGGACGGCTGCATCGTGTCGGCCGGAGCGCGGGTCGAGAAGAGCATCCTGTCGCCCGGCGTCTACGTCGGTCCCAACGCCGTCATCCGGGAATCCGTGATCCTGACCGACTCCTGGATCGACGCCGGAGCCCGCGTCGAGCGGTCGATCGTCGACAAGGGCGTCCGGATCGGTCGCAAGGCCCGCGTCGGAAAGGCCGCGCCGGGCGAGAAACCCGCGGAAGGCCACGGCATCACCACGATCGGAAAGAACGCGGAGATCCCCGACTCCGTGACGGTCAAGCGCGGCTCCGTCATCCACACGGACATCACCGCCGAGCATTTCACCGCCGCGGCCGTGCGTCGCCGCGCCGCCGCGCGCCGAAAAGAGGTTTCCACAGTTTCCTAGCGGGGGGCCCCGTCGGCGATGCCGGCCCGCCGCGCGAGCCAATCGATGCTGACGCGTTCCGCGAAGTAGCCCGGCCGCCACGGCCGGGCTCCGGTCACCCAGCCGATGTGTCCGCCGCGCGGCGTGATCCGGAACTCGACCGCGGCGGAGGCGAGCGCCTTCGCCCGCTCGAGCGCCTCCAACGGCAGGAACGGGTCGTCGCTCGCCGACAGACAGAGCGTCGGCGTCGCGATGGAGCTCAGGAAGGAAATCGAGCTCGCCCTCGAGTAGTAGTCGTCGGCGCCCGCGAAGCCGTGGAGCGGCGCGTTGGCCGCGTCGTCGAACTCCCGGAAAGAGCGCGATGCGATCGTGCGAGGCACGTCGATCTTCGCGGCGGCTTCGGGGAATCGGCGCGCCGCGTCGAGCGCCTTGGCCCGCAGAGTCGAGAGGAGGTGGCCCACGTAGAGCCGGCCGCTCATCGATTCCAGGTGGAGGCCGCTGGCGGCCAGGTCGTAGGGTGTCGAAAGCGCCACCGCGGCCGCGACGTCCCGCTGCCCGGGGTGCTCGCCGAGCCACTTGAGCAGGACGTTCCCTCCGAGCGACGAGCCGATTGCGAACCGGATGCCCCGGGGCTCCCTCGAGGACAGCGTGCGCACGAGAAGATCGAGGTCCTCCGTTTCCCCGGAGTGGTAGAGGCGGGGCCGGCGGTTGGGCAGCATGCGGCGGACCCGATCGGGATCCCGCGCGCACGACCGGAAATTCATCGCGGTCGCGCGCCATCCGCGCACGGCGATCTCCTGGACCAGGCCCTGCACATAGACCGAGTAGGAGCTGCCCTCGAGCCCGTGGAGAAGGATCACGCGCGGGCTCCCCTCCTCCCCGTCGAGGTGATCCAGGACGAGTTCGTCGCCGTCCGGAGTCTCGAGGACCTCGCGGCGAAAGGCCACGAGCCTCCGGCTGCGCGTCAAGCTTCCCCAGAGCGTCTGGGCGTGGGGGCCGGGCAGCCACCAGGAGGGCTCGAAACGCGCCGAGTCGCTCACGGGGAAGGAAGGTGCCGTATCCTGTCTTGGAGGCAGCAGGACGAGCGCCCTGTTCTCGAGAAGGAGAGAGACACGATGGGAAGTCATACTAATCCTCGCGCTCGCGGGTTCCGCCGGCCGCTCGCGCTCGCCCTGATCCTGATCCCGGGCATGGCCGCGCTTTCCTGCCGCAAGTCGGAACCCGCGGGAACGGCCGCTTCACCCGTCGCTTCGAGCGCGGCGCCGAAGGCGGTGGAACCCACCGCCGTCCTGGCCGCCGCCCCGGGGCCGTCGATTCGCGCGAAGGCCGAGCCGGGCGGCACCCCCTTCTCTGGACTCGCGGCGCCCCAGGGAGTCGCCTTCGACGGCCGGGGACGGCTCTGGATCGTGGACACGGGGAAAGCCGCGATCCGGATCTTCGACGCGTCGGGCGGATCGCTGGGCGGCTGGGGCGGCGGCGGCACCGGTGACTACGCCATGAAGGACCCCATGGGCATCGCCATTCGGGGGGACAAGGTCTACGTGGCGGACACGTACCGCACGGGCGTCGAGCTCTTCTCGACCGCGGGACAGTGGAGGTCGAAGGTGCACTCGGATCTCTACGCCCCCCACGGCGTCGCCGTCGGGAAGGACGGAAAGGTCTGGATCGCCGACTCGGGCAACGACCGCCTGGTCGTGTGCGACGCCGATCTCTCCGGTCCGCGCTCCATCGGGAAGGGCGGCTCGGGCCCCTCGGAATTCAGAGGCCCGACCGCGGTCGCGGTGAGCCCCTCCGGCAGGATCTACGTCGCGGACACCGGCAACCGCCGCGTCCAGATCCTGGACGCCTCCGGGCGCTTCGAGTCGCGATTTCCGTTTCCCGGCTGGGCGTCGCGGACAGACCCCTATCTCGAGGTGGACCAGGACGAGTCGGTCTACGCCACGGATTCGGGGGCGGCGGCGGTCGTCCAGCTGGACGCGCGGGGCAAGGAGCTGCGGCGCTGGACGAAGGACGACGCGGGGCGTTCCTTCGGATGGCCCACGGGGCTGGCGCTCGACCGCAGGAACCGGACCCTCGTCGTCGTCAACACGACCCCCCCCTCGGTCAGCATCCTGAGCCTCCGGAAGCGCTGAGCCAGACGGCCGAAAACCTTCTCCCGCTTCCGACATAAGCTCAGCCGTCTGAGGAGAACGACATGAACAACGCCCATTCCCGGGCGCTTTGCGGAGCTCTCGCGGCCTGGCTCTGCGGCGCGTCTCTGGCCCTCGCCGCCCCCCCCGCCCTCCAGATCCCCGTCGAGTACCACAAGCTCTCCAATGGTTTGCGGGTCGTGCTCTCGCGCGACACGACGGCTCCCACCGCGGTCGTAGCCGCGTACTACAACATCGGATTCCGCATCGAGCCCCGGGACCGGACCGGGTTCGCCCACCTCTTCGAGCACATGATGTTCCAGGGGTCCGAGAACCTGGGCAAGATGGAGTTCATCCGCCTGGTGCAGTCCAACGGCGGGATCCTCAACGGCTCGACACGATTCGACTTCACCAACTACTTCGAGGTCGTGCCGGCACACACGCTGGAGACCGCCCTCTGGGCCGAGGCCGACAGGATGCGCGGCCTCGCGATCACGGGCGACAACCTCAAGAACCAGCAGGAGGTCGTCAAGAACGAGGTCCGCGTCAACGTGCTCAACCAGCCCTACGGCGGGTTCCCGTGGCTGGATCTGCCGCAGTACGCCAACCAGAACTGGTACAACGCCCACAACTTCTACGGCGACCTCAAGGACCTCGACGCCGCGAACCTCGAGGACGTCTCGAAATTCTTCAAGACGTTCTACTCTCCGAACAACGCCGTGCTGGTCGTGGTCGGCGACTTCGAGCCCGCGCAGGCCCTGACGTGGGTACGCAAGTACTTCGAGCCGATCCCGGCCTCGCAGCTCCCCGCGAAGGTTGATCTCTCGGAGCCGCGCCAGGAGAAGGAGAAGCGGGCGACCAAGCCCGACAAGCTCGCCACGCGCCCGGCGCTGGCCGTCGGATACCACGCCCCGCGCCAGAACACGCCCGAGTACTACGCCCTCGGGCTCCTCGACCAGATCCTCGTCCAGGGTCGCGACAGCCGCCTCTACCAGGCCCTCGTCCAGAAGAACGGGTTGACTGGCGACGTGCAGGGCGGCATCAACTCCGGCCTGGGCGACATGTTCAACGTCAACGGACCGACGCTGTGGGACGTCTCCCTCTTCCACGACAAGGACAAGAGCGCCGACCAGATCCTCAAGGTCCTCGACGCCGAGATCGAGAGGGTCCGGACCACGGAGGTGGATCGGGCGACACTCGACCTCGCGCTCGTGAAGGTGCGCTCCGCCCTCTACGACAAGATGGAGCAGACCAACGGCTTCGGGAAGGCGGACCTCCTCGCCTCCTTCGCGCTCTTCGACGACGATCCCGCGAAGATCAACCGCCTCGAGGCCGAGTTTCGCAAGGTAACCCCGGCGATGCTCCAGAAGACGGCGCAGGAATACCTTCGGCCCGGCAATCGCACGATCCTCGTCATCGAGCCGCAGGCGCAGGCCGCCCCCGGCAAGAGCGGGTCGTGAGGAGAGGGAAGCGAACCATGACGCGAACCATGCACGCCCGGACCACTGTCCTGATGCTCGCCGCGGCGCTCGCGGCGCCGATGCTGCGGGCCGATAAGCAGGCGCCGCCCGCGCCCGCCGCCCCCCGGGGCTTCTCGGTCCCGCGCCCCCGGACCTTCACGCTCGACAACGGCCTCGCCGTCACGATGGTGCACTACGGCTCCGTCCCCAAGGTCACGGTCCGCATGGCGGTGCGCGCGGGCAACGTCGACGAGGCGTCCGACCAGGTCTGGCTCGCCGACCTGACCGGGGACCTGCTCTCGGAGGGAACGGCCAGGCGCAGCGCGTCCCAGATCGCGCTCGACGCCGCGCGCATGGGCGGATCGCTCGACGTCAACGTGGGCGAGGACCGGACCGAGATCGGCGCGGACGTGCTCTCGGAATTCGGGCCGGACGCCGTGGCCCTGGTGGCCGACGTCGCGCGCCACGCGAAGCTGCCGGAGTCGGAGCTCGCCCGGCTGAAGGGCGACCGTCTCCGCCAGCTCTCGATCGCGAGGAGCCAGCCGCGTCCGCTCGCGCAGGAGAAGTTCCGCGCGGTGCTCTACGGCGATCATCCGTACGGCCGCCTGTTTCCGACCGAGGCCGCGTTGAACGGATACACCATCGAACAGGTTCGCGGCTTCTACGAGAAGACCTTCGGCGGCGCGCGTTCGCACCTCTACGTCGTGGGGCAATTCGAGGACGCGGCGATGGAGTCCGCGATCCGCAAGGCGCTGGCCGACTGGAAGCGGGGAGCCGCCCCCGGCGCTCCGCCTCCGGCGCCTCGTAGCGAGCGGGCCGTCTACATCATCGACCGCCCGGGCGCAGTCCAGTCCACGATCGATCTGGGGCTGCCCGTCATCGACCCGTCGAAGCCGGACTGGGACGCGCTCTTCCTGACGAACGTCTTGCTCGGCGGCTCCTTCTCGTCGCGCATCACCTCCAACATCCGCGAGCAGAAGGGCTACACGTACTCGCCCTCGGGCCAGCTCTCCAATCGCTACCGCGACGCTTACTGGGTGGAGGTCGCCGACGTCACCACCAACGTCACCGGGCCCGCGATCCACGAGATCCTGGGCGAGATCGACCGCCTCAAGTCCGAGCCTCCGTCCGAGAAGGAGCTCAAGGGCTTCCAGAACTATCGCGCCGGGACCTTCATCCTCCAGAACTCCTCCCGAGCCGGAATCATCGGGCAGCTCGAGTTCGTGGATCTCCACGGCCTGCCGGCGGAATACCTCAACGGCTACGTCCAGCGGATGTACGCGGTCACCCCGCAGCAGGTCCAGGAGGCGGCGCGCAAGTACATCCAGGCCGACCGGGCCACGATCGTCATCGTCGGCGACCGCAAGGTGATCGAGGATCAGGTCAAGGAGTTCGGGCCGATCAGGTAACGTCGCCCTTCGCGAGCGCCTCTCGTCGAGGGAGAGGGAACTCTAGAGACTTCCCGTCCCTCTCCGGTTGGGCCGCGAAGCGGCCCGCTCAGAGTCCGCGACTTGCGTTGCGGGAGCCGGAGCGAAGCGAGGGGGCCAGGGTCGTGGTCGAGGCCGCATCCGGCCGAGCCACGAGCCGCTGGCGTCAGCCAGGCCCCCGAGCGGAGCGAAGGCGACGTATCATCCATGCCGGCTTCTTCGCCGCCACCTTCCGGTAGACCGGGCAGCTCGGCTTGTGAGCGCCGCGCAGGTATCCGGTGCTTTCCAGGAACGCATTCACGATCTCCCCGCCCGTGAAGACGAACGTCTCCTTGAAGAGCCTGCGCCAACGCTCTCGCGAGCGGGGATGATGCGCGTCCAGCCACTTCGCGAACGAACCGTGGGTCGCGCGCAGTTTCAGCACGCGCCGCGCGTTCTCAATGACGGCGGCGATCTTGAGGCGATTGCGAACGATGTCCGCGTCCCGCATCAGGCGCTGCGACTCCCGCCGGCCAAAGCGGGCGACCTTCTCCGGCTCGAACCCCGCGAAGGCCCTCACAAACGCCTCGCGCTTCTTGAGAATCGTCAGCCAGGAGAGCCCGGCCTGGTTGATCTCGAGGGCCAGGCGCTCGAGCAGCGCGGCGTCGGAGCGAATCGGAAAGCCGTACTCGCGCTCGTGGTAGGGGCCGTGGAAGGGATGCCCCGGGGCGATCCGGCAGTAGCTCACGGGCGGCGGAGCGTATCATCGTGAAAGCGCGGGGGAAAAGTCATGAAACGCATTCTCCTGATCCTTATTGTCGCGGGCGTCGTCGCCTATCTCGTGAAGACGCAGGGCGTCCTCCACACCGCCGCCCCCGAGGGCGAGCGAGGGAGTCCCATCGAACGGGCCCGCGCGGCGGCCAGGTCGAGCGACGCGAGGACGGCCGCCGGCGAGGCGACCGGCAAGGAGGCCGACCAGCCCGGAGGCGGCGCGGTGACGGAGAACATGACGCCCGACCAGGTGAGGCGGCTGCTGGGGTCGCCCGACGACGTGTCGACCGAGACGACCGCCGCGGGAGCGGCGCGCGAGACGTGGACCTACCGGAGCGTGGGCAAGTCGGTCGTCTTCGAGAACGGAATCGTCGTCGGGGTCCAGTAGGCGCGACGGGCCCGACCGCTCAGAGGTCGAAGAGCGTGCGGGCCGGGCGGGGCGGATCCGCCACCTCCATGCCGAGCTCGCGCGCGAGCGCCCGGATCGTCAGCGGCGCGCAGCCCTCGGCGCGGTTGTTGACGAGCACGAAGGCGTCGGCTCCCCCTTCCGTGATGTGGCGGATGAGGCGCACCAGGTCCGACCGCATGTCCTCCCTCGGCGCGAGCACGCGATCGTACGGGCGGAATCGCTCGACCGCCTGCGCGTAGGGAACACCCGGTGGGACCAGGATCCGAGCGACTGCGAATTTTCCCGGCATCGGCCGGGCCGCCTCCCACTGCTCGAGCAGCGCGGGGGTCCGCGTCCACCAGTTGAAGACGTGCGCCGCGCCGCGCCGCCGGAGGACGTCGAAGTAGTCCGGAGTGAAGTAGGCGGGCGTGCGAATCTCGACCGAGTAGGAGTGGCCGGGCGGCAGCTCCGAGAGGAACACGTCCAGCCTCGAGAGAAACTCCCGCCGGGCCTCGGGCGTGGGCTGCCGCTCGGTGGGAAATTCGAAGACGAACGGGCCGACGTGCCCCGCGAATCCCCTTTCGTAGGCGGGGAGGATTTCCTCCCGAAACACCCCCGCATCCAGGTACCGCGGGTTCTCGCGCACGGCGCGATCGGCGTGGCGCGGGACCTCGGGAAAGCGCTGCATCGTCAGCTCCTCCCACACCTTCGAGACTACGGGAAATCCCGGCGGGAGGACGGAGGCGTAGCGGCGCAGCTGGGACTCGGTCGGCGGACGATAGAAGGGGAAATCGAACTCGACCGTCTGGAAAGGCGGGTACCGGGCGTACTCGCGCAGGCACTCGACCTTGAAGGAGGAATGCCGGTACCGGTCGTGGTAGACGATCCCCTTCCAGCCCTCGTAGGCGAAGCTCGCGGTCCCGAAGAGGATCTTCGCCACGCCGAAAGTATGTCGCAGGCCGCGGGCTAGAATCCGGCTCCGTGATTCCCTTCCGCAGCCCCACCGAGATCCTCGGCAAACTCGAGCTCTCCTCCGCGACGAGCGCGCTCTTCGTCGGCGCTCCGCCGGACTTCGACGCGATCGTGGCCCGGGCGCCGAATTTCGCGGTCCCGATCCGGTCCGTGGCCGAGGGGATGGTCCGCTCGGTGAAGGACCGCTTCGACTTCATCCTTCTCTGGCAGGAGAGCCGGGTGGGCTCTCGCGCGGCCCTGGAGGAGGCGCTCAAGCACCTCGTCCCCGGCGGCCGGTTCTGGGTCGTGACCGCGAGACGGAAGGTCCAGGGCCCGCGAACGCCCGCGGCGCACCGGCTGGAGCGGGACGACCTGGTCAAGGCCTTCGCGAAGGAGGGAATGGTCAGCGATCGGGAAGCGCGCGTGTCGGCGTGGCACACCGCCTATGGGTTCGTTCGGGCCGATCCGTCGGCTCCCGGGGGACGATAGACTCGCAGCGGCGTGACGGAAGATCGCAGCCTCCTCGCCGGAACCGCGCTCGAAGACGACGCCGCCGTCGAGCCCAAGCTCCGACCGCAGACCCTCTCCGAGTACATCGGCCAGAACAAGGTCCGGGAGAACCTCTCCGTCTTTCTGGCCGCGGCCCGGGGCCGGGGCGAGCCGCTCGACCACGTGCTCCTGACTGGCCCACCGGGCCTGGGCAAGACGACGCTCGCACACATCGTGGCCCGCGAGATGGCCGCCGGGCTGCGCCTGACGGCCGGGCCGATGATCTCGCGCGCGGGAGATCTCGCCGGCATCCTCACCAACCTCCAGCCGCGCGACGTTCTCTTCGTCGACGAGATCCATCGCCTGAGCCCGACCGTCGAGGAGATCCTCTACCCCGCGATGGAAGACTTCCGCCTCGACGTCCTGATCGGGGAGGGCCCGATGGCGCGCACCATGAAAGTGGACCTGCCGCCGTTCACCCTCATCGGCGCGACGACGCGGCCCGGCCTTCTCTCCCAGCCCCTCCACGGGCGGTTCGGCATCACCCTGCGCCTGGACTTCTACGACGTCGCGGCCCTGGCGCGGATCGTCGAGCGATCGGCGGCGATCCTCTCGATCCGGATCTCCCCCGAGGCGGCCCGCGAGATCGGATCGCGCAGCCGCGGGACGCCCCGCATCGCGAACCGCCTGCTCCGCCGACTGCGCGACTTCGCGGAGGTCGCGGGCAAGAACGCCATCGATCTGGACACGGCGCGCGAGGCACTGTCGCGGCTCGAGGTGGACGAGCACGGATTCGACGAGCTCGACCGGCGGATCCTCTCGACGATCATCGAGAAGTTCGGCGGCGGGCCCGTGGGAGTGGGCGCGATCGCCGCGTCCCTGGGAGAGGACCGGGGGACGCTGGAGGACCTCTACGAGCCCTACCTGCTACAGGCCGGGTTCTTGCAGCGCAGTCCCCGCGGCCGGGTGGCGACGCCCGCAGCCTATCGCCACCTCGGGATCGTCGCGCCGCGGCGCGACGGGGAGCTGTTCTAAGGCGCGTCTTCTGGAGGAGGACTCGGCCGCTGGCGACGAGTCGAGACCAGAAACGGCAGCCGGAGACCGACACCATGAAACGCGGCCTCCTCATCTACAACCCGACTGCGGGCCAGCAGGACCGGCGCGCCCAGATGAACGACCTCATCGACCGCCATCGGGGCCGCGGGTTGGAGCTCGTCAACGCGCCCACGACCGGCTCCGGCGACGCCACGGAGATCGTCCGGAGCTTCGTCCCCCGCGGCGTGGACCTGATCGTGGTCTGCGGTGGCGACGGCACCATCTCGGAGGCGGCCTGCGGTGTCCGCGGCTCCGACGTTCCTCTCGCCGTGCTGCCCGGCGGCACCTCGAACGTCCTCGCGCGCGAGCTCAACATCCCGCTCGACTTCGAGGCCGCCGAGGAGCTGCTCCACCGCGGCGAGCCGTCCGCCGTCCGGTTCGCGCACGCCGACAGCCGGCCGTTCCTGCTCTGGGCGGGGGCGGGCCTCGATGCGCGCGTGATGGGAAACATGAGCCTCCGGTTGAAGCGGTGGCTCGGCCGCGCGGGCATCACGCTGACGGCGATGTCCGAGTTTCTGCGGTACGAGTTCCCCCGACTCGAGGTGTCCATCGACGGAGAGACGCACGACGCCACGTTCGCCGTGGTCTGCCGCGCCAGCCGCTACGCGGGGGACTGGATCATCGCGCCCGACGCGCGGATGGACGGAGAGGCGCTCGACGTCATGCTGTTCTCGCACCGAAACCACCGCGACCTCCTGCAGCTGTTCCGCCAGATGCAACTCGGCCAGGGAGGCCACCTGGAGAACGGTCTCGCCCGCATCGTGAGAGGCCAGGAGGTCGAGATCCGCTCGCTCGAGTCCTATCCGGTCGAAGTCGAGGTCGATGGAGACTGCATCCTCGAGACCCCCATCCGATGCCGGGTCGGAACCGAGTCCGTGCAGATCCTCGTGCCTCGCGGCGACGCCCCGGCCTAGACCCGAGCGTCCCGCTCGACCCGATCCGTCAGCGTCCCGCCCGGACCGCCTTCTCCACGTCGGCAACCTCGCGCGGCGCGCCGCAGGAGATGCACTCTGCGCCGTCGCGCGTGACGAGGATCGTGTCCTCGATCCGCACGCCGATGTTCCACCACTTCGGGTCCACGCCCTGGGTGTCGGCGGGAATGTAGATGCCGGGCTCGATCGTGAACACCATCCCCGCCGCGAGGACTCGGGACTTGCCCGGGGTCCCATAGGAGCCGACGTCGTGGACGTCCAGCCCCACCCAGTGGGAGACGCCGTGGAGCGTGAGCTTGCGCTGCGCCGAG
>JBBRFL010000004.1:0-137170 GCA_038224325.1 Thermoanaerobaculia bacterium | reverse complement strand
CGCGATCCCGATCAGGGCGGACGTGACGCTCTTCGAGATCGATTGCATCGTGTGCAGGCGCGTGCGCCGGTAGTACGGGTGCCAGCCGGGATCGTAGTAGTTGTAGACGCCGGGCGCGCCCTTGCCGGCGAAGAGGCGGTCGTAGTCCCGCGCGTGGTCATAGCTCTTCTCGTAGACGACTCGCCCGTGGCGGATGATCAGCATGCCGTCGACGTAACCCTGCTCGCCCGACGCGAGCTCGGCATCGAACGATTCGAGCGCGGCGCGGTTGAGGCCCTCGGCCTCGGGCTTCGACTCCGGCCACGCTTTCGTCGGCCAGGAGGCGTTGACCGGGGGCGTCGCCGCGAGATGAAGCCCCAGGGCCCACACGAGCGCGCTCATCGCAGCCCCTTCACCAAATAAAGCCGCGACAAGATGCGGGCGTAGCTGTAGGCGTACGACTCGCCGTCGTGCGTGAAGTGAGGAGCCCGAATGAAGCCGACTCCGGTCGGATCGCTCGGCATCAGCTCCTTCCAAGGCGTTCGCGCGCCCGTCTCGACATCGAGTCGGTCGACGTGAGCCGGCAGGTCGCCCGGCTTGTAGACGAACAGAACTCGCCCGTCTGAGTTCCAACCGCACGGAAGCTCGTCGGGGGCGAGCCCCGGGATCCGTCGCGGCGATCCGGCCTCGGCGGGGAAGAGCCACACGGCGCCGTCGGGGCCGATTGCGGGAATCCACTGGCCGTCGGGTGAGATCAGGTTCGCATACGGGACCAGATGAACGCCCTCGGGGCTGATCGCGCGTAGAGCGCCTCCGTCGACATTCTGAACGTAGAGCCGCGCTCCATGGCCGGCCTCCCCTCCGGAGACGAGAATCCGCCGCCCATCTGGAAACCAGTTCGCCCAGTTGACGTCGAAGGCCTCGGTGGCCAGCGGCCGAGGCTCTCCGGCCCCCACCGGCAGCAGGCGCAGGACCTTCGAGTCGTTCGGCGTGCCAGCAATGACCGATCGACCATCCGGCGACAGACTCATTCCCACTCCGGAGCCCAGCCGCATCGGAGGCGAGCCGTCGGTCGGCCGGACGAAGATCGCCCCGCTGTCGCCCCCTCCCTCGGAGGCTTCGTCGAACAGAATCCGTTTCCCGTCGCTCGAGATGGCGCGAAGCGCTGAGAAATCCAGCCAGGATAGGTCGCGGTCCGCGCTCTGCCCGAATGTCCGACTCACGATTCCCAACCTGAGGTCTTCATCGGCGAGGAGGACTTCTTCCCTGGGGGAGACGTCGTCGAGTGTGAGCGAGCCGGTCTGGCGAAAGACGAGGCGCAGGCGGCCCGAGCGGTTGACCGCATAGAGCGCGCGGTTGCCCCCCGCCTTGGTCCCGGTGAACCAGATTTCTCTTCCGTCTGGCCACCACGCGAGGCCCTGCAGGCTCATCCATCCGTCGGAGAGCCTTTGGACCTTGCCGGTCATGCTCACCACCACGACCGATCCGAGGTCGCCGAAGCGCCCCCAGTGATCCAGGAACGCGATTGCATCTCCGCTCGGCGAGAAGCGAGGGTTCCCGATCCAGCCTGCGGTCGTGTAGAGAACGCTCCCCAAGGGAGACTCAAGTCGGTTGCTGCCGCCCGCGTCCCGCACAATCGCGAGGCGTTTGCCGTCCGGGGACCAATCGGCCCACTGCACCGCCTGGACACGCTCAAGGGGCGCCTCCCCACCCGCCAGATGAGCCTCAGCCAGCGTGCCGGAGGACACGTAGGGCTCGATGAATCGCTTGCCGAGCTGAAGGGCCAACTGGCCCGACGGCGAGATCGCCAGGATGTCGGCGCTCGGAAGCTCGAGCGCGCTCGAATCGGGGCTGCCCGGCCGGACTGAAAAGGCGGCGATGGGATTCCCCTCCCACCCCGCGGCGTAGACGATCGTCTGACCGTCGGCTGAAAAGCGCGCGCCGCGGACCATCCCGCGGCGGAACGTGAGCTGGCGGAAGGTCGGGCTCCCCTCGGGCGCGGAAGCGCGGCCCAGCCTGTAGGCCGCCGCGGAGCCGAGGAGGAGGAGCGCAAGGCCGCCCGCCGCGATCCGCGCTCTCGGGCGGGCGGCGGCTCGCGCCTTCGACTCGGGCGCCGCCATCGCTCCCGACAGAGATTGAAGATCGAACGCCGCATCGCGAGCCGACTGGAAGCGTTCCGGAGGACTCTTCTCCAGGCAGTGCTGGAGGATCCGGTCGATCCCCGGCGGGATCCGGGCGCCGGAATCGGCGGGCTCGGGCGGATCCTCCTTGAGGATCGCCGTCATCGTCTCGGCGCCCGTGTCTCGCTGAAAGGCGCGGCGGCCCGTGAGCATTTCGTAGAGAACCGCTCCGAAGGAAAAGATGTCGGACCGGGAATCCGCGGAGTGTCCCCGGACCTGTTCGGGCGACATGTAACCCACGGTTCCCATGACGGTGCCGGGCTCCGTGGAACGCGCGACGGTCGGGGACCGCGTATCGTCGCCGGCCAGGCCGGGAATACTCTGACGCGCGAGACCGAAGTCGAGAATTTTGATTCGTCCGTCCCCGGTCACGAACACGTTCTCGGGCTTCAGGTCGCGATGGACGATGCTCGCGTCGTGCGCGGCGGCCAGGCCCAGCAGGATCTGCCCGGCGTAATCGAGAACCTTGCGCAGGGGGAGCGAGCCGGCGGCGAGCCGCGACCTCAGCGTCTCGCCGTCGAGCAGCTCCATCACCGCGAACGCGACCCCGTCGTGCCGCCCGAAGTCGAAGATCGCGAGGATGTTGGGATGGGAGAGCGCGGCCACCGCCTTTGCCTCCCGCTCGAATCGCGAGAGCGCCTCCGGGTCGCCGCTGAGCTCTGCCGGAAGCACCTTGAGCGCCACGTCGCGTTCGAGCCGCGAGTCCCGCGCCCGGTACACCTCGCCCATCCCGCCCGCGCCGAGCGGAGCGATGATTTCGTAGGGACCCAGGCGTCTGCCGGCAGCGAGGCTCACTTCACTCGACTCCTTCCATCATCCAGATGTCGCCGCCCTGGGGTCGGAAGCGGTCGAAGAGAATCCAGCTCCCGTCGGGCGACCATACCGGATAGTCGATCCGCGAGTCGGGATCGTCGAAGGAAAAGACTCTCTCGGGCGCGCCGCCCCGGAGCGGAGAGACCCACAACGTCTTGTGCGCCACGACGTCCATGATGCGAGACTCGTCCGGCGAGAATGACATGTGCGCCCCGCCGGCGACCTCCGGAAGGGGACTGGGCTCACCGCCGTCGATCGGCGCGATCATCGTCTTGCCGGCGCTCGGGCAGCGGAAGACGACCGCGCGGCCGTCTCCGGTCCACCGCAGGAAATGGCCGCCGACACCGACCGACGTCAGCGGGCGCGCGCCGCCGCCGCCGGCGTCCATCAGCCAGACCTCGAGGCGGCCGCTGCGGTCGGACTGGAAGGCGATCGAGCGTCCGTCGGGCGAGAAGGAGGGATTGATGTCGAGTGAAGCCGACTCGGTGAGCGGGCGCGGCGCGGCGGATTCGACGTCCGCGCCCCAGATGTTCGGCGCTCCCGAGCGCGACGAAAAAAAGACAACCGTGCGCGCGTCCGGCGACCAGCTCGCCTGATAGTCGCCCCCGGGGCCGCTCGTGACCGCGCGCGCCGCGCCGCCCTCGCGGTCCCAGATCCAGACGTTCATGTCACCGGTCCGGTCGGAGTTGAAGGCGACGCGCCGCCCGTCCGGTGACCAGGCCCCACGGCTGTCCTCCCGGTTCGTCGCCACCGCCTCGCGGGGCGCGCCGGTCGGCTGTCCCGTCGCGGCGTCGACGGGCAGCATCCAGATGTCCGCGTTCTGTCGGCGGATCGTGAAGAGGAGGCGCGAGCCGTCGGCGGAGAGCGCCGGCTCCACGTCCTGTCCCGCGCCGGTCGTCAGCTGCTGCGGCGCGCCCCGGGGCTTGCCTCCGGCGGAGACGGCGATCCGCCAGAGGTTCAGGCCGCCGCTCCGATAAGACGAGAAGTAGATGAAGCGTCCCGAGGGGGACCAGACGGGCTGAAGATCCTGGAAGAAGTCCTGGGTGACCCAGACGAGACTTCGGGTCTCGAGGTCGACGACGCGCACGTCGAAGCGGGTCCGCTCCATGTTCTGGAAGACGATCCGCCGTCCGTCGGGGGACCAGCGCGGGCGTACGTGCGCGATAGCCTCCGAGACGTCGGTCGTCATCTGCTGCGGGTTGTGCCCTTGCGCGTCGACGATCCAGAGCCGCCGCGGGCCCGCGCGAGGGCTGTCGAAGGCGATCCGACCCCCGTCCGGCGAGAACGCCGGGTTGTAGGCGTCGGGAACGATCCTCGTCTCACGACCGGAAGGACGGTCGAGCATCCATACATCGCCGTGGGTGTACTCGCCGAAGACGTCCCCGGGCTCGAGTTTGCGTCCCGGCTCACGAGCGCGGACGAAAGCGAGCGTCGCCCCGTCCGGCGACCAGCAGGGCTGGATGTCGTCGCAGGGGCCCGTCGTGAGGATGGTTTCCCCGCTTCCGTCGAGGCGTCTCGCGAAGATCTTCCGGACGCCCTCGACGTCGGCCGCGAAGGCGACCATCTCGCCGTCCGGTGACGGGGCAGGCGACTCCTCGAAGGCCCGCGCGAGCGTGAGCTGCGACAACCGGGGCGAGCGGCGGCTCGCCGCGGCCACTCGCGGGGTACGTTCCCGGCGCGGTACGCGCGCCTTGCGTTCGAGCTCCCGCCGCACGTCGGCGGCGCTGCGGAGTCGCTTTTCCACGTCCTTCTCGAGGCATCCGCGGAGCAGGCGGCGGGCGGGCGCTGGCGTCTCGCGCGGCAGCGCGCCCCAATCGGGCTCGTCGTGCAGGATCGCTGCGATGCAATCGGAGATCGTCTCGCCGCCGAACGCGCGACGGCCGGAGAGCATCTCGTAGAGGATGCAGCCGAAGGACCAGAGGTCCGTGCGCGCGTCGACGCTCCTTCCACGCGCCTGCTCGGGGCTCATGTAGGCCGGCGTGCCGAGGATGGTGCCGGCCGTCGTGCGGCCCGCCGGCGAAGTGGTGGCGATGGAGGAATCGCCGCCGCCCTCCTCCAGGTCGCGCGCCAGCCCGAAGTCGAGGACCTTCGCGCGGCCGCCACCCGCGACGCGAACGTTCGAGGGCTTCAAATCGCGGTGGACCACGCCCTTGTCGTGTGCGGCGGCGAGCGCGTCCGCGATCTGGCTCCCCAGCGCCAACGCCTCGCCGGCCGGCACGGGCCCGGATGCCAGGAGCTCGTCGAGACCCTGCCCCTCGACGAGCTCGAGCACGAGGAACCGCTCTCCGTCCTGCTCCTCGATGTCGTAGATCGCGGCGATGTGGGGATGGTTGAGCGAGGCGAGCAGCCGCGCCTCCCGCTCGAAGCGCGCGAGGGCCTCCGCGTCGCGCGCAAGCGCGGGCGCGACCCGCTTGACCGCGACATCCCGGCCGAGCCGCGTGTCCCTGGCCCGATAGACCTCGCCCATGCCGCCCGCGCCCAGAGGCGACAGGATCTCGTAGGGGCCCAGGCGTGTTCCGGCTGAGAGGGGCACAGACCCTCCGTGAGGTCGGCCGAATTCTATCGCCCGGTCACGCGGCGGCGGCGTCCGTGCGGCGCCGGCGCCGCTCCGCGAGCGCATAGAGAACGAGGCCGGCCGCGAGGAGGCCGAACGATCCGATGAAGACCTGCAGGAAGAAACCGAGCCTATCCGGCGAATCGGCGGGAGGAATCAGCGCGAGGATGATCGCGACGGCGGTCGTCAGGAAGCCCAGCCCGTTCCAGAAGAGGCTCCCCCCGGCGCCGCCCGGCACCGGAATCGCGCCGGGCTGGCGCGCGATCTCCGTCCTCAGCCGGATCGCGGAGGCGAACATGTAGAGGTATGGCAGAAAGTAGACGATCAGCGTCGCGTTGACGAGCTTCAGGTACGCGCCCTTGACGGTGTCTCCCTGCGTCGCCGCGACGATGAAGATCGCGGAGAACGCCGCCTGAAAAGTCATCGCGAACCAGGGCGTCTTCCACTTCGGATGGGTCTTCGCGAAGATCGGAGGCAGATACCGGTCGAGGCCTCCGACGAAGAGCAGGCGCGCGGTCGCGATCAGCCACGCGCCGATGCCGCCGAGACCCGCGAGTGTCATCAGGAGCGCCACCGGAGCCCCGAGCCACGGCATGCCCTGCTGTGCGCCGGCCTTCGTGATGGCCTGATTGACGCCGGAGATGATCGAGATCTCGCTCTTCGGTAGCGCCCACATCAGAGAGATCGTGCCGAGGAGATAGCAGGCTGCGATCGACAGGCCCGAGATCGCGATCGCCCGGGGGAAGGTCTTGCGCGGCTCGACGACCTCGCCCGCCATCGTCGGGGCCAGCTCGAGCCCGGCGAAGCCGAAGCAGAGATTCGCGAAGAAGAGGATCGTCGGAAGGGCCATGAAATTCGGCATCAGGGACGCCGCCGGCATCGGCGTCGCCGATCCCGAGCGCGTCAGCGCGATGATCCCGACGAGGAGCAGGGCTCCCGAGGGCAGCCACTGCGAGAGGCCTCCGATGTTCTGGATCCACTTCCCGGTCTTCATTCCGACGATGTTGAAGGCCAGCGCGATGATCAGCAGCACCAGGGAAGCGGTGACCGCGTACGTCGCGCTCTGCTCGAGCCCGGCGAAGCGCGTGCCGAAGACGTAGAGCGCGAAGACGACCGTCGAGAGTGTGAGCGTCGGGAAGTAGGTGATGTTCGACGCCCAGTAGAGCCATCCTGCGAGGAAGCCCTGCCGCTGGCCGAAGGCTTTCGACGTCCAAACGTAGAGCCCGCCTTCTTCGGGAATGGCGGAGGAGAGCGCGGTCACGGCGAACCCCTGCGGAATGAAGAAGACGACCGCCGCGAGGACCCAGAGGAAGAGCGACGAGGGCCCGTTCGCCGCGGCCAGCGCGACCCAGCGCATGCCGACGATCGCGGCCACGTTGAAGAGGACGATGTCCCGGGTCTTGAGCGCGCGTTCGAGAGCCATGCCGTTCTCCTCCTCACTACCGCCGGGCGATCCCGCGCAACCCCTCCGCGATCAGAATGTCGTTGCTCGGGTCCAATTCGGACAGCACGATTCGACTCCCGTCGGGTGAGATTCCAAAGCTCTCGGTCGGCAGACTCGGATCGAAGCCCGCGATCGGCCGGCGGGTTGCCGACGTGTCCGCCGAGACGGCTGAGAACTCCTGGGCGAAGACTCCCGCGTGATGAGACTCGTCCTCTCCGATGAAAGCGACCGCCTTCCCGTCCGGGAACCATCGCGATCGGCCCACCTGGCTGGCATGGAGAGCAAAAGTGAAAGGCAGGACCTTACCGTCCGCCAGGCGCACGACGTGAGCCGCTACGTAAGGCAGGTGATAGAGCACGAAGGCCCCATCGGGCGAGATCTCCGGGTGGACCGTGTTACCGGCCACGAGTCTCTCGTCTCCCGAACCGTCGGGATGGATCTTCCAGAGTCCCGCGCGGGCCGAATTGGAGGAGGTATAGGTGATCCAGCGCCCGTCCGGAGTCATTTCCGGGTTCTCCGCGTCGACGCCGTCGTGCGTCAATTGTCGCGCGTCGCTGCCGTCGGCTTCGGAGACCCAGATCTCGAAGTGACCGTTTCGGTTGGAGCTCCAGAGCAGGGATCGTCCGTCGGGTGAGAAGGACGGGTCCCAGTCCTCGGCGGGATCGTCCGTCAATCGCCGCAACGCCCCATTCTTCAAGGCGATTTCCCAGATGTCGAGGTTGCCGTCTCGGTCCGACGCGAACACGATGCGCTGTCCATCCGGGGAGTATGCAGGCTGACGATCGCTGCTCTTCCCCCGCGTGAGCCACCGCGGGGGCGGCGAGCCGATCCGACCGGCCGGGCCGACCTCGCGCAACGTCTGACGGGAGAAATCTGCGTCGAATACCAGGCGGCCGGGTTCGAGAATATCCAATGTCGTTCCGAAGTTGGGGACGTGTAACAGCACGTCGGCCCGGCGGCTCCCGGGTTCCTGCAGGAGGAGCCGGCCCGTGACGGTCCGGGAGCTGGACGTCGAGGCCGCTCCCTGCATGTAGAGCATTCGACCCTTCGACCAGGCGATCGACGACAGCCCCCCGCGGCTTTCCGGGGCCGAGAGAACTCGACGCTCTCGTCCATCGGCGGAAATCCAATGGATGACCCCCGGAACCGTCCCCGCTCCGGGCCCCTGGACGGCAACGATCGCCCTTCCGTCGGGAGTCCAGCGCGGCCTCCTGAGGTCCGAGATCGGATACTCGGCGATTACTCGCGCGCCGCTCCCGTCCGACGCCGCCACGCCCACACGCGAGATTCGCATGGTCGGGTCGCGCCCCCGCCGCAGGAACGCGATGCGGGAGCCGTCCGGCGACCAGTCTCCCTCGAAGGCGTCGGCCACCAGGCGTCGCGGCTCGCCGCCGACCAGGGGGACGCGGTACAACGCGATGGCGTCGTCCCCGAACCGCGAAAACAGGACGCTCGCGCCGTCCGGGGAGAAACGCGGATGGCCGTCCTCGCGGCCATCGGTGAGCGCCGCTTCTCCGCCGCCGGCCATTTGCCTGATCCAGATGCGTCGGCGGCCGTCTCGGTCCGAGGTGAAGGCGACGGTCTTTCCGTCCGGCGAAGCCGCCGGCTCCCAGTCCCGACCCGAGGAGGTCAGCGAGCGGATCTCCGGTGGCTCGGAAGGGCGGGGAGCGCTGAGGCGCCCCACGCCGGCGCCCGCGAGGAAGCAGGCCAGCCCGATCCCCACGAACAGCCACGGCGCTCGCGCGCTCCACGAGCGCCTTCCCGGGAACTGCGCGGCGGGTCCCGACGGAGCCGAGAGCGCGTCGAGGTTGAAGGCGATGTCGCGCGCCGACTGAAAGCGCTGCTCGGGATTCTTCTCGAGGCAGTGGCGCACGATGCGCTCGAGCCCGGGGGAGATCGCCTGATTGGTGACGGATAGATCCGGCGGGTCTTCCTTCAGGATCGCGGACATCGTGTCGGGGGCCGAGTCGCCGTGGAATGCTCTCCTGCCCGACAGCATCTCGTACAGGATTGCGCCGAAGGAGAAGATGTCGCTGCGCGCGTCGGCGGACCGGCCGCGCACCTGCTCCGGCGACATGTAGCCGAGCGTGCCCAGGACCACGCCGGGCTCCGTTCCCGCGGTAGCGGTCGGAAGGTTGGTCGCGCTGGAGACGGGGCTTTCCGCCTGTGTCAGCTTGGCGAGGCCGAAGTCGAGGATCTTGACGCGGCCGTCTCTCGTGAGGAAGAGGTTCTCGGGCTTCAGGTCGCGGTGGACGATCCCCTTCTCATGCGCGGCGGCGAGTCCATGAGCGATTTGGATCGCGTAGTCGGTCGCCTTCCGGGGAGAGAGGCGCCCGCCCGCGAGCGCCGAGCGGAGCGTCTCGCCTTCGAGCAGCTCCTGGACGACGTAAGGGGCTCCGTCGCTCGCATCGGTGCCGATGTCATAGACGGCGGTGATGTTGGGATGGTTGAGGACTCCCGCGGCCTTGGCCTCCTGCTCGAAGCGGCGGAGGCGGTCGGCGTCCTGGGAGAACGACGCGGGCAGCACCTTGATCGCGACGTCACGCGAGAGCCGCGCATCGCGCGCGCGATACACCTCGCCCATTCCCCCGGCGCCGATCGGATCGAGGATCTCGTAGGGGCCGAGCTTCGAACCGGCGGCGAGCGTCACCGCGGCGTCTCGCCCATCGTTCGCTGCCAGATGTCCGCGTTGTCGTTCGAACGGACGCCATAGCAGGTGGTCGTGCCGCGGCAGGTGACGTAGCTGTACCGCCCGACGTCGGTGTACGGCACGACCAGCCGATCGATTCCGGCGGAAGGATCGGCGACGTGAACGCCGTCGACGTCGATGTAGACCAGCCGGTTGCCGAGGAATCCGCCCCGGCGAGCGTTTCCCCTCGTCGTGATGCCGCGCAGCGGTTCCGAAAGTGTGTTCGTGTCCGGGGAGTAGAAGACCAGGCCGAGCGTCTCGCGGTCGGGCAGCCGCGAGATTGCGGCGATCAGGCGCTTGCCGTCGGCGGTCCACGCCAGCGGGAGCGCGAAGGAGTGGGGCGCCGGCTCGGGAAGCTGCTGCATTCGGGCGAGCACTCCCTTTTCGTCGAGAGCCACGACGGTGGATCTTCTTCCGCTGTTGACCGCGAGGAATCGGCCATCCGGCGACCAGAGCGGCTCGATGATCGTGTCACCGGTCGTCTTCGTGAGCTGCGCGAGATTGCTGCCGTCGGTCGCGATCGTCCAGATGTCGTAGTGCCCGCTGCGGTCGGAATGGAAAGCGAGGCGGTGGCCGTCGGGCGAGAAGACCGGGTGGCGGTCGCGGTAGGCGTCGTCCGTGAGCTGGCGGAGGCCCTTTCCGTCGGACTGCACGACGAAGATGTCGTCCTGCGCGCTCCCTCGCGAATCGAAGGCGAACATCGTTCCGTCCGGCGAGACGTCGAAATCCGCCATTTCCTGCGAGCTCTCGTAGATCTCCTCGGGCCTTCCCACGAGGCCGCCCACGGAATCGAACGTCATCCGATCGATCGAGTACGTGATCGCTCGGTCGACGTACGCGGCGACCCGACCGTCGCGCGAGAGGGCGAAGCCCCCCACCTCGCGCGCGGGGAGTCTCTCGGGCACCGCCGGTCCGAGCGTCTTCCCGCTCGCTTCGTCGATCGGGACCTTCCAGAGGTTCATCGCGCCATCGCGGTTACTCAGGAAGTAGAGAGCCTTGCCGTCCGCAGACCAGACCGGGCTCCAGTCCACGGCCGGATCCTGCGTGGCCGGAACCGGCTTTTCGCCTGGGGCGAGGCCCTTGTACGGGATCGTCCAGATATCCCGCTGGCTCCCGCCGACCGGCAGCGCCCAGAAAGCGATGCGCAGTCCATGGGGAGAAACGCTCGGCTGGATGGCGTCCTCGGCGTAGATCTTCCGAGGCTCCCCGCCGCCGATGGCGACGCGCCACATCTCGCTCGTGCCCATCCGGCCGTAGGGGTTGGCGACGGGCTCGGTCGAGAAAACCAGCTCGCGGCCGTCGGAGGACCAGGCCGACTCGGACCCGAATGACGTGACCCGGCGGATGTTTTCCCCGCTCGCTCCCATGATGAAGATTCCCCCGTCGCCGCACCGCGAGCCGTAGGCGATGAGACTCCCGTCGGGCGAGAAGGCCGGGGAGTAGCTGGTGCGATCGCAATCCGGCGTCAGGTCGATCGGCTTGTGGCCGCCGACCCGCTGCACCCACACGTGCGCGCGATTCTCCGAACGGTGGATGAACGCGAGCGTCTGGCCGTCGGGAGAGAGCGCGGGGGAATTCTCGGCGCCCGAGAGGTTGGTCAGCCGCCGGTAGGACGGGCGCGCCGCCGGGGCGGTGGCGGCCGTCCGCCCGCTACGCAGGCCGAAGAACGTTATCGCCGCGCCCGCGATCGCTCCGAGGCCGAGGAGCAGGATCGGAACGAGCGAGCGTACGCGCGGCAATCGCACCGGTCCCGAGGCCGCCGCGGTCTGCCCGGTCGTTCCCGACAGCGCCTCGATGTCGAAGGCGAGGTCGTGCGCGGAGTGGAACCGTTGCTCGGGGTTCTTCTCGAGGCAGTGGCGCACGATTCTCTCGACGCCGGGCGAGATGGGCTGGTTGGTGACGGAGAGATCCGCCGGCTCCTCCTTGAGGATCGCCGCCATCGTCTCGCCGGCGGAGTCCGCGTGGAACGCGCGCTTGCCGGAGAGCATCTCGTAGAGGATCGCGCCGAAGGAGAAGATGTCCGACCGCGCGTCGGCCGGCTTGCCCTTGATCTGCTCGGGCGACATGTAGCCGAGCGTCCCCATGACGACGCCGGGCTCGGTTCCGGCGGCGGTGGGAAGGTTGGTCTGGGGGCCGGACCCCTCTCCGACCTGGGTGAGCTTCGCCAACCCGAAGTCGAGGATCTTGACGCGGCCTCCGTCGGTGACGAAGAGGTTCTCCGGCTTCAGGTCCCGGTGGACGATGCCCTTGTCGTGGGCGGCCGCGAGTCCGTGGGCGATCTGGAGCGCGTAGTCGATCGCCTTGCGCGTCGAGAGACGGCCGGTGGCGAGCGCGGCGCGAAGCGTCTCGCCCTCCAGCAGCTCCTGGACGACGTACGGGGCGCCGTCGTGCATCCCGATGTCGTAGACCGCGGTGATGTTGGGATGGTTGAGGACTCCCGCGGCCTTGGCCTCCTGCTCGAAGCGGCGGAGGCGGTCGCCGTCCTGCGAGAATGACGCCGGCAACACCTTGATGGCGACTTCGCGTCCCAGTCGCGGATCCCTCGCCCGGTACACCTCTCCCATTCCCCCGGCGCCGATCGGCGCGAGGATCTCGTAGGGACCGAGGCGCGAGCCCGGGGTCAGCAACTGCGGGAGACTACACTCTTCGGCCGAAGGCGCCCAGGATTGAAGGAGGTCCGCCATGGATGTCCGATCTCTTCAGAAACCGCTCAAGGACCGATACCGCGCCGACCCCGATGCGTCTCGGATTACCTTGCGGGCGCGGGCGAGCGAGGCCTCCGCCCCGATCGCGTGTTCCGTCGACATCGGCCGCGCGGCGTATGCCGCGCAGGCGCACAGCGGGGTGGGAGGGGAGGGCACGGCCGGCTGCTCCGGAGATCTTCTCCTCGGCGCGCTCGCGGCCTGCGCTCAGATCACCTGCCAGATGGTGGCGGCGGCGATGGCGATACCCACGGAGCGGATCGAGGTCACCGTGGACGGAGACCTGGACCTCCGGGGCACGCTCGGCCTTTCCCGGGAGACCCCCGTCGGCTTCGAGGACATTCGCGTTCGGTTCGCCGTCACCGCGCCCGGCGCAACGCCGGATCAGCTCCGCGCGCTGCGCGAGAAGACGGAGCAATACTGCGTCGTGATGCAGACCCTGAGGAGCGCTCCCGCGATCGACGTCGACTGGGCCTAGAACGATCCGCGGCGCGCGACGCGGGGGAACCGCTAGTTCTCGATTCCCACCTGGTTCAGCACGAACGCGAAGTCAAACGCGGTCTCCTTCAGCCGGTCGTACCGGCCCGAGGATCCGCCGTGGCCTCCCGCCATGTTGATCTTGAAGATGAGCGGGTTCTTGTCGGTCTTGAGCGTCCGCAGCTTGGCGACGTACTTCGCCGGCTCCCAGTACATGACCTGCGAATCGTCGAAGGAAGTCTTCACCAGCATCGAGGGATACGCCTTGGCCGCAAGGTTGTCGTAGGGGCTGTACGACTTCATATACTCGTACTGCTCCTTGATCTTCGGGTTGCCCCACTCTTCGAACTCGCCGACGGTCAGCGGAAGTGACTCGTCCATCATCGTGTTGATCACGTCGACGAAGGGCACGCGCGCCACGACCGCCTTGAAGAGGTCCGGGCGCATGTTCGTGACGGCGCCCATCAGGAGCCCGCCCGCGGACCCTCCCTCGATGACGAGCCGATCCTTCGAGGTGTACTTGTCGGCGACGAGGGACTCCGCGACGGCGATGAAATCGGTGAAGGTGTTCTTCTTCGACATCATCCGTCCCTGGTCGTGCCACTTCTTGCCGAGGTCGCCTCCGCCCCGGATGTGCCCCACGGCGTAGACGACGCCCCGGTCAAGCAGGCTCACGACGCGGGAGTCGAACCCCGCGTCGCTCGGAGCGCCGTAGGAGCCGTAGGCGGTCAGGAGCATCGGCGCCTTCCCGTCGGCGACGAATCCTCTCTTGTAGACGAGCGAGATCGGCACGCGGGTGCCGTCGGTGGCAGTGGCATAGCGGCGCTCGGAGGTGTACCGCGAGGAGTCGTAGCCGCCGAGCACCTCCTGCTGCTTCAGGAGCTTGCGTTCCTTCGTTGCCATGTCGAAGTCGTAGACCGACGGCGGCGTCGTGAAGGACTCGTACTCGATTCGCAGAGCGCTCGTGTCGAACTCGTGGTTGTTCTGCGGGCCCGCCGAGTAGATCGCCTCCGGGAAGTCCACCCGATAGCTCTCCCCGGAGGCCTCGTTCCGGACGCGAATGCGCGGCAGCGCGTCCTGGCGCTCGTAGAGCACCGTCCACTTCGCGAACAGGTCGAAGTCCTCCAGCATGACGTCGTCGCGATGCGGGACGAGCTCCTTCCAGTTCTCGCGGCGCGGGTCCGCGGCCGGAGCGGTGACGAGGCGGTTGTTGCGGCCCTGGTCGTTCGTCTGGATGTAGAAGAGATCGCCGCGATGATCGACCGAGTACTCGTGGTCGGCCTGCCGGGGCGCGATCACGCGCATTTCACCCGACGGGCTGGACGCGGGCAGATATCGCCACTCCGAGGTCGTGTGGCTCGACACCGGAAAGAAGAGATACCCGCCGCTGCGTGAGAGGAAAACGCCCACGCGGAACCGCTCGTCCTTCTCCTCGTACAGAAGCGCGTCGCTCGAGGGATCGGTGCCGGCCGCGTGGCGATAGAGCCGGTAGGGCCGCTTGGCCGGATCGGTCGTCGCGTAGAAGAGAGTCTTGTTGTCCGGCGCCCACGCCACGGAGGTGACGCGCTCGATCTTCTCGGAGAGCAGCTTGCCGCTGGACATGTCCTTGATCCAGAGCGTGTAGTCGCGGAATCCGGTGTCGTCGGTCGTGTAGGCGAGGAAGCGCCCGTCGTCGGTAAAGACCCGGGCCGCGACGCTCATGAAGCGCTGGCCCTTCGCGAGCTCGTTGACGTCGAGGTAGACCTGCTCGGGCGCTTCGAGGCTCGCCTTCTTGCGGCAGTAGATCGGATACTGCTTTCCCTTCTCGGTGCGCGAGTAATAGAAATAGCCCTTCTCGCGGTACGGCACGGAGAGGTCCGTCTCCTTGATGCGGCCGAGCATCTCGTCGTAGAGGACCTTCTGGAGGGCCTCCGTCGGCTTCATGAACGAGTCCGCGTAGGCGTTCTCGGATTCGAGGTAGGCCCGGACCTCGGGCTTGTCGCGCTCCCGCAGCCAGAAGTAATCGTCCTTCAGGGTGTCGCCGTTCACGGTAACCATCTTCGGCACCTTCTTCGCGGTCGGAGGATCCGCCGCGCGCGCGCTGCTCCCCGGCGCCAGGAACACCGTGATGAGAGAACAGAGCGCGGCGATCCGGAATCGCGGTTTCGTCATCGTCACTCCCCACCGGCTCGAGCCGGCGTATCCGGGAATGATATCCGGGCCGGCCTTCCTACTTGACGGGCCCGACCCCGCCGCTCTTCTCGAAGTCTCCCGCCTTGGCGATCGTCATCTTCGAGGGGTCGAGATGGCGCCGCATCGCGGCGAGGATCTGCTCCGCGGTCAACGCCGTCACCTTCTTCTCGAGGTCGGCGTCCCAGGCCAGGGTTCGCTTGAGATAGAGATTCCCGGCCAGGGTGCGGGCGAGCGGCGCGTCCTGGGCGCGCGAGACCTGCCGAGACTGCAGCCAGCCGGACTTGGCCTCCGCGATCTCCTTCTCCTCGAAGCCGTCCTTGAGGACCCGGGCGATCTCCTCGCGAAACGCCTTCTCGAGCTTCGCCGCGTTCTGCGGCGCGTAGATCGCGAAGGTCGTGAACGCTCCCGACTTGTCCAGGGGCGAGGCCGAGAACTGCGAGCCCACGCCGTATGAGAGGCCGTCCTTCTGACGGATCCGGACCGCGAGGCGGGAGTTCAGGAATCCGCCGCCCAGCATGTAGTTGCCCAGAACGAGCGCGGGATAGTCCGGGTCGTCGTCGCGGATCGCGACGTTCTGTCCCGCGATGAAGAAGGCGTTGGCCTTGTCGGGCGCTCCGAGCGTCTTGTTCACGGGCGCCGCCTCCTGGTAGAGCGACGGGACTCGCGTGAAGGGAGCGGGACTCTTCCAGCCGCCCAGGAGATCCGCGACGAGTCGCGAGACGTCGGCCTCGTCGAAGTCCCCGACGATCGCGAGCTCCGCGTTCGAGGCCCCGAAGAATCCGCCATAGAACTTCCGGGCGTCATCGAGCGTGGCGGCCTTGTAGTCCGCGAGGCTCTCGTCGAAGGTCTCCACGTACCTCACGTCGCCCTTCGGGTAGTCGCTCATGTGCCGCTGGTAGAAGTTGGAGGCGATCGCGTCGGGCTCGCTCTTCTGCTGCTCGATCTGGGCCAGGTTCTCCCCCTGGAGCGACTCGAATTCCCTGGCGGGGAAGGCGGGCTGGCGCAGGATCTCCGCGGCGAGCTGCAGGACGGCGGGAAGACTCTCGCGAATCGTTTCGACGGTGAGCGTGGCCTGCGTGGCCCGCCCGCCGACCGTCATCCTCGCCTTGAGGCGGTCCAGCTCGTCCTTGATCTGTTGACGAGTGTGCTTGTCCGTGCCCCGCATGAGCATGTCGGCGGCGATGTCCGCAGCCGTCGATTTCCCCATGAGGCTCTTCTCGTCACCGAAGTGCAGCGTCATCGTCGCCACGACGGTGCCGCCGCGGGTCTTCTTCGAGAGGAGGGCGATCTTCAGGCCGTTGGGCAGCTCGGAGCGCCTGGTGCGCGACTCGATGTTGGAGGGCGAGGGATCGAACGCCTCGCCGGCGGCGATGGCCGCGTCCCCCTTGTAGTCCTTCACGACGTCGGCCAGGACAGGCGGCGGCGGGATCTCGGAGCGATCCGGCTTCGCGGTGGGCACGAAGACGCCGACGGTGCGATTCGAAGGCTTGAGAAACGCCGCGGCGACCCGCTGGACGTCTTCGAGGCTCGCCTTGCGGATGCGGTCGCGATGGATGAAGAAGAGCCGCCAGTCGCCCTGCCCGATGAACTCCGAGAGCTGGAGCCCGACACGGTCGGCGCTGTTGAGCATCAGGTCGATGTTCTTGAGCAGGGTGGCGCGGGCGCGCTCGACCTCTTCCTTCGTGATCGCGGAGGTGGCCGCGGCCGCATCGATCGTCTGGAGCAGGGTCGAGCGCGCGTCGGCGAGCGGCTGGTCCTGACGGGCCTCGGCGGAGAAGATCACGAAGCCCGGGTCGTGCAGCTCCATGAAATAGCCGCCGACCGAAGTCGCCTTCTTCGTCTCGACGAGGGCCTTGTAGAGGCGCCCCGACGGCGTGTCGGTCAGGATCTCGGTCAGGAGACTCACGGCTCCGGAGTCGGCGTGCGACCCCGAGGGGACGTGGTACGCGGCGGCGAGGGCCTGGACGTCGCCCACGCGCTGGAGCGTGACGTCACGTTCCCCGTCCTGCGTGGGATCGAGCGTATAGATCCGCGGCAGCGCGCGGGTGGGCCGGGGAATCTTGCCGAACGTCTGCCGGATGAGCTCGAGCGTCTTTCCCTCGTCGAAGCGCCCGGCGACAAGCAGGACGGCGTTGTCCGGCTGGTAGTACATCCGGTAGAAGGCCTGCAACCGATCGATGGGCACGTTCTCGAGATCGGACTTCGCGCCGATCGTGGACTTGCCGTAGTTGTGCCAGAGAAACGCCGTGGACAGGACGCGCTCCTCCAGGATCGACGCGGGATCGTTCTCGCCCATCTCGAACTCGTTGCGCACGACCGTCATCTCGCTGTCGAGATCCTTCTTCGCCACGAACGAATGGACCATGCGGTCCGCCTCGAGATCGAGGGCCCACTTCAGGTTCACGTCGCTCGCCTGAAACGTCTCGAAGTAGTTGGTGCGGTCGTACCAGGTCGAGCCGTTCGGCCGCGCTCCGTGAGCGGTCAGCTCCTGGGGGATATTCGCGTGGCTCGGAGATCCCTTGAAGAGCATGTGCTCGAGCAAGTGGGCCATCCCGGTCTCGCCGTAGTTCTCGTGCCGCGAGCCGACCTTGTAGGTGACGTTGACCGTGATCGTCGGCTTGGTCGGATCGGGAAAGAGGAGCACGCTCAGGCCGTTGGCCAGGCGGTACTCGGTGATGCCCTCGACGGACGTCACGCGCTCCGGCTGACCCGCCGCGGCCGCGGGCGGGGACGAGGCGGCCTTGCGGGGCGGGGCCTTCGGCTTCGCGGCGGCCTGGGGGGCCTGGGGTCCCGCGAACAGCGGGCCCGCGAGAACCGACAGGGCGAGGGCCAGGGCGAGCTTGGGAAAACGCATGGGTGAAACCTCCGTGAAGCGCCGGCCGCCGATGGGGCCGTCAGAGCGCAACGCATACTACAGTGACGGGATTCCGCACAGATCCGGGGCCATGGCCGCCCCCGTACTTCCGGAGACGTGATGAAGCCCTCGCTTTCTGCCAAGCTCTTGATCGGCCTGCTGTTCTCGGCGGCGGCGCTGGCCACCCCCGGGGAGAAACCGGCGGAAATCCCGTGGCAGGGATGGTCCGAGGCGGCCTTCGAGCGTGCCGGAAGCGAGCAGCGGCTGGTGATCCTGGACCTGGTCGCCGTCTGGTGCCACTGGTGCCACGTCATGGAGGAGACGACCTACCGTGATCCGGAGGTCGTCCGGCAGATCCGGGAGCACTTCGTGGCCCTGCGGGTGGATCAGGACGCGCGGCCCGACCTGTCCAATCGCTACGAAGACTACGGCTGGCCGGCGACCGTTATCTTCGACTCCCGGGGCCGGGAGCTGGTCAAGTTCGCGGGATACATCCCCCCGGAGAGGATGCGGTCGCTGCTCGAAGGGGTCGTGGCGGACCCGACGCCGGGTCCGTCGGTCCGGCCGGAGGGCACGCTGGCGCCCTCGGCGATCGCGCTCTCGGCGGATCTGCGCCGGGAGCTGTCATCGCTGCTCTCTCAACGCTACGACCGCGACCGCGGCGGCTGGGGCTTCTCGAAGAAGTATTTGGATTGGGACAGCGTCGAATACTGCCTGGCGCGGGCCCGCGAGGGCGACGCGGACGCGCGGCGGATGGCCCGGGAGACCCTCGATCGGGCGCGCGCGTTGATCGATCCGGTGTGGGGCGGCCTCTACCAGTACTCCGACGGCGGCGACTGGAGCCATCCCCATTTCGAGAAGCTGCTGCAGTTTCAGGCGGAGGGGATCCGCGTCTACGCGGCCGCGTATGCGCAGTGGCACGACCCCGCCGATCTCCAGGCGGCGCGCGACATCTTGCGTTACGTGCGCGCGTTCCTCGCGAGCCCGGACGGCGCCTACTTCGTCAGCCAGGACGCGGACCTGGTCGCCGGGGAGCACGCGGGGGAGTACTACGCGCTCGACGACGCGGGGCGCCGCCGGCTCGGGATCCCGCGCGTGGACACGCACCTCTACGCGCGCGAGACCGCGTGGATGTCGAGCGCCCTCGTGAACCTGTATGCGGTGACCGCGGACGACGCGCTCCTCGAGGAGGGCCTGTCCGCGGCGCGCTGGATCGTGGCCAACCGCGCGCTTCCCGGCGGAGGGTTTCGGCACGACGCGGCCGACTCCTCGGGCCCCTACCTCGGCGACTCCGTGGCCGCCGGCCGGGCCTTCCTCGCGCTTTGGGCGGCGACGGGGGACCGCGCGTGGCTGGCGCGCGCCCGCGAGACGGCGGGTTTTCTCGCGAAGACGTTCACGGCCGAGGGAACAGCCGGCCTGATCACCGCGGTCCCGCGGAGCCGCTTCGCTCCTCCACGCGCGCAGAGGGACGAGAACGTCGCCGCGGCGCGCTTCGCGAACCTGCTCTTCCAGTACACGGGGGAGGACGCGTGGCGGCGCCTCGCCGACACGTCCATGGCCTTCCTCGTCCTGCCCGAGATCGCCCGGAAGTTCTCGACGGCCTCGGTCCTGCTCGCGGATTCGGAGCGCGCCGCTTCGCCGCCGCACTTCACCGTGGTCGGCCGTCGAGAGGACCCCGGCGCCCGGGCGCTGCTCGCGGCCGCACTGTCGGATCCGGACGCCTACAAGCGGGTCGAGCTCTGGGACCGCCGGGAGGGAGCCCTGCCGAATCTCGACGTCGAGTTTCCGGACCTCGACTCCGCCGCCGCCTTCGTCTGCGCCAACGGCCGCTGCTCGATGCCCGCGCTCACCCCCGAAGCGCTGCGAGCACGAATTGCCCGCCTGCGCTTTCCCTCCATAACGAATTAGAATCCTGTCCTCGTCGGAGAGGAGGGATCGCATGGCGAAGCGACTCGTCTCGTGGCTCGCGGCCGCCGCCGTGTGCGCAACGGCTTTAGCGCAGCATGCAGCCGACTCGCCCTCACCGCGGAATCCCGCGACCCTGATGGCCGGACTCGGCGCGCATCGCCATCCGATCGCGACTTCCAGCGCAGAAGCCCAGAAGTTCTTCGATCAGGGAATGACGCTCCTCTTCGGATTCAACCACGAGGAGGCGATCCGTTCCTTCGAGAGGGCCGCGCAACTCGATCCGAAGTCGCCGATGCCCCGGTGGGGAATGGCGCTCGCGATGGGAGCCAATTACAACGATCCTGCCCCGGAGTCGCAGCGTCTTCGGGGGGCGCGCGTCGAAGTCGAAAAGGCGCTCGTGCTCTCGGCCTCGGGCGCGGAGAACGAACGAGCCTACGTCGAGGCGCTGGCGAAGCGCTACGCGGCGGACCCCGAGTCCGCGGATCGATCCTCCGCGGCGCGCGACTATCACGCGGCGATGCAGGCTCTTACCGAGAAGTACCCGGACGATCTGGACGCCGCGACGCTCTTCGCCGAGAGCGGTATGAACATCCGTCCATGGAAGCTCTACCGCGCCGACGGGACGCCCGAGGAGGGGACCGAGGAAATCGTCGCGGTTCTCGAGTCGGTCTTGAGGCGCGACCCGGACCACCCGGGCGCCAACCACTACTACATCCACGCGGTGGAGGCCTCCCGCCATCCCGAGCGGGCGCTGCCATCGGCGGCCCGTCTCGAGACACTGGTCCCGTCCGCGGGTCACCTGGTTCACATGCCGGCTCACATCTACTTTCGTACGGGCAGTTACCTGGCGGCCGAGCGGATCAACGCCCTCGCGGCAGAGATCGACCGCAAGTACATCCGCGAGACCGGGGCGCAGGGGATGTATCCGATGATGTATTACTCCCACAACGTGCACTTTCAGTCCGCGGCGGCCGCGATGGGGGGCCGCTCGAGCGAGGCGAAGAAAGCGGCGGCGGTTCTATTCGCCGGCGTTCTTCCGGGAGTCGCCAGCGTTCCCATGCTCGAGGGATTCCTCCTACAGCCGATCTTCGTGGCGCTTCGATTCCACAAGTGGGACGAGATCCGGAAGATGGAGGACCCGGGGCCCAAGCTGCCCCTCCTGCGCGCGACGTGGCTTTATGCCCGCGCGATGGCTGCGGTCGCGAGTGGAGACAAAAGCACGGCCGCCGCGCTGCGCGACGCGTTCGCCGTCGCTCGGGGCGCCCTCCCGGCCGACACGCTGGCTGGTCCGCAGAATTCGGCCGCCGCACTCCTTGCCGTCGCCTCCGCCGTCCTCGATGCGAGAATCGCGGAAGGCAACGCCGATCGAGGCGCCGCGCAGGAAAGCTGGGAGAAAGCCGTCTCCGCCGAGGATGCTCTGGCCTACGACGAGCCGCCCGCTTGGTATTACCCGGTTCGCGAGTCCTACGGAGCGGCCCTGTTGCGCGAAGGACGCGCGGCCGACGCCGAGAGGATCTTCCGCGCGGATCTGGAACGCAACCCTCGCAATCCCCATTCCCTACTGGGTCTTCAGAAGAGCCTCGAGGCGCAGGGAAGGTCGGCCGACGCGGCCTGGGCGCGGGCGCTGTCCGACGCCGCCTGGAAGGACGCGGACGTCCCGCTCCGGATCGAGGATCTCTGATTTCCGATCTGACCTGCTTCGGCGCGTCGCGCCGTGATCTCACGAGAACGCGTGTTCCGCGGTAACGCCGTCGCGGGCGCGCTCGCGCACCTGGCCCGGCTGGTTCGGCGCGGCCGAGTCTGGATTCTGCTGGTCTGGGCGATCGTCGTCGCGGTCCTGGTGCCGGAGGCGCGAACCGTCGGAAGCCGACTGCAGGTCGGAGTCCGCATGGAGGAAAGCCCTGCGGCCACCGTGGATCGCGACCTGGCGAACCGTTTTCACTCCCGATTCGTTCACCGGCTGGTGCTCGTGATCAATGGCCTGCCCGATCCGGAGACTCCGGAGGGGCGAGCGGCCCTCGAAGAGGTCGTCGCGGCCGTGAAGTCCGTGCCGGGGGTCGCGGGAACGATCTCGTATCTCGATTCGGCGGATCCCGTCTTTCGCGGGCACGGGGGGAGCTTCCTCCTCGTCGGCATCGACACCGGCAAGGATCCCGCGGAGAACCTGATGGTCCCGCTGCGCCGGGCGACCGCGGCGGCGCGAGCCCGGTTGGCGGGCCGCTACCTGGGGGCGGATCTCGGCTGGACCGGGGAGATACCCCTGAACGTCGACGTCCGCGCGGCCTCCTCCGAGGATGCATGGGCGGCCGAACGGCGAGCGCTGCCCGTCGCGCTCCTCTTGTTGTTGACGGCCTTCGGTTCGATCGTCGCCTCTCTCCTGCCGGTAGCTATGGGAATCCTCTCGGTCCTCATCACGCTGGGTGTCGCGGCGCTGCTCGCCCGCTCCCTGCACCTGTCAATCTTCGTGGAGAACATCGCATCGATGATCGGCCTCGGCCTCGGCATCGACTATGCGCTCCTGCTCGTGAGCCGATTCCGCGAGTCGCTGGCACGCAAACACTCACCGGACCTCGCCGTGGAGGATTGCCTGCCGCGCGCAGGGCAGACGTTGTTGATGTCCGCGCTGACGGTCATGATCGGATTCGGGGCGCTGCTGACGATGCCGACGGCGGACTTCCGTTCGATCGGCGCCGCCGGCCTGATGGTGACCTTCTTCACGCTTCTGCTGGCGCTCACGCTCCTGCCGGCGATTCTCGCGATCCTGGGCCCCGCTGTGGACGCGGGCCGGGTCGTGCGCCGGAACACCTCGCTTCACGAGCACGGCTCGGCTCGCTGGCGAAAATGGGGCGATCGCGTGATCCGGCGGCCATGGACCGCGCTGCTCCTCGGGGGAGCGCCCGTCCTCCTGCTGGCTCTTCAGGCCTCGCGCATGAAGACCGGATCGGTGCGTGGCGACTGGCTGCCGTCCAATCCCGAATCCGTGCTGGCGGTGCAGCGGATGGAAGACATGGGCCGCGGAAACGTCATCCAGTCGCTGCGCGTGCTGTTGGATCTGCCGAAGGGCTATCCGGTCGGCAGCCCCGAAGGCTGGATGGCGACTCGCAGGCTCTCGGCGGCGCTGCGGAGCGATCCGCGCATCGCGCGCGTGCTTTCGCCGGTCAAGGAAGGCTCGCTCGGCTTGACGCGGCAGCGGCTTCGAGACATGGAGCGCGACGGATTGATCTCCGCGGACGAGCGCTCCGTTCTCTTCGAGGTGCTGCCGGCGATCCGTTCGCGAGACCCGCTGGAGATTCGAGCGGAGGGGGAAGAGCTCGCGCGTTCGCTCCAGTCCGCCGCCGCCGCATCGACGGGGCTGTCCGGTGCCGCGGTCCGGGTGGGCGGGCTGCCCGCGGCCAACGCCCAGTTCGAGGACGCGATCTCCGGCCGCTTCCATTCGGTCATCTGGCTGGTGATGGGAGTGACGTTCCTGGCTCTCTTCTCGGGATTCCGATCGCTGCTCGTGGCCGCCAAGGCCGTCACGCTCAATCTCCTGACGGTCGCCGCGGCGTTTGGAGCGCTCGTGCTCGTGTTCCAGGAGGGGCACGGCGTGGAGCTCTTCGGGCTCGAAGGGGGAACGGATCGAGTCTTTACGATCGTGCCCATCCTGGCCTTCTGCATCGTCTTCGGGCTCTCGATGGATTACGAGGTGTTCCTGGTGTCCCGGGTCGCGGAGGCGCGGCGATCCGGGCTTCCCGAGGCGGAGGCCATCGTGGAGGGACTGGCGAGGACCGGCAGCGTCATCACCAGCGCGGGGTCGATCATGATCGCCGTGTTCGCCTCGTTTGCGATGGGATCTTTTCTGCCGGTTCAAATGCTGGGCTTCGTGCTGGCCGTGGCCGTGCTGCTGGACGCGACGGTCGTCCGAATGGTGATCGGCCCCGCGCTGCTCCGGCTGGCCGGCCAGTGGAACTGGTGGCCGGGAGAGAATCCGAAGCGGCGGAGAAGATCCGCGGAAAGGCAGTCATGAAACGGTCCATCCCGGCGATCCTGTTCTTCCTTTGTTGGGCGGGAGTGGCGGATGCGCTCGAGGCCGCTCCAAACGCGGCGGCCGCGGGCTCCGGCGGAGTCCAGCAGCTCAACGAGTCCTTCCTGAAGGCGCTCCAGGCGGGAGACATCGAAGGCGTGATGAAGCTCTACGCGTCCGACGCCGTGCTCTTCCCGCCGGGGGAGAAGGCGGCCCGCGTCCAGGAGGAGATCCGGTTCAAGTGGAACTCGGTTCTCGAGGCCAACAAGGTCACCGCGGGAAGCCTCAAGGACGCGCACTACGTCCAGTCGGCGAATCTCTCGGCCGGCTGGGGAGACGTCACGATGCGCCTCGAGCCCAAGAACGGCAAGGAGCCCCGGACCATCCAGGGCCGCTTCTCCACGGTCGCGGAGAAGCGCAACGGAAAGTGGGTGTACGTCTTCGTGTACATCGGCGAGCTCGACGAGGTGCTGACGCTCCAGCATTATTCCAAGCCCAAGTAAGGCGCGCGCGATGTCGCGCGTCCAGTTATCCCGAGGGAAGCGAGGGATCCCGGGTCGTGGAATACTTTGAGCGGCTCCGAGTCCGCTTCCAGAGTGGGAGACACCATGCCGCGAAGTCGTTTCATCCTCCGCGCGATCATCTGGGCGATCCTCTGCGTCGGAGGCCTTCGGGCGTCGGCCGCGGCCCAGCCCTTCGATCCGTCGCTCTACCAGGACATGCGCTGGCGGCTGGTCGGCCCGTTCCGGGGAGGATGGGCGACGTGCGCGGAAGGGGTTCCCGACGCGCCGTCGACCGCCTACTTCGGCGCCGCCGCGGGAGGCGTCTGGAAGACGGAGGATGCCGGCCGGACCTGGAGCCCGATCTTCGATCGCGAGTCCGCGGCCTCGATCGGAGCGCTGGCGGTCGCCCCGTCGGACTCCCGCGTCATCTACGCGGGCACCGGGCAGATCCAGGCGCGCTACGACATCGCCTCGGGGGACGGCGTGTTCCGATCGGGGGACGGCGGCAAGACGTGGACCCACATCGGACTCAACGCCACACGCGCCGTGGGTCGCATCCTCGTGGACCCTCGCGACGCCAACGTCGTCCTCGTCGCGGCCCTCGGCCACATCTTCGGCCCCAACAAGGAGCGGGGGATCTTCCGCACGCAGGACGGCGGCCGGACGTGGACCCACGCGCTCTTCGTGGACGAGGAGACCGGCGGCGCGGACCTCGCGGCCGATCCGGACAACCCGGCGGTCGTCTACGCCTCGCTGTGGCAGGCGAGAAACTATCCGTGGCTCTCGTACTTCCTGCCCACCGCCGGACCCGGCAGCGGGATCTACAAGTCCTCAGACGGCGGGCGCACGTGGTCGCGGCTGAAGGGCGGAGGCCTGCCCTCGGGCCCGCTCGGCCGGATCGGCCTGGCGGCCGGGCGGGGCGGACGCGTCTGGGCTCTCGTGGATGCTGCGCCACCCACCGAGGGGGCCGGCGTCGCGGGACTGTATCGATCCGACGACGCGGGCGCGACGTGGGCGCTCGTCAACGCGACTCCGGGCCTCGCGTCGAGTTACATGAACCGCGTCACTCCCGATCCGGCGAAACGCGACACGATCTACCTGACCGGGCAATCGATCCGCCGATCCCGGGACGGCGGCAAGACTCTCGAGTTTTTCAAGGGCGCACCGGGAGGCGACGACTACCACTTCCTGTGGATCAACCCGAAGCATCCCGAGTTCATGGTTACGGCGGCGGACCAGGGAACGGTCGTCACCGTCAACGGCGGCGGCACGTGGAGCGACTGGTACAACCAGCCGACCGGCCAGTTCTACCATGTCGAGACCGACGATCGTTTTCCTTACTGGATTTACAGCGGCCAGCAGGACAGCGGCACCGCGGGGACGACGAGCCGCAGCGACTACGGCGCGATCACGTTCCGCGACTGGCGCCCGGTCGGCGGCGAGGAGCGCGGCTGGGACGTGCCCGATCCCGTGGATCCGCAGATCGTGTACGGCACCGGACTGGGCGGCACGATCACGCGGTTCGATTTCCGCACGGGGGCGGTGCGCAACATCTCGCCCGCGGTCGAGAGCACCTACGGGCGCCGGCCCACGGGCGCCGGCCTGCGATGGACCTGGATCTTTCCGCTCGTCGCCTCGCGTGGGCCGACGCACGCCCTGTACACGGGCGCGCAGTACCTGCTGCGCTCCCTCGACCACGGAAACAGCTGGGAGAAGGTCAGCCCGGACCTCACGGGCGCGGAGCCCGGGACTCCGGGTTGCGACGGCGAGGTCACCGTCGCGACCGCTCGGCCCTGCGGGTTCGGGGTCGTCTTCACGATCGCGCTCTCGCCGGCCGACGAGAAGGAGATCTGGGTCGGCACCGACGACGGCTTGATCCAGCTCACGAGGGACAGCGGCAAGACCTGGAAGAACGTCACTCCCGGCGGGCTTCCCGTCTGGGGGAAGGTGGCGACTCTGGACCTCTCGAAGCGGGAACCCGGCGTGGCGTACGCCGCGGTGGACACCCATCGTCTCGACGATTTCACACCGCACGTCTACCGGACGCGCGACTGGGGGGAGACCTGGAAGGAGATCGGGGCCGGGTTGCCCGCCTCCCGCTTTACGACCGTCGTCCGCGCGGATCCCGTTCGTAGCGGACTGCTCTACGCGGGAACGGACGCCGGCGTCTCGGTTTCGTTCGACGACGGCGGCCACTGGCAGTCCCTGCAGCAGAATCTTCCCACCTGCTGGGTGGGGGACCTTCAGGTGCACGGCTCCGATCTCGTCGCGGCGACCCAGGGCCGCGCGCTCTGGGTTCTCGACGACGTCTCGCCGCTTCGCCAGCTCACGCCGGCGGCGGCTTCGGCGCCCGCGCAGCTGTTCGCGCCGTCGCCGGCGATTCGCGTCCGCGCCAACCAGAACCGGGACACTCCGCTCCCGCCGGAGACCCCGGCGGGACAGAACCCGCCCGCGGGCGCGGTCATCGACTACCTCCTGAGAGAGCCGGCGCGATCGGCGCTCCGCCTGGAGATCCTCGACGACCACGGGGACGCGGTGCGCTCGTTCGCGAGCGACGACCCGCCCGCGAAGCTCCGAGCCGATCGCTATTTTCCGGAATCGTGGCTGCGCCCCCAGGCGCCCCCGCCCGTCTCCGCGGGACATCACCGATTCGTCTGGGACCTGCGGTATCCGCGTCCGCGGTCGGACCGGTACGAGTACTCGATCGCCGCCGTCCGCGGAGAGGACACGCCGCTGGAGCCTCGAGGCCCGCTCGCGGTGCCGGGCCGCTACACCGTGCGCCTCACCGTGAACGGGAAGCGGTCGGAGCAGCCGCTCGTGTTGGCGCTCGATCCCCGCGTGTCCGCCGCGCCCGAGGATCTCGCCGGTGAGCTCGCGTTCCAGCGCGGAGTCAGCCGCGCGATGGATTCATCCTTCGAGGTCCTCGCGAAGGTGCGTGCCCTGCGGGCTCAACTCATCAAGCGGCGAGACGGGGGCAAGGCCGGGAACGCGGCCGCGAAGGCGGCGGGCGAGGCGATCGCGGAGGCGCTGGCGCAGGCGCATCGGATCGAGGTCGGAGACGCGGGGGCGGGCCGGCGCGGCCGGTCCGGCGGCCTGGCCGGAGTCCAGGCGACCTTCGGCGCGATCCTCGTCGCGGTGGATGGCGCCGACGCCGCTCCGACGGTCACGCAGAGGGAGGGGTTCGCGAGCGCGCAGGCGGACGGGCAGGAGCTGCTCGCCGCCTGGCAGACGCTCTCCGGCGACGGCCTCGTCCGCCTCAACGCCGCGCTCCGCGCCGCGGGCATCCCGGAAGTGACGCTCGAGGGGATCGAGCGGTCTCCCCGGCCCAACCCGATGCCCGCCGGGACCGAGATCGAGTAGTCCGCCGCGGTGGCGGATAATACGTGCCGCGCTGCCCGTAGCTCAGCCCGGATAGAGCATCAGCCTTCTAAGCTGAGGGTCGCAGGTTCGAGTCCTGCCGGGCAGGCCAATCATAGAATCGATACTCCGATGCTTCGTTGCAAGGGTATCGACAACGAGCCGCAACGCGGGCTTTTTCGAATCGTCGAAGACGATCGGCCCGCGCCGCTCGAGAGCCTTCGGCAGATCGCGCGGATCGCGGACGTGCTGTTGCGCGAAAACCAGCTGGCGGGAAGCCTGGTCGCCCTGGACGACGGGATCGTCGCGCTCGAGCTGGCGGCCGAGGAGCGCACGTTCTTTCACAACGGCATCGTCTTCGCCGCGCTCGACGCCTTCAACGACCCCGTCAAGAGCCCGACGCTGAACATGCTCGCGCGACCCGACCCCGAGTGAAACCCGCTCAGGTCCTCCGCAGGTGCGCGTAGAGCGAGTCATAGAGGAAGCTCGCCCGGTTCAGGATGTCCTCGTCGTCCGCCCCGACGTCCGTGAAACCCTGGCTGATCGCCCAGAGTCCCGCCGATTCGGGTGTTGTCTGGGTCTGCTCGGGAAAGTCGGCGCCGTGGACGATCCGCGCCATGCGCGCCAGTGCCGGATCGGCCGCCAGCCGTTGCGCCACGAGCTGCTCGAAGGAGCACCGGCCGACCGGGTCCTCATGGGGAAGCGCGGCGCCCGGCGCGTCGAACCCGATGGCGGACTCGCTCTTCTGGATCGAGGCGACCTCCTCCGGCTCGACGAAGAGAATCTCCGCGTCCGGATCGAGAAACCGCCGGATCAGCCACGCGGTCGCCGTCCGATTGACGTGGATTCGCTTTCGCGTGACCCACTTCATGTTCCGCCCTCCGTCCGATGTGTCGCCGAAGGGAGCTTCCACGCGGCCCACAGCGTTCCGGCCACTCCCAGCGCGGCCGCGGCGAGGAACGTCAGCGAGGGGCGGATCGTCCACAGCGCTCCTCCGATCGCCGCCGCTCCCGCGACCGCGAAGCCCCGGGCCGCGTAATAGAGGCCGACCGTCCGGCCGCGCGCCTCCGGATCCGCCAGGTCGAGGATCAGGGCCTTGCGCGCCGGCTCGCCGATCTCCCTCAGCCCTCCGATCGCGTAGGCAACCAGGAGGAGGCCGAACGACCTCGACGCGAGCACGGCGAGCGGATACAGCGTGAAGAACACATAGGTCATGAGGACGAACGGCTTCTTCTCCGCGCGGCCGGCGAGCGCGGCGGCCGGGATGTACGACGCGATCGCGGTCAGCATAAGGACCGACATGAGAAGGCCGAACTGGGCGGGGGAGACGTGAACGATCTCGATGGCCCAGATCACGAGGAAAACTTCCGGCAATCCCTCACACAGACGGATCAGGCAGTCCGCGATGAGGAGCTGCCGGAGGGCGGGAAGGAGGCGAATCCTCCGGGCCGGCGCCGCCGGGACCGAGGCGGCCGGCTCACGCGAGTTTTCGCGCAGCGCCCGCGCGAGACCGAGGACC
The DNA here is from genome assembly GCA_038224325.1 of Thermoanaerobaculia bacterium. Classification (GTDB taxonomy): domain Bacteria; phylum Acidobacteriota; class Thermoanaerobaculia; order UBA5066; family Gp7-AA6; genus DAHUXD01. Next base: position 108,016 of record JBBRFL010000004.1, on the reverse strand, counting down.
ATGGCCGCGGAGAGTGCAGCCGACACCACGAACCCGATGCGCATCCCGTGCACTACGCCGAACCGCTCGAGCAACAGGCCGCCGAGGGGCGGCGCGATCACGATCGGAAGGCGCTTCAGGATCGCCTGGACGGTGAAACCGACCACGCGGCGGCTGCCCTGCATCTCCTCCCCGACGAGCGAGAAGGTCGCCGGAAGTCCCAGAGAGGCCCAGGCCATCACGGGAAAGAGGCCGAGGAAGACGCCCGCGATCGACTGGAATCGCCAGAAGATCGCGAACCCGGCCGTGCTCAGGCAGCCGAAGAGGATCAGCGCCCGGCGCGTCCCCAACCGATCGGATAGATGTCCTCCCGGATACGCGTAGGCGGCGTCCAGAAAGTCCTTGAGGGTGCCGAAGAGGCCGACCGCGAACGCCGTCGCTCCGAGCGTGCGCAGGTACTCCGGCAGGTAGCGAAACCAGAGCTCCTCGCCAAACCCGAAGACGAAGAGCGCGACGGCGAGGGCCGTAGCGCGGCGAGCGGCCACTGGGGGACTCGAGCTCGCGGCGCTAACTGCCGGAACGCGCCCGGAACGCGAGGTACGCGAACAGGACGATCAGGATCAGGAGGACGAAACGCCCCACGGCCATGAGCTTCGTGCCGGCCACGTGCCTCGTTCCCCTCGACTTCAGTCCTGTCACCGCGGCAATCGCGGTCACCAGCACGGCGAGTCCCAGCCAGAGGATCCAACCGCTCATTGCAGCCTCCCGATGACGGCATCCTAACGCGCCGGAGGGTTGGGGCGAAATCTCGGGCGGAATCCCCGGCGGTCGGCCGGAATGCGGCGGGTTGCGGAGGCGACATGACAGGGAAGGGCTCGGCCGCTCAACGCTGTCATCCTGAGCGCAGCGAAGGATCCCGGACTCGACCCACGACTTTCGCGTACCAGCACGGGAGCCTTCGTCGCTTCGCTCCTCAGGAGGACAGGCCGGCTGGCTCCTCCTCGGTGGCGTACGAAATCTCGATCACGTCCGCGGCAAAGGCCCGGAAGGGCGCCTTCAGATACGAGGGCCACAGTCGCGTGGTGGAGACCCGGGGCCGTGCCGGTGATGTCGAGCCGGATGTCGAAGATGTCTCCGGGATTCAGTGCGACACGTTTCATGGGGCAGTCCTTCGATCACGTGCGATCGAACTGAAGTGCGCGAGCGTTGTCGCCTAAAGGGCAAGCCAAGTGCCACCGCGCGCCCGAGATCAATTGCTGATTCGAAGGGGCTTATCAGAACTTGGATATCTTCGCGGGGCGCGGTTCAATGTACAAAAGACTAATGTGCTCGTTCGAAGATTGGAACACACGAGGGGGAATCGGACAGAGTATGATCCGCCTCCATCCGAAGCGGGACTTTTCGGTCCCGAAATTTGCTACATCGTTTTTTGAAGGAGCTGGACCATGCGGAAGAACCTGCTGATCGTGTCCCTCGCGGCGTGTTGCGCCATCGCGCTCTCGAGCTCTCTCGCGTTCGCGGGCGAGAACTGGCTGGGAACCTGGAAGCTCAACCCCGCGAAATCCAAGTACAGCCCGGGGCCGGGACCGAAAAGCCAGACCGTCAGGTTCGAGTCGACGCAGGACGGGATCCGGCTAACCTCGGAGGGAGTGACCAGCGACGGAACGGCCACTCACGGCGGATACGTGTCGAGGTTCGACGGTAAGGACGTCGCGTGGGAGGGCAACCCGGACGCCGACATGGCCTCCGCAAAGAAGATCAACGACGACAGCTACGAGAATACCTGGAAGAAGGCCGGTAAGACGACGATCGTCTCCAAGGTGGTCGTGTCGAAGGACGGCAAGACCCTCATGGTCACCCAGACCGGAACCGACTCCAAGGGCCGGGCGGTCATTAACACGTCGGTCTACGACAAACAGTAACCACCCGACTCTTCGATCCCGACGAGCCCGCCCCGCGCGGGCTCATCGCATTTGGGAACGTCTTATTCGGCTTTCCTGAAGTCGATGAGGAGGTCCGCGCATGTTACGCGTCGGCTTACGCTCTAAACTCCATTTCCAAAGGAGAACGACTTGAAACGGAAGACTCGAAAGACTTTGAAGTTCACCGCTGAACATGCTGCCCATGCCCTTCACATCCTGATCGCGGACGGCAAGCTCGCGGCGAAGGATGTGGCCAGCGCCCTCAAGCGGCGTGAAGGACTGATCCGTGACCTACGCCGACGCCTCGTAGCCCTCGAACAGGGAGCGGTATCCACCATCGAGAGGACGGGGAAGAAGGTCGCTCCGAAGGTTGCGCGTACTGGAAGGCGCACGATGTCGCCCGCTCGCCGCGCCGCCCTGAAGCTTCACGGTCGGTATCTTGGAACGGTCAGATCGCTCTCGAAGGCGAATCGATCGAAGGTGAAGTCGATTCGAGAGAAGAAGGGCGTTTTGGCAGGTATAGCGGCGGCGAGGAAGATGGCCAATTCTGCCGCTCCAGGTGCGAACCCACGACGGGGCAGGGTGCAGGCCACACAACCCGACTACCGGGGGGCGCAGCAGCGAAAGGTGAACGCGTATCAGCGGAGGGCGCGGCCCAAGCCGGACAAGCACGGGGGCTCCGGTGCGGGCCGGGAGCAGGGCGGTTCCGGCGCGGCTCGCGAACGCGGTTGATTCGGCCCGCAGCGCGCTTATAACCAGCGCCCCTCGGACCAGTCGCGTCTTCGGCCTAGGCCCTCAATTTCCAACGAGCCAAGACGGCCAAGAGCAGCGCAAACGCAGTCACGCCCTTGCGATCCAGCATGGGAATCGCCGCAAAGGCCCCGGAGACAATGCTTCCGGTTCCGACGACCTGAGGTCGGCCACAGGTCACACAACCGTGGTGGTCACGGTGTAAGTGCCTGCCGGCAACGAAGGCACGAACACGTTCTGGTTGAAAGGGAACTGCACCTGGATGCACTGGCACGGGGGCTCGCCTGCCGTAAACGTGATGTGGACCTGATCGCCCGACACGGAAACCTGAGGGTTCTGGGGAGTGCAACCGATCCAAAGACCGCAGACGTTCACGACGACGCCGCCGGGGACGTCCGACCCGGCCTTGCTAGTTGACCTGAGGCTGGCACGGGTACGGGCGCGGTAAGGGCGGCCAGGATCGACTGACGACCACCTGCTCTAAATTCGAATCCGGGGTCGTCCGGAGGCGTCGTAGGATAAGAACATGAAAAAGTCGGGCGCGAGCCAGGGCCAGTCGGCATCGAAGCTCATCTCGAAAAGAATCGCCGAACTCGGTGACTGGCGCGGGAAAACCCTCAGCAGAATGCGCAAACTCCTCAAGGCAGCAGACCCGGACGTCGTCGAGGAGTGGAAGTGGATGGGCACTCCGATTTGGTCGCACGACGGCATCATCTGCACCGGCGAGTCCTACAAGAATGTCGTGAAGCTCACCTTCGCCAGGGGCGCGTCTCTGAAGGATCCGGCCCGTCTCTTCAACTCGAGTCTCGACGGAAACGTACGCCGCGCGATCGACATCCACGAGGGAGAAGAAGTCGACGAGGCCGCCTTTAAGGCGCTCGTTCGCCAGGCGGTCGCCCTCAACAGTTCTGCCAAGTCGAAACCTTCGAAGAAAGCGAAGTCCTAAGGGATTCCGCCCCTCGCAGCTAACGGTCTACGACACGAACTCGGTCGTAAGGGGTTATCGACCAAGGCCGGCTAAACCACTCAGGATTTTGGTCGGGGCGGCCAGGATCGAACTGGCGACCACCTGCTCCCAAAGCAGGTACGCTACCGCTGCGCTACGCCCCGGGGCTCGAGGATTATCGCACCGGACGCGGCGTGCGTGAGGAGGGCTCGATGCTCTGGCCCCAATTGTCTGCCTACGGGGATTGGGCTCTCCTGGCCGTCCGTCTGGTGATCGCGGTGATCTTCTTCGCGAGCGGTCTCTCGCACGCGAGGCATCCCCGGGAGAGGGCGAAGAGCATCGGGATGAGCCCCGCCTTCACGCTCGTCCTCGGTGTCGCGGAGATGGCCGGCGCGCTCGGGATGGCGACCGGCGTGCTGATCCAGCCCGCGGCGATCGGCCTGATCCTGGTGATGCTCGGCGCGATCCAGAAGAAGGCCTTCGTCTGGAAGACGGGTTTCTGGGGTGAGAAGGCCTCGGGCTGGCACTACGACCTGATGCTCGTCGTGATGAATCTCGTGGTCCTGACGCTCGGAGCGGGGCGCCTCGCTCTCGGCTGACATCCGCTCGCCCTCTGTGGCAAGATCCCGGCGCTTTAGACGACCCGAGTCGAGCGAAGGAGCCCGATGCACCGCGAATACATCGCCTGGGAGTCGTCCACTCTCGGGCGCAAGATGGAGATGCTCTGGTTCGGTCACGCCGGCAAGCCGATGATCTGGTTCCCGACCTCGGCCGGGCGCTTCTATCAGAACGAGGACTTCGGACTCGTCGGCGCCGTCGCCGACCTCGTCGACGAGGGAGCGATCCAGATCGCCTGCGTGGACAGCGTGGACTCCGAGAGCTTCTATGCGAAGAGCCGGCATCCCGCGGAGCGGATCCGGCGGCACGACCAGTACGACCACTACATCGCCCAGGAGGTCGTCCCCTTCGCGCGCAGCCGCGCGCGCACGAGCAACCGGGTCGCGACGCTGGGGGCCTCGTTCGGGGCGTACCACGCCGTGAACTTCGGGTTCCGGCATCCGGACCTCTGCGACCAGGTGGTGGGCTTTTCCGGCAAGTACGACATCCACTCCTTTCTCGACGGCTACTGGGACGAGCTCTGCTACTTCCACTGTCCGACCGCCTACGTGCCCAACATGGACGGCGCGCTGGTCGGGATGCTCAACTCCATGGACATCGGCATCGTCACCGGCGAGACGGACAACATCCTCGAAGGATCCCGGGAGATGATCCGCATCCTGAACGCGAAGGGAATCCGGCACCGCGGCGGCATCTGGCCCGCGCCCTACGGGCACGACTGGCCCTGGTGGAACGCGCAGATTCGAAGCTACGTCCCCTAGCGAGAAGGGGCGATGAGCTCCCACACCTGGACGGCCGGCCCGCGGAATCCGGGCGCGTTCCCCGAGGGTTGCGGGTCCGAATAGATCAGCTGGAAACGGCTCAACGCGGGCGCGAAGCGGCCCGGCTCCCGGACCTCCCGGCCGCGATCGAAATACGCGCGCCACCAGAAGCTGAATCGCATCAGCGGGAGGACCCGCTCCCGCTGGCCGGGTCGGGCCGCGAGGAAGAAATCGGGCGAGAGGCCGATGGTCACCGCCTGGTCGAGGAGACGCGGGATCGGATTCTCGAGGACGACATAGCGGATCCCGTTCGACCGGCAGTAATCGGCCACGTGCTCCTCGCTCGCCATGAGGATCGATCCGAGCGCGTTCTCGAAGTCCGTCGGACCGATCGAGGACCCGAAGCCGTCCACCACCGGCGCCTGCGCCCCGACGATCTCGACGACGTGCCCCCACGACCAGGGGCAGAGCACGCGCCGGGGACTCCGACTCCGGCTCATCGAGCGGAGCGTTCCCGCCGCGCGGAAGAAGGGCAGCGTCTGCACGTTCGCGTCGGGGGTATCGCGCACCACCCGCAGATCGAACCAGAGAGTCGGCGCGAGCAGCAACACGCCTCCCGCGATCGCCGCGGCGGGACGCCGCCTACAGCCCCACACGACGAGGGCGCCGACGACCATGAGGAGCGGCCGGGCGCAGACCAGGAATCGCTGGCTGGACAGCGAGGCCATGAGATAGACGATCCCGAAGAGCGCGAGGGCGAATCGCGGAGAGTCGCGCCGTCGAGCCGCCGCGAGCGCGAAGGGCAGGAGCAGCAGCGCTCCGCCTCCGACCTTGCAGAAGGCGGGGAAGAGGCCCGGCCATCCCTGAACGAACAGGGGCTGGAACTCGTCGATCGTGCGCAGCCACGGGTCGCCCCGGAAGAAACCGATTCCTCCGACGACGTCCTGGACCACCGACGGGATCCACGCGACCGAGAGGCTCCCGATAGCCACGGCGGAGAAGAGCGCTCCGGCCGCCGAAGCGCGGCGCTCGAGGGCGATCGCCGACACGGCGCAGGCGACCGCGGCGGCGAGCAGTGCGGCCGCGTGGGAGAGCCCGAGGTACCACGAGCTCCCGGGATATCCCGCGGGCTGGGACAATCGGTAGATTCCGACGGCGAGCGCGGCGATGCCGAACCCCACGGCCGCCGCCCATCGGGGCGCGATCGCGTCGCGGGGCAGGAGCAGCACCGCGAGGAGGGACACGGCCGCCGCGATGAGGAGCGCCGTCTGGACGAAGAGCGCGGCCATTAGCGCCAATCCGAGCAGGCTCCCGAGGCGGACGGCCTCCGGGGCCCTTCGCGCGCGGCGTAGGAGCGCCGTGGCGCCGATGATGCCGAAGAGGAGGATCGGCTCCAGGAAGTGGTGGTCGATGTCGCCGATCCGGGAGGTCACGAGGGAGGAGAACCCGACTCCCGCCCCCGTGAGAAAGCCCGCGAAGGCTCCGTGGCGCCGCGCCATCGCGAAGGCGACGAGCGCGGCGAACGTCGACGCCGCCAGGGGAGGAAACCAGACCGCGCGGGAGAGGATCGCGCTGGGCGTCGAGCCTCCCATCAGCCGCGCGGCCGCCCCCGCGCAGAGGTCGTAGAGCGGAGGCCAAGGGCAGAAGGCGCCGTGCAGGCCGCGATTCGGGTCGAAGTTGAGGACGTGGCCCGGGTGCCTCGCGGAGTCGATGATCCGCGCCGCGTGGTAGAGATCGTCGAACGGCCCGATCTGCGGCCATCCCCCGCGAAAGACCCGCGGCGCGTCCGTGGCGCGAACCAGGAAGGCGAGGAGAAAGACGAGTCCGCCCACGGCGAGCGCTGCGCGGAGGGACGCGGCGCTCGAGGCCGAGCGCGAAGACACGCCTAAAAGTCTCCCGCCCGCTGGGGAGCTCCGGGCGATCCGCATCCGCCGCGGCCTACGCCGGCCAGAGGCACGCGCTCGACCCCACCCAGGTCCTGTCACGGTTGTAATTCACGCCCATCATCTTTCCCTGCGAGAGGCGTGCGAGCGTCGTTACGGGAAAGGGCTCTCCGTTCTTCCAGACGAACATGACGCGGACCTCGACCTTCGAGAATTGTCCGTCGGTCGTGGGAATCGCGGGGGCGTAGTCCACCTTCCGCATGAGGAGCGTGTGCGGGCGCTGGTCCGCCGGGACCGCCGCCAGGTCCTCGCGGGTAACGTCGACCTTCACGCCGGATCCGGCGAAGGAGAAGAGGGGCTTCAGGACCCAGTTCTCGAGATCCGAGGGAGGTTCGCTCAGGTCGGAGAGGTAGAACGCCTCGGGAACCGTCGGGTGGCGCAACTGCGGCAGGCAGTGCTTGCTCCACCGGAAGTACCAGTTGGGATGGCCGGCCCAGGAGACGTCGATGCGCGACGTGACGTCGAAGGGCAGGCGCTCGCCCTTCGCCTCGAGCTCGTCGAAGATGAGCCGGTTGTAGATCCGCCGGATCCGCACGAGTTTCCCGTCGCGGGAGTACCACAGCTCGCGGCCCCTCTTGTCGATCTCGCTCGGGTCGATGGCGCGCACGTCCCAGAGCTGCTCCGTGAACGCGAAGTCGATCGCCGTCTTCTGGCGCGGAGGATCGAGGTCGAGCAGCACGACGTTCTCCGCGGGGAGGCCCGAGACGATCGTCTCGCCGACGACTCGCTTGTAAGCGTCGGCGTCGAGCCCGGAGAGGCCCCACGCGAGGCCCTCGCCTCCGGGCGTGATCCGCGCCAGCTCCTCGCACTGCGCGACCTGGAACGCGTAGAGCGTGGGGAAGGCCTGGAGCTCGATGAGCTTGGGCGAGAGCCGCCCGTCGGGACCCGTCGTGATCGCGAAGTCGGTGACCGCGAAGGTCGGAAGGGGGTCGCACGCGGGGACGTCCAGGGCCTGCGGAACGGCGCACTTCGAACGCTCGAGGGCGGCGGGTGTCGAGAGCTGGCGGAAGATCTCCAGGGAGGCGGCGACCATCTCGTCGCGCAGGTCCGGCGGGAGGAAGACGGGCGTCTCCGCCAGGCGGAAGGGAATCTCCATGCCGCCGCGCTCCGACAACCGGCTCTGGTACTCGCGATAGGAGCGGTCGGTGAAGGCCTCGTTGTACGCGCGGCGAAGCTCGGGAATCATGCGATCAGATCAGAAACTTCCCGTTTCTCATGATCTGGTCGCCGTCGAACCAGATGTCGAATCGCCGTCCGACGATGTCGATGTGGGTCGTGCTCTGCCACTTGGCGCCGGTGTGCTCGGAGTACGGATGGCCGAACGCGATGTGGAGCGTCGGAAGCTTCTCGTCCTGGAGGATGTTGCCGATCACGTCGGTCAGGGCGATGTTCGTGCCCATCGCGAACTCGCCGACGCGGTTCGAGTTTTCGTCCGTCGCCGTGTAGGCCCGAAAATCCGCGACGAGGTCCTTTCGGTCGCACTGGATGCCGACGATGCGACTGTTCTCGATCGTGACGGTCAGGGGATTGTTCTGGAGGTCGCCGTAGCGCGCGCAGAGATAGTCCCCGACGACTCCGTCGGCGACGTAAACGCCATCGACGCGGGCCGGCGCGGTGAGCACTTCGCCCCCCGGGAGGTTGGCCCACTTTGAGGTGGAAATGAGGCCGGAGGTTTTCAACCACTTGATCTCGGGATCGAATGTCGCCTCGATCTGAGAGCCGCCGGGAGAAGTCGCCCGAATCGTCTTTGCCTTCTCGGCCCGGTCGCGTAGGCGGCAGGAGATCGCGTCGACCTCGTCGAAGTTGGCGCGCATGGCCTCGACCATGATGCGATGCGAGATGGAGACCATGTGCGCGTGGCGGATCTGCCGCCGATCGATGATGGCGGTGAGCGCGCGGCGGAACGCGAGCTCGCCCTCCTTGGGTTGCCCGGCGTAGATGGACACCTGGACCCTCTCCAGCGCCGAGGCGATCCCGTCGGGCAGCAACAGCATGGGCCGGGAGCCGTAGTCCTCCATCACCAGGACCTCGGCCTGCGCTCCGACCTCGCGCACCTGGTCGGCGAGGCTGGCCGCGATCTCCTCGGTCTCCCGGTCGGTGACGATCGCGACGTGCTCGTCCGGCCGTATCCGGAGGCACGTTCGGACGGCGTTGCGAGCCCCGGGGATCAGGTCTTCGGCGTAGGTCGTCAGCAGTCCGGTCGAGTTCGGCATCGGGATGCTTTGCTCCTGTCTTCGAGAGTTGTCAGCGGGCCGGGCTACAGGGATGCCGTCCTCGGGTATGCCGTTCCCAGCGGCAGCCCGTGGCTCGTCTCCTCGCAGATGTAGTCGACGACTTTCCTGAGGTCTCCGCCCGTGGCCTCGTAGATTCGGAGCTGACGGTCCGCCCCGGATCCGTTTTCGAGGATCCAGTTTATCCCCTCGATCTCCCGCCGGGAGCCGAGATCGTCCACGACGTCGTCCACGAACTCGAGCATCTCCACCGCGAGCTCGCGGAAGGGGACCTCGATCTCCTTGCCGAAGTCGATCATCTTCCCGTCGATGCCGTACCGGCTCGCGCGCCACTTGTTCTCGAGGATCAGCGCGCGCCGGTAGCGGCGGAATCCCAGGTTCTGGAGGCGGAGGCGGTACAGCTTGACGCAGATGGCCTGGAAGAACGCCGCGAGCGTGACCGTCTCGTCCAGGCGCATCGGAACGTCGCAGACGCGGAACTCGATCGTCTCGAAAAACGGGTGCGGCCGGACGTCCCACCAGATCTTCTTTCCGTTGTCGATGCAGTTGGTGTTGACGAGAATTCGGACGAACTCGTCGAACTCCGCGGGCGTCTCGAAGTACTCGGGCATGCTCGTGCGCGGAAAACGGTCGAACACCTTGGTGCGGAAGCTCTTCAGGCCGGTGTTCCTGCCCAGCCAGAACGGCGAGTTGGTCGAGAGGGCGAGCAGGTGCGGCAGGAAGTAGAGCGCCTCGTTCATGATCTGGAAGGCGAGCGAGCGGTCTCGGATCCCGACGTGGACGTGGAGGCCGAAGATCAGGTTCGCGCGCGCCAGCTGCTGCATCTCCTGGACGACCGAGTCGTAGCGCGGGTCCGGAAAGATTTTCTGGTCGGCCCAATTGGAAAACGGGTGCGTGCCCGCGGAGGCGACCCGCATCCCGTTCTTGATCGCGAGCCGGATGATCTCCGTGCGCATCTCGCCCACGTCCTGGCGCACCTCGGCGATGTTCTTGCAGATCCCCGTGCCGATCTCGATGACGGACTGATGCATCTCGGGCTTGACCCGTTCCTTCAGGACGAGCTTTCCCTCGTCCAGGATCTCCTGCACGTGGGAGCGCAGCTCGCGCGTCTCCGGATCGATGATCTGGAATTCTTCTTCGACTCCGAGCGTGAAGGCGGGAGCTTCCATCGAGACGCGCTCAGCTGTCCCGGCGGGGCCGCGGCGGGGAGGCGGAGGGCGAGGCGGAGGGGGAGGCGGATGGGGAGGCCGAGCGTGGGGCGGCGGGAGAGGCCGCGCGCGGGGCGGCGGTCTTCCTGGGGCGCGCCGGTCCCTTCGGGGGGACGTCGCCTCCGGCGAGGAACGTGGACCAGTGATAGTCCGTGATCGGCTCGGGGCCCTGCTTCACGCGCTCGATCAGCCACTGCGACGCCGTGTCCAGCACCCACTGGAAGTTCTGCGGGCCCACGGACTGGGCGTCGGCGTCGGGAGCGGGATTCAGGAAGTCGATCGCGTACGGGATCCCGTCACGCACCGCGAACTCGAGCGTCCCGAAGTCGTAGCCGAGCGCGCCCATCAGCTTCAGGGAATCCGCCTGCACTCTTTCGAGGAGGGCCGGGTCTACGGCCCGGGGGTCCGTCACGTACCGGCCGGCGTGCGGCTGCCGGGGGTCGTACTGCATGACGTGGACGTGCTTGCGCCCGATGGCGTAGCAGCGGAAGTACTGGTCGAAGACGATCTCCTCCTGGAGCGTCATCACGGTCTGGCCGGACTCGGTGTATGCCGCGAAGAACTGATCGGGGTTCTCGACCCGGTAGACGCTCTTCCATCCTCCGCCCGAGTAGGGCTTGAAGAACGCGGGAAAGCCGATGTGCGCGAAGAGCTCCTCCCACTCCAGGGGAAAGGCGAGGTTCGACATGGAATCGGCGGTCGTGTCGGGCGGATGCTGGTTGGAGGGCAGGACGACCGTCTTCGGCACCGCCACGCCGATCCGCCGGGCGAGCACGTTGTTGAAGAACTTGTCGTCGGCGGACCACCAGAACGGGTTGTTGACGACGATCGTCCCGTCCATGACCGACTTCTTCAGGATCGCGCGGTAGAAGGGGATGTCCTGGCTGATCCGGTCCAGAATGAGGTCGTATTTCTTGGGGCTCTCGAGAGATATCCCGCCCACGCGAACCGGCTCCGCGACGACTTCCGCGCCCGCGCGGTTGATGCCGTCCACGAGGGCCAGCGGGAACGACCGCTCCTGGCCGAAGAGAATGCCTATGCGTTTCATGTGATCCTTCGTGATTGTTGAAAGCGGCGTTGAAGAATCGGGGATTATCTCACGCTCTCCCGGCCGGAAAATGCGCGCCCCGGGGGCTCCCCGAGGGCCCCGCGGCCCGACGCGTGGAGGTCGCTGGACGATAATGGGCCCGTGCCGCGCACCGCTCTCCTTCGCGCGGGTCTGCTGATCGGGCTCGTGGCGGCCGCTGCGGCCGGTCAGGACCGGTCTTCCCGGGCGGGCCCCTGCCCGCCGGAGGGGACGCCGCGCGACGCGCTCCTCGCCGCGGATCTGGCCGCGGCGTCTCGCGACGAGGCGCGATCCGCGGACCTGCTGGCGGGGGCCGAGCGCGCGGCGGTCGAGCTCTCCCCGACGGACTGGCTCGCGCTGGCCCGGCGCGATGAGTCGCGGGGAAGCTTCGCCTCCGCGGCCGCCCGATACCGGCAGTACCTGCGGATCCTCGCGGGGTCCGCGGAGGACACGCGCTGGGTGGGGCCTCGCCTGAAGCAGCTGGATCTCGCCGCCCTCGAGGTCTCGACCAGGAAGTCGAGAGAGGGCGGCGCGGCCGCGGAAGCCGTGCTCGCGTTCGTCGACGCGAAGGCCGCGCTGTCGCGGGGCGACGGAAAGGCCGCGCGCGAGAAGCTCGGCTTCGCGCTCCGGCTGGACGCGGGATACGCGGACGCCGAGGTCGCCGCCGCTTCGCTCGACGCGCGGGAGGGTCGGACCGCCGATGCCGCGCGCGAGTATCGGCTGGCGCTGGCGGTCGAGCCCCAGCGCGTCGACGCGATGGTGCCCCTGTCCAATCTCCTCTGGGAGCGCCCGGATCGGGCCGACAAGGCGGAGTCCCTCCTCCTGCTCGACCGCGCGGCGGCGGCGCGCCCGGACCTGCCGACGCTGAAGCGACGGTCGGCGGAGCGGTGGGCGGAGTGGGGCGATCCCCGCGCCGCGCTGGAGCGTCTGGATGCGTGGCGCGCGGGTGCATCATCCTCGGAAAAGAAGGAGACCGACCGGCTGCGCGAGGACCTCGCCGCCCGCGCGCCTCGAGCACCGGAGGCGCCGGCGACCGCGGTTCCCGAGAGCGCCAGTGCCGTGGAGAGACCGAGCCCCTCGCCCCGCGCGATCGCCGCGCTTCCGGATCCGATCGCCGAGGCTCCCCGCGCCGCGCGTCCGGAGGCCGCCGGGGGAGCTCCCTCCCGACTGGCCTCGCGCGGCTACTGGACCTGGGGCGCCGGAGCGGCCGTCCTCGCCGCGATCGCGGCCGCCGCGGCCTACCGACGCCGATCCGCCCGTTCGCTTCCCGCCGCGCCCGCGGCCACGAGCACTCGCGTCGAGGCCGACGAGATGCTCCGGATCCTCGAGAGCGTGGCCTCGGAGCGCCAGCTCGCGGCGCCGCCCCTCGCGATCAAGGGCTTTCCCGGGGAGGGCACGACGGGGTGGACCATCCGAATGGCGCCGGAGGACTGGAGGGCGATGTGGAGCGCGGTGTTCGCCAACACGCTCGCCGCGCTTCAGGCGTCCCGAGTGGCCTCTCCGAAACTGGCGCTCTTCGCGACTCCGCTGCGCGACTCGAAGGCCGCGAGCCTCGTGATCCGGTTCGCCCTGGCGGACAACGCGCCGGGGATGCTGACGACGGAGTGGATCCACAGCCGCGTCGGGGAACGGGACTGGGGAGTCGTGAACGAGCGGGTCCTTGCCAACGGCGGATCGATCGCGGTTTCGCCCTCGATCGACCGTCAATACACCAAGAGGCTCATCCTCGAGCTCTGCGCGACCGAGCCGAAATAGAAAGGGCGGGGATCAATCCCCGCCCCCTCGCGTCGAGGCGGCAGTCGCCGCCTCCCGATTCCGCTACCAGATCGAGCAGATGTCGCGGCGGACCATGGGATCGCCCTCCGCGCAGGAGAACGCTTTGGCGAACGCCGCGAGTGTTGAGGGCGGGCCGATCGCGCGGAACTCCGACAGCGGGTGCGGGTTCGTGTTCATGAGCAGCTTGGACAGCTCGGGGCGGATGTTGGCCGCCCACACGCGCGCCCAGGAGAGGAAGAAGCGCTGGTCTGCCGTCAGGTTGTCGATCTTCGCCGGCTCTCCCTTGCCCTCGAGCGCCTTCTTGTAAGCCTTGTAGGCGATCCCGAGGCCGCCCAGATCCGCGGTCGCCTCCCCGAGCACGAGCTTCCCATTGACGTGCTGTCCGTCGAAGACGTACGAGTCGTACTGCTGCTCGACGCAGCGGGAGCGCTCCTCGTAGTTCTTGAGGTCCTTGGCGGTCCACCAGTCTCGCAGGTTGCCGTCGGCGTCGAACTTGCGGCCCTGGTCGTCGAACCCGTGCGTCATCTCGTGTCCGATGACCGCGCCCATCGCGCCGTAGTTGACGGCGTCGTCGGCCCTGGCGTCGAAGAACGGCGGCTGCAGGATGCCGGCGGGGAAGACGATCTCGTTCAACTGCGGGTCGTAGTACGCGTTGACCTCGGGGGGCGTCATCTGCCAGTCCTGGCGATCGACGGGCTGCCCCACCTTCGCCAGCTGCCGGCGGAATTCGAACTCGTTGGCGCGTTGCGCGTTCAGCACGTACGGGCCTCGATCGATCGCGAGCGCGGAGTAGTCCCGCCACTTCTCGGGATAGCCGATCTTGGGGTTGAAGCGGTCGAGCTTCTGGAGGGCCTGCTGCCGGGTCGCCTCGCCCATCCACGGCAGGGTCTTCAGGTCCTCGCGCAGCGCGGCGATGAGGTTCTTCACCATCGCATCGGCGCGCGCCTTGGCCTCGGGCGGGAAGTACTCCTTGACGTAGGCCTTGCCCAGCGCGAATCCGAGCCCGCCGTCCGCCGCCGACACACAGCGTTTCCAGCGGGGCTCGTTCTCCGGCGTTCCGGTCAAGACTTTGCCGTAGAAGTCGAAATTCTCGTCCACGAACTTCTTCGAGAGCTCCGGCGCGACTTCGTGGATGTAGTGCCAGCGGAGGTACGTCTTCCACTGGTCGAGGGGCGTCGAGTGGATCTCCTTGTCGAGGGCCTCGAAGAACTTGGGCTGCGCGACGTTCACGGCCACGGGGGTGGCGCCCACCGCTCGGAAGTACGCGGGCCACGAGAAATGGGGCGTCAGCTTCGAGAGCTCCTCCGGGGTCCTGCGGTTGTACGTGGCGTCCGGGTCGCGCCGCTCGACCCGGGTCATGGACGCCTGCGCGAGGCGCGTCTCCAGCGCCATGACCGATTTGGCGTCGGCGGCGGCGCGTTTCGGATCCTCGATGAGCGCGAACATCCTCTCCACGTGGGCGAGGTACTTCTCGCGCATCCCTTTGGAGTCGGCGTCGTCCTTCGTGTAGTAGTCGCGGTCGGGGAGCCCGAGTCCGCCCTGCGCGGCGATGGCGATCACCTCGGTGGACTTGCGGCGGTCCTGCTCGGCGGTGAACAGGAACGCGGCGTTGACGCCGTAGCCCTGCAGCCGCGCGATCGCGGCCTGGAGATCCGCCTCGCTCGCGATCTTGTCGATGCGCGCGAGCTCCGGCTGGATCGGCCCCGGGCCCGCCGCCTCGATCGCGGCCTCGTCCATGCAGCTTTCCCAGAAGTCCCCGATCTTGCGCTCGTCCGATCCCGAGGCCGACTTCTTGTCCGCCGAGGCCTTCTCGAGGACCTTACGCAGGCTGGCGCGATTCGTCTCCTCCAGCAGGGTGAAGGAGCCCCAGTACGACTGGTCCGACGGGATGGGGTTGGCCTTCAGCCATCCGCCGTTGGCGTACTCGTTGAAGTCGCGGCAGGCGCCTACGGCCGGGTTCATGTCGGCGGGGTCGATGCCGTGCACCGCCGACGCGGGAGGCTTCTCCGGGACCGCGGCGCCCGCGGTCGAGGCCTCCGGAGAGCAGGCCCGAGCGGCGCCGGGCGAGGCGCATCCGAAGGCAAGCGCGGCGGCAACGGCCAGGATGGGCGAACGGTTCACAAATCCTCCTTGATCGGGAGTGTTACGCGGGCCTCGCGCACAGGTTTCGCGGGGGCGGATCATACCGCGCGACTCGGCGCGGAAAGGGCCTCCCCGCCGCGAGGGTATCCGCCACGGTATCCCTGTTGCATACTGCAGGTCCGGAGGTGCTCATGCCCCGACTCAGCCTGTCCCGTTTCGCGTCAATTCTGGCCCTGGCCCTCGCCCTCTTGCCCATGGCCGCCCACGCCCAGACCCTGGAGGTCGGATCGGGCGGTACGCCCAATTCCACAGACACCGCGTTCGCGGACATCCGGACCGACATCGACCTCGTGCGGCCCGCGACTGCGAGCGGCACGCTCGATACCGCGACGTTCTACTGGTCCGCGATCGGGTGCCCCGCCGCCGTCAAGATCAAGTTCTTCCGCCGCTCGGGGGACACGCTGAATTTTCTGGACGAGCGTGGGCCGTTCGACGCGGTCGCCGCGCCCACGAACGTAAACCTGACGCCGCCGGTCGCCGTCCAGGAGGGCGACCTGATCGGCATCACGCGGGTGACAACCTGCGGCGGGCCCCTGACGGTGACCGGGTTTCCGACGGCGGGGTACGTAGGCTTCATCGGGGACGTGACCTCGAGCGTCACGCTGTCCCTGGCGGACGCCACCTCGCCCGACGTCCTCTCGGTGCTCGCGACGGGCACGGCGACGGAGGCCCTGACCCGCATCATTCCGGCCGTCGCCTCGACGCCCGGAAGCTTCGCGTCGTTCTTCAAGACCGGCATTCAGCTCCACAATCCGTGGAGCTCGACGATCTCCGGACGGTTCATCTTCCACCCGGCGGGGGTGTCGGGAGGCGCGGCGGACCCGAGCCTGGCCTTCTCCGTTGCCTCCGGCCAGACCACGGCGTTCGACGACATCGTGGTGAGCATCGGAGCGACCGGGCTCGGCTCGATTGACGTCGACCTACCCCAGGGCTCTCCGGTCCCGGTCATCGCGACCCGGGTCTACAACGACGCGGGGGACGCGGGGACCGCGGGCTTCACCGAGGACTCGGTCGACCCGGCCGCGAGCTCCGAGACGGCGATCCTCTTCGCGGGAGCTACCGGGTTCCTCATCGCGCCCTCGGACCTGACGCATTTCCGCTTCAACATGGGCGTGCGCACGCTGCTCTCGGGCGCGTCGATCACGTTCAACGTGCACGACTCGACGGGCGCGCTGGTGCATTCCATCACGAAGGTGTATGCGCCGACGTTCTTCGAGCAGAAGTCCTCGACGGAGTTCCTGGGAACCTTCACGCTGGCCCCGAACGATTCGATCGAGATCAGCGTGAACTCGGGGAGCGCCATCGTCTACGGCGCGACGACGGACAACACGAGCAACGACCCGAGCATCCAGTTCGCCCGGGTCGCCTTCGCGATCCTCTAGCGCGGCGCCGGTTTCGTCACGAGCCGGGAGGGCCCTGCGCCTTCCCGGCTCGCGTCTTATCCGCGGCGTGTCACTGTGGAGTCGCGCCCCCCGCCGCCTGCGTCGCTCCGCCGAAGAACAGGCGGCCCTCGTGGAGGGCCGTGTCGCGCAGGGTCACGGCCAGCGCCTCGGCCAGCGTCGTGACGGGAAAGACGGCGATCTTCTCGCGGACCTCCTCGGAGAGGTCCTCCAGGTCCGCCTCGTTGTCCTTCGGGATGACGATCTGCGTGATCCCCGCGCGGATCGCTCCCAGGATCTTCTCCTTGAGGCCGCCGATGGGGAGGACGCGTCCGGAGATCGTGATCTCCCCGGTCATCGCGACGTCGTTCTTGACGGGCCGCTTAGAGAGCGCCGACACCACGGAGGACGCCATCGCGATGCCGGCCGACGGGCCGTCCTTGGGAATAGCGCCCGCGGGCACGTGGATGTGGATGTCCCGCTCGAACTCGCTCTCCTCGATGCCGAGCCACGAGGCGTGCGACCGCGCGAAGGTCCAGGCCGCCCGCGCGGATTCCTTCATCACGTCGCCCAGCTGGCCCGTCAGGATCAGCTCGCCCTTGCCCCGCATGAGCGAAGCCTCTACGAACATGATGTCCCCGCCCGCGGGCGTGTAGTACATGCCCGTGGCGATTCCGACCTGGTCCTCTCCCGCCATCTTCTCCGGATGTACGCGCGGCCGCCCGAGCAGGGGATGGACCCCCGGGCGCTCGACGGACTCGCCGGTAATCTCGCGCGCCGCGACTCGCCGCGCGACTTTTCGAGCCAGCTTGCCGAGCTCCCGCTCGAGCTGCCGCACTCCGGACTCGCGCGTGTAGCTCGCGATGACCTCGCGGATGGCGTCGTCCGTCAGGGTGAGCTGGGCCGATGTGAGGCCGTTCTCCTCGATCTGCCGGGGCACCAGATAGCTCCGGGCGATCTGGAGCTTCTCCTCCTCCGTGTATCCCGCGAAGTTCACGATCTCCATTCGATCGAGCAGCGGGCCGGGAATGCTCTGGATGAAGTTCGCCGTCGCGATGAAGAGGACCTCGGAGAGGTCGAACGGGACGCTCAGGTAGTGGTCCGTGAAGCTGTCGTTCTGCGCGGGGTCGAGTACCTCGAGCAGCGCGCTCGCCGGGTCTCCCTGGAACGAGACGCCGAGCTTGTCGACCTCGTCTAAGAGGAACACGGGGTTCTTCGTGCCGGCCTGCTTCATGCCCTGAAGGATCCGCCCCGGCAGCGCCCCGATGTAGGTGCGCCGGTGTCCGCGGATGTCGGCCTCGTCCCGCGCGCCACCGAGGGAGATGCGCACGTACTTGCGCCCCATCGCGCGCGCGATCGACTTGGCGATCGAGGTCTTCCCGACGCCCGGAGGGCCGGCGAAGAGGAGAATCCGGCCACGCGCCCGCGCGGACTTGCTGGTCTCTTCCTTCACCGCGCCGGGTTGCGGCTCCCCCCCGATCGAGTCGGCCTTCTTCTCCGCCTCGGCCTTCGCGGATTGCTTCCCGGCCTCGCGGGAGAGTTGCCGCACGGCCAGGAACTCCAGGATCCGATCCTTGACGTCCTTGAGCCCGTAGTGGTCCTCGTCGAGGACGCGCGCGGCCTCCGGGACCTCGAGCTTCTCTTCCGTTCGCTCCGTCCACGGCAGCTCCGCGATCGTCTCCAGGTAGGTCCGGATGACCTGAGATTCCATCGACTCTCGTCCGATGCGGGACAGCCGGTTCCACTCGCGGTCGGCCTCCTTGCGCGCGTCCTCCGGCAGGTTCAACGCGTCGAGCTTCGCGCGAAGCTCCTTCAAGCCGTCGTCGGTCGCTCCGTCCCCTTCACCGAGCTCCTGCTGGATCGCCTTGAGCTGCTCGCGCAGGTACATTTCGCGCTGGCGGCTGCCCAGCTCCTCCTTGACCTTCGACTGGATGTCTTCCTGGGCGGACAGGACCTCGATCTGCCTCTGCACCCGCACGAGCACGCGCCGCAGGCGGTCCTCGACGGACAGCGTCTCCAAGAGCGCCTGCTTGTCGGCGACGGAGATGTCGAGGTAGCCGGCCACGAGATCCGCCAGGCGGCCGGGCTCGTCGACCTCCGCGAGGATCTGCTCGACCGCCTCGTCCGGCAGGCCCAGCTTCTTGCCGAGCTCGGCCGCGCGCTCGCGCGCCTCGCGGTGGAGGCCGACGAACGCCGCGTCGTTCGCGTCCAGCGGGAGCATCTCGCGCGCCTCCTGGACGGTGGCTTCGAGATACCCGCCCTTGTGGAGGCCGTACCGGAGAGCGATGCCACGACCCTTGCCCTCCAACACGAGTCGGATTCCGCCCAGGCCGCGCTGGATCGATCCGATCGTGGCGATCGCGCCGATTGCGTGGAGATCGGACGCGGAGACATCCTCCGTGTCCGCGCGCTGAGCCACCGCGAAGACCTGCCGGCCCGGCTGGTTCAGCGCGGCCTCGATGGCGCGCAGCGTCGCGGGGCGTCCGGCCGAGATCGGAAACGACACTCCCGGAAACAAAACGGCGTTCCGCATCGGAACCACCGGTAGAGACAACGATTCTGACATCGGCGACCTCTTTTCTGGTTGCTTCCGCCGGCGGCCGTCCGTGGGCCCCGACTTTCAGGCAGGGGAACTACGATCGAAAAGGGCGACCGGGTTCAGGAAGCCGGCCGGACCGCGGACGCAGGCAAAGAGCTGCACTCCCGTTAACGGTCCTCCGGCGGGCGGGATTCCCGCTTCCACCCGTCAGGCGAGGCGTCGTACGGCGGTTGCCGAGACATCGTCCTCGACGGACCGGATGCCGAGGAACCTATGCATGTCGGCTGCCACCTCGTCGGCGATCGCCTGAGCCGGCCAGGAGGCCACCCGCCGCACCGTCGCCTCGATCCGCTCGTCCCCGTATTCCTGGCCGGCGGCGTTGCGCGCCTCGGACAGGCCGTCGGAATGCAGGAAGAGGAGCTCGCCCGGATCCAGGCGTCCCGACTCGATCTCCCAGGTCAGCTGGGGGCGGATGCCGAGGGGATAGGCGCCCTTTCCGAACCGCGCGCGGATCGATCCGTCTCTCGCGATCAGGAGGAGCGGAGGGTGGCCCGCCACGGAGCCCGAGAACGCGCCGTCGGGGGCGGCCAGGAGATAGACGCAGCCGAAGAACGCGCGCGGGCCGCCCGTCGAGCAGAGGATCCGGTTCAGGGTCGCGAACATGGCCGGCACGGCCGGATCGACCTCGAGCTGCGTGCGAAAGGCTGCGTGTGCGACCGCCATGACGAGCCCGGCGGCCATGCCGTGCCCGGACGCGTCTCCGAAGAGGACCGCCAGCCGGCCGTCCGGCAGCGGCACGAAGTCGTAGATGTCGCCGCCGACCGTGTTCGCGATCTCGTTGTGCGCGCCGATCTCGAGTGCGTCCGTCCGGGGGAGGTTCCGCGGGATCAGGCTCGCCTGCAGGTCGCGGGCGAGCTCCAGCTCGTCGCGGTAGTTGATCTTGTCGACGAGCTCCATCGCGAGGAGCAGCCCCAGGAGCAGCGACGAGACGAGGACCAGGCCGTTGTCGAAGTAGAAGTGGTACTCGACGGTCCGTCGCTTGCCGCCCTTCTCGTTCTCCGTTTCGCGGGAATACGACGGGCCGTTGATGGAGAGGATCAGGCAAACCAGTACGGCGAGGAAGACGACGCGGCGGGGAGGAGCGAGGCGGCGGGCGAGCCCGAAGAGCACGCCGTTGGCGGTCTTCAGGTATCGGCGAAGTCGGTGGCGCTCGGCTTCGATCCGTTCGCGGTCCTCCGCGATGAGCCGCTTCTTGGCGCGCTTCCACTCGACCGCGTAGAGACCGGAGATGTCCGCGCGGCCGACGTCGCGGAACGTGGCCTTGAGCAGCGCGATCCAGTCCTTGCCCGACGGCATCGGCCCGCATTATTCACGATTCGCGGGCCACCTCACGATGATGGGCCCTGCCGGAGCGGCGGCGGGTCTTCCTCTCTCCCGCGTCACCTGGATCGCTTCCGGCCGCGCCCCGGTCAGAGTCCGAGGAGAGCGAGCTCGTCCAGGAGATTGGCGATCCGCGGGTGCGCCGCGAGCTCCTGGTAGAGCCAGCCGTGCCTCTCCCGAAGATCCGCGAGGTGCGCGTTGAGCGCCGCGGCGTCGCGGGAGGCGGCGGCCGCGCGGATCTTCTGCATCGCGTCGCGTCCGGACGCGTCGAGCCGGCTGGCGACCTGCGCGTCGAGCGAGTCGAAGGACTCGTGGACTCGCGCCGCGTGGTCTTCGGGGGTCTTTTCGGGCATCGCGGTCAGCCTATCAGAGCAACGTGGCCAGGTCCGCGATCGAGTCGAGAACGGCGTCGGGCGAGCGCGCGCCGGAGTCGAGGTCGGCGTCGCGGAACTTTCCGGTGCGAACCAGGACGCCCCGCATTCCGGCCGCCTGGGCTCCGCCGACGTCGGACTCGAGATCGTCCCCGACGACGGCCGTCTCCGCGGACGCGGCGCCCACGACCCCCCGCGCGGCCTCGAAGAACTCGGGCGAGGGCTTGCCGGCGAGCGTCGCCTTCCGGCCGGAGGCGTATTCGAGCGCGGCCGCGAACGCGCCCACGTCCAGGGTGAGCCCGTCCCCGGCGAGCCAGTAGCGGTTGCGCGCGAGAGTGACGAGCTCCGCTCCGCCGAGCAGGTTGCGAAACGCGCGGTTGAGCCGCGCGAAGGTCATCCCGTCGCCCAGGTCTCCGAGAACGACCGCCTGCGGAGAGTCCTCGTCCGCGGCGATCCCGGGAAAGTCCTCCGACAGCTCGGGCCGCAGCAGGAAGTGGCAGCGGGTGAATCCCCGCGCGCCGAGGTAGGCGCCCGCGGCGCGCGGCGCCGTGAGGATGCGCTCGGGGGAAACGTCGAGCCCCATGGCCGAGAGCTCGCGGACCAGCGCCGACCGGGGACGGCTCGTCGCGTTGGTCACGAACGCGTGAGGAACGCCGCGGGCCGCCGTTTCGGCGAGCGCCTCCGCGGCCCCCGGGATCAGCACGCCGTGCTGGAAGACGGTGCCCTCGAGGTCGATCAGGAGGGCCCGGATGGGAGCGCCCCGATCCGTCACGCGGGCTCGGACATCCTCTCGTAGAGAGTCAGGAGCGCCTGGGTCCCGTCCCTGCCGCGGCCCTGCGCTTCGAGCGCGGAGAGCAGCTGATGCACGAGTGCCACGCCCGGCAGGGGCACGCCGTTCTCCCGGGCGGTTCTGAGCACGATCGCCAGATCCTTCTGCTGATGGGAGATCGCGAAGGCGGGCTGAAAGTCGCGGTCGATCATCTTGCGGCCGAGGACCTCGAGCGCCCACGAATTCGCCGCGCCGGCCGTGAGCGCGCCGTGGAGCGCCTCGATCGGGAGCCCCACCTTCCGGGCGAACGCCATCCCCTCCGAGACGGCCATGAGATTGCCCGCCACGATGATCTGGTTGACGGCCTTTCCGAGCTGGCCCGCTCCCGCCGGCCCGAGGTGCGTGATCCGCCTTCCCATCGCTGTGAGCACGGGACGCGCCTTCTCCAGCGCCGACGATTCGCCTCCCACGAAGAAGGTGAGGGTGCCCTCGACCGCTCCCTTCTGCCCGCCCGACACGGGGGCGTCGAGCCACGCGATCCCGGACTCTTCGAGCCGGACCGCGATGGAGCGCGCGGCTTCCGCGGCGATCGTCGAGCAATCCACGACGACCGTTCCCGCGGATGCCCCGTGGACGGTGCCCCGGGGCCCGAGGTGAACCTCCTCGACCTCGGGCGAATCCGGCAGGCAGGAGACCACGACGTCGCAGGTCCGCGCGAGCTCTTCCGCCGAATCGCACGCGCGGGCCGAGAGCTCCGCGGCGAGCGCCGTCGCCTTCGCCGCGGTCCGGTTCGCCAGGGAGAGCTCGAACCCCGCCCGCGCGAGGTTGCGTGCCATGGGCGCGCCCATCGTGCCGAGGCCGATGCATCCGACTCTGAGCGACATGAGTGCCTCCAACGCCGGCGATTCTAGACGCCTCCGTCCGCGGCTCGCGGCACAATGGGGCCGGGAGGCTCGCATGCGCGCTCTGCCGCACGAAGTCGTCGTCACCGGGATCGGGAAAACGCTCGCCCAGCGCATCCGGGCGGGGCGGCACGCCCTCCTCGCCGATGAGCCGGTGCCCGCGGGCGGCACGGACGCGGGTCCCGATCCCTATGCCCTCCTGCTCGCGTCGCTCGGAGCGTGCACGTCGATGACCCTCCGGCTCTACGCGGAGCGC
Organism: Thermoanaerobaculia bacterium; assembly: GCA_038224325.1. Taxonomy (GTDB): domain Bacteria; phylum Acidobacteriota; class Thermoanaerobaculia; order UBA5066; family Gp7-AA6; genus DAHUXD01. The sequence continues at coordinate 85,078 of JBBRFL010000004.1, read as the reverse complement.
AAGGGGTGGCCGCTCGAGGGGATCGAGGTCCGGCTGTCGCAGGAAAAGATCCACGCCCGCGACTGCGTCGATTGCGAAACGAAGGACGACACTCAGATCCACCGCATCAACCGGGAGATCGCGGTGACGGGGCCGTTGACGGCGGAGCAGCGCCAGAGACTCCTCGAGATCGCCGACCGCTGCCCGGTCCACCGGACGCTGATGGGGCAAAAGGAGATCGTGACGCGGCTGGATCCTGGATAGCAGCAGAGATCGAAAGGCGAGCGGAGCGACTTCGGCTGCGGCGATCCGGAACACGTTGATTTGGTTCGGCGCGGCTGGATCGCCGTCAGCCGCAAGTCGCGGAGCCGTCCCTCAGGTGAAGTCGATCCCCTCGACGTGCGGCGCCAGCGCCTCCGCCTGGATCTGGCGAAGCTGCTTGAGGCCCCCGCGCGCCAGGGCGATGAGCTCGGCGAGTTGCTCCTCGGAGAAGGGCCGGCGCTCGGCGGTCCCCTGGATCTCGACGAACGCGCCTCCCGCGGTTGCGACGATGTTGCAATCCACGTCCGCCTCGGCGTCCTCCTGGTAAGCGAGGTCCAGGACCGGCTGGCCGGCGCAAATCCCGACGGAGACGGCCGCCACGGTTTCCCGCAGAGGCCATCGGGGGATCCGGCCATCGCGGCAGAGCTTCGCGAGCGCCATCGACAGCGCGACACAGGCTCCCGTGATTCCCGCGCACCGCGTGCCGCCGTCGGCCTGGAGGACGTCGCAGTCGAGGGTGATGGTGCGCTCCCCGAGCCCCCGCAGCTCGGTGACGCTCCGCAGCGACCGGCCGATCAGCCTCTGGATCTCGAGCGTGCGGCCGCCCTGTTTCCCCTGCGCGGCCTCGCGCGCCGAGCGCGTGTGGGTGGCCCGGGGGAGCATGCCGTACTCGGCGGTGACCCATCCGCTGCCGCTGCCCTTGAGAAACTGCGGCACCCGATCCTCGATCGACGCGGCGCAGAAGACCTTCGTGTCGCCCAGCGTGATCAGCGCCGAGCCCTCGGCGTGCCGCGCGACGCCGGTCTCGATGGACACGGCGCGCATCTCGGAGGGCTTTCGCCCATCGGGCCGTGGTGTCGTTGAGCTCATGGCGTCGGGACCGCCGCCGGCGGAGCGGCGGCCGCCGCGCCCTCGGTCCCCGGCGGTTCGATCGCGCTGCGGAGGAACAGGAGCGGCCGCGTCAGGTCCACGTGGCCTCCCAGGGTCTCGGCCGGCTCTCCATTGATGAGGATTCTCACACGGCTGGTCTCGGCGACGTTCTGGAGCGTCGTATCCACGAGAGCGGCCACGATCGAGAGCTCCTCGTCCGATCCGAAGGTGAGGCCCGAATCCACGGCCAGGTCCAGCACCACCTCGCCCTCGCGGAGGAGGAAGGCGTTGCGCAGCTGCATCTTCGGCGGGATCACGGGAATCAGCCCCTCCCGCGTCGGTCCCTTCTGGAGCTCGGCGAAGAGCGCGCGCAGGAGGAGTGAGCCCGCGGCGGGCTTGGGAATGTCGCGCTCCTCGGGATGCAGCAGCAGGCCGTTCTGATCCGGAAAGTACAGCGTGATTCGAACGGTCTCGATGACGGGGGCCGGCGTGGCGCCGGGCGGCGCGCTCACGGCGGGAGCCGGCGCCGGGGAGACGCGGAGGAACGGCCGCGGAACGCGGCGGCGGAGATTCGTGAGGGATCCGCGGCTCAGGAGGAGGAGACCGGCGACAGCGATCGTGAGTATCGCGAGCAGGACAGCGGCGGCGCGGCGGCTCATGGAGACGCGGTCGGGGAAACGGCGGCGCCGGGGGTCGGGCGCACGGCCGCGGGCAGACGCCGGGAGAAGAAGTGACCGACGGCGCGAGCCACCGCGTCCGCGAGAGTCTGCTGGAACTCGGGACTCCGGAGCCTCTTCTCCTCCGCGGGGTTGGAGATGAACGCGACCTCGACGAGGACCGCCGGCATCGTGGCGCCGACGAGTACCCGGAAGGGCGCCTGCTTGATGCCGCGGCTCCCGGTGTTGGAAATGGAATTGAGCTCGACCTGGATCGCCTCGGCCAGCTCGCTCGACTCCTTCAGATGGGCGCTCTGCGCGAGGTCCCAGAGGATGAAGTCGAGGTTCGGATCGACGGAGCTCGCCGCCGCCGCGGCCGCTCCTCCGCCGGCCGCGGCGTTCTCGCGGCTGGCGACCTCCTGGGCGATCTTGTCCGACGCCTCGAGGGACAGGTAGTACGTCTCCGAGCCCTGGGCCGAGGCGGCCCGGGACGAGTTGGCGTGGATGGACAGGTAGAGGTCTGCCTTCTCGTGGTTGGCGACCGACGTGCGATCGTCGAGCGAGATCACGACGTCGGCGTCGCGCGTCAGCACCGTGCGGCATGAGATCACGCGCGGCAGGGTCGCGGCGACCCTCCGGGCGATCTCCAGAGTGACGTCCTTTTCCTGGAGCCCGCCGGGCCCGATGGCGCCGGTCTCGGTCCCGCCGTGACCGGGGTCCACGACGATCGTCAGCGCCGGACCCGCCGCGGATGACGGCGCCGCCGGCTCGAGCGCTCCCGCCCCCTCCGCCGCGGGAGGCCGGCGGCCGACCTCCACGACGATCCGGTCCGGGGAGGTCAGCGCATAGGCTCGCGCGGTCAGGTTGGGCTCGCGGAAGTCGATCGTCGCCGCGTCGGCCGTGAACCGCACGCCGGCGACCAAGAGATCGTCGTACTTCTTTTCGGGAAACGGCGGATCGAGGCGGGTCTCCGGAAACTTGACCTGGAAGGTCTTCTCGGTGAGCGTGACCGCCGTGCGGGCGGCGGCGGTGAGCCGCAAGACGACCTGGGTGGTGGGCGCGACATGCACGACGGCGACCTCAACGGAGAGCGGGGGAGGCCCGGCGGGAGTCAGCGTCCACGTCTTCTTCGCGGCGTCCCAGGATCCCGCCGCGCCCGCCATCGGGAAGAGCACCTTCTCGAAGAAATCCACCGGCGCGTAGAGGGCGCCCGCCACGACGCGCGCGGGACTGGAGATCGGGACGATGCGTCGATCAACCGGGACCTGGGCGGTGCCCGGGCCCACGAGGATCTGGTGCCCCTCGCCCGTGATCGTGAGGACTCCCGTCGAAGCGTCCGCTGCGACGGCGAACTCCAGGGCGCGGGCGGCGTCGGACACGACGAACTCGCGGCCGCCGAGGGTCGCGATCGGATGCGACTCGCCCTTCCACAGGATCGTCGCCCGCTCTTCCGCCGAGGCGAAAATCGAGCGGAGAGCCAGGAGAAGCGTCAGAGCCGCCAGGGAGGCGGCGCGGCGGTCTCTCAACCGAAGGTGGTTTCGTCTGAGGATACGCTTCAAAGGGTAGCACGGCGCGTCGAGACGTCGCCGCTCCGCGGCTGCGGCGCGCCGGTTTCGACGTACCGCTTGCAACGATCGCGGTCGGACATCATGTGTCCGGGCTCGCGCGGCATCCTTCTCATGGAGGACGTCGCATGGGAGAGCTCGTCGAGCCCCGGGTCTGGTGCCGCCAGCGCTGGTGCCGCGATCAAGCCGAGGCCGAGCACCATCTCGGGGACGGATGCTCCTGCGACCGGCACGGCGAGGCCGCGACCGGTGAGCCCCAACGAATCACGCTGACGGCTCAGGCCGCTCGCCTGACGGCCTTCGCGTGCCGCGCCTGCGGCCAGAAGACCCGGAAGATGGTCGAGTATCCGGGACTCTTCTTCCGCTGCGAGCCGTGTGCCGAGGCGGACCGTTGGCCCGAGTTTCGAAGCCCAAGTCCCGCCGGCCGCGGCCGGGCATAAAAAAAAAGGGCGGGTTGCCCCGCCCTGGCGAAGAGGAGGTTTCTCGAGTTACTCCGCGAGCGGAGTCCTCGGACGGGTCACGATCGTCCCGCTGTTCGTCGTCGTCCGCTCGATGGCCGGCGCCGCCTCGCGGTCGTAGATGGAGAGGCTCTCGGCGCGGCGCTTACGGAACATGAGCAGGTAGAAGCCCACCGCGGCCGCCAGGACGACCGCCAGCAGGACCCAACCGCTGACTCCCCGCGCCTGCGTGGTCTCGACCGTGTCGTTGGCCACGGTGCTGGCTGCCGCGGGCGGCGGCGGCGGCGGGGGCTCGACGCTGCTGGCGGCGTTGGAGGACGGAGACGAGGGTCCGGCATCGGCCGGCGGAGGATTGCCGCCGGTGGACGCGGCAGCCGTGCCCGCGGCGGCCGCGGCGGCCGTCGCATCCGTGACGTCATTCTTCGGAGCCGGCGCCGGCTCGACCTTCTTCACAGCCTTCCGCGCGACTGCCTTCTTCGTGGTCTTCGACACCGCGTGCTCGGAAGGGGCGGCCGCCGGAGCGGCCTGTGTCATCGCGGGGGAGGAGGGCTCGATCGCCGGGGCGCTCTCGGGAGCGGCTACCGCCGTGTCGGCGGGAGCGGGAGCCGGCGCGGGATTGGCATCGGGGGCCGGCTGGACTTCCGGCGCCACGACCGGGGGGGGCGCCGCAGCGGAGCCCGCGGTCGCATCCTGCGCCCGACCGATCGTTACGGACGCGGCCAGCATCAGCGCGGACAGAGAAATTCGATAGATGGATCTCATGCTCATCTCCTTTTTGATCGTCGAAGCCTCTCGGCCTCGTTCCTGACACCTTGCGCGAAGCGGCTCGTCCGCGTTGCGCCGATCTCTTTGAGAAAGGAGCAGATTTCATGCCATTGACCGCCGGGGGAGTGTGGAAGCGCGAGGGAATCCGCGCGAATCCCCCGCGCGAAACAGGAAGTGTCTATAACGACTTGAGAAACGCGATCGGGTCGTCCTTCTTCCACTGGGGCAGGCGCGCCAAGCGATCGCGCGATCTCTTGCCTGCCGGTCATGATCCCGGATTGCGTCGACCAGGCTCGCGGCGCGGCCGTCGTGAAGCAGCGATCTGCATGCGCCCGCCCCAGAGCGGCGCCGTCCGCCTGAGCTTGCCGGTCGCGAGGTTCTGAGTGATTCCGTCCCCGAGCGCGCCCATGTCGAGGCGCCGGAAACAAGGATCAGGGTCGAGCTTCTGACGTTCGCCTGATGGCGCGCTCCGATTTCTCCAGGAGCTCGAGCAGCCTCCGCTCCGCGCTCGCCAGGGTCTTTCTCCGCGAGAGCGCTGCGAGGGCGACGGGGCGCGCGCGCGTCGTCAGTCCGCCCGACTCGAACGTGCGGATGACTGCCGGGCTGACGTACGACGCCCGGCAGACGGCCGGCGTGTTACCCAGCGCCGCGGCGACCTCGCGCAGCTCCTCGGCCACGCAGCGCTTCCTCTGTCGGGCCGAGACGGGTTCCTTCAGCACCCGGTTTCCCAGGCGCACACAGCAGAGGAGCGTGCCCGCCCACGTGCGAAAGTCCTTGGCCGTGAAGGGCTGCCCGGCGAGCTCGCGGATGTAGGCGTTGATGTCGCGCCGTCGCACGTCGACGACCGTCCCGTCGTCCCTTCGATACTTGAACACCTCGCGGCCGGGGATCTTCAGCAGCGCGCGGACCACCGCGGCCACCTCCGGGTCGACGATGGAGTGCTGCTGCCGCTTCCCCGATTTCCCGGGGAAGTCGAACAGGACCCGGGCGCCCCGCACCGAGACGTGACTCGGCCGAAGCGTGGCCAGGCCGTACGAGTCGTTCTGGGCTGCATAGACGGCGCTGCCCGGACGCAGGAAGCTCATCGAGAGGATGCGGATCGTCGCGCTGAGGACCCGGTCGCGGGAGACCTCGGGCGACTGGAGCCCCCGCTCCACGGCCGCCCGCAGGGCGGGAAGCGCGCGCAGGAACGCGATCAGGCGCCGCCGTTTTCGCTCCTCGCGGGCCTCGACCTGGGCGGCATGGTAGAGGTACTGCCAGCGGCCCGCCCGGTCCCGCCCGACCGCCTGCAGGGCATGCCGGGGCGATCTCGCGATCGCGACCTCGGTCCAGGCGGGAGGCACCGCGAGGCTCGCGATCCGCGCGGAGTGCTCCGCGTCCGGCCACTCTCCCGCCGCGGTCGCATAGCGGAACCTGCCGCCGCGGATCCGCTTGCGGAGGAAGCCGGTCGCGTGGAGGTGCTCGATCTTGGCCCCCCGGGGCCGCTCCGGGACAGGCGGGGTCTTGCGAAGGACGGCGGTTCGGGGCATGGCCGGCTACTGAGCGATTCGGGTGCCGCCGCCGGCTCGGGCGGGGCCCCTCAAGCCTCGAGGCTCTCGACGCTTTCGCGGAAGACGCGGGTGTGCGTGTCGACGTCCTCCGCCGTCGTGTCGGGCGAGATCAGTGCCATGTTATGGAACGGCGTCATCAGGATTCCCCGATTCAGAGCGGACAGGTGCATGTAGCGATCGAGCTCCGGGTCCGCCGCCGCGGCCGCCTCGGAACCGTTGCGCGGAGGGCCGGCGCGAAACCCGTACTCCGCCCGGCATCCGAGTTGCGCGACGTGCCAAGGGAGGCGGTGCGCGGCGATCGTCTCCTCGACGCCTTTGGCGAGTCGGCGCGTGTTCGGGATCGTCCGGGCGTATGCGTCCTCGGTCAGGACCTCTCGCAGGGTCGCGCGCATCGCCGCGAGTGACAGGGCGTTTCCCGCGAGCGTGCCGCCGATGCCGCCCGTGTCCGCCTCCGGCAGGCTCGTCGACCGGCGCACCCGGTCCGCAACCTCGGCGCTCAGTCCGTAGACGGCCGCGGGGACTCCGCCGGCGATCGGCTTGCCTATCGTCAGAATGTCGGGTGTCAGGTCGAACGCCCGCGTGCACCCTCCGGGTCCGGCGCTGATCGTGTGCGTCTCGTCCAGGATCAGAAGCGTGCCGGTCCTGCGGCAGATCTCTCGAAGCGAGCGGTGGAAGCTCGGGTCCGGATGCACGATGCCGACGTTGGTCATGACGGGCTCCGCCAGGACGCAGGCGACGTCGCCCGGGGCCAGGGCCGCTTCCAGCGCGGGCACGTCGTTGAACTCGATCACGCGGGTCGTCGTCGAGGGATCGACCGGCGGCCCGACGTTGCCGCTCCTCGCGCGCGTCGTCGCGCCGTCGAGCGTGATGAAGGTCTCGTCCACCGTGCCGTGGTAGCACCAGTTGAACACCAGGATGAGACGGCGCCCCGTGACGTGGCGAGCCAGGCGGATGGCGAACCGGTTTGCGTCGGTGGCGGTCAGTGTCGTCTGCCAGAAGGGCAGGCCGAACCGCCGCGTGAGCTCCTCTCCCACCCAGACCGCGTCCTCCGTCGGAAGCATGAAGGTGATGCCCCGCCGCGCCTGTTCGACGATCGCGGCGACCGTGGCCGGAGGCGCGTGGCCGGTCATGGCCCCGGTGTCGCCGAGGCACAGGTCCAGATACTCGCGTCCGTCGACGTCGGTGAAATGCGCGCCCCTCGCCTCCCGGACGAACAGCGGGAAGCCTCCCGCCCACCGCGTCATCCAGTTCATCGGGACCCCGGAGAGGAGGCTCGCCGAGGCGCGCTCGAAGAGCTCGCGCGAGCGGGGGTGTTCCGCGGTGAAGCGCGCCTGCTCCTGCGCGAGGAGCGCCCGGAGCCGGGATCGATCGATCGCCACGCGGCGGCAGTATACAAACAGGCTCGGAGCGGGCGCCGTCCTCGAGCGCTGGATCCCTCCCGTATGATCCCGGCTGCATGACGCTCCCCGTGCCTTTTTCGGTCGTCGCGTGGACTGCGGACCTCCTCGCGAGCCGAAGGATCCGCAGTGTCTTCGGCTCCGTACTGACACCATGAGGATCTCTGTCTTCGTGCGTGCCCGAGTGTCGATTCTCGTGGCGGCTCTGGCGCTGACGGCGCCTCTCTCCGCGCACGACTTCTGGATCGAGCCCTCGACATTTCGCCCCGCCGTGGGCTCGGTTCTGACCGTGCGGATCGTCGTCGGGCAGAGGTTCCGGGGCGAGCCGCTCCCGCGCAATCCGGCGCTGATCGAAAAGTTCGTTCTCGTCACGGACGCGGGCGAGTCTCCGGTCGCCGGCCGCCCCGCGGCCGAGCCCGCCGGCGCCGTCCGCATCGACCGGCCGGGGCTCGCGCTCATCGCCTATCGGAGCCTCGACAGCCCCGTCTCGCTCGAGGCTGCGAAGTTCGAGGACTACCTGCGGGACGAGGGGCTCGAGGCGGTGATCGCGGCCCGCGCGAAGCGGGGAGACAGTCAGAAGCCCTCCCGCGAGCTCTTTTCGCGCTCCGCGAAGGCGCTCGTCGCCGCGGGCGGCTCCGGCTCCGGAGCGTCCGGCTTCGACCGGGTCCTCGGGCTGACGCTGGAGCTCGTCCCGGAGAAGAACCCGTACGGAGTGAAGGCCGGCGGGGAGCTGCCCGTGCGGGTGCTCTACGACGGGAAGCCGCTCGCGGGAGCCCTGGTGGCCGCGCTGCCCTACGAGAACCCGGAGCAGAAGGTCGCGCAGCGCTCGGACGCGCAGGGCCGCGTGACTCTCCGCCTTCCGAGGGAGGGGGTGTGGCTGATCAAGGCGGTCCACATGGTGCCGGTCGTCGAGGACCCGAGCTTCGACTGGCGCAGCATCTGGGCATCTCTGACCTTCGAGGTTCCGGCGCCGCCCAAGGCGCCGTGAGGCGGATCGCCGCGGCCCTCTGCCTCTCGCTCTGCGCCGTCGCCGCGATCGCGCACGAGCTCGGCACGATCCGCGTGACCGCCCGATTCCGGAAGGGCGGCGCCTACGAGATCGACGCCATCGTCGACCGCGAGCACCTCCCGCCGGGGTTCGGCAGGTCCGGGAGGATCGACCCGCGGTTCGGGCGGATCGGGAACCTGACGCCCGACCTCGAGTCCCGGCTCGGCGGCCTCATCGCCGCGTCGATCAACGGCACCCGCATCGCGTTCGACGGAAAGGCTGTCGCCCCGCGGGTGGAGATCGTTCTGCCGGAGGGCGGAGTGGCGGTCGCGGATGCGGCGGAGCTGACGCTGCGGTTCTCGGGCGAGGTCCCGGGCGGCTCGAAGACGTTCACCTGGGAAAACGCGGTCCGGCTCGGGACCTACATGCTCTCGATTCGGACCGAGGGGGACGAACAGGCCGAGCGGCAGTGGATCGAGGGCGCGGCGCGGAGCGAGTCATTCCGTTTGAAGGCCGGGATCGTCCCGCGGACGCTGCCCCAGGTGGTGCGGACCTACCTCCGGCTCGGCTTCACGCATATCCTGCCGAAGGGGACCGACCACATCCTCTTCGTCTTCGGTATCTTCCTGCTGTCGGTCCGGCTCAAGCCGATCCTCATGCAGGTCACGGCGTTCACCGTCGCGCACACGATCACCCTCGCGCTGACGATCTACGGGATCGTCTCGCTCTCGCCGCGGATCGTCGAGCCCCTGATCGCACTGTCGATCGTGTACGTCGCGGTCGAGAACATCCTGACCCCGGAGCTGCGGCCGTGGCGCGTCGCCCTGGTCTTCGCGTTCGGGCTCCTGCACGGAATGGGGTTCGCGGGAGTCCTCTCGCAGCTCGGACTGCCGCGCTCCGACTTCCTGCCCGCGCTGCTCTCCTTCAACGCCGGCGTGGAGCTCGGCCAGCTGACCGTGATCACCGCGGCCTTTCTCCTCGTCGGACTGCCGTTCCGCAAGCGGCCCTGGTATCGCCGCCGGATCGTGATTCCCTGCTCGCTCGCGATCGCGACGATCGGGCTCTACTGGTCGGTTCAGCGCGTGGCCGGCTGGTAGGTCAAGGAGTTGCGCTCAAAAAAAACGGCCCGGGGATCGCCCGGGCCGGAATCGAGACGGCGGATCGAGTTACCGGACGTCGACCGGACGAATTCCAAACTGGGTGAAGACCGGCGCGTCGTCGTGCTTGCGGTCGAACCCGGAGTGGGGCGTGTAGAGGTAAGGGAAGCCGGCGATGTACGGCAGGTCGGGGCCGTCGACGCCGTCGCCCAGTTGATTGTTGGGGGCGATGTTGAATCCGTCGACGAGCACTCCGGCGACCACTCGCAGTGAAATGTCCACGACGTCGTCATAGACGCGCCGTCCATTCGGATATCCCGCGTTGTCTCCGGCCAGCACGCCCAGCCGATTTACGGCGTAGATGGGGGTCGCGGGGATCGCCGTGTTCAGGCGGATCTGGTCCGAGATGACCTCGCCCGGCCGCTGGTTGACGCCGGCGATTCCCTGGACGAGGGCGAGCAAATCGTTGCGCGGCGTCGGAGGAACACTAACTCCGAAGAGGGCGTGGAAAATCCCGGCGAGCTCGGGGTTCAGAACGTACGTGCCGAAGTTCGCGAGATCGTCTTTGGGCTGAGTCGCGTTGAACTTATCTTTCTGACCCAGGGGGATGATCACCTCGTTGACCAGAGGATTGCCGAGACGGGAGACCTGAACGTAGTCGCCCGACGGGCTCGGCGGCGCGCCGGTCGTCGACAGGACCGTCGTCGCCTGGCGCCACGTCGAGGACCACATGCCGACGATCGCGTTGGGATCCGTCGCGTCGCTGGGGGCCGTGCCGTTCGCAGTCAGGTTCTGGATCGGAACCGAGATGGCAATCGAGTGCACGTTGTAGCCCGCCGCCGTGTTGACCCCGCCTCCGACGTTGCCGACGCCGGTGCCGGTGCGGAAGTTGATCAGGTCGAAGATCATGCCGAGGTCGACGTAGAAGCCTTCGGCGCGCGGCCCCGCAAAGACGACCAGATTCTCATCGATGGGATACACGGTAGTGGCGATTCCGGATCCCTTTCCGTAGCCGTTCGGGAACGACTTGGGTCCAACGTTGTTTGGAGCCTCCAGCAAATCGGCGCCGAGGACCGTGCATGCGGTCTGGTTTGGTGAAGGACCGAAGCACTTGGTCGCGGTATAGGTGTAGTAGACGTTCTGGTTGGGGTCCGTCGGGGAGGTCACGGAATTCACGTTCTGCAGAAAGGTGTCCGGGTTGCGAACGTGACGCGTGAATTCGAAGCGGTAGACGATGTCTTCCACGGCGTCGCCGTCGCTGTCCACGTTGAACTCGTAGCGGATGTTCTCCCCGAAATGGAAGAAATTGGGTCCGCCGGCCGGTTCCTCGAGCGGAATCCAATTGGAGATCAGGACGAGGCGGGACGGGTCGACGGGATCACGGAAGAAATACACGTCGGTATTGTCGGCGACCGGATCGAGCGAGATTCCGGGAGCCTCACGGTGGCTGGATGCGAGCAGGGACGACGACAATGCCACGGCGGTTAAGAGAGCGATCAGCAGGGGCCGTTTGACGGCCGAGAGTGGGTGGGTCCGCATGTTTCTCCTCTTTCTATTTGACCAGCGCTAGTGCAAGAAGGGTGCCTTCCGGCCGCAAGTCGTGCACAGTACGGGCACGGAACGCTGTCGGATTTATGGAAGTGAGAAAAAGCTAGGGGGGGCGAAGTCTGGAAGTGGCCTAAACTATGCAGGGCGATTCGGTAAATGGTGCACTCTCTCGTGGTCGCCAAGGCAACCGACGGCGACGTGCATTACTTTCGGGTTCCAGGCAACGCCCCGGAGGCCAGGGAGACATTCTTGGCGATGCTTCGAGAGCGGCGACAGTTTACCGACGAATTCGGACGTATCTACGCGGCATGGGAGATCGATTCCGCGACCGTCCAGGAGGGAGGGGCGGAAGCCGTCCCGAGCGCCTATCCGCCTTTCGGCGTTGATGGAAAGCGGATCGGACGCTTGACCCGCTGACACTCCCTGGGCCGCGCTAAGATCTCGGCCATCATTCTACGAGGTGGCCCATGCAGAACGAACGAGAACCGCAGAAGATCTATTGCCGCGGCTGCGGCGAAACCATGATCGTGAAGGCCGGCGACCGGTTCCCGGAACGCTGCGATCTGTGTGGCGAGCCGCTTCACACGGACCGGGCAGCCCATCCGGTGCCGCCCGGGATCCCGCCACCGGAGCGTTCTGCCTGACGTCGTCCGTTCGCGTTGAGCTACTTCAATGCGGCAGCGGGATTGACGAAGCGAGCACGACGATCGCGGCAGCCCAGTCACTTGCCACCTACGTCGCCAGGAGGAAACGGAGACGAGGCGAGAGCAATGGCCCGAGAGGTTTTGAAACCGGGCGCCCAGAAACGATACGTGAGAACCACGACGCCGGCAGCGTTGGAACCGTCGTCTTGGGTCCGATGAGACGACTGGGGACAGGGTGAAGCTTTTCCGGAGCTCAGTCTTCCGCTCTCATGGCGAGGTGTCCTTTCGCCGTCGCCGCTCTCTCTCCCTCATCATTTCGTTCAATTCCGCCGCTGGACGTATCTCGACTGTTCCGCACTTCCACTTCACTCCCGGATGCTGGGAAATGAGCTGAATGGCGTGATTCAGATCTCGCGCTTCGAGCACCTGAATTCCACCCAGGTGCTCCTTCGTTTTCGCGTACGGACCGTCCGTCACTGCAACCTGTCCGTTCGTCCAGGACACGGGCACCGCCGTGTTGACGGGCTGAAGAGACTCCTCAGCGACCAAAAGTCCAGTCGTCCGCAGCTCGTCGTTGTAGCTGAAGCACTCGTCCAGCATTGTGTTGCGGTCGCTCTCAGACATGTGTTCGAACTTGCCGGGCTCGAGATAGCCCAGGCAGATGTATTTCATTGCCCTTCTGCTCCTTCTTCTGCTCCGGATGGGAGCCGGCGGCAGAGTGTTGCGCCGGCTCGTTCATCTCGTCACTACGGAGCGTGTTCCGAGGCCGGAGCGGCCGGGTCGCTTACTTGCTCTCGCCAGGCCCTTGTTCCGGAGCCGGGAAGAAAAGAAGCTCGCGCACCTCGCCTACCGCATCGCAGGTGATGGTACCCCTGCGCGCCCACGCGAGTGCCTCGTCCATATTGGCGGCTTCCAGTATCCAAAAACCGCCCATGTGCTCCTTGGTCTCGGTGTACGGCCCGTCGGTGACGAGCACCTTGCCGTCGGACTGCTTCCGCACCGTCTTTGCCTTGGCGGCCGGGGAAATGCCGCAGGCGAACTTCCTCACGCCGGCAGCAATCATTTCGCGGTTGAGCGCGTGGATCTCCTCCATCATCGCTTCGGTTACGGTGGACGGGTCGAAGTCGTCGGGGAGGTAATTACAAACCAGATACTGTGGCATGATTTTTCTCCTTGGTTTCTTGTAATTTCTTTCCTGTGGCTTGTTTCCAGGACTCGGTTCCTGTTCACTCAGAAACCGTAGCTCCTCGCTCCTTTGTCCTGTAGTCGTCGGGGAGACGGAAAATCGACAGCCACCCAAATATTTATTTCAACTGCCGAATCCGCTCCTGCAGGAATTGCCGCTCGGGCTCCTGCTGGGTCAGGGCCAGGGCCTTCTCATAAGAGGTCCGGGCCTCAGCCGTCCTGCCAAGCCTGCGGTACAGGTCTGCCTGGGCCGAATGCGCCAAATAGTAATTTGCCAATTCGCCCTGTTCCAACACCGCGTCGATATGCGTTAGGCCGGCCTCGGGACCATCGCGCATTGCGACGGCCACCGCACGATTGAGCTGGACAACCGGTGAAGGCTCAATTCGTAGCAATTGGTCGTAAAACGCAACAATCTGCCGCCAGTCCGTCACAGCGACCGATTCCGCCTCCGCATGAGCGGCCGCAATCGCCGCCTGCAGCGTGTAAGCGCCGAATCGGCGGGACTTCAGGGCTTTCTCCAGCAATGCCACTCCCTCCGCGATCTGCTCCCGGTTCCAGAGCGAGCGATCCTGGTTCTCCAGCAAAACCAGCTCTCCGGCCGGAGAGGTTCTCGCGGCGCGGCGGGATTCCTGGAGCAACATCAGGGACAGCAGCCCGATGACTTCCGGCTCTGGCCGGAGTTCGGTCAGCAACCGGCCAAGTCGAATCGCCTCGCCGGTAAGCTCGGACCGCGTCACCTCTGCTCCCGCCGCAGCAGAGTAGCCCTCGTTAAAGACGAGATAGATGACCTGAAGCACCGCGCCCAGCCGCTCCGGCAATTCCTGCGGCGTCGGCACTTCGTACGGAATCGGTGTCTCTCGAATCTTTGCCTTTGCGCGCACGATGCGCTGCGCCAGCGTACGCGGAGTGGTGAGGAAGGCCTTTGCGATCTCCTCGGTCGTCAGCCCGCACACCTCGCGCAAGGTGAGCGCAACGCGCGCTTCCGGCGCCAGGGATGGATGACAGCACGTAAAGATCAGGCGAAGCCGATCATCCTCGAGGCTGTCCTCTTCCTCGGGTCCTTCCGCCGACCTCCATTGCGCTTCGAGATGTCGCACGAGCTCGTCTTGAGACGCATCAAATCGTGCCCGTCGCCGGAGGGTGTCAATGGCTTTGAATCGGCCTGTCGAGATCAACCATGGTCGCAGGTTGCCGGGCACTCCACTGCTCGGCCACAGGCTCAGCGCAGCCGCAAAGGCTTCGTGCATCGCCTCCTCGGCAAGATCAAAATCACCGAGCAAGCGGATCAGCGTTGCCAGGATTCGTCCCGAATCCACTCGATACAGGGAGTCGAGCAATTCGCGTATCTGCTCGGTGGAAGGCTCGGACATGACGACGACCTTAGCAAACCAGCCACCCCAACAAATTGGCGGAAGCGATTCGCAAACGAGGGCAAGGCAAAAGCCAGGAGCGGGGAAATGGTGAAGGCGGCGGGAGTTGAACCCGCGTCCGGAAGCGCTACGGGAGAGGCCACTCCATGCTCAGCTTGGATCTCTTCGTTCGAGGCCTGGAGCTCCTCGTTGGTCGCCTCCTGCTGCTCCTGGACGGACTGAAGGTACTCGCGGGTCTCCGTAAGCTCCGTCTCCAGCTCGTCGGCGCGGCGAAGGGGCAGGGGGACGTGCCGGGGTCGAAGAGGCCGGCGCGCCGGAGAGCTTCGTTTCCTCCTCGAACAGGACCAGAAACGTGCGCTCGCGGAGATTCCTCAGCGGAACCACTCGAGACCCACCGTTCGGGCCTTTCCGTCGTCTTGGATCCGGATGCGCTCCCGGCGGGCCGGCCTGTGGGTCTTCCGAGCGGCATGGATCGAACCGCCCGCCGGCAAGGCCAGCTTCCACCTGCTCAAGATGGCGAGGGACTCGTCCTGGTCGCTCTGACGCGTTACGGACAGGAAGCGGACCGCCGCGCTTCGTTCGACGCAGGGTTCAATCACCACGTCGTCAAGCCCGCCGCATTCAAGGCGGTGAGACAGATCCTGAGGGGGATTGCGGGCAGATCGTGCCCCGAGTCTGGACCTTGAACGATCGGGTCCCGACAAGACCCTACTTGTCCGCGGAGCCGTCGCTCCGCGAGGCCGCGTTCGAAATGGCCCGACGGGAGACGGGTACGATGGGCGCCGGCCGGGGCGGACCGGCCGCGCCCTCTCCGGCTTGGAGCGCGGCGGAAAGCTCCGCGACGGTGGGCTTCTCGAAGAGCGTACGCAGCGGCAACCGCGTGGAGAACGCCGCCCGCAACCGGGCGAGCACGAGTGTCGCCAGCAGCGAGTGTCCGCCGAGCTCGAAGAAATTGTCGTGAATTCCGACCTTCTCGAGCCCCAGAACCTGGCACCAGATCCCGGCAACGGTCACCTCGACGGGTGACCGGGGAGGGGCGAAGGCCGATTCGAGATTCGGCCGGACCTGTTCGGGCGCGGGAAGGGCCCGGTGGTCGACCTTTCCGTTGGGCGTCAGGGGGAGCGCGTCGAGAAAGACGAACGCAGAAGGCACCATGTGGTCGGGTAACTCCCTCTTCAACGATTCGCGAAGCTCGGTCACCGACGGGTTGGCTCGTTCGCGCGACACGACGTAACCCACCAGGCGCTTGTCGCCGGACGGCTCCTGCCGCGCCGCGACCGCGCAAGTGGCGATGTCCGGATGCCGTGCCAGCGCCGACTCGATCTCTCCCGGCTCGATCCGATACCCTCGCAACTTGATCTGGTCGTCGACGCGTCCGACGTACTCGATGTTTCCGTCGGGCCGATAGCGGCCCACGTCGCCGGTTCGGTAAAGCCTGGCGCCCGGTTCTCCGGAAAACGGATCCGCGACGAACTTTTCGGCGCTCAACTCCGGACGATTGAGATACCCGCGGGCCACGCCCGCCCCTCCGATGTAGATCTCTCCGGGAACACCGACGGGCACGGTTCGTCTAGTCGCGTCGAGGAGGTAGATCTTCGTATTGGCCAGGGGTCGTCCGATCGGAACGGGGCCGTTCCCGTCGGACACCCGGAAAGCGGTCGACCAGATCGTGGTCTCGGTTGGCCCGTAAAGATTCCAGACGGAGTTCGACCGTGCCGTCAGCTCGTTGGCGAGGTCTCGAGAGAGCGCTTCGCCGCCGCAGAGAATCTGGAAGGAGCTCTTTCCCTGCCAACCCGCCTCGATCGCCATCCGCCAGGTCACCGGCGTCGCCTGCATGAGCGTCGCGCCCGATTCGCCCAGGGCCTCGACCAGGCCCACCCCCGAGGAAGCGACCTCACGGCTGGCGAGGACGATGCGGGCACCGACCGCCAGAGGCAAGTAGATCTCGAGGGCCGCAATGTCGAAGGAGAGCGTGGTCACGGCGAGCAGCCGGTCATCCGAGCCGAGGCCGAGAAGATCCGCCATCGAGACCAACAGATTGACGACCGCGCCGTGCGGGACGGAGACTCCCTTCGGTTTCCCCGACGAACCCGAGGTGTAAAGGACATACGCCGGGCTCTCGGAGGGTTCCGTCATCGCAGTCCGGCCGGTCTCGATGAGAGCGGCCGTTGGCCAGGCTCGGTCGACGCACACGACCCCGTCGCCCACGCCCGCCGGAAGTCTGTGCGCGAGCCCGCTCTGAGTGACGACGAGGGCGGGCGAGGCATCCTGCAGCATGAAGGCCAGACGCTCGTCCGGATAATTCGGGTCGAGCGGCACGTACGCTCCTCCGGCCTTCAGAATCGCGAGCATTCCCACGACCATCTCGATCGAGCGCTCCACAAAAAGACCCACCAGGACGTCGGGCCCCACTCCCCGCTGCGACAGGTACCTCGCCAGTCGGTTCGAGCGGTCGTTCAACTCCCCGTAAGTCAGACTCTCTCGGCCGAACGCCACCGCAACCGCTCCGGGCGCTCTCTCCGCCTGCTCCTCGAACAACCCGTGCACGGTGGCCCCTCGCGGACGGTGCGCGTCCGTCTGGTTCCACCCCTCCAACAGCTGCCGCCGCTCCGACTCGGCCAGCAAGGGGAGGCGTGCGATGCGGGAGTCGGGGTCCGCCGCGATTCCCTCGAGAAGCGTCCGGAAGTGAGAGGCCATGCGTTCGACCGTCGAAGCATCGAAGAGGTCGGAGCTGAAGACGAAGCTCCCGTGCAGACCGTCCTCCCGCTCCGACAGGTGGAGCTCGAGGTCGAAACGGGTCGCGCCGCTTTCGACGCGAAGCCTCGTCAATGCAATTCCGGGAAGGTTCAGATCGCGGTCCGGAGCGTTGTGGAGAGCGAAGGTGACCTGGAAGAGCGGATTCTGTCCGAGGTCGCGTTGGGGTTGCAGCTCCTCGACGAGCTTTTCGAAGGGCAGGTCCGAGTGGGCGTAGGCGCCCAGCGCGACTTCCCGCACGCGGCGAAGGAGCTCGCGAAACGTCGGATCTCCGGAGAGGTCGGTGCGCATCACCAGGGCGTTCACGAAGAAACCGATCAGTCCCTCGAGCTCGGATCGATTGCGCCCGGCGATCGGCGAACCCACGACGATGTCCTCCTGCCCCGTGTAGCGAGAGAGGAGCACATGGAACGCCGTGAGCAGCGCCATGTAGAGAGTCGCGCCTTCGCTCTGCGCGAGCTTCCGCAAGGCCTTCGTCACCGCCGAGGGGAAGACCGTCTCGTAACGGCCGCCCCGGAACGTCTGCTGGCGGGGTCGAGGGCGATCGGTCGGGAGATCGAGTGCGGACAGATCGGCGAGCTGGCGTCTCCAGTAGGCGAGCTGCTCGTCGAGGACGCTCCCGGTCAAGCACCGGCGTTGCCAGCGGGCGAAGTCGGAATACTGGATGGGAAGAGCCGGCAGATCGGCGGGGCGCCCGACAGCGAACTCCTCATAGTAGCGGGCGAGCTCTTCCGTGAAAATTCCGAGAGACCAGCCGTCACTGATGATGTGGTGCATTCCGAGAAGCAGGACGTGGTCCGCCTCCCCGAAACGAAGAAGGGCGGCTCGGAGCAGAGGCCCGCGGGCGAGATCGAACGGTCGTCCCGCCTCCACCGCCACCCATTCCGCGGCCAGCCGATCGCGGTCGGCCTCGGCGAGGTCGAAACGTTCCGAAACGGTCAGCGTCGGAGGCCCTTCCGGACCGATGGATTGGAGGGGACGATCGTCCACCATGGAGAACGTCGTCCGGAGTGTCTCGTGCCGCGCGATGAGCGCTTCGAGAGCGCGCCGGAGCGCGTCCGTTCTCAGGGGGCCGCGCAGGCGGAAGGCGAGCGCCATGTTATAGAACGGCCTTCCCGGCTCGAGCTGGTCCAGGAACCACAGGCGCTGCTGCGCGAATGAGAGAGGAGCGCGCGCCCGGTCGGACTCCCGTTCGATCCTCGGGGCGACAGCTTGGGCACCGGGCCTGCGCAGGCGCTGCTCGAACAACGCGCGCTGGGCGGGCGTGAGGACCGCGATCTGCTCCCGGAGGTGCTCCTTGGGATCTTGCTTCATCCGGAGAGGATCACCACCCGTCGCGACCGGCCCCGCTCTCCAGAACCAGCCGATCTCGCGCTTCGGCGTCGGAGAGCCTCTGGACCTCGGCAAGCATCCGGAGCATGTGGTCGGGCGCTTCTTCGGACGCCATGGCCCCCGCGATCGAAAGGGCGAGAGCGCCGAGGGTGGGCCTCTCGAACACTTCGCGAAGGGCCACGCGAACCTTGAAGGATTCCGCGATCCGTGAGACGAGCCTCGTCGCCAGGATCGAGTGACCGCCGAGATCGAAAAAATCGTCCTCGACGCCCACTCGCTCCCGTTTCAGAATCTCCCTCCAGATCGAGGCGAGAGCCTCCTCGACCGGGGTCCGCGGGGGCACGAAGGGCCTTCCGTCGCGAGGATCCTCCACCGGGGCGGGTAGCGCGCGGCGGTCCACCTTCCCGCTCGGGTTGAGCGGAAGGCGCTCGAGCCTCACGTAGGCCGTGGGGACCAGGTGCTCGGGCAGCCTTGCTCGGAGAATGGTCCTCCACTTCGCGGCGTCCGCCGGATGACGGGCGTCACAAACGACGTACGCCACGAGCGCGCCGTCCCTGCCGACGACGACCGCGTCGCACACCTCCGGGATCTCCCGGAGCGCGGCCTCCACCTCCCCGGGCTCGACGCGGAAGCCCCGGACCTTCACTTGATCGTCGATTCGACCCAGGTATTCGAGATTCCCGTCCTCGAGCCACCGCGCGCGATCTCCGGTCCGGTAGAGGCGGGACCCCGGTACGTTTTCGAACGGGTCTGCGATAAAGCGGTCGTTCGTCAGTTCGGGACGATCCCGATAGCCCCGGGCAACACCGGCGCCGCCCACGTACAGCTCACCCGAAAAGCCGGGCGGGACCGGCTGCTCCGTTCCATCGAGAACGTACGCCCGGACGTTGGCGATCGGGCGACCGATCGGCACCGTCCGCAAAGCGACGTCCCCATTCGGGGCCGGTTCCCAGAACGTCGCGGCGATGGTGGCCTCCGTGGGTCCGTATCCATTCAAGAATTGCACGCGGCTCCCGGCCATCTCTCGCCATTGCCGGAACCGTTCCGGGAGCGCGCTTTCCCCCCCGACGATCATCATCCGTAAGGAGTCGGGAAGGGCGATCCGCTGCTCCGAAGCCGCACCCACGAGCTCGTGCCAGTAAGCGGTCGGTAGGCCGAGGACCGTGATGCTCAATTCATGGCATCGCGCCAGGAAGGCTCCGGCCGTCGCGATCATCTCCTCCGAGCGAAGAACGAGAGTCGCGCCGGCCGTCAGGGTCGCGAAGATCTCTTCCGCGGCCGCGTCGAAGCTGAGAGACGCGAACTGAAGGACGCGGTCTTCCGTTCGCAGGCGAAACCGTTCCACCGCGAACAACACGTAGTTGGTCAGGGAGGCGTGTTCGATCTCCACTCCCCGGGGCGGACCCGTCGAGCCGGAGGTATAGATGATGTAGGCGAGACTCGAAGGCGACGTTCCGCCGTCGAGATTCTCCCCGCTTTCGCGATCGATCGCCTCGGAGCATTCCTCGAGAAACACCGCGCGGAACGGCCGATCTTCCGCGATCGCGGTCCCGCGGCGAGTCAGAAGCACCACCGCGCCGGAATCCTGCATCATGAACGCGCGACGCCCCTCCGGATAAGTCGGGTCGAGCGGCAGGTACGCACCGCCAGCCTTGAGAATTCCCAGGAGTGCGACCACCATCTCGGGCGACCGCTCGAGACACAACCCGACCGGAACCTCCGGCCCGACGCCCATTGCGCGGAGGTGTCTCGCCACTTGATTGGAGCGCCGATGCAACTCCCCGTACGTCAGCCGCCGCCCTTCCCACTCGACCGCCGGCGCGTCGGGCGTTCGCTCGGCTCGCTCCGTGAAGAGTCGATACACCGGTTCTCGCGTCGGATAGTCCGTATCCGTCTGGTTCCACAGGACGAGCACCTGATGACGCTCCGAGGAGGTCATCAGCGGCAGCCGCGAAAGCCGCCGGTGGGGATCCGCGACGATCCCCTCGAGGAGGAGCTTCAGGAGATTTAGCATCCTTCGCACCGTCGCGGGGTCGAAGAGACCGCTGCGATACTCCAGGGAGAGTGAGAGAACGGGGCCGGGCGAGGCGAGCAGGGTCAGCGGATAATTCGTCGCTCCACCGAGCGAACGGACCCCGAGCACTTCGAGGGGACCGGCGACCGACAGGGAATCGGAATCGCCCCCCACGTTCTCGAAAACGACGAGGCTCTCGAAGAGCGGCACGCCGCGGGGGACGTCGCTCCACTCCTGGATGTCGATGAGCGCGCTGTGTTCGTACTGGCGGAGCTCGACCAGACTCGTCTGAAGCCGCTGCAGCCAGGGCAACACGCCCTCCTCGGGAGGGACTCGGACCCGGACCGGCAGGCTGTTGATGAAGAGGCCCACCATGGCGTCCACATTCGCGAGCGACGACGGGCGTCCGGCCACCGTCGCGCCGAACAGGACGTCCTCCTCCCCGCTGTAGCGGCTGACGAGGATCGCCCAGGCACCGGTCACCAGCGTGTTGAGGGTGAGACGGTTGCTCCGAGCGAAGGATTGAAGGTTCTCCGTCTCCTGCGCCGAGAGACGGACTTCCTCGCACGCCACCGCGCCGACGGTCGGGTTTCTGCCGCTCGCCGCCAGCGGGGTCGGCGTCGTGAATCCCGCGAGCGTGCGACGCCAGAAGGCCTCCGCATGGTCCCTATCCCGGCCCTGCAGCCAGGCGATGTAATCGCCGTACGGGCGGGCCGCGGGCGGGCTCGCGCCCTCTGTCCCGGAGGCGTAATCCGTGAAGACCTCCCGGAGCACGAGGAACCGCGACCACCGATCGAGCAGGAGGTGCTGAAGGCTCAAGAGGCAGTCGTAGAGGTCTTCGCCACGACGCACGACCGCGATGCGAAACAGCGGTGCGGAGGCGAGCTCGAAGCTCCTCCGACGGTCGTCCCGCAGGAACGCGTCGAAGCGACTGCTCCGGACCGGCTCCGGCAGATCGCTCCAATCCAACGATTGAAACGGCACGTCGACTTCGCCGTGGACGACCTGGACCGGCTTCTCGAGTCCCTCCCAGTGGAAGGAGGTCCTCAGGATCGCGTGGCGCGCCGCGACCCGTTGCCAGGCGCGGGCGAACCGCTCCGGATCGAGCTTGCCGCTGAAGGTCACGATGCACTGCTTGAAATAGAGATCGCCTTCCCGGTCATAGAGGGTATGAAAGAGAATCCCCTGCTGCATCGGGGAGAGCTCGTACACGTCTTCCAGATTCGCTTCGGTCATCGGGGTCGCCGGCGGCGGCCGGGCCTTCTTCTCGGTTGGGCGTTCATGGGTTGGAGCGATCCGCCGCTGTCGCCGAGAGCGGCTTTCGGCGGGAGCTCGTCAGGGCCCGGCGCGCCGCTTCCCCGTCCTCCAGCCTCCGGCGCGTCTCTTCCTGGCATTCGGCCGCGGCCATCCGGTCTCCGAGATCGCTCAGTCTCGTCTCGGGCTCCTCCAGGATGCTTCGAAGGATCGTTTCGTAATTCCGGGTCATCGAGACGATCGTCGAGTCGGTGAAGAGGTCCGTCTTGTATTCGAACGTCCCGCCGAGAGCCCCCGACGGCGTTCGGGAAAGGCCGAGTCTCAAGTCATGCCTCGCCGTCCCCGCGGGCCCCCGGTCGAGCGGGGCATCGGGCTCGAGTGGCGCGACGGCGAGGCTCTCCAGCTCGAGCTCAGGGATACTGGAGTTCTGAAGGACGAACCAGACCTGAAAGAGCGGGGAGGAGCCGAGTCGACGCTGCGGACGCAGGGCCTCCACGATCTTTTCGAACGGAACGTCCTGGTTCGTGAAGGCGTCCAGAGCGATCTCGCGCACCCTCCGGAGGAGCTCCCGGAACGTCGGGTCTCCGGAGACGTCGATCCGGAGCACGAGGGGATTGACGAAAAACCCGATGAGGTCCTCCGTTTCGAACGATGTCCGGCCGGCGATCGGGGTCCCGATGACGACCTCGCGCTGGCGCGCATACCGATGGAGCAGGACCGCAAACGCGGCCAGGAGAGTCATGTAGAGGGTCGCCGATTCGTCGAGGCTCAGATTTCTCAGCGCCTCCTCCATTTCCGGCGGCAGCAGAAACGATCGTCGGGCTCCGCGGTAGCTCGGGACAACGTGATGCGCAGCTGCTGCCGGCAAGTCGACCGCCGGGAGGTTGCGGCTGAGCTGCCGCTTCCAGTACGCCAACTGCTTCTCGAAGACTTCCCGGCGCAGCGGCTCACGCTGCCAAACCGCGAAGTCCGCGTATTGAATCGGCAGCTCCGGCAGAGGGGACGGCCCGCCGGTCGAGAAGGCGCCGTAGAGTGCACCCAACTCGCGGAACAGGACGCCGGTCGACCAACCGTCGGTGATGATGTGGTGCATGGTGAGGGCCAGTACGTGATGCTCGTCGTCGACCCGGATGAGGAGCGCCCGAAAGAGAGGGCCTCGGGTGAGGTCGAACGGACGCAGCGCCTCCTCCGCGGCCAGGCGCCTCGCCTCGGCCTCCCTGCCATCGGCCGGACCGGCGAGGTGGAGCGGGGAAAGTCGCAGCCGCGGCGGCGCGGAGACGATCTGGAGAGGCTCGCCTCCGGCATCGGAGAAGGTGGTCCGCAGGGTTTCGTGCCGTCGGACGATCTCGGTCAGAGCCTCTTCCAGGGCGTCGACACGGAGAGGGCCTCTCAGCGAGGCGCCCACCTGGACGTTGTAGGACGGATCCTCGGGACTCAATTGAGCGAGGAACCACATCCTCTGCTGCGCAAACGAGGTCGGCCGCGGTCTCGACGCGGCGAGACCCTCTCCGCGAGCAGGTTCCCAGAGCTCGGGTGGCGAAGGGAATCTTTCCTCAGGCATGGGCCGCCCCGTTCCGAGCTCCGGCGAACCGCGGACCGACGCGGGCCCGCCCGAGGCCGCGCCGCGCGTTTGGATTTCCCTGCGCACCCGCGTCGACCCGAGTCGCCATCTAGATCACCCGCCGGCTCGCGAGGCCCTGCAGCTCGACCGCCGACAATCCGAGCCAACGGCCGTAGACCTCCTCGTTGTGCTGCCCGAGCCGGGGCGGAGAGCGCCGCAAGGAGCCCGGGGTGGCGGACAGCTTGACGGGGGTCCCCACGTGCCGGACCGGACCGAGCACCGGATCGTCGATCTCCCGCACCATCTCGCGGGCCGCGGCCTGCGCCCCGGCGAGCGCGACGCCGACCGGGTTGATCGCGCCGCAGGGGATGCCCTGCCCTCGGAGGAGCGTGAGCCAGTGGTCGAGCGACTTCGTGGAAAAAACCTGCTGAAGACGCGCGTGGAGCACCTCTCGCCGTTCGATTCGGGCCGAGTTCGTCGCCATCTCGTCGTCGCCAGCGAGGCCGCGAGGTTCGAGCAGCTCGCGCAGACGCCTCCACAGGTCGTCCGTGGCGATCCCGAGCGCGAAGCTCGCGTCGGACGCCTGGAATACCTCGTACGGGGCGAGCGACGGGTGAAGGTTTCCCATCCTCCGAGGCTCACCCGCCGCGGCGAGCACGCTCGCGGCCTGGAACGTCAGGAGCGACAGCGCGCTGTCGAAGAGGGCCACGTCCACCCGCTGCCCGACGCCGCGTTCGTCGCGCACCCGGAGAGCCCCCAGAATGCCGAATGCCGCGTACAGTCCCGCCGTGACGTCCGTCAGAGGAACTCCCGCCTTCGTCGGCGGACCGTCGGCCTCGCCTGTGACGTCCATGATCCCGCTCTCGGCCTGGACCGTGAGGTCGAACCCCGCCTCGTGCCGCCGGGGACCCGTCTGACCGTAGCCCGTGATCGAGCAATAGACCAGCCTCGGGTGGATCGCGTGGAGGGCCTCGAAGTCGAGTCCGAACCGCGCCAGCGATCCGACCTTGAAGTTTTCGACGAAGACGTCGGCGATCCCCGCCATCCGAGCCAGCAGCCTCTGGCCCTCGGCCTGCCGCAGGTCGAGCGTGACACTCCTCTTGTTTCGGTTGACGCTCAAGAAGTAAGTGCTCTGGTCCTGAAGGAAGGGAGGCCATCCGCGAGCGGGGTCTCCTCCGCCAGGCCGTTCGACCTTGACGACCGTTGCGCCCATGTCGCCCAGCAGCATCGTGCAGAAGGGTCCGGCCAGGGTCCTCGACAAATCGAGCACCAGCGTGCCCGCGAGCGGACCCGCCTCCGCCGATGCCGGGTCTTCGAAGATCGCCCGATAAATTTCCGGAGCGATCCCCGCATCCCCCGCCCGAGGACGCGCGCCGGCCGAGACGGCTTCGGCCAAACGCTCGACGCTCATCGCGCGCCTGCCGACACTTGCATCGGTCGGTTGCAGAGGTCCTTGAGCTTGTTCAACCGATGCAGGCTGGCCATCACGGAATCGAAATCGATTCCGAAATCGATCAGGCAGGCGATCTCGTTCACACCGATGGCGGTCAGGGTGGCGACCCGCTCCCGGCAGGCGGCGACCGTGCCGACCAGACCTCGCTCCGCGAAGAGCCGTTCGCTCGCCTGGCGGGTCAGGAACTCCCGGTCCTCGTCCGGCATCTCGAACGCGTCTCCCGATCCATGGACCCGGGCGGCCTGCAGTCCGAGGTTGACGAGAAGGTAGTCGAGATATGCCCCGCTCACTTTCTCCCGGACGGCGGCGGGGTCTTCGTCCAGGTACGTGTGGAGGCTCACCGCCACCCGGCCCGTCGCCGGATCGTGGCCGCGGGAAACCCGTCCCGCGTTGTAGGCGGCGATGCGGTCCGCCAACTCATCCACCGACATGACGAACATCGAGGTGACGACGCCGGCACCGAGCTCTCCCGCCACCCGAAACGAGGCGTCGGAGTGGCAGGAAAACCAGATCGGGAGCCGGGGCTGGATCGGGCGCGGAAAGACGCTCACCGCCACTTCGTTGCCGATGCCGTTGGGCACCGTGACCGGCCGGCCCTCCCAGAGGTCCTGAAGTATCCTGACGCGCTCGAACATCACGCGTCGCCGGTCTTCGTAGTGCGAGGGCCAGAGCACGAAGTCGTTGACGTGCCAGCCGGATGCGAACGACACGCCGACGCGTCCGCGAGACAGGTTGTCCACGACCGCCCACTCCTCGGCGACGCGAATCGGGTTCTGCAACGGGAGCACGACGCTCGCCGCGCGGATGTGGATCCGATTCGTCACGGTCGCGATCGCCGCGCCCAACACGGCGGGATTGGGGTACAGGCCTCCAAAAGCGTGGAAGTGGCGCTCCGGCGTCCAGATGGCGGCATAGCCGTGCCGGTCCGCGAATTGGGCCGCTTCGAGGACCAAGCGGTACTTCTCTCGAGAATCAGTCGAGCCGTCCGCGGAAAAGAAGAACAGGCTGAAAGCCACCGGCGCAGTCGCGGGCTGCGCGACGGGGGCCGGACGAACAGCGGGTTCGGAGGCAAGGGCCGCGAGCGGCCCCTCCCTCGGCTCGGCGCGGCGAGTCGGAGCCGAGAGCCCGGGTTGCCGTTCCTCGCGCTCGATCGCGGAGCACAGCTCGGCGAGAGTCGGCGCCTCGAAGACGCGGCGCAGCGGAAGCTCCACGCGAAACTCCCTTCGGACTCTCGCTACCAGGCGCGAGGCGAGGATCGAATCTCCCCCCAGGCGGAAAAAATTGGCGCCGCCTTCGATCCGGTCGACCTTCAAGAGCTCCGACCAGATCCTTGCGACCCGCCGCTCGATCGACTCGAAGCGAAGACTCCCGCCGAGCGTCGCGTCCGGGGGTAACGACAACCCCAGGGTCTCGGCGAGGCCGGCGCGCTTGAGCTTGCCGGTGGGCCCCTTGGGGATTTCCGAGACGATGAGGATGTAACGCGGGAGCTTGGATTCCGTGAGGCGGGTCGCCGCGAAATCCCGCAGGTCCCTTTCCGTCGCCGAGCCGGAGGGCCGCAGAACGACGGCCGCGGCGACGTCTTCCCCGAGAGTCGGATGGGGGATTCCGAACGTCACCGCCTGGGCGACGGCCGGGTGCTCCAGGAGAACCTCGTCCACCTCCGCTGGCGCGATCTTCTCGCCGCCGCGATTGATGATGTCCTTCAGCCGGCCGGTCAGGGACAGGTATCCGTCGGCCGAGAGGGCGCCCAGGTCGCCCGTGCGAAACCAGCCATCGAGAAACGCACTCCGGTTGGCCTCCGGATTCCGGTCGTAGCCGAGCATGACGGCGGGGCCGCGAATGACGATCTCCCCGGATTGCCCCGGCGCGAGCGGATTCCCGTTTTCGTCCCGGATCCCAACCGACGTCCCCGCCGGCACGCCGACGGAGCCCGGGCGGCGCCGGCCGTGCTCATGCGGATTGGAAGTGATCTGCGTGCACTCGGTCATTCCGTACGCCTCGATCACCGGCGAGCCGAACTCCCGCTCCAGCCCCTCCCTGACCGCGGGAGGGAGGAAAGCGGCGGATGACCGGATGAAGCGCAGCCGGACCCGGCCGAGGAGACCCCGGTGCTCCGCGGCGCCTTCGACGACCGCGTGGTGAATCGTCGGCGCCGCCGTGTACCAGGTCGGCCGAAATTCACGCACCCAGGCGAAAAACTCCTCCGCCGAAAATCCCGGAGCGCAGACGACGCCGCCCCCCGCCGTGAGCGACGAGAGGACGGCGATGATCAACCCGTGGGCGTGAAAGAGGGGCATGACGTTCAAGCAGCGGTCCCGCGGATCGAGCCCGAGCGCCGAGGCGATGTTGTGGGCCGAGGTGCAGATCGCGCGATGCGACAGGGGCACGGCCTTGGGGCGGGACGTCATTCCCGACGTGTAGAGAATGAGCGCGAGGTCCTGGGGCCCGCTCGGGTCCGCGGGCGCGGGCGGAGCACCGAGAGCGCCGGTCAAACGGAACTGCCCGGCAGGCGCATTCGCCCCGAGCGTCGGCTGGATCTCGAGGACGGGAACGCCGAGCGCCCGCGCCGCGGCCCGCGCCTCGGACTCGACGTCTCCGGCGGAGACGATCAACGCGCGCGCCGAGAGATCGACGAGGAGGGCCTCGAATTCGCCGCGCCGATATGCGGGGTTCAACGGCGCGCAGACCGCGCCCGCCGATACCGCGAGAAAGGCCGCCGCCATCTCGGGTCCGTTGGGGAGCGCGACGGCGACGCGATCGGTCCGTGCAATGCCCAGCCCCCTCAGTTGACGAAAGATCGCCGCCACGTGGCGGGCGAGTTGCGCGTAGGTGGCCGGAGATCGGGATGGTGCGACGAACGCGAGCGCGTCCGGGCGTTCCCGCGCGTGCCGCTCGAGCAACTCCATGACGGACGTGGCGATCGGTGCGTTCCAGGCCATGGGTTTCAAGTTCGCCGTGTCCTCCAAGCAGGACCGTCACCATCCGCTCGATCGATTAAGTCCGGCCGACCCGGACACGCCACTGGCTCGATGCGGGCGGAGAATTCCCCGGGAGGTACCCGCCGTCGCGTCTGGATTGTCATCGGGTTAGCTCAGAGAACCGGCGACGCCGGGGCAGGGGAAGAGCGAAGGGAGTCGGTCCTATGGTCTCCAAAGCGGCCACCATACCGAGTCTCATTGCTCATTACAGTAGCAGGCGACGATAGCAAAACGGCTGCTTCCTGGAAAGGGGGCGATGGGTATGCGTCCCCTAAAAGGGGCCACGGGAGGGCTTTTTTTCGCCGATCCGGACCGACCCGCCCCGCCCTCTGAACGCCGGGCGGCGTCCGAAAGGGACCGAGACTCACTCGGGACCCCCCCGATTTCCCGGTTTCAGGGTCGCAACGAGCGTTTCCAGGTCCTTCTTGCTCATCCGGGCCTTCGGGAAGTCCGAGGGCGTGTAGGGCGCGGGGTCGCCCGTGCGGCAGTGAGCGATGAGCGCCCGGAGCTCCTCTTCGAAGTATCCCGCCAGGCGCGCGATCGTGCCTCGGCGGTGCAGGTTCCCGCTGTAGATCCAGGAGAAGCGCAGACGTCCCTCGAGGACTCTCCCTTCGAGCGAGAGCACGTAGCGGCGACGGTCGCGGGCGCTGCTCTCGGGACCGATCGATGGAAGGACTCGCCAGGGCGAATCGGTCGGGAGAAGCCCGTCGAGCTGACCGAGGTAGTTGAAGCTGACGTCCGGCTCGGGCAGAGCCCTCATCCGATCCGCGACGCCGCCCGTGGAGAGGTAGCGAAGGACGCCGTAGCCGATTCCCCGTCCTGGAATCGCACGGAGCTGTTCCTTGACCGCGAGCAGGGTCTCCGCCGGCCCGGCCGCCGCCGGGAGCTCGAGGGTGACCGGGAACCGCCCCGTGAACCATCCGACCGTTCGCGAGAGATCGATCCCGGGGACGGGGTCCTCCCGGCCGTGTCCTTTGAGACCGATCCGCACGGACGACGCGCCGGTCGAGCGAGCGAAAGCCCGAGCCAGCGCGGCGAGCAGCGCGTCGTTGATCTGCGTCCGGTAGATGGAAGGGAGGAGCTGCAAAACGGACCCGGTCTCCTCTTCCGAGAAGACGGTCTCGACGCTTCGCGCCGAGCCGACCGTGTTGTCCCCCTCCGAGTCGAGCGGCAGCGAGCAGGCCGGGGCGTTCGACCGGGAGATCCAGTAAGGGACCTCGCGGTCGAGCGAGCCCGACACGGCGAGCTTTTCGAGTCTCTGCGCCCAATCGCGGAACGCGGTGGTCTTCGGCGGGAGCACGGGAGGCTGGCCGGACCGGACTCGCCGATAGGCCGTTCCAAGGTCCTCGAGCAGCATCCTCCACGAGACTCTGTCGACGGCGAGGTGATGGACGAGCAACAACAGACGCGCCGGTTTCTCGGCGCCGCGATCGAAGAAGAGCGCCCGGGCGAGAGGGCCTCGCGCGAGATCGAGCGACGCCTGTGCCCGGGCCGCCGCCCGGCCCGCGACGTCCGTCTCCTCCCTCCCCTCGAGGCCTCGCAGCGACAGGACGGAGAAGATCCCGCCAGCTTCCGGCGCGGCGCTCGTCTGTCGCCAACCGGCGGGGTCCCGGACGAAGCGCAGCCGGAGAGCGTCATGATGGGTCAGGAGACCTTCGGTCGCTGCCTCGAGAGTCCGCGGATCGAGCGCCTCGCGGGCCTCGAGCAGCATCGACTGATTGCAGTGGTGCGGGTCGAGCAGCTCCTGCTCGAAGAACCAGCACTGGATAGGAGTCAAGGGGACCGCGCCTGTCACCGGCCCCTGCTCGGCTTCGGAGACTGCGAAACCGTCCGGAGCCCGGGCGAGCTCCGCGACCGTCTGCCGCTCGAAGAGATCCCGTGGGGTCAGGCGCAGCCCTTCCCGGGCGGCCCGCGCGATGATCTGGATCGCGAGAATCGAGTCTCCACCAAGATCGAAAAAATTGTCGTGGATGCCGAACCGCTCGACCCGGAGGACCTCCGACCACACCCTCGAGAGGATCTTCTCCTCCCGTGTCCGCGGCGCGACGAGCGGATCGTCTCCTCCCGGTGCCGCCGGATCCGGGAGCGGGAGAGCGGCACGATCCACCTTGCCGTTGGCCGTCAGCGGGATCGTCTTCAGCCGGACGAACGCCGACGGCAGCATGAACTCCGGCAGCTTCCCCGCGAGAAAATGGCGGAGATCGGAGGGAGCAGGCACCGCGTCGCCGCGCGGCGCGAAGTAGGCCACCAGGCGCCTGCCGAGTCCGGTCAGCTCTCGAGGCAGAACCACCGCATCCTGGACCGCCAGATGCCGGCGGAGGGCCGCCTCGATCTCGCCGGGCTCGATGCGAAACCCGTGCAATTTGACCTGATCGTCGGTTCTCCCGAGGAGCTCGAGGTTTCCGTCCGGAAGATACCGGGCGAGGTCTCCGGTTCGGTAGAGTCGTTCCCTCGTTCCGCCCGTCTCGACCACCGGAAACTTCTTCTCGGTCAGCTCCGGCCGGTTCGCATACCCGCGCGCGACGCCGGCTCCTCCGATACACAACTCTCCGGGGGCGCCGAGCGGAACGGTCTGCAGGCGCGCATCGAGGAGGAACACGCGGCAGTTCGGGAGCGGCCGGCCGATCGGAATGGACCGGGGCCGCTGCGCGCGAGGAGTCTCGGGGATCGGAAACGTGGTCGCCCCGATCGTCGCCTCGGTCGGACCATAGTGATTCAGGATCTCGCACGATGGAGCGAGGGCTCGGATCCGGTCAATCAGCTCCCAGCTGGAAGCCTCTCCTCCGAGGATCAGGCCGCGGCGCGGCAGGATGCGCTCCGGGCGCGGGGCGGAGAGCAGCGCCGCGAGATGCGAGGGCACAATCTTCAGGTAGTCGACCGGCTCGCGCGCGAAGTCCTCCGCCAGGGCCTCGGGATCCGACGCGCGCTCCTCGGAGACCACGTGCAGTCGACCCCCGGACGCCAGCGACGCGAAGATCGAGGTGTTGCCGAGATCGGCGGCGAGCGTCGTCACCGTCGCGAAAGCCGCGCCAGGAGGAGGACGAAGGCGATCGAGGATTCCGTTGACGTAGTGGGTCACCTGCCGGTGCTCGACCGCGACGCCCTTGGGGCGGCCCGTCGATCCCGACGTGAAGATCACGTAAGCGAGGTTCTCCGAGGAGGCGACGTGCTCCGGGTTCTCCGTGGGCGCGGCCTCATACGAATCGACCAAGAGGACACGCACGGAAAACTCCGAAAAGCGCTCCGCGAACGCCTTGCGGGTCAGGACCAGGGCAGCCCCGGTGTCCCGGACGAGGAACGCGAGCCGTTCGGCCGGAAGCGAGGGATCGATCGGGACGTACGCCCCGCCCGCCTTCCAGATGGCCAGGAGGCCGACCACCATCTCGATCGAGCGCTCGACGCAAAGTGCGACGCGCGACTCCGGGCCGACGCCCGCCCGTCTCATGAGGTGCGCGATTCGGTTGGCCCGTTCGTTCAGTTCCGAATACGTCAGGTGACGATCGTGGGTGCGGACCGCGACGGCGTCCGGCGAGTGGGCGGCCGCCTCCTCGAACCGTTCGAAGACGGGACGGTCGTCGTCGAACGCTTGCTGCGTCTGGTTCCACTCGACTTCGAGGAGTCGCCTTTCTTCTTCCGGCAGGATGTCGAGCGCGCCGATGGGACACTCTGGCCGCGAGAGCGCACTCTCCAGCGTGCGACGGAACCGCGCGGCGAACAGCTCGGCGTCCCGCAAGCCGATCCGGCTCGCGTCGTAGTCGAGCGAGCCGATCAATTCCTCCTCCGTCCGCGCGCAGGACAGTCGCACCCCGAATCGGTCGATGCACGTGCGCTCCTCTTCAAGTCGGAGGCTCACCCCTCCCGCTCGAAGCGAGCGCCGCTCGGCGTAGTCGAAGCCATGCGCGAAGAATGGGATCGGCTGCGACCGGTGCGGCGCGGCGGGCCGCGATGCCCGAGTGAAGAGGTGCCCGATTCCTTCCTGCTCCTCCAGCACGTCGCGGACCCGGAGGAGCGCGGCGCGGAACGCCGAGCCGTCTTCCCATTCCGTGCGGAGGGGAAGATACCGGGCGCAGGGCCCGAATACGCCCCGCAGCTCTTCGAACCCGCGGCCCTCCGTGGCATGGCCGGTGACGACGGCCCTCTCGCCGGAAGTTCGCTGCAGGAGGACCTGCCAGCACGTCAGCAGCACGGCGCGCGGGCTCGCCCCAATCTGCTGCCCGAGCCGATCCAGACTCGGCAGGGTCGAGGCCGGAAAGCGAATCGGGCAGGACCTCGGATCAAAGCGCGTAGCGGATTCGTCGGATGCCGCGAAGGGAACCGCGAGCACGTCCGCACCCGCGAGGTCGATTCGCCTCCAGTACTCGAGGCCGGCAGCCGATCCCGGTTTCTCGAGCAGCTCGTTGAACCACTCAGCGACGTCGGCATACTGCAGAGCGTCCGACGGCGGATTCGAGCCATCGGCGTAGAGCGTCGCCAATTCCTCGAGGAGCCTTTCCAGAGTCGCGCGATCGGCACAGAGAGCGGGGAGATCGAGCGAGAGGATGGCGCGGCCGGCCCCGAGCGGCCGGTAGGTCGCCGTCAGCACGGGCTCCTCGGTCGGCTTCCCGGCGTCGGCAGATGGGATCGCGCCCGCGAGATCGAAGCGGGGCGGCAGCCGTTCGTGAACGACCTGGAGGGGATGGCTCATTCCGGGCAGACTGCGGAAGCTCGTGCGTAGGATCTCGTGACGGGCGACGATCTGCTCGAGGCTGCGGCGGATGCGAGAGGGATCCGCGTCCCCCTCGATCGCGATCGCGCACGCCGCCCGGTAGGCTCCGGCCCCGGAGGCCCACTGGAGAGACCAGAGGAGGCTCTGCTGGGGAGAAAGCCGGAACCCCTCGACCGTTTCCGCGCTCATGCGTGCTCCACGGCTCGGGGGTCTCCCGCTCTGGTCTTTCGCCAGGACTCGGCCATTCCGACGACGACGCGGCGCGGGCCGGAGTAGGGCTTGCGGGCGTGCGCGGTCAGCATGTTGTCCACCATCAGGACGTCTCCGGCCTGCCAGGGGAAAACGACGGCCTCCGCGCGATACGCCTCCCGGATCCGCTCGAGGTCCGCGTCGTCGAACGGCGACCCGTCCCCGTAGGAGGCGTTACGCGGAAGGTCCTCCGACGCGTAACTCGCGAGCAGTTGATCGCGGGCCTCCGCCGACAGGTTCGAGATGTGAAAGAGGTGGGCCTGATTGAACCAGACGGTTTCGTGGGTCACCGGATGCCGTTCGGCCGCCTGACAGACCTCGCGGGTACGAAGCCGGTTTCCCGTCCTCCACTCGAAGTCGATGCCGGCCGCGCGGCAGAGTTCCTCGACTCGCGTCCGCTCCTCCGTCTGAAACACCTTCTGCCATGGCACGTCCAGTCCCGGCCCGTAGTTGCGCACATACAGGACGCCCTTTCCGATCATCCGGTCCCGCAGAGCGGGATCGATCCGCTGAAAGACGCGGCGGCTGTCGGCGATCGGCGTCTCCCCACCCTGCGGCGACGGCGCGACGCAGAGAAACCAGATCTTGAGGGGCCAGTCGCGCGCGTACGACATCTCGTTGTGAAGGGGAATCTCCTGGTGAGCCGGATATTCGGTCGAGGTGTAGATCCTGCCCCCGACGCGCGTCCGCGGCGTCGAGCCGTACTCGTATTCGAGAAGCGGCCCCGAGACCGCGGCAATCAGCTGCTCGAAGCCATCGGGTCCGTCGATCGGGAATCCTCGAAAAAGAATCGCCCCGTTCTCGATCAGGCGGGACCGCACGAGCTCCCGGTTGCGCCCGGCCCAAGAAACCACATCGATGCCGGCGACCGCGGGCGTCGCGAGCAGCGGCAGACGCCCGTCGGGTCGTAACGGCTCCGTCGAGACGAGCCCCTCCTCGGAAAGCCGAAGGGTCTTGCGCCTTCGAGCGCCCGGCGCATCGCCCGGGGGTCCTTCCGGGACCTTGCGATCGCCGGTCACTTTGCGGAGAGCCCTCTCGTCACGCTGGAAGGACAGCTGTGAAGACTCGGAGTGCGGGGCTCGGAGGCCATTGTGCCGAAATTGACTCCTCGAAGCGCTCAATTGTACGGCTCTCCGGACTCCTCGCCGTCCTGGGATCGCGACCTGGGGGACGCGCCGCCGGGCTTCAGTCCGGCCCGGAGCCGGATGTGAACTCGTACCGAGAGCTCGGAGTCTTCACGCCCGCCGCTCGGTCAATGCATTCGCGGAGCTGCTCCGCCAGGAGGGCGACCTGCGGCCGGAGCATCATCTTGACGTGGTCCCCGGGCACCTCCCGGATCTCGACGCCGCCGAGCGCCAACCGCGCCCAGCCCATGTCGCGTGCCGGCGAATCGCCCGCCCAACGGACCGCGGCGCGGAAGAGAGTCACCCTTCCGCGGTAAAGCCCCGGAACGTACTTGCGCCTGGCCCGGTGGTTCGCCTCCCTCACGTCCCGGAGAGTCCGGGTGAGGGGTTTGGAGCCCCGAACGGGCACGATCCTCTTCTGGATCCGGCCGGGAACCTTCTGCAGCAACGTCCGCGCCTTGCCCTGGAAGTACTCGATGTGTCCCGGTCCGAACAACAGATTTCTAGCGTGATAAATCACCCGTACGCCAAGTTTCTTGGACCAGCGCCGCGTCATGGAGATCCACCGCGCCGGACCGCCAGGCACCGGGGCGAAGGCATCGAACAGGACGACCAGCGCGACCCGGTCACCGGCCAGATCCAGCTGGCGCGCCATCTCGAAGGCTACGCTCCCGCCGAACGACAACCCGCCCAGGAGGAAGGGACCGTTGGGCAACACCGCCTTGATCTCGGCGATGTGCTGAGCCGCAATGTCCTCGATCCGCGTCAGCGGCTCGGCCTGTCCGTCCAGTCCCCGCGCCTGGAGTCCATAGACCGTCTGGTCCGGGTCGAGGTGGCGCACTAGATCGTAGAGACCCAGGATGTTGCCGCCGACGCCGGGGACGCAGAAAAACGGCGGCCGTTCCGACGCCCCGTGTTGAATTACGACGAGGGATGACCACGGCGCCTCCCATCCCCACTCTCGCAGCTTCGCCGCCAACCGTGCCACGGTCGGCGCCTGAAAGAGCGTCGCCAGAGGCAGACTGCAACCGAACGACCTCTCGATGTCCGCGAACAGGCGAACCGCCAAGAGGGAGTGCCCGCCGAGCTCGAAGAAATCGTCTTCGAGGCCGATCGATCGGAGCCCGAGAGCGTCCTCCCAGAGCCTGAGCAGGACGAGCTCGAGCGTGTCCTGCGGGCGAGCTGCTCCGGCCGCGGGCTCGGCCAGCTCGAGAGCGGGACGCGGGAGCGCCCGCCAATCCACCTTTCCGGTGGCGTTCAGAGGCAGCGAATCCAGAACGACGAAGGCGGAAGGAACCATGTAGTCCGGCAGCTTCGAGGCGAGGAACGTGCTCGCGTCGGGGAGCGGATCTCGGCTCCCGTCCCGCCGGGTCAGGTACGCCACCAGCCGGCGGTCGCCCGGAACGTCTTCCCGAGCCATCACGAAGGCACTCGCGACTCCAGGATGTCCCGCCAGTACGGCCTCGACCTCTCCCGGCTCGACGCGGAAACCGCGGATCTTCACCTGTTTGTCGAGCCTCCCGAGAAACTCGATCTCACCATCTGAGCGGTAGCGGACCAGGTCCCCCGTTCGGTAGAGCCGCTCTGCGGGCTGCCCGGAGAACGGATCCGGGACGAACTTCTCGGCGGTGAGGTCGGGATCGTCGAGGTAGCCGCGGGCAAGTCCGTCCCCGCCGATGAAGAGCTCGCCGGCGATCCCGACCGGGACCGGGTGTCCCTTGCGATCGAGGACGTGAACGCGCGTATTGGAGATCGGCTTTCCGATCGGGATCGAATGGACGGATTCGGGAAGGCGGGTCGGGATCGGATGACAACACGCGAACGTGGTGCTCTCGGTCGGCCCATAGCCGTTGAGGATCCGTGTCGAAGGCAACGCGCCGAGCGCGCGGCGGACGTGCTCGACCGACAGGGCCTCGCCGCCGATCAGCAGCTCACGGATGCCGGAGAGGGCGGCCGAGTCCTTGTCGATGATCGCGTTGAAGAGCGAGGCGGTGAGCCAGAGGATCGAGACCTGGTGCTCGGCGATGGTGGAGCGCAGAGCGGCGGGCGTCGGGATTCGGCCCGGAAAGAGAACGCAGCGAGCCCCGTTCAACAGAGCGCCCCACAGCTCGAACGTCGACGCGTCGAAAGCAATCGGCGCGAGCTGCAGAAAGACGTCCGCCGGGCGGATCTGGACGTACTCGACTCCCTTGACGAGGCGGAGGATTCCCCGATGGGGGACGAGGACGCCCTTCGGAGTCCCGGTGGAGCCCGACGTGAACATCACACAGGCGACGGACTCGCCCGAGGCGATCGAAGGGAGGTTCTCCGCCGGTCGGCTCTCGATCGCGCGGGTCTCTGTGTCGAGCCGCAGGATCGAAACGCCGTCTCCGGCCGGGATTCGGTTCGCCAGCCCCCCCTCGGTCAACACGAGGCGCATCCCGGTCTGACGAATCAGAAGGCCCAACCGTTCGCGCGGATACGCCGTGTCGAGCGGGACATAGGCGCCTCCGGCCTTGAGAATCGCCAGCAGGGCGATGACCAGGTCGAACGACCGTTCGAGAAAGACTCCCACCAGAGTCTCCGCTCCCACGCCGTGCGAGCGCAGAGCATGGGCCAATCGGTTCGAGCGCGCATTCAGCTCTGCGTACGTCATCCGCTCGGTCTCGAAGGCGAGGGCCGTCGCGGCGGGCGTCGCGGCGGACTGCGCCTCGAAGACCTCGCCGACGCTCTTCTCCCGCGGATAAACGGACTTCGTCGCATTCCAATCGAAGAGGACCCGTCGACGCTCGGCGTCACCCATCAGCGGGAGATCGGAAATCGCACGGTCCGGGTCGGCCGCGATGCCGGTGAGCAGGACCTGCCAGTGGTCCAGAATTCGGCGAATCGTATCGGCATCGAAGAGATCGGTCCGGTACTCGATGACGGAGGAAAGCCGATCCGGCCGGGCAATCACGCTCAGGCTTAGGTCGAAGTTCGCGTCCTCGGTCTGGATTTGAAACCAGCTCACCTTCAAGCCGAAAAACTCCGGCTCCTTCCGAGGCGATGTCGCCAGCTGAAAGACGACCTGGAACAGCGGCGTCTGGTTAAGAGCTCGGACGGGCCGCAACTCCTCCACCATCTTCTCGAAGGGCAGATCCTGGTGCGCGTAGGCCTCGAGCGCCGTCTCGCGGACGCGCGCGAGAAGTTGGCGGAAGCTCGGATCGCCGGAGAGGTTGCCCCGCAAGACGAGCGTGTTGACGAAGAAGCCGATCAGCTCTTCGGTCTCGATCTGTGTCCGTCCGGCGATCGGGGAGCCCACGGGGATGTCTTCCTGCCCGCTGTAGCGCGAGAGGAGCACCTGGAACGCCGCGAGCAACGTCATGAAGAGGGTCGACCGTTCGCTCCGGGCGAGCGCATGCAATTTCTCGAGGAGGCCCAGGGGAGGGACCGCGCTGAGGGAGGCTCCGCGAAGCGAGCGCGCGGCGCTGCGGGGTCGGTCCGTCGGGAGCTCGACCAACGCAGGGATGCCGGCGAGTTGGTTCTTCCAATAGTCGAGCTGCCTCTGGAGCTCATCGCCGGTCTGCCACTCCTGTTGCCAGAGCGCATAGTCGGCGTACTGGATCGGCAACTCCGGCAGCGGAGAGGGTCTTCCGAGGCGAAAGG
Source organism: Thermoanaerobaculia bacterium (assembly GCA_038224325.1). Classification (GTDB taxonomy): domain Bacteria; phylum Acidobacteriota; class Thermoanaerobaculia; order UBA5066; family Gp7-AA6; genus DAHUXD01. The sequence continues at coordinate 47,694 of JBBRFL010000004.1, read as the reverse complement.
CTCCGTAGAGCGCCGCCAGCTCCCGCATCAGGATGCCGATCGACCAGCCGTCCGAGACGATGTGGTGCATCGTCACGATCAGGACGTGCTCCTCTTCGCGGAGACGAAGCAGTTTCGCGCGAAAGAGCGGTCCCTGGGCCAGGTCGAAGGGGCGGTTCGCTTCCGCGGTCGCCAGACGGGCGGCCTCCTCCTCGCGGGTCTCGGCCCGGAAATCCGTCAGATCGGCTTCGAGAAATGGAATCTGGCGAACGGGGCCGACGACCTGAACGGGCCGCCCCTCCCACAAGGGGAAGGAGGTCCGGAGGGCATCGTGCCGTTTCGAGACCTCGTTCAGGCTTTCCTCCAACGCCCCCACGTCGAGCGAGCCCGTGAGGCGAACGGCGACGGGGACGTTGTAAGAGGCGACGGTCGGATCGAGGCGTTGGAGGAACCAGACTCGCTGTTGCTCGAAGGAAAGCGGAAAGGACACGCCCTCTCCTCCGAGGTCCTGCGGAGTTTTCGGATGCGCGAACGGTTTCGGCTTCGAAGGAGTCTGGGACATCAGGATCTCGATTTTCCCGGGGGGTTCCCATGGCCCCCGGTGGCCGATTTCGGCGCCCGGCTGCGGATGCGAGCGGTCGAAAGCGGGCCCGACGAATAACGTGGCGCTTCGCTCATCGGTAGTCCCGGTGCGAAATGCGCCATTCGTGCCCCTCGACGGCGAGGGCGGCCGCATAGCCGGGCCCGACGTCGAGCTCGCGGAGGGACCAACGGCTCCCGACATCGGGCTCGAAGGCGGATTCGAAGGACTCGCCGACCGAGTCGTGCGGGAACCGGATCCGATCCGGAGCGAGCGACAGGCCCTCGCCTCTGGCCTTCAGGTAGGCTTCCTTGCCGGTCCAGAGGGAATAGAAGCGGCGAGTCCGTGCGGAAGAGTCCATGGCGGACATCTCCGCCAGCTCGTGCTCGGACAGCCACGAACGGGACAGCCGCTCATCATCGTTCTCGACGCGAACGATTCTCTCGACGTCCACGCCCAGCCGGCGTCCTTGCGCGAAGGCGAAGAGAGCCATCTCGCCCGAGTGACTGAGGTTGAACTCGATGTGCACCGTCCGGTCCGACGGCACCAGGCGAGGCTTCCCCCACGGCCCGTAGTCGAAGCACAGACTCTCGGGGCTCTCGCCGGTGTACCGCGCCAGGATCCGTCGAAGGGCACCGCGGGCGACTGCGAACCGCGCGCGATCAGCCACGGCTCGAAATCGATCGGCTCTCGCACGCTCGTCGCGGGACAGGACACTGCGAAGTTCCGCGAGATCCTCGAGCCGACTCGAGATCACCGCTCGCCATACGTGGACTTCGCCGTCGGGCAGCCGAAGAGACCCGGGGCGAATGGGGTCCATCGGAGGGATTGTCATGCTGTCGACCGCGGTCGACGGTCGCCTGGGGAGGCTGCTTCGTCGATGTTTCGGCGCGGGTGGCGCGTCACCGCGCTCGTTCGAGACTCCCGGACGGCCGCGCGAATCCGGCGCCATGCGGACACGTCCGGACGACGGCTTCCACGCCGTCCGGGGACCTGGATCGGCCGCCCACGTCGATGCACACATCGTTGAGAATCGCACTTCCCTGGAACACCATCAAGCACCGGGCCACCTCGGCATCCGGCCCGGAGGCGAGCGGAGTGTTTTCCGCAGGGCTTGGGGCGCGGAAAGGTCGCGGTGGCTTTCGGAATTCGATGGCCGTGGGATTCGTCACCGCCCGAGTCAGCGGAAGAACGTTGCCAGCCGTGGAGGAGGGGCGCAAAGAGCCCGTGACGTATCAGACAGAGGGCGAATTTCGAAGTCCTTTGCGCGGCCTCGGTCCGGCTCGGTTCTCCATTTTGAAATGGTGGAGGCGGCGGGAGTTGAACCCGCGTCCGGAAGCGCTACGGGAGAGGCCACTCCATGCTCAGCCTCTTCTTGATTTTCGCCCCACCGCCTCGAGAAGAGGCAAAACGGCGGTGAGACAACCCCGAATTTATTTCGCCACCGCGTCCGGGGGACCGCGGCGGCTACACCCGCATTTCGCGACGTCAGCCGAGGCGCGGCGGGTGCGCTACACGGCAAACGAGGCTACTTAATTAAGCAGCCAGAGCGAAGTTGCTGTTGTTCGCAGCTACTATTTTTCACCCTGCTTTAACGAGGAGGGGTGAGACCTCGGCATGCAACCTCTCGCGCAATCGTCCCCGTCGAAGCCGTTTCGCCCCCACAGCTTGTCACGCGACTCAAAGAACGAGGACGGATTCTAGCAGGTTGGTCGGAAGGGTGGGGTGACGCTCCCCGACTGACTCCCCGACTGCCCAACTTGACAGGCGTGGACGAAGAGCATGGAATGCCCGCCGTGGTGAAGCAGGATCTCATGGTCGTCGTCACCTCCGTCGGAACGGAGGATCAGGCCCTCGACGTCGCGCATGCTCTCGTGCGCAGCCGCCGCGCGGCCTGCGTCAACATCATCCCCAACGTCCACTCCGTCTACCGCTGGAAGGGCCGGGTGTGCGACGACGGGGAGATGCTCCTGATCATCAAGACCCGCGCGTCGAACTTCGAATCGGTTCGCGAGACGATTCACAAGGTGAACACCTACGAGCTTCCCGAGGTGATGGGCTACCGCGTGGACTGGGCCTCCCCCGGGTTTTCCTCCTGGATCGACAAGATGACCTCGGTTCCGCAGCGCAAGGTCGTCAAGACCGTCAAGAAGCCGGTTCCCGCTCGCAGGGCCCCGCGCGCCGCGGCCGCCGCGCGCCGCTAGAATCCGCGGACGCCGCGCGGGAGTTTCAGCGGTCCGCCGCGCGCGGCTCCCCGAAAACCTGCACCCAGAACACCCGCTCGCCCGACGGCATCGTCCCGATCGCGATCCCGAAGCCGGCGTCGCGGAAGGACGGACCCAGGATGTTCCTGCGGTGCTCGGGGCTGGCCATCCAGTCCTCCATCACCTCCTTCACCGACGCCTGGCCGCGGGCGACGTTCTCTCCGATGCTCCGCGCGTGGTAGCCCGCGAGTCGGGCGCGGTCGAGAACCATCGCTCCCTCCGGGCTGGCGTGGCCGTAGAAGCGGCGCGCGAGCATGTCGTCGGCGTGCGCCTGCGCCGCGCGCTCCAGGAGCGACTGGGCGCGCAGGGGCTCGAGCCCGTGGGCGGCGCGCTCGCGGTTGACGGCCTCGAGGAGCCCGCGGCGCACGCGCACGGGATCCCGCAGGCTCTCCGTCCGCCCCACGAATGTGTCCCCGGATGTGACTCCCAGGAAGAGGACGTAAAGGGGCGCCCCCTCGAGCGTCGCGATGCCGACACCGAGATCGCGGTATCGCTCGGCGGAGAGATCTCTCCAGATGGGCTCGGACCGCGTGCGCCAGGATTCGACGACCGCGGCCGGAGCGTCGTCGCCCTGCGCGATGAGCTCCGAGATCGCGCCGGCCCGATATCCCGCGCTCCGTGCGCGGCCGAGGAGATCCTCGCCGGGCACGCCGGCCGAATCGAGGCTGCCCGCGGCCGAGAGCTCGAGCGCGCGCGCCTGCGCCGCCTGGGAGAGGGCGTCGGAGAGCTCGAGGGCAGCGCGGCCCTGGAGGGCGCGCGCGTGGTTGATCTCGGCGAGGAACGACGCGCGGATCGCGCCCGGGTCCGGAGGGGCGCCGCGCGAGGCGGCCGCGGCCAGACCGATGCCGAGCCCGATCGCGGCTAACGCACCGCCTCCAGCGCCTGGTCGAGGTCCGCCGCGAGATCCGCGACGTCCTCGATCCCGACGGAGATCCGCACGAGCCCCGGCGTGACGCCCAGGCGGGTCCGCTCCGCCTCGGGAATGGACGCGTGGGTCATGGTCGCCGGGTGCGAGATGAGGGTCTCGACTCCGCCGAGGCTCTCTCCGAGGGAGCAGAGCCGCACCTTCGCGAGGAAGGCCGTGGCGTTCTCCAAGGATCCGAGCTCGAACGAGATCATCGAGCCGAATCCCGACATCTGCTTTTTGGCGAGCGCGTGCTGGGGATGGTCGGGCAGGCCGGGGTAAAAGACCGTGCGCACCTTCGGGTGCCGCGAGAGGTGGAGCGCGATCTCGCGCCCGTTGGACTCGTGCCGCTCCATCCGCACGACCAGCGTCTTGATACCGCGCAGCACGAGCCAGGAGTCCATCGGCGAGAGGATCGCGCCGGAGCTGTTCTGGACGAAGCCCAGCCAGTCCACGTGTTCCTGGCTCGCGGCGATCGCGATCCCTCCGACCGAGTCGGAGTGCCCGTTCAGGAACTTCGTGGTCGAGTGGACGACGATGTCGGCGCCGAGCGCCAGGGGCTTCTGGAGGTAGGGCGACGCGAAGGTGTTGTCCACGACGACGACGGCGCCCACGCGATGGGCCAGCTCCGCGAGGAGCGCGATGTCGCAGAGCTGCATGGTCGGGTTCGTGGGGGACTCGAGGTGGAGCATCCGCGTCTCCGGCCGGATCGCGCGCTCGACCTCCTCCGGCCGCGCCGTGTCGACGAAGGAGAATTCGACGCCGTAGCGCGCGAGGATCTTCGTGTAGTAGCGGTACGTCCCGCCGTAGGTCATGTTGGAGCAGACGATGTGGTCGCCCTGCTTGACCAGCGTCGAGATCGCGGTGATCGCCGCCATGCCCGACGCGAACGCCTTCGCGCCCAGGCCTCCCTCGAGGACGGTCAGGTTCTGCTCGAGGGCCGCGCGCGTCGGATTCTGGGTGCGCGCGTACTCGTATCCCTTATGCTTTCCGATCCCCTGCTGGACGTATGTGGACGTCTGGTAGATGGGGACCGCGACGGCGCCGGTCGTCGGATCGGGGGCGTTCCCCGCGTGGATGCAGTCGGTGGAAAATCCCATGGCCCGTCCTTTCAGGATCCTTCGAAGACGCCCTGCTCCGGGTAACGCTCCGCGCCGTCGGGAAAGAGGGTCACGACGGTCTTCCCGGGCCCCAACCGCCGCGCGATGCCCAGGGCCGCGAATGCGGCCGACCCCGACGACCCCCCGGTGAACAGGCCCTCGGATCGCGCGAGCTCGCGGCACGCCGCGAAGGACTCGGAATCCTCCACGGTCGCGATCTCGTCGATCAGACTTCGATCGAGGATGGGCCACAGCTGGGACAGCCCGATGCCCTCGACTTCGTGGGGGCCGGCCGGGCCTCCGCCGAGAACCGACCCCTTCGGCTCGACGGCGACGCGGAGGATTCCCGGTTGCCGCTCGGTCAGGTAGCGCGCCACTCCGGTGAATGTGCCCGTGGTCCCGACGCCGGCGACCCAGGCGTCAATGCGGCCGCCGACCTGCTCGAAGATCTCCGGGCCCGTCGTCTCGTAGTGCGCCCGGGGATTCGCGGGATTGTGAAACTGGCTGGGCTGGAAGGCGCCGGGGGTCGAGCGGACGATCTCCTCGGCGCGGGCGATCGCGCCCGCGATCTTGGCGTCGGCGGGCGTTCTCACTACCTGCGCTCCCGCCGCCGCGATCAAGCGCGCCTTGACGGGCCCGAAGCCGTCCGGCATCACGATCACGCATCGGTACCCGCGCGCCGCGGCGACGACCGCCAGCGCGACACCGGTGTTGCCGGAGGTCGCCTCGACGATCGTGCCTCCGGGCGCGAGCAGCCCCCGCGACTCGGCGTCGTCGATCATCGCGCGGGCGATCCGGTCCTTGACGCTGCCGCCGGGGTTGTACCACTCGAGCTTGGCGAGGATGCGCGCGGCTCCCCGGGCAAAGTTGGGCAGCTCGACCATGGGGGTGTGTCCGATGAGGTCGGCCGCGTTGGCGGCGGTCCGCACGCCGATCTCGGAGGAGACTCTCATCGAATGAGCCAGGCGCGCATGGTGCTCGACGATAACAAAAAAAGCCCCGGCACTCGCCGGGGCTTTCGAGACTCGAAGGAAACGACTTAGTAGGCTTGCTGGGAGCGGCGCGCCGAATAGCACTCGCGGCAGTAGACCGGCTTGCCATTGGTCGGATTGAACGGAACCTGGGTCTGCTTTCCGCAGCCGTCGCAGGTCACGTCGTAGAAGGTGCGCTCGCGGCCTTCTCCCGAAGCCGACTTGCGCTTGTCGCGGCAAACCTTGCAACGCTTGGGCTCGTTGGTGAAACCCTTGCGCGCGTAGAACTCCTGATCGTCCGCGGAGAAAAGAAACGTTCCCCCACAGTCGACGCAATTGAGGTTCTTGTCCGTGTATTGCTGCATCATGGAATTTACAGATCTCCTGGGTTTAATCCCCTGGCCGGGCGGTTGTCCGCTCGGCGAAAAAAATGGTGAATCGATTGGACACACGCTAAAAATACCGGCGCCTCGCGCCGGGGCTTAAAGCTATCTCTAGGACCGACCCCCTTTCGAACGCACGAACGCCGCCCCGCGGGGACGTACGGATGGGGGAAGGAAAAACATAAAGGCTGCGATTAGATTCTGCGGGGTCTTCGTAAATCTGCGGAAAATTAGCATGGAGTTTGAAAGTCTTGCAAGGAGAATCTGTCCGAACGGACAGGTGGCCGGCGGCGGAGATGGGCCCGTCCCTTCCCGGCTGGCGACAAGCGCCGTCCCTGCAAGTAGATACCTAGGAGCCGATGACCCCCTGGACGGGCGAAGAGGCAGTGGCGTAGCGCTTCCGAGGAATCCGCCCGGCCAGGAAAGCGTCCCGGCCGGATCGGACCGCGTCGCGCATGGCCCGGGCCATGCGGACCGGGTCGGCGGCACCCGCGATGCCCGTATTCATCAGGACGCCGTCGACTCCGAGCTCCATCGCGACGCAGGCATCCGAGGCCGTCCCGACGCCGGCGTCCACGATAACGGGGATCTTCGCGCGTTCCCGGATGATCGAGATGCTGTTGGGGTTCTGGATTCCGAGCCCCGAGCCGATCGGCGCGCCGAGCGGCATGACTGCGGCGGCCCCCGCGTCCTCGAGCTGGCGGCAGACGATCGGGTCGTCAGACGTGTAGGGAAACACGACGAACCCTTCCGCGACGAGCGTGCGAGTGGCTTCGAGAAGCGCCGCGTTGTCGGGCCACAGCGTCTGCTCGTCGCCCAGGACCTCAAGCTTGACCCAGTGCGAGAGCCCGACCTCCCGGCCCAGCCGCGCCGCGCGCACGGCGTCCTCCGCGGTGTAGCAGCCGGCGGTGTTGGGAAGAAGCGTCATCGACCGCGGGATGTAGTCGAGCAGGGATTCCTGCGAGCGGTCGGTCAGGTTCACGCGCCGAACGGCCACCGTGACGATCTCCGCTCCCGAGGCCTCCAGCGCGTCGCGCATCAGGGGGAAGGAGGCGTACTTTCCGGTGCCGACGATCAGGCGCGACCGGAAGGTGCGCCCGCCGAACAGGAAGGGGTCCTCCGCCGGGGCGGCGGCGGGCGTCGGGGTCTCGAGGGTCGGGTTGGTGGCCATCTCTCCCATCCTATGCTTCCCGCGGACCTATGCTTCCCGCGGATCGAGGAGGAAAACGTTGTCGATGAGCCTCGTCTTCCCGATCTTGACCGCTGCCGCCAGGGCCACTCCGGGGCAAACGACCGCGGCGCGGCGCATCGTGTCCGCCTCGACGGCCTCCACGTAGTCGACTTCGAATCCAGCGGCCGTGAGCTGCGCGCGCGCGTCCCCTTCGAGGCGACCCGCGTCGGACTCCCCGTGGCCCGCGCGGGTTCGCGCCGCTTGGAGCGTGCGCGAGAGGTCCGGAGCCTTCCGCCGTTCCTCCGGCGACAGGTAGGCGTTGCGCGAGGACATCGCGAGCCCGTCGGGTTCGCGCACGGTTTCTCCCACGATCAGGCGGATCGGGAAGTCGAGGTCCCGCACGAGGCGCCCGATCACGGCGACCTGCTGAAGGTCCTTCCGCCCGAACACCGCGAGATCCGGCTGGACCTGCAGAAAGAGCTTGGTGACGACCGTGGCCACGCCGCGGAAGTGGCCCGGGCGGCGCGCTCCCTCGCCGCCCTCCGAGACGGAGGACACGTCGACTGCGGTCGAGAAGTCCGGAGGGTAGAGCGTGGAGGCTTCGGGCCGGTAGACGAGGTCGACGCCCTCGCGCTCGAGCGAGCGGGCGTCCTGCTCCGGCTGGCGCGGATACCGCGAGAAGTCCTCGCCCGGCCCGAACTGGAGGGAGTTGACAAAGATCGAGACGACGGTGAACGCCGCCTCCTTCCGGGCGAGACGCACGAGCGACAGGTGCCCCTCGTGCAGCGCGCCCATGGTCGGGACGAATCCGATCGTCCGGCCGGAGCCGCGGGCCCGCGCGACCGCGTCCCGCAGGCCGGCCACGGCGGCCGCCTTGATCAATGCACGCGGCGCAGAGTGGTCGCCGGCTTGCCTCCCGTGAAGGTCTCCTCCTTCGAGGGGAACGCGCCGCTCTTGACGTCCCTCGTGAACGCGCGCGCGGCTTCCTCGATGATCGGCGAGAGCTCCGCGTAGCGCCGCACGAACTTCGGCCGGAGATTCGGCGAGAGTCCCACGACGTCGTGGTAGACGAGGACCTGCCCGTCGCAGGCGGGCCCGGCGCCGATGCCGAGTGTCGGCACCGGAATCTCCCGGGTGATCTCCGCGGCCAGCGCCTCGGGAACGCATTCGAGCACGATCGCGAAGCATCCCGCGCGCGCCAGCGCCTGCGCGTCCTCGAGGATCTCGCGCGCGGAGTCGGTCTCGCGCCCCTGGACCTTGAAGCCGCCGAACTTGCGGTACGACTGCGGCGTTAAGCCGACGTGTCCCATCACGGGAATGTCAGCGGCGAGGATCGCCTCGACTGAGGGCAGGATGCGGCGCCCGCCCTCGACCTTGACGGCGGCGCAGCCGCCTTCCGCCAGGAAGCGCCCGGCGTTCTCGACGGCGCGAGCCGGATCGACCTGGTACGAGAGAAACGGCATGTCGCCGACGACGACCGCGCGCTTGGCGGCGCCCGCGACGGCGCGCGTGTGGCGAATCATCGTGTCCATCGTGGCGGTCAGCGTGTTGGGCTCTCCGTAGACGGTCATCTCGACCGAATCGCCGACGAGCAGGATATCGACGCCCGCCGAATCGAGCAGCGCCGCGGTCGGCGCGTCGTAGGCGGTCAACATGGAGATCCGCTCGCGACCCTTGGCGGCGATGAGCAGGGGAATGGAGAGGGGCTCTTGCTCCGGAAGGACAGCCATCGGACTCGCTCCTTTCCTTTCGGTCGACGTCCCGATCATCGGGATCGCCGCCGATCAGGGCGACGCGGGGATTATACGCCGCGCGGCGGGCGTCCCATTCCAGCCGATTCAGGACACTTCGGCCTTCTCGACGTGCCCGTGAGGCTACGCGGCGGTGTCAGTGCGCGGCTGGGACGTAGTACTGCACGCCCCGCTTAGCCTTCTGGATCTGTCCCACCAGGTCGTCGAAGTCGGCGGGCTTGTTGACGAAGTCGATCTCGTTCGTGTCGACCACGAGCAGAGGCGTCTCGTCGTAGTGGTAGAAGTAGTAGTTGTAGGCCTCGATGAGCTGCGCCAGGTACTCGGGCGTGATCGCCTTCTCGAGCGAGCGCGCCTTTTTCTTGATGCGTTTCAGGCAGGTCTCGATCGACCCCTGCAGGTAGATCACGAGGTCGGGCTTGCGCACCGACTCGGACAGCAGCGTGTAGAGCTTGTCGTAGATCAAAAGCTCCGAGTCGTCGAGGTTCAGGCACGCGAAGATCTTGTCCTTGGGGAAGTGGTAGTCCGCGACGACAAGGGTCGAGAACATGTCGATCTGGGCGATCTCCTGCTGTTGCTGGTAGCGGGCGAGGAGGAAGAAGAGCTGGGTCTGGAAGGCGGCGCCCTTCTTCTTCTTGTAGAAGTCCGGAAGGAACGGGTTGTCGACGTCCTCCAAAACCTTGGTCCCGTGGAATCGGCGCGCGAGCATCTCGACGAGGGACGTCTTGCCGACGCCGATCGACCCGTCGACGGCCACGTGGCGGAGCTTGACGTCGCCTTCCGATGGGATGGGCACGACAATAAGTTATCAGTTATCAGTTATCAGTTAGCAGCTGTCAGTTCAGACTGAGAACTGAAACTAGAAACCGGAGACTACTTCCGCAGGACTTCCGCGATCCCGCAGGCGGCCAGGACCACGGAGACGAAACCGTTGGCCGTGAAGAACGCCGCGTTCACTCGCGACAGGTCACCCGGCCTCACGATGGCGTGTTGGTAAACGAGCGCGGCGAGTGTCGCGAGGACGCCGGCGAGAAAGATCCCGCCGCCGCCGGCGAGCCGCCAGACCGCGACGAGAAGGCCACCCATCAGAACGTGGAAGAGCGCCGAAACGGCGAGCGCGCGCCGTGCGCCGAATCTCGCGGGGAGGGACTTGAGCCCGGAGCGGCGGTCGAACTCCTCGTCCTGCAGGGAGTAGATCACGTCGAATCCCGCCGTCCAGAAGAGCACCGCGAGCCCCAGCAGGATCGGGAGCGCCTCGATCGATCCGCGGACCGCGATCCACGCGCCGACGGGCGCCAGCGCGAGGCAGAGGCCCAGGACGAGGTGGGAGAGGACCGTGAACCGCTTCGTGTACGAGTAGGTGAGGAGGGGCGCGAGGGCGACGGGCGACAGGATCAGCGTCAGGCGATTCAGGCTCGAGGCCGCCGCGAGGAAGACGGCCACGGACGCCGCGAGGAAGATCCGGACGAAGGTCACCGAGAGCGCTCCCGAGGGTAGAGCGCGGGCAGCGGTGCGGGGGTTGGCCGCGTCGATCCGCCGGTCGGCCAACCGGTTGTGGGCCATCGCGGCGCTGCGCGCGCCGACCATGGCGAGGAGGATTCGGAGGAGGGTTCCCGCGCTCGGCCATCCTCCGGCAGCGAGGAAGGCCGAGAGGAGGGCGAACGGCAGGGCGAAGAGCGTGTGGGAGAACTTGATCATCTCGAGCGTCGTACGGAGCGGTCCCGCTACGCCGCGCCCGCGAGTCAAACTCAAGGAGACTTGCGCCGTGGGGAGCGGGATCGGGGCCCCCTCTCGGCGGGATTCCAGCGAAACTGCTCGCCGCGGGGCGAGAGCCCCAGCATCCGCGCCGCCCGCACGCAATACGCGTCCAGGAATCGATCCGGCGACGGCGAGTCCACGTAGAACGCGGGAGACGGGGGCGCGACGATCGCTCCCGCCAGCGTCACACGGCGCATGTTCTCGATGTGGACGAGGGAGTACGGGGACTCCCGGAAGGCCAGCACGAGCGGCCGCCTCTCCTTCAGGCATACGTCCGCGGCTCTCTGAAGGAGGTCGCGGGAGATCCCGTTGGCGATCGAGCCGAGCGTTCCGCCGCTGCAGGGAATGACGATCATCGCGGCCACGGGATAGGAGCCCGACGCGATCGACGCGCCGATGTCCGCGTTCGCGTGGATCGCTACGCGGCGCACGAGGGTTCGGGGGATCCGGAGCTGATCCAGCCAGGACTCCGGCGATTCGATCCCGGGGGAAATCTCGTTTCGGGCCACCTCGAGGCCGCCCTCCGAGATCACGAGGTGAATGAGCGCGAGACCCTCCGAAGCCAGCGCGATCTCGACGAATCGACTCGCCAGCCGGGCGCCGGAGCCTCCGGACACGCCGACGACGATCTCCAGGTTCGCCACGCGCGGGAGTCTATACGGCCCTCCGACGGGAATCTGGACAGGCGTCAAGCTTCTCTGACAGTTCCGCGGGCGCGCGGCGAGAGAAGACTTTCGCCTCTGTCGATGACGCCGGATGACGAGTGTCTTGTCACCTTCACCGAGTTCCTTTCCGGATCGCGGGCGCACTAAACCATTCCCGTCCTGCGACTTGCCGGATTCGAGCGGCGCGGCACGGCGTTCGCGATGAGGCATCTCCAAAGAAAAGGAGGTGCCGATGGAGAACGCCTGATCTCACAGACCCGATGAGGACACCCATTCGACGTTGCCCATCTCTCTCGACTTGAGTTTCAGAAGGAGCTTTCGATGCAGTCATCCACAGTTCGTTCATCCGCCCTCGCGGTCCTGCTCAGCCTGGGTTGCGCACTGGTTCTTTTCTCGGAAACCGCGGAGTCCGCGGCGCCGGCGGGGAAGATCAACATCAACACCGCCTCCGCGACCGAGCTCGCGTTTCTCCCGCGTCTGGGGTCGAAGGTCGCGTCTCGAATCCTCGAGCGCCGCAGGGAGAAGCCCTTCGCGCGCACCGAGGAGCTCATGGAGGTCAAGGGAATCGGGGAGAAGCTCTTCCTCTCCCTCAAGCCCTATCTCGCCGTGAGCGGGCCGACCACGCTCAACGCCAAGGTCCGGGCCTCCTCCGCTTCCCCTCGTCGGTCCGCTTCCTCCCCGGCGAAGGAGAAGTCCGCCAACACCGTTCCGCTGGGCAAGGGACGGTGACCACCACGCCCGCCCGGGGCCACCGCGGCCCCGGGCCCCTTTCGCAAGCCGGGCTGGCTCTTCCGGAGCTGCTCCTCTGGATGGCGGTCGCAGCCTGGTTCTTCGCCATGATCTCCGAGGGGGCCACGCGTCTCGAGGAGGCGGTCGCGATCCGCTCCGCGGTGCACGAGACCACCGTGGCGTTCTACCGGGCGCGGTCCTGCGCGATCTCCCGGAACCGGAACGTCGGCGTCAAGTTCCGCAAGAACGGGCCGCGCCACGAGTGGACGGTCTATGCCGACGGAAACGGCAACGGAGTGCTCTCGACCGAGATCGCGAGCGGGGTGGACCCGGGGATGGGCGTCTATCTTCCCTGGTCACGCAACGACGTGCTTCCCGGAATCATGACGGGCATTCGGGTGCCCGACCCGGGAAATCCAGGCCACTACCTCGACCACATCGACGATCCGATCCGTTTCAACAGTTCCGACATCTGTTCGTTCTCCGGAAGGGGGGAGAGCACTCCGGGCTCCGTCTATCTCTGGGACGGGCGCGACCGAATGGCCGTCGTCCGGGTCCTGGGCTCGACCGCGAGAATCCGGACGCTCTACTACCGGCGCGGAGAGAGAGGCTGGACGCGATGATTGTTCCGATCGAACCCGGAGAGGGGAAACACGCCGACGTTGCCGCCGGCAGCCGACCAGAGAAGGGCTTTCGAATGATCGGATCCCGGCGAGACGGAGCCGCGCGCGACCAGGCAGTCCTGGAGACGGGCGCCTTCGCCGATTCGAACACCGTCGAAGACGACGGATCGCCGGATCGAAGCGCCCGGTCCAACCGCGACGCGCCCGAGAACACTGTCGGCCGCCTCGAAGCCGCGAGGCGCCTCTCGGACGAGGACACGCAGCCGATCATCGAAATCCCCGCCGCCTTCCGGAAATGGTCCGGAGCCCGCGAGCGCTTCGAGCGACGCGCGGAGGAAATCGCCCGGGCGGCCGAGATCGGTGAACGACTTCTTGTGGAGGACCCAGCCGATCTCCTCCCGCCCCTCGTCGAGCAGGGGCTGCCAGAGATGCTTCACGAGGCCGGTCTCGCCGGCGGGAATTCGGGCCAGGAGCGCGGGAGACAGGACGCAGACGCCCGTGTACAGGAGAGGGCGTGGGCAGTCGACGCCGAAGGCCGCGATTCGATCCCCTTCGGCTTGAAGCGGCGTGTATGTCTGCGGGTCCCGGTTTTCCGTGACGAGGAGCGTCGCGGCGCGCCCGGATCGCCGGTGCTCGGAGAGGAGCCGCGAAAAGTCCGGGAGGATCGCGGCGTCGGCGTTGACGACGAGGAAGTCGCCGCCGGAGAGGAACGGCGCGGCGTTTCGCAGGGCGCCCGCGGTGCCGAGGATTCGCGGCTCCGCGAAAAACGTGAGCTTCGGGAGATCCGCCTCCTGATGGCCCAGGTGGTTTTGGATCTGGTCGCCGAGGTGATGGAGATTAATCGCCACCTCTCCGACCCCGACCTCGCGGAGCGTCCGGAGATGGGCTGACGCGAGGGGGACGTTGAGGAAGGGAAGGAGCGGCTTGGGGATTGCCTCGCTGACCGGCAGGAACCGGACGCCCCTGCCGGCGCAGAGGAGGATCGCCCTCACCCGGGAGCCTCGCGACTCGCGCCCGGAGTTCCCCAGACCATGTCCGGGGGGAGGCTGGGTTTGTCCCTGCGCGCCCGCTGATAGAGCTCCGCGTACGAATACGGGAGGGCCGAGGCGAAATCCAACCCCAGCGCCACGACGATCCGCCGGATGGCGACCGGATCTCCCTCGACTTCGACGAAGTTTCCGATCGGCGTCTCGTCCAGCGCGATGACGCTGCCTTCGAAGTCCCATTCCTCGCGGCGTTTCTCGTAGCGAAAGCGCCGCGACAGGCCGAGGCCGGAGAGGATCCCCTCGGCCTCCTGCGCGTCGGAGACGTCCACCTCACGCTCCTCGCGCGTCTTGACGCCATCCTGGAAGCGGGCCGCGCCCTTGTACGTGAGGATCGCGCGTCCGGCGGCGCGCCGCAGTCGCACGGTTCGCCCGCTGCCGGACAGCGCCCGCTCGGGGTCGTCGTAGAGGTCGTTGACCTCCTCGTGCAGGGGAGTCCTCACGGTTGCGGCGAGGCGGGAGAGCTCGTGGCGGACGGCGCCCAGATCCGCCGCGGCGAGCTTGACTTCGATCTCCGTCCGGGGGACGGGGCCGTCGGATCTCACGCGAGCAGGCGGCGAGCGATCTCCTGGGCTCGCTTGCCATCGACGCGGCCCCGGTGACGCGCCATGACTTCCTTCATCGCCAGGCCGACGTCCTTCGCGGAGGTCAGGCCCTTCTCCTGAATGACGTCGCGAACGGCGCCCTCGATCTCGGTTTCCGAGAGGCCCTGCGGCAGGTATCCCTCGAGGATGCCCAGCTCCTCCGTCTCGGCCTGGACCAGATCCTCGCGGCTTCCCCGAGCGTATTGCTCGATCGAATCGCGCCGCTGCTTGACGGCGCGTCTCACGACTCCCTCGACCTCCTCGTCCGTCAGGTCCCGCTGCGCCTGGATTTTCTCGTTCTTGAGGGCGGCCAGCAGCAAACGGAGGGTCGCGACGCGCCGCTTGTCGCCGCTCTTCATGGCGGCCTTCAGGTCTCCCTCGAAACGGGCCAGCATCGGGCGAGGCTATCACCGGCGAACGCGAATGGCGCCGCCGGCTGGGGCGGATCCGGCGCCCGCCTCGCGATCGGCGATAGCCTTCGGCTGTGAACCGCTTCCTCGTCGGCACCGCCGGGCACATCGATCATGGGAAGACGGCGCTCGTGAAGGCGCTCACCGGGATCGACGCGGACCGGCTTCCCGAGGAGAAGCGGCGCGGCATCACGATCGATCTCGGATTCGCGCACGCGGAGTGGGAGGGGATTCGCGTCTCGTTCGTGGACGTGCCCGGGCACGAGCGCTTCGTGCGCAACATGCTCGCCGGAGCCGGCGGAATCCAGGCGGTGCTTCTCGTGGTCGCGGCGGATGAATCCGTAATGCCCCAGACCCGCGAGCACTTCGACATCGTGCGCATGCTAGGCCTAAAGCGAGGCGTGATCGCGCTGACCAAGATCGACCGCGCCGCTCCGGAGATGATCGAGGTCACGCGCTCCGACGTCCAGGATCTGACGCGGGGCTCGTTTTTGGAGAACGCGCCGATGGTCGCGGCCTCCTCGCGTACGGGGGAGGGAGTCGAGGGCCTGAGGGCCGCCATTCTCGAGGTGGCGCGCTCCGAGCCGGCCGAAGATCCCGAAGACCGCGCGGCGCGCCTGCCCATCGACCGCGCGTTTCTCATCGCGGGATTCGGACCGGTCGTGACCGGAAGCCTCGTCTCGGGGACGATCTCCCGGGACCAGAGGCTCGAGCTCCTCCCGGAGCGGCGCGTCGTCCGGGTGCGTCGCCTGGAGGTGCACGGCCACGAAGAAGAGGTCGCGCACGCCGGCGAGCGCGTGAGCGCCAACCTGGTCGGCGTCGCCCTCGAGGACCTGCATCGCGGACTGGTCCTCGCCCCGCCGGGCGCGTTCCCGGTCTCGACGAGGCTGCTGGCCCGGCTGGATCTGTTGCCGGACGCCCCGCCGCTCTCGACCGGAGACGCCGTCTCGTTCCATCACTTCGCGAGCGAGCTTCGGGCCAGGGTTCGGCTGCTGGAGTCCCCGGAGATGCCGCCCGGCGCATCGGCCCGCGTCCAGTTGCGGCTGAGCTCCGCGGTCGCGTCGGTTCCCGGCGACCGATTCGTGCTGAGGCGTCTCTCGCCCGTCCAGACCATCGGCGGAGGCATCGTCCTCGACCCCAGCCCCGCTCCGGCGCGCGGCCGCCCGGGGTCGGCCGAGAGCGAATCCCTCGATCGGCTGGAGCGCGGCACACTGAGCGAACGGCTCGAGCTCTGGATCGCCGGATCGCGCGAACGGGGCGCGGACGAGGAGGCTCTCGCAAGGCGGGCCGGCGTCCGGGCTGCCGATCTGCATGACGCCCTCGCGCCGGTGCTCGCGGCTCGGCGCATCCACGCGCTGCGCCGCTCGCCGGACCGCTACATCTCCGAGGCCGCGCTCGCGGGGATCGCGGCGCGGGCGACGGGCCGTCTGCATGCGCTCGTCGCCGCCAGCACCGGCGCGCTGGGCGCCCCTCGCAGCACCCTGCTGCAGCGGGTCCTACCCGGCGCGGACCCGCGCTGGGCCGAGGCGATCGAGGCGGCTCTGGTCTCCCGCGGAGTGCTGGTCCTCTCCGGGGACGAGGCGCGGCCCCCGGGACGGGAGGACATCGCCGCGCCGGACCGCGATCTCTCCGAGAGAATCGCCGCGGTCTTCCGCGACGGCGGCCTCGATCCGCCGTCCCCGGCCGAAGTCGCCGCGTCGGTGCAGCGCCATGCGAAGGTCGTGGACGGGCTGATCGGTTACCTGGTCAAGAAGGGAGTTCTTCTGCGCCTTCCGGGCGGATGGATTCTCGCGCGCGACGCGGTCGATGCAGTTGCCGCGCGCGTTCGCGGCCTCCAGCAGCCCTCCCTGGACGTCGCGGAGTTCAAGACGCTGTTTGGCCTGACGCGACGCCTCGCGATCCCGCTACTCGAGCATCTCGACGCGACGAAAGTAACTCGCCGGGTGGGCGACCGCCGGGAGATTCTGAGGAGTCCGTAGGGTCGGATCCGGACGGGGCGGGCTACTGTAGCGGCCGGCGCAGGGCCGCGATCTGCTTGATCTCCACCGAGTACGAGATCTGCCCGGAGAGAGACAGTTCGTTCCAGCTCTCGACCGGCGCGCCCTCTTTCTGCGCGGGCCGGATGATCCACGCTCCCATGCTCTTGCGCATGTACGGGACCAAAATGGGATCGCTCGCCTCGAGCGGGATGGCTCGATCGATGTGGCCGGCCTTGTCCACCCGCACCCAGAACTTGACCGTGAACGGTCCCTTGAAGGAGTCCGCGGACCACGGCGTCTTCTGGGGGATCGGCGCCGTGTCGACCTGATCGATGGGAACGGTCTGGTCCGTCAGCGGAGCGGGCTTGCGGCTCTCGAGCCAGTCGGCGTCGGACGGCCACGCCAGCGGCGCGGGGACCGGGCTCGACGGGGTGACCGGGACGAAGGCCATCTGCTGGATCCGCGGGGAGTGCATCTCGATCGCGAGATCCAGCCGGAACGCGCCCCAGGTGTCGACCGGCTGTCCGTTCCTCCGCGCGGGCGAAAACGTCCAGCGCGACAGGGACTTGAGCGCCTCCGCGGAGAGGCTCGGAATGGGATCGCGCTCGCGGCGCACGGAGAGGGCGCGGCCGGCGGGGTCCACGTGCACGGAGGCGAAGAAGGTCGACGTGAAGTTGAAATCGGCGAAGCCGAGCTTCGGGGGAATCGCAGCGGGAACCTGGGCGGAGCTTCCGAAGGGATTTTCCGGTGGCAGCCTCGCGATCGAAACCACCGGGGCGTCCGTGATGCGCATCGCCATGATCGGCGTGGGCGCCGGCGGGACGGTCACGGCGGCCGGCGGGGCCGGCGCGGAGGTGGCGGATGCAGGCGCGGAGCTCGCCTCCGGTGCGGGCGTCGGCGACGCATCCGGCGGCGGAGCCTGGCCCGCCGCGGTCGATCCGAGCGACCCGGCGAGCAGTGCCGCGATCGGCAAAACTCGATGGAGAAACTTCATGGAATGGAACGCAAGTATATGACTCCCGGACCGCGCCCGGCCCGGGGCGGCGCACCTCGCGTCATTTCGCGGCCAGCCAGTTCGGGCCGGATCCGACGTCCACCGCGAGCCGGACCTTCAGCCGTGCTGCACCCTCCATGACCTCCTGCACGAGGCGCTCGACCTCCGGCACCTCCTCGGAGGGGGCCTCGATGACGAGCTCGTCGTGGACCTGGAGGACCAGTCGGGACCCCATCCGGGCGCTGGCCAGCGCCGCGTCGAGCCGGACCATGGCCACCTTGATGATGTCGGCCGCGGCGCCCTGGAACGGCGCGTTCAGGGCCATTCTCTCCGCGTTGCCGCGCACGTTCGGATTGGACGCGGCGATGTCCGGAATCGGCCGGACCCGTCCGAACAGGGTCGTGACCTCGCGCGTGCTCCGGGCCTCGGCCACGATCGCGTCGAGGCAGGCGCGAACCTTCGGAAACTGATCGAAGTACGAGTCCACATAGCTCTTCGCCTCGGACGTCGAGACGCCGAGCTCCTTCCCGAGCGTGAAGGGCGCCATCCCGTACAGCAGCGCGAAGTTGATGCGCTTGGCGGCGTTTCTCATCTCGTGACTGACCAGGTCCGGCGACACGCCGAAGATCCTCGAGGCCGTCGCGAGATGGATGTCCTGGTCCTCCGCGAACGCCTGGATCAACGCCTCGTCGCCGGAGAGGTGCGCCAGGATGCGCAGCTCGATCTGCGAATAGTCCGCGACCACCAGCGCGCGCCCGGGAGGCGCCACGAAGGCCTTCCGGATCTCGCGGCCCGCCGCGGTGCGGATGGGTATGTTCTGCAAATTCGGATCCGAGGAGGAGAGCCTCCCGGTCGCGGCCACGGTCTGCCGGAACGAGGAGTGCACGCGTCCCTCCGCGTCGGCGAGCGCCGGAAGCGCGTCCACGTAGGTGCCCTTCAGCTTGGAGATCTCCCGGAACTCGAGGACGAGCTTCGGGAGCGGGAGGCCGCGCTCGGCCAGCTCGTTGAGCACCTCGACTCCGGTCGAGGACGACCGGGTCTTGGCCGTCTTCTTGAGAACGGGGTACCCCAGCTTCTCGAAGAGAATCTGGCCCAGCTTGACCGGCGAATTGATGTTGAACTCCTCGCCGGCCTCGGCCCAGATGCGTTGCTCGAGCTCGCGGAGCTGGACTTCCATCCGCGCGGACATCTCCCGCAGAAGGGGGGCGTCGATCGCGACGCCGGCGATCTCCATCCGGGCGAGCACCGGCGTGAGCGGCCGCTCGATCTCACGGTAGATGCGGTCGAGCGCCGGCCGGCGCTCGAGCTCGGAGCGCAGCGTCTCGGCGAGCAGCGCGGACGCCGAGGCGCGCTCCGCGAGCCAGCGGTCGGCGCTGGCGATCTCGTAGGCCTCCGGGAGCGCGCACGAGACGATTCCTGCCTCCTTGTCCGAGAGGAGCTTCTGGCCCAGCCGCTGAAACGCCATGGGTTCGACCTCCGGGCTCGCGACGCCGGAGGAGAGGACGTACTGGGCGAGGCAGACGTCAAACAGGTCTCCCCGAACCGCGGACCCCACCCGTAGCATGAGGGCATCGAGGGGCTTGGCGTCGGCCATCGCGAACTCCGCGCCCTCGCGATCGATCGCGCTCCAGAGCTTCGCGATTCGCCCGCGGTCTTCCTCGGCGATCTGGGTCGTGGACCCGTCGGAGATCGCGAGGAGCGTCCGGTCGCCGCGGTGAAGCAGGGCCACCCCGGCGCGGCCGGCCGGCGCGGCGAACTCCTCGCCCGCGGACAGCCGGCGCGAGGGAACCTCCGGCGGAGCGGCGGACTCGCCCTGGATCTCGGCGGCGAGCGAGTGGAACTCCAGGCGGACGAAGAGGTCCTTGAGCCGGGAGAAGTCGGGCTCCGCGCAGCGCAGCTGCTCCGGGTCGAAGGGAATCGGCAGGTCCACCGGGATCTCGACCAGCCTTCGGGAGAGGAGCGCCGCATCGCGGTGCGCGCGGAGGCTATCGCCGACCTTGCCCGGAATCTCTTCGGCGTGCGCGAGGAGGGTCGTGAGATCCCCGTACTGCTTGATCCACTTTCGGGCGGTCACCGCCCCGACCCCCGGGACCCCGGGGATGTTGTCGACGCTGTCCCCCATCAGCGCGAGGACGTCGGCGACCTGCGGGGGCGCCACGCCGAAGAAGGCCTCGACGCCGCTCTCGTCCAGGAATATCTCCTTGCCGGTGTGGAAGACGCGCACGCGGGGGCCGACGAGCTGGAGCATGTCCTTGTCCGCCGTGACGATGACGACCGCGTAGTCCGCTGCCGCCGCCCGCGCCGCGAGGGTCCCGATCACGTCGTCGGCCTCGAATCCCGCGAGCTGGAGGATGGGAATTCGGTACGCCTCGAGCATGTGACGGATCTCGGGCAACTGGGAGGCGAGGTCGTCGGCCATCGCCGGCCGGTTCGCCTTGTACTCCGCGTAGGCCTCATGGCGCACGGTCCGCTCGGGCCCGTCCCAAGCGACCGCGCAAAACTGCGGGGTGTGCTCGCGCAGCATCTTGCGCAACATGGTCACGAAGCCGTAGATGGCGTTGGTCGGCCGGCCCGCGGAGGTGGAGAGCCGCTGGATGGCGTGGTAGGCACGGTGGATGTTGGACATCGCGTCCACCAGGTAGAGCGTGGGGCGGGATTCGGGCATCGAAGCGGGATTCTATGGCGCGGGATTTTTCGGGGCGCCCGGAGTCGAAAGGGCGCTTTGGCGCGGTGTTTCTCATCCTCGAGCCCCCGCCGACTTGGGATCCGGACCGCGGCGGACGCCGTGAAGTCGAGAGGGTTAAGTGGGTTGATCGGGGATTGGGGAAGGGTAAAAACAAAAACGCGCGACCCGTCACCGGTGTCGCGCGATTCAATAGACCCACAATACTCAAATGGCACGGTAGTGTCAAGAGAAATCTGAGACGGGAAGGCGCGCGCGTAACCTCTCTCGTTCGTGGAAGATGCTCTTGCGAGCGCGCCGCGCCGGATCGCCTAGAAACGCTTGCGGACGAGGGCTACGACCTGGGAGCGCAGCCTTTGCGACTCTTCCTGGAGGTCGGCGGTCTCGCGCTGCATCTCGGTCACGAAGCCGGGATCCTCGATCCCGGAAAGATTGATGCCGACGTTCAGGAGCGCCGCCCCGACACAGGCGTCAATCAGGAGCGCGGCGGCTCCCACGTCGGAGACGGCGTTGGGATTGCCCTTCTCCGCGAGCTCCGGCAGCGCCGCGAGGAGGCGGACGGCGGCCCGGGCGGTGCGCATCGGAACCTCGGAGGCGTGCCTGTTGGCGAGGGCGATTCGGCGCGCCCGCTCCGCCTTCTGCTCCTCGGTCTCCCTGGGAAGGCGCCGCGCGGAGATCACGGCGTCGTAGGCGGCCGAATCTTCCCGGGAGAGCTCGAGGAACTCCGCGCGGGCCAGCCCCGCCGCCTCCGCGATGGGGCGCATCGCCTCGTGAAACTCCGCGTACTTCTCCTTGGAGAGGGTCAGCGCGGCGACCATCTCCGTCAGGGCCGCGCCCATCGCTCCCGCCATCGCCGCCGCGGTGCCACCCCCCGGCGTCGGAGCGTCCGAGGCCAGGGCGTCGAGAAGCTGTTCCAGGCTAAGATTTCCGAAATCGGTCATGGCCGGCTCCAGGCGAGGGCGCCGCGGGAGATCACCGCGGCCGCCAGGTTGACTCCCCAATGATAGATGAGGTGCCGGTCGTCGGGCGCGTCGAGAACCACGAAGTCGGCGGACTTTCCCGCCTCCAGCGAGCCGATCTCGCCCGCGAGTCCCAGCGAGGCCGCGGCGTTCAGGGTCATTCCGGTCAGTGCTTCCTCCACCGAGAGGCCCGAGTCCAGGCACGCGTGGGCCGCCACTGCCGGCACCGACTCCGTGAAGCACGTGCCCGGGTTGGCGTCCGACGCCACCGCGACCGGAACTCCCGCCTCGATCAAC
The DNA here is from genome assembly GCA_038224325.1 of Thermoanaerobaculia bacterium. Taxonomy (GTDB): domain Bacteria; phylum Acidobacteriota; class Thermoanaerobaculia; order UBA5066; family Gp7-AA6; genus DAHUXD01. The sequence goes on along the minus strand of JBBRFL010000004.1, from coordinate 25,870 downwards.
GCCCGCGCCGGAGCGCGGCGCGAGCGCATCCACCAGGCCGTGCCGGGGAGGATCACCGCGACCGTGCCCGATTGCGCGAGGGCGGCGATCTCCTCGGACTCGATGAAGAGAAGGTGGTCCGCGGAGGCCGCAAAAAGCTCGGCGGCCAGGAACGCGCCCCCGGAGCGCGCGAGCTCGTCGGCGTGGACGCGGAGCCCCAGGCCGGCCGACTTCGCCGCCCCGAGGATCCTCCGCGACTCGGGAACTGTGTACACGCCCTCCTCGCAGAAGACGTCGCAGAACCGCGCGAGTCCCTCGCGCGCGACCCGCGGCACGATCTGCTCGGCGACGAGGCGCACCCACTCCGATCGGTTCTCGCGAAACTCGGGCGGGATCTCGTGGGCCGCGAGAAGCGTCGGGACCACCCGGGGAAGGTCCGGCGCGCCGACGGAGCCGAGCAGCCGCAGGGCGCGCAGCTCGTCGTGCTCCGTGAGTCCGTAACCCGACTTCGCCTCGATCGTCGTCGTCCCGTGCGACAGCATCGCGCGGAGCCGTCCGGTCAGCGCCTCGCGCAGCTGCTCGTCGCTGCCGGCGCGGGTGGCGCGCACCGTGGCGTGGATACCTCCGCCATCGGAGGCGATTGCGGCGTAGCTCACCCCGGCGAGGCGCTGGCCGATCTCGGGCCCGCGATCCCCCAGCCAGACCGGGTGAGTGTGCGCGTCGACGAGTCCCGGGATGACCGCTCGCCCCGCGGCGTCCATGCTCTCGTCCGCCCGCCGCCCCGAAAACTGCCGCGTGTAGTCGCGCTCGGTCCCGACGAAGGCCAGTCGTCCGCCCTCGGCGCGGATCGCGGCGTCGCGGATTCGGAGGATCTCTCCCTGCGCCCGGCCTCTGAGGGCCTCACGGCCGAGGGGCGTTGCGAGGCAACCGATGTTGCGGACCTCGAGGGAGGAGGGAAACGGGGATTGGCGATTGCCGGCTGCCGACTGGCGATTGGGACCCGGATCGGTCGACACGGCCGTCAATCTTCGAGTATCGGCGGGCGGGGCTGAGCCCCGCCCCTACGACCCCGTCGAGGACTCTCCCTTGAGCGTCATGTACGACAGGGGCCGGTCCTTGTCGGTTTCCTCGCGGTCGAAGTCGAGGACCTGCTGGAACAGCTCGAGGGACTTCTGGAGCTGAAGACGGAAATTCGTGCGCTGGATCTTCAGCTCGTGGATCGCCTTCTCGATCTCCGCCGACCGCTGGAGAGCATGGTGCGTCAGCTTCTCCGAGGAGTCGTGGGCCTCGCGAACGGTGAGCTCCGCGTCGCGACGGGCGGCGTTGCGGATGTCCTCCGACGCCTGCTGAGCGGACAGGAGGGTCTGCTTGAGGATGCGCTCGCGTTCGCGGTGCTCGTCGTTTTCTTGCTCGAGGGAGCGCAGCCGGGTCTCCAGGTTGGCGTTTTCCCGCGCGAGAGCTTCCATGTCCTCGGCGACGTCGGTCAGGAACGTCTGGACCTCGACGGCGTCGAGGCCCTTCCACTTGCGCGAAAACTCGCGCTTCTGAATCTCGAGAGGGGACATTCGAGGGCGCATGGGACCTCCTGGTTACAGACCGCCGGCGAAGGCGAGTCGAGCGAGGAATCGGGACAGCAGATAAATCACGAGAATGACGAAGAGGGGCGACAGATCGATGCCCCCCGTCCGCTGAGGCGGAAGAAGGCGGCGGAAGGGACGGAAGAGGGGCTCGGTCACCGTGTGGAGGAAGCGCACGATCGGGTTGCGCGGGTCCGGGTTGACCCACGAGATCAGAGCCGCGATGATGACGATCCACTGGAGCGCCTGAAGCGCATACAGCAGGACGTCGACGAGCGCGCCGGCGGCCGATCCCCCGACGTTCACATTGCCTCCCGCGGGCCGAAGAGCGCGGTGCCCATGCGGATCTCCGTTGCGCCCTCCTCGACGGCGATGGCGTAGTCGTGGCTCATGCCCATCGAGAGCTCCGGGAGGGGTCTCGCGAACTGCGCGGAGAGCCGATCGCGCAGCTGCACGAGCCGGCGGAAGTAGGGGCGCGATTTCTCCGGATCCGCGTCGTACGGAGGAACCGCCATCAACCCGCGCACCTCGAGGTGGGGACACGCGAGCGCCGCCTCGCAGAGCGCGGGCGCGCCCTCGGGAGACACCCCGGCCTTGGATGCCTCTCCGGCGAGGTTGATTTCGAGCAGGACGGGCAGGACGCGATCCTCCCCGGCGAGGAGGCTCTCGAGGCGAGCCGCAAGTCGTTCCCGATCTAGGCTTTCCAACACGTGGAAGTATTGTAGCGCCGTCTTCGCCTTGTTGGTCTGAAGGGGCCCGATCAGGCGCCAGGACAGTCGCGGGAAGCTCTCCCTGAGGGCCTCGATCTTCGCGACACCCTCCTGGACCCGGTTCTCGCCGAAAAGCGCCAGGCCGGATCGCGCGGCATTCCCGACCGTCTCGGCGGACTGCCCCTTGGTGACGGCCATCAGGGCGACGGATTCGGGGTCCCGTCCCCGGGATCGCGCGGCCCGGCTCACGTCCTCCTCGATCTGTTGTCGTCGCCGGGCGATTTCCTCGGCGGGAACCGCCCGCGGGCGGTCCGCGCTCATGAGCTCGCGGCTCGCTCGCTCTCGTCGGACCCCAGGTTGGCCAGCCGGTCCGCTTGTTTGTTCAGCTCTCGGCGCACGTGTCGGATGGAGAACCGTCGAAACGACTTGGCGCGCTGGAGCGCTTCGGCGAAGAGCGGCTGAAGGTGAGCGGCCTTGACGCGGAAGCGGCCGAGCATCTGCTCGACGAGTAGGAGGCTGTCCGAGGCGATCGCGACGTCGGAGGCGCCGCGCTCGGCCGCCCGCCGAAGCGCGAGCAGCAGCGCGCGATACTCGGCGACGTTATTGGTGGCGCGGCCCAGCGGTTCGAAGAGCTCCTCCGCGGGCAGATCCTCCTCCGCCTCGACGAAGACCCCCGCGCCGGCCGGCCCGGGGTTGCCGCGCGCCGCGCCATCGATGTGGGCGCGAAATCTCACGGCGGGGTTCGCCGACTCACGACGTCTGCGGGTCGTAGTACAGGATCCTCTTGCAGCTGTCGCAGTAGAGGATCTCGCGGCCGGCCTTGAGGGACTGCATCGCCGCCGGGCGAACGCGGACGTGACACGCTGAGCAAGATCCGCCGACGACCAGCGCAACCGCCAGCCCGGCCTTCTTCTCGATGAGTCGCCGGAACTCGGCGCGTTCGCGGGGAGGGATGGTCGACTCGAGCCGCCCAATCTCCTCGCGCGCCCCGACGAGCTCCTCGTTGATCGCCTTCTGCTCCTGGCGCCAGTCCTTGAGCCGTTCCTCGTGCTGCTCGGTCTCAGCGGGGAGGTTGTTCTCGCGCGTCGTGAGCTCCTTGCGGGCGGTTTCGATCTCCTCCTCGAGATCGAGGAATCGGTCTTCCGTCGTGCGCAGGAGTTTCTCCACCCCGTCGATCTCGTTCAAGGCGGCGCTGTATTCGCGGCTGGACTGCACGTTGCGCAGCTGTGTCTGGTACTTCTTGAGCTTCTCCCGGTGATCCGCGAGCTCGCCCTCGGCCTTTCGTTTCTCCAGCTCCGCCTGCGCCAGGCGGGTGCGGAGAGCGGCGACGGCCTGGACCTTCTCCTGGTATTCCCGATCGACCTCGATCAGATCCGGGGGAACGGTGTCCCGTTTGTTCTCCCGTTCCTGAACGAATCGAATCCGGCTCTGGAGCCGATAGAGCTGCCCGAGCAGCTCGCTCACGATCTCTCCCCGGAAATGGAAAAGGGTGTTCCGGTTGTGGAACACCCTTGCGACTCCGGCGATTTGTGGGATCGGTTTCGGATCAGATACCTCAAAATCTCCTGCCCTCGTCTGGTGGGTCCACCCGGATTCGAACCGGGGTCTGACCGGTTATGAGCCGGTGGCTCTGGACCGCTGAGCTATGGACCCCTCTGAATATAACAAACGGGGGTCGATTGCCAAGTCTCAGCGTATGGTCTCGAGGAACGGCTTGAGTTTTTTCGCCCGCGACGGATGGCGCAGCTTGCGAAGGGCCTTGGACTCGATCTGCCGGATTCGCTCGCGGGTCACGTTGAAGGACCGCCCGACCTCTTCGAGCGTGTGCTCCGAGCCGTCGCCGACCCCGAACCGCATCTTCAGGACCTGCTCCTCCCGGGGCGTCAGCGACTTGAGGACCCGGCGCGTCTGGTCCTGCAGGTTGGAGACCAGGACCGCGTCGATCGGGGAAAGCACCTGGCGGTCCTCGATGAAGTCGCCTAGATGCGAGTCTTCCTCCTCCCCGATCGGAGTCTCGAGGGAGATGGGCTCCTGGGCGATCTTCATGATCTTCCGGACCTTCGAGACCGGCATGTCCATCCGCTTGGCGATCTCCTCGGCGTTGGGCTCGCGGCCCAGCTCCTGGACGAGCGAACGCGACGTGCGCGTGAGCTTGTTGATCGTCTCGATCATGTGGACCGGGATTCGGATCGTTCGGGCCTGGTCCGCGATGGCGCGCGTGATCGCCTGGCGGATCCACCACGTCGCGTAGGTCGAGAACTTGTATCCGCGCCGGTGCTCGAACTTCTCGACGGCCTTCATCAGGCCGATGTTGCCCTCCTGAATGAGATCCAGGAACTGGAGGCCGCGGTTCGTGTACTTTTTCGCGATCGAGACAACCAGCCGGAGGTTCGCGACGATCAGCTCGTGCTTCGCCTGGTCGGCCTCCTCCTCGCCCTCGCGGACCATCCGGAGGGTCTTCTTGACGTCCTCGTGGGAGACGCCGAACTTCTGCTCCTGCTCGCGGAGTTGCTTGCGGTACTTGGCGATCCGCCGCTTGTAGAAGTCGACCCGCGTCGGGTTGCTCTCCTTCTTGAGCGTGTTCGTGTCCTGACGGATCGTCACCTCGGGGATCGCCATCTGACGATCGATGTCCTTGAGGATGCCGATGGCGCGGTTCAGGACCGCGGGCGTGAAGTCCGCCGCCCGGATCAGCTTGGCCATGTCCGCGATCTTGCGGTCGATCGAGGCCTCGATGCGCGCGAGGGACTTGGTTCCCTTCTTGATGGTGCGCGACTTGAACTTCATTCTCTTGATGTCCTTGTCGAGCGCGCCGATCTTTCGGAAGCTCCCGAGGATCCCCTCGATGCGGCGCGTCGCGCGGTCGTCGAGGCTCTCCTCGGCCTCGTCGTCGTCGTCGGATACGTTCACGATCTCCTGAACGATGCGCGAGTCCCGTCCCGCGTTCTCGAGGAGCTTCAGGATCTCTTCGAGGACGACCGGGTTGTTGGCGAGGGCCTGGTAGATCTTTGCCTCGCCCTGCTCGATCCTCTTCGCGATGCGGACCTCGCCCTCGCGGTCGAGCAGCTTGACCGTGCCCATCTCGCGCAGGTACATGCGCACCGGGTCGTTCGTCTTCTCGACGGCGTCGCGCGCCTCCTCGGCGGCGTCCGCTTCGAGGGCGGCTCGGCGCCGGGCCGCGCGATCCGGGTCCGTGACGATCTCGATCCCGAGCTCCAGGAACTTTTCGTAGATCTGCTCGAGGTCCTTCGGGACGGCCGTCGCCTCGTCGGAGAGGATCGTGTGGATCTCCTCGTAGAGCAGATAGCCCTTCTCGCGGCCGCCCTTCACGAGCAGCTGGACCTCGGGGTATTTTTCCTCAATCGCCAAGTTCGTTTCCTTTCCGCCGCGAGCGGCGATCGAGCTCTGCCTTCCGCCGCATCACCTCGGACTTCTTCCGGATGAGCTCGTTGAGCTCATTCGGCGAAGCCTCTCCCGTCCGGTCGATCGCCCTTTGGATGTCCGCGCTTTCGCGCTCCAGGTACTTGACTTCGAGTCTTTTGAGGAGTTCCTCGACGCCTTTCTCGCTCATCTCGGACTCCTGGAGTGCGAAACCGGCGAGAAACGTTCGCTCTTCCTCCGTAAGGTCTGCGATTTGCCTTTGAAAATCAACCGTTTCCGTCTCCACGTTCGCCTTCCGCAGGCTCGAAACGATACGCCGGACCCGGGGATCCGTCAGGAAGTCGTCGTTCAAGCCATTTAGAATCATAGGGTTATGAACCGAGTCCGAAGTCAGAACCTGAAGCAGCAGGCCCTCCGCGGGCGGAGCCGGCACCTGCGATAACAGGGTGGTATTCCCCGGTCCGGCTCCCTCTGAAGAACGCGATTTGGGGGCCTGAAGATTCGTCTTGTCGGCACCCCAGAGGACCTCCAGCGGGACGGAAACCGCCGTCGAGAGCTTCCGGTACTCCTCGTAACGGAGGATTCGGTCCGGAATCGCGACGAGAATCCCGAGAATGACGCCCAGCCGGTCGCGTTTCTCGGCGGAGGAGATCTGCGGCTCGTCGGGTCGGATGTCCTCGAGCAGCCAGGTCAGATAGTCGGGAGCTTCCTCGATACGGCGGGCGAGGGATTGTGCCCCCTCCCGCGCGAGCACGTCGTCGGGATCCTCGCCGGCGGGCAGCCTCGCCACGGCGGACTCGAAGCCGAGCGCCAGCAGATGCGCCAGAGCGGCTCTCGTCGCGGTGCGTCCCGCGGGGTCGCCGTCGTAGCAGACGATTGCCCGGGGGCAGAGCCGGCGCAGCCGTTCCGCCTGCTCGGGGGTCAGCGCCGTTCCCATCGAGGCGACGGTTTCCGGAAATCCGGCCCGGAGGAGCGCCAGATGATCGAAGTACCCCTCCACGAGCACGACCCGGTCGTTCTTGCGGATCGTCTCGCGCGCCTCGAAGAGGCCGTACAGGAGCCGCTTCTTGGAGAAGATCGGCGACTCGGGAGAGTTCAGGTACTTCGGTTCGCCGGCGGGCGACAGGGCGCGCCCCCCGAAGCCGACCGGCCGGCCGCGCTCGTCCCGAACGACGAACAGGAGCCGGTCGCGGAACCGATCATAGGAGCCCTTGCCCTCCGCGCGAGGCTGAAGGAGACCCGCCTCGACGAGGAGGTCCTCCGGGAAGGCGCCCGACAGCGCCGACAGGCTGTCCCAGGCATCGGGAGCGTGTCCGAGCGAGAGCGCCTTCCAGAGCTCCGCTGGCACGCCGCGGGCCTCCAGGTAATTCGCCGCCGCGTTGCCCGGGCGCGCGAGGCGCTCGGAGTAGAAACGCTGCGCGGCCGCGAGGGCTTCGAACAGCCGGTCGCGCCTCTGATCCCGGGGGCCGCGCCGTTCCCTCCGCGGAATCGATACGCCGAACCGGGACGCCAGCGCCTCGACCGCCTCCGGGAAATCGAGGCGGTCGATCTGGCGCATGAAATGGATCACGTCGCCTCCGGCTCCGCAGCCGAAGCAGTGATACAGACCCTTGTCGCGATCCACCGTGAAGGAGGGCGTCCGCTCCGAATGGAACGGGCAGAGCCCCTTCCACGAACGGCCGGCCTTTCGGAGCTTCGTGTGATCGCCGATCACCGCGACGATGTCGGCGGCCGAGCGCAATTCCGCGAGGACGTTGTCGGTGATGTCGAGGTCGGAGGTCATCGGAGGAGTCGGCGAGAAACCTATCTCAACTCCAGAATCGTCGCTCCGTTGCCGCCCTCCCGTGCCCCCGCCGCCTGGAGCGACGCGACCGCGTGGTGCTTGCGGAATTGCTCGCGAATGCCGTCCCGCAGCCGCCCGGTCCCGTGCCCGTGGACGACGCGCAGCCGCGATGCGCCCGACAGGAGAGCCTGGTCCAGCGCCTTCTCGACCGAATCGATCGCCTCCTCCAGCCTCTGGCCGATGACGTGGACCTCGGGAGTGACTCCGTCCGCGGACTCGGCGGCGGGAGACGGCACCGTTCCGCGCCATGTCGCGACGGCCCGGGGAGTACCCGCCCTCGCCGGCTCCAGCTCCGAGCGCCGGACCTTCAGCCGCTTGCCCTGGATCTCCATGTGCGCCCAGGCCCCGTCGAAGGAGACGACGAGCCCCTCCGCTCCGAGTCCGCGGACGCGCGCGTGTTGGCCGGGCTCGATGGCGAGGACGCGCTCGTCCTCCGCCGCGCGCGCCTCCTGCAGCACGATCTCCTGCGCGAGGGCCCGCTCGGCGTCCGCCACGACCTGCGCGGCCGACGCCTGCGCCCGGCGCGAGCCCTCCTGACGCGCCTCGGCGAGCGACTCCTCGACGCGGCGCGCGAGCTCCCGGCGGGCCCGCTCGAACCCCGCCAGCCCCTCGGCGAGCATCGCCGAGCGCTCCCCGGAGAGCAGCCGCCGCTCATTCTCGAGACTCTCCGTCTCTCGGCGCGCGGCCTCCCGCTCGGCGGCCAGCGCAACCTCGGACTGCCGCAGCCGCTCGAGCGCCTGCTCCGCGTCGGTTTCCGCGCGCTCGCGCCGTTGCCATGCCTCGCCCAGAATCGCGCGGGCGCGCTCCAGGACGGGCTCGGGGATGCCGCGATCTTTCGCCACCGCCAGCGCGCGGCTTCTGCCCGCGAGCCCGGCGTGCAGGCGATAGTTCGGCCGGCCCGTGGCCTCATCGAACTCCATCGCGGCGCAGAGCGCGTCGGGCCGCGACGAGGCGAAGGTCTTCACCGCGGACAGGTGAGTCGTGACGAGCGCGCGGCCCCCGCTCTCCAGATAAGCCTCCAGAAACGCCACGGCCAACGCGCTGCCCTCCTCGGGGTCGGTCGCCGCTCCGATCTCGTCGATCAGGGCGAGCGCGCCCGGGCGAGCCTCCGCGAGGATCCGGGCGAGCGTCTCCATCGAGGAGGAAAACGTGGAGCGATCCGAGAGGATGGCCTGCGCGTCTCCGATCTCGGTGCGGATGGACCGGAAGATGGGGATCCGCGTTCCGGGCGACGCCGGCACGGGAACGCCGCACTGCGCGAGCATCGAGAAGAGTCCGGCGGTCTTGAGCACGACCGTCTTGCCGCCTGCGTTGGGTCCCGAAACGACGAGCAGCCTGCGGTCGGAGGGCAGCTCGAAGTCGAGCGCGACCGCGTCGCGATTCTCACGGGGCTGGTCGAGCACCGACCGACGCAGTTTCGCGAAGCGGCGGTCCAGCAAAGGGTGGCGCGCCCCGACCAGGGTCCAGCTCCCGTCGTCGGAGATTTCGGGCAGGCGTCCCTCGCCCATCTCGCCGAACGCGGCCTTGGCCTCGAGCGCGTCGAGCGCGGCGAGCTCCGAGACCGCGGAGGCCAGGTCGTCGGCGTCCGCCAGAACGATGGCGCCGAATCGCGCCAGCAAGCGTTCGATCTCGCGGCGCTCCTCGGCCGCCAGGAGGGCGAGGTCGTTGTTGGGCTCGATGACCTCCAGCGGCTCGACGAACACGGTCTGACCCGATCCGGAACGGTCGTGCACGATCCCCGGGACGCGGGCCCGGGCCGAGGCCAGGACAGGCAGGCAGTACCGATCGTTTCGCAAGACCACGACGGCGTCGCCGAACGACTCCCGGCGCGAGTCGAGGAGCCTCTCGAGCGTCCGCGAGACCTCCGATCGGCGGCGGCGGAGCCGCGCGCGAATCGCCGTCAGCTCCGGGGAGGCGTTGTCCCGGAGCTGGCCGTCGGATCCGAAGAGGCGCGAGGCCTCGGCCAACAGCACGTCGAAAGCCGGAAGCCGGTCCCGGCGATCGGACAGGTGGCGGGAGTCCGCCCGCTCGAGGCTCTTTCGGACCGCCTGGGCGGCGCGAGCGGCACGAACGATCGGCCGGAATTGCTCGGGCGATCCGGCGCCGCCGGACTGCGCGAGATCGGAGAGGAGCGGCTCGATGTCCTCCACCCCCGCGAGCGGAAGCCGTCCGTGGCGGATCTGGAACGCGATCGCCTCGCCCGTCTCTTCGAGGAGCGCGCGCACGGCGGCTTCCTCGCGCGACGGCTCCAGAGACAGAATCGCCGCCCTTCCGGGCGGCGTTCGGGCCAGGGAAGAAATGAGGCGGAGGACGACGTCGAGCTCGAGAGCCTCGCGGTCGCCGCCTCCTCCGCTTTCGGCGTTTACGGCGTCGCCCGACGCTCCTCCGAGAGCTTGCGGAGCATCTTCTTGCGAGCCTGGATCATCTTGCGCTTTTTCTTCGCGCTCGGCTTCTCGTAGTGCTGTCTCTTCTTGAGCTCGGAGAGGATTCCGGATTTTTCGCACTTGCGTTTGAAACGCCGCATGGCGTTTTCGAATGATTCATCTTCCTTCACGTGGACCAAAGGCACTGAAACTCACCCCCCTTACCCGTTGTTTCCCAGAACGTTACATCTTAAAAGAGGGTCGGGGAGGGTGTCAACGGTTTGGAGAATATCTTCAATGATCGGAGCCTCTTAGACGACTGCGCGGCCGCCTCATAGGTCTCGGTACGGGTCGCCGGCGAGCCGTTCGGCCCGGAGAAACCCGAGCTAGTCGGGCGGCGGAACGCTGACCGCTGAGAGCTTTACGTTCGTCCTCTCTCCCTCGATAATGGCGACATGTCCGACCCCGAGGCGGAGGAGCGGCTGCGCCTTCTCGAGACGGAAATCGAACGCCGGTTGTCCGAGAGGTTCGCAGCGCTGCGCGAGGAATTCGACCGGATGCGGGTCGAGACCGACCGGCGCTGGTTCGGGTTCCTCGAGCGCTTCGACCAGGACCTGAAGGGCGTCGTGCCCTTGGATCTCCTGAGCCCCGCCGGCGCCGCGGTCCCGGCGACGAAGGCGCCCGGGGCGGCGTGGGCGGCCGCGGTCCGCGGGCTGGATCAGGCGAACAGCCAGGTCGACGTGCTCCACCGGTTCCTGGACGAGTGCCGCCGGCACTGTTCCCGCGCCGCTCTCCTGGTGGCGCGAGGCGGCTCGATCGGCGCGTGGAAGGCCATCGGTTTCTCGGCGCACGAGGGAGACGACGAAGCCGTCCGCCACATCGCGCTGCCGCTTCCCGAGGGCGGGCTCCTCTCGCGCGTGATGTCGGGCACGGCGCTGCGCCTGCCGGGCTCCAACGAGATCTCGAGCATGCTGCGCGCCCAGAAGGTCGCCGACGCGGTGGTGATCCCGATGGTCGTGCGCGAGAAGATCTCGGGCTCGCTATACGCCGACGCCGTCCTGGGCGAGGAGGAGCGCTTCGACCCGGACGCGCTCGCGCTCCTGACCTACCTCGCCGGTCTCGTCGTCGATCGGCTGGCGGCCCGCAAGCTCAAGCCCGCGCCAGCGCTTCGCGAGCCGGAGATGGTGCAGAAGCCCGAGCCGGCGGGGATGTGGATGCACGAGCAGAGGGCGGCGGTCGCGGAGCCGATCCCGGAGGCGCTCGATTACGAGGGCGCTCCGGAGGCCGGGCCCGAAGTGCCCGGCGGCGGCGCCGATTCCTCCCCCGCGCAGGCGCCCGAGTCGCCGCCCGACGTCGACACGCGGTTTTCCGCCGAGTCGGCGGTTGCGGAACCCGACGCCGCGCGGCGCCTGGCGGGGCCGCTCGCCACCATGTCGGGAGACGAGCGTCGCGAGGAGGCCCGCCGCTTCGCCCGTCTGCTGGTTTCGGAGATCAAGCTGTACAACGAGCGCGCCGTCCTCGAGGGGCGCGAAGGGGGCAACCTCTACCAGCGACTTCGCGAGGACATCGACCGGAGCCGGCAGATGTACAACGACCGGATTCCCGCCGACGTTCGCTCGTCGAGCAACTTCTTCCAGGAGGAGCTGGTGCGGATTCTGGCGGACGGTCGGGCAGAGGCCCTGGGGGTCTGACGCCCGACCCGAGGCCGGCTTCTCGGTTTCCTTCCTCGATCCGGGAGTCGTGCTGAAGCGCGCCGGGGCATTCGCGCTCGCGTTCCTCCTCGCCGCCGCCGCGGAGGCGGACCTCGGCAAGCTCGAGGTCTCCGCGGACTTCGATGCGGAGTTCGCTCGCGCCGCCGATCTCCTCGAGGAGGGCAAGCGCGCCGACGCGGAGCAGATCCTCGATGCTGTCCGGCGACTGGCCGACCGGCCGGCGTGGAACGCGCGCGTGGCGCTCCTGCTCGCCTCCGACGACGTGCGGCGGGGGGACGACGCGGGCGCCGCGGCGCGCCTGCGCGATGTCTCCGCCGCGCCGATCGGGTTGGACGCCTACCGCCTGCTCCTGCGCGCCCAGGCGCTCGAGCGCGCCGGGCCTCTCTCCGAGGCGGTCGGGGCCGCGCGCCTGGCATTCGAGACGGACGGTCCGTTCGCCTTTCGACTGCCGGCGGGAATCGTTTTCTCCCGATTGCTCGAGAAGGAACACCGGGCGGGGGAGGCGGCGGCGGTGCTCGCCCGGGCCGCGCCGCTGGCGACAGCGGCGGATGCGATCGGAGAGGTCGCTTTCGCCCGGATCCGTTTGGCGCGGTCGGCGGGGGACGGCGCCGCCGCGACGGCGGCCGCGCGCGACCTGATCCTGCGCGCGCCGACCCTCGACGGCGCAAAGTCGACTCCGGCGATCGTTCGGAAGGCGGCGCAGGAGGCTGAGGAGAGACTAACGCCCGCGGAGCGCGGGCAGCGGGCAGGCGCTCTCGTCGCGGCCGGCGACGCCAGGCGGGGCGTGCGGCTCCTGTCGCGTGACCGAATCTCCGACTGGCCCGAGCTCGAGCGCGGAAAGAATCTGCTGGCTCTGGCTCGCGGACAGCTTGCGCTGAAGAAGGAGAAGGAGGCCGAGGCCGTTGCCGCGCGCGTGCCCGACGACGGTACTCCGGCCGAGTACGAGGCCCGGCTCTTCCGCGCCGATCGAGCCCTCGCCCGGATCCGCGGGAAAGGGTCTTCGCCCCCGCCGGAGGATCCGCGGTGGGAACCCGTGCGGCGCGACCTCGCCCAGCTGACCGCGGCGGAGGTCCCACCCACCGTGCGACGCGGAGCTCACGAACGGCTGCTGCGGATGGACGCCGACGCCGAGCGCTTCGAGGACGCTCTCGGGCACGCGCGGGAACTCGTGCGGGGAAGCTCCGGCTCGGTCGACGGGTTCGAGACTCTGTGGCGTCTCGCCTGGAGCCGCTACGAGGCCGGCGATTTTCGGGAGGCGCGCGCTCGCATCGAGGCCCTCTCGTCTCTCTATTCGGACATCTCGCGGTCTCGCCGGCTGCGCTACTGGCGCGCGCGATGCCTCATCGCCGAGGGCAGTCCGCGAGAGGCGCGGCCTTTGCTCGAGTCGCTCGCGAGCTCCACACCGGCGGACCTCTACGCGCGGTTCGCGGCGGCCCGGGTGCCCCGTCCGCCGCTCGTCGAGCGGACGGCCCTGAGCGATCCCTCGACGGAGACCGCCGCGTTCGCCCGCGTGGACGAGCTTCTGCGGCTGCGCATGTTCGCGGAGGCCTCCGCGGAGGCGCGCGCTCTCCCTCCCTCCCGCGGCCGCGACCTGCGACAGGCGCAGTCGGACTTCGCCCTCGGCCGCTTCCTCGTGGCGGCCGCGGCGATCAAGCGCGCGATCCCGGAGATCGGGACCGCCGAGGAGGGCCGCGTTCCGGACGGCTGGCGACGGCTCTACTATCCGATCGAGGAAGGCGGCTTCCTGGTCGGGAACGCGCAGAAGTTCGCGATCGAAACCTCCGTCCTGCGAGGCCTGGTGCGCCAGGAGAGCGCCTTCGACGCCGGTGCCAGGTCTCGCGCGGGAGCCCTGGGACTGACCCAGCTGATGCCCGCGACAGCGAAGAGTCTCTCGCGCTCGGTCCTGCGGTCGCGATACCGGCGCGCCTTCCTCTACGATCCCGCGGTCAACGCGGAGCTCGGCGCCGCGTACCTGCGTACGCTCATCGATCGATTCGGCGGCTCGGAGATGCTGGCACTGGCGGCGTACAACGGCGGTCCGACGCGAATCGCCCGCGTCGTGCGGGAGACCGCCGGCCGCTCCGAGGACGAGGTCTTCGAGTCGATTCCGCTCTACGAGACCCGGGATTACGTTCGGCGCGTGCTCCTCTACGCCGAGTCCTACAGGGAGCTGTACCCGTGATCGCGGTTCGTCGATTTTAGATTTAGTTTTAGCTTTGGGTTGGGAGTCGGGGCTTGGGTTGCAATCCAAAATCTAAAATCTAAAATTCTTCACCATGTTCCGGCGGGCACGACGAGAATCGAGCAGCCCGCCTGCTGGACGACCTGCTGCGTGACGGTGCTTCCGCGGGGCGCGCGCGTGAATTGCAGCGGGCTCCCGATGACCACGAGGTCGTAGGGCTCCGATCGCAGCTCGGCGAGGATGCCCTCGAGCGGGGTCGCCGCTTCGCGGATCGACGCGCGGCTCACCACCTCCAGCTCGCGCAGAGTCGCGATTCCGCGCTCGAGGTGCGATCGGGCGAGGGACACGGCCGTGCGGGCGGGCATGGCGACGTGGAGAAGCGTGACCGTCGCGTTGAGCCTCCTCGCGAGCCAGCCTCCCGCGCGGACGTCGCCTTTTCCGGGCTCGCCGACCGCCGTGCAGACGAGAATCCGCTGGATCGCCCGGGGCCTTCCGCGCACGAGCAGGAGCGCGGTTCGAATTCGAGGGACGAGCTCGTCGGCGAGGTTCCGGTGCCGCCCGGGGCGCGGGTGGAGGTCCCCGGCGCCGGCGATCACGAAATCATAGGGCGCCTCCCGCTCCTCCAGCGTGATCTGCTCCGCGGTGTTCCCGCGGCGCACGCGGACCACGGCCTCGGGCAGCTGGGCGTCTGCGGCGCGGGCCGTCAGCGCCGCGCGGAGCGAGTCCTGCCCGCGTGAGTCCTCGGCGACACCGAGGACCGTCGGGATCGCGTCGAGCGCGTCGACCAGCGTTTTACCCAGCTCGAGCGCCGGCGCGATGCCCGAGCCTTCGTCGCACACGAGGAGCCGCGGCGTGGGCTGCCGCAGGATGTGCCACGCCTCCAGCACGACCCACGGGCGCGAGGGAGCCGGCGGATCGAGGGCCGGCACGACCACGTCGAGGAGGGGATTCTCCTCGCCGTACGGCAGTGGCGGAACGACCTGGCGCACGCCCGGCAGCGGCGGGAGACGCACTCGCGTGCGGCGGATCGCACCGGAGAAGTTCTGCTCGACGATCTCGCCCCGGCCGAGGACGACGGCCGGAGGCGGCGGCTCGCTCTCGGCGAGCCGGACCTGCTCCGGTCGGATGAGCACGCGCGCGCGATCCCCCTCGTCGTGGGCGACCTCCGGGGGGATGGGCAGGCGTAGCGGCCCGAGCGCCACGTGGTGGTCGCGGCAACGCCCGACGAGCACGGTGCCTGCGCCGAGGAAGGTGGCGACGAAGAGCGATCGCGGATGCGCGTAGAGCTCCTCCGGCGTCCCGAGCTCCAGGAGCCTCCCGCGATCCATGATGCCGATGCGCTGGCCGAGGTCGAAGCCCTCCTCCTGATCGTGCGTCACGAGCACGGTCGTCACGCCCAGGGTCTTCTGGATCTCCTTCAGGTTCTGGCGCAGCTGGGAGCGGATCTTGACGTCGAGGGCGCCGAACGGCTCGTCGAGCAGCAGGACCGTGGGCTTGTAGGCGAGCGCCCGGGCCAGCGCGACCCGCTGGCGTTGCCCGCCCGAGAGCTGGCTCTCGTACCGCGCGGAGAGGCCGCCGAGCCCGACCAAGTCGAGAAGCTCCTCGCGCCGATGCTCCCGTTCGGCTGCCGCGACGCCGCGAATCTTGAGCCCGAACTCGATGTTTTCGCCGACGGTCATGTGCCGGAAGATCGAATAGTTCTGGAAGACCAGGCCCACGTCCCGCTTCTGCGGCGCAAGCTGGGTCACGTCCTTTCCCGCGAAGCGAATCGTTCCCTCCGAGGGGGTCACGAGCCCCGCCAGCATGCGCAGGATCGTGCTCTTCCCGCTGCCCGAGGCTCCCAGCAGGACGAACAGCTCGCCCGTGCGCACCTCGAGAGAGACCCGATCCACCACGACCTGGCCGTTCCCGTAGCGCTTGCTGACGTTATCGAGCGTGATCGACATCTAGTCCCGCTGCCGCACCGTGTAGCGCATCAACACGAAGAAGATGAGGAACGACAGGACCGCGAGCACCGTCGCGACCGCGTTGGCGGCGGCGATGTCCCCGGCCTCGAACTGCGCGAATATGTAGAGGGGAGCGGTCTGCGTGCGTAGCCTCAGGTTGCCGGAGACGAGCACCGTCGCCCCGAACTCTCCCAGCGAGTGCGCGAAGGTCAAAAGCGCGCCGGAGAGCAGCCCGCCCCGCAGCGTCGGAAGAATGACGTGCCGGAACGTCTGCCAGCGGTTGGCTCCGATGGTGTACGCGGCCTCCTCGTACGTCCCCTCGAGCTCGTCCAGCACGGGCTTGACCGCGCCGAGCATGTAGGGGAACGTGACGAACAGGTGGGCGAGCAGGACCCCCGCCGGCGCAAACATGGGCTGGATGCCCAGCGGTTCCAACCAGCGACCGAGCAGCCCGATCGGGCCCCAGAGGAGGAGGAGCGAGGTCCCGACCACGACGGTCGGGATCGCCACCGGGAGGTTGACGAGAATCCCCAGGGGGCGCTGGCCGCGGAAGCGGTACCGGGAGAGCACGTACGCGGTGTACGTCCCCAGGACGGCGTTGATCGCGGCCGTCGCGAAGGCGATCAACAGGCTAAAGCGCAGCGCGAATTGCGCCTCGCGCGCCGCCAGCGCGTGGACGAACGCCTTCGGCCCGCCGCGGAACGCGAAGACGAAGACCGCGGCGAGCGGCATGAAGATCAGCGGGAGCAGGAACAGGATGACGATCGAGACGGGGGCCTTCGCGCGGCGCAACCGGCCCTCGTCGGGATCGAAGACGGTGCTCATCGCTTGGCCTCGAGGTGGAGGACCCGCTCTTTCCAGATCTTCTCCACGATCTCGGGCCTCGCGCGCTCCCAGCCTCCGAAGTCGGCGATCCGGAAGGGATCCTCGATCCGGCCGAAGTTCGGGTTGTCCGAGTTCCACTCCTCGTGCGCGCTGCGGAACCCGTACTTGACGAATGTGCGCTGCGCCTCCTCGCTCCAGAGAAACCGCACGAACCGCGCGATCATCGGGCGCTCGCTCGGGCGGATGTGGCGGTCCACGACGACCAGCGTGTGCTCCGAGAGGATCGTCCGCCGCGGCCAGACGACGTCGGCGTGCAGCTTCCCGCGCGCCCGGTCGTAGATTGCGTCCTGCTCGTACGTGATCAGGGCGTCTCCGAAACCGTTCTCGAACTGCGTCCGCGCCGCGCGCGCCGAGGAAGCCTGCGCCACGACGCGCTTCCACACCCCGGCGAGGAGCGCCTCGCCAGCGCCCGGCGATTCGGGATGCGCCCTCGCTCCCGCGCCGTACTCCGCCAGGAGCGCCCAGTTGGCGCCGCCGGAGGTCAGGGGATCGGGATGCACGATCCGGACGCCCGGCCGCGTGAGGTCCTCGAAGTCCCGGATGCCGAGGGGATTGCCGGAGCGAACGAGGATCACGAAGGGCGTGAGGTTCACGACGCCGGCCTCGGGCAGCTTCTTCCAGCTTCCCGGCGCGACAACCCCCGCCTTCGCTATGCGGTCTGCGTCGCTCTCGAGCGAGAGCAGAACAACCTGCGCCGGAACTCCCATCAGGACCTGGTTGGTCACGGTGCCCGAGCCGGCGAAGGAGCTGATGAACTCGACGTCGCCGTGCCCCTCCGCGGCCCAGATCCTCTGAAACGCGGGGAAGAGGGCGTCGTTCATCACGTCGGCGACGATGCTGAATCCGTAGAAGACGATCGTGGGTGGCGTCGTCGCCGCGCGCGAGAAGGGGAGCCACGGCCACGCGGCGTACAGGAGAAGCGCCGCCAGAAAAAGCGACGGGGCGAGGCCGCGCCGGCGAGGGAGTCCCGTGGTCTCCGTCAAGAGACGCTCCTTCTTTCGATCCGCGAAGGATATCGCCTTAGACTGGCTGCGTGGCAGAGGCTTCCGAGTTCCGCGTCCGGACGACGCGCAAGATCGAGCGCGTGGACATCACCCCGAACGTCGAGAAGGCGGCGGAATCCCTCGCGACGAAGGACGGCGCGCTCCTCGTCTCCGTTCCCCACACCACCGCGGCCGTCACGATCGGCGAGGCGTGGGATCCCGACGTCACGGGGGATCTCGAGCGTGCGCTCGAGGCCTGGGTCCCAAACGTGCGTTTCGATCACGCGGAGGGCAACTCGGCTGCGCATTTTCTCTCTGAGGCGATGGGTACTGCACGGCTCGTGCCGCTGGAGAAAGGCAAGCCGCTCCTGGGGCGCTGGCAAGGGATCTTCCTGATCGAGCTCGACGGCCCGCGCGAGCGCACGGTGCGCGTCGCGGCGATCGGCTAGGACTCGATTCCCATCCGCGCGAATTCGCGCTCCTCGCGCTCCGTGTGCGCGTCCCACCGCCGCGCGAGGTTGGGTGCGAGCCGCCGGGCGCCCTCGAGGTCCCCCTGCTCGACGAGGCGCCGCATCATTCCCGAGACCTCGCGGATCTGGACGTGCTCGAGGCGCAGCTCGCGAGAGAGGCGCTCGCCTTCCGGCTCCGGCTCGATCGCGACGAGCTTTCGGCCGGCGGATCGAGGCAGGATCTCTTCCTCCTCGAAGGCCGTGTGGCGGCGAAGCTCGTCGTCGAACGCCGACAGGGCTTCCCGCGCGGCGTCCGGCACGTTCGCGTGAGCCGCGCCGAGGAAGCGCCCGAGGAGATCGTCCAGGGCGCGGTGCTCGAGGGTCAGCGATTCCGCGCGGCCGGCCATGTTCGATTCTGACACGCCGGTCGGGAAAGGGGAGAATGGAGGCTTGGGCAACTCGCGGAGATTCCTTCCGGCAGCGCTCTTCGTCGCCGCCTCGCTCGCGGCCGGTTGCGCCCCGGCGGGAGACCCCGTGCGCGCGACGCTCGATCGGATGGCGAAGGCGGCGCGCGATCGCGATGCGGCGGCCCTCATGGAGCAGGTGGCCGCCGACTTCCAGGCGGGCGACGGCAGGTCCCGCGCCGACGCCGAGGCCCTCGCGCGGAGCTACTTCGCGGCGTACGCCCGGCTCGACGTGGCCTTCCAGAACGTCCAGATCGAGCGCGCCGAGAACACGGCCCGAGTTCGGCTGCGGGCCGTCATGTCGGGACAGCCGCTGAAGATGGGAGGGTTGAGCGGCTTGCTTCCGTCATCGGCCTCCTCCGACTTCGATCTGCGCCTCGCGCGCGAGGGAAAAACCTGGAGGGTGGCCTGGGCCTCGTGGCAGCCCGTCCCGGACTGATCCCGTATCGCGCGCGGTTGACACCCGCGCGGGGCTCCGTTACCCTTCCCGGTCCGCTCTTTTCCTCAGTAGCTCAACGGTAGAGCATCCGGCTGTTAACCGGAGGGTTAGAGGTTCAAATCCTCTCTGAGGAGCCACTACTCCCGCGCACTCGGTTCCAAGCCTCATGTGTAGAGTTCCCGAAAACTCCGATGACACTCCCAGCCGCAACGCGTCTCGGTCTCTACGGCAAGCGCGCAGCAACTCTCGAGAATTGACCGCTCCGTCCCGGCACGCTTGACCAGGGCGCCGAGCCTCTGCAAGCGCCTTCTGCGCGGTCGCCAATGCCTCGTGAAAAG
Organism: Thermoanaerobaculia bacterium; assembly: GCA_038224325.1. GTDB lineage: Bacteria > Acidobacteriota > Thermoanaerobaculia > UBA5066 > Gp7-AA6 > DAHUXD01. The sequence goes on along the minus strand of JBBRFL010000004.1, from coordinate 6,619 downwards.
TCCCGTCCTTGCATAGAACGTCGGCCCTGAGGTCGAGAGTCTTCCAGCGCGTCGACGCGGATCGGCCTCCCGAAGCGCGGGTTGCACGGAAGCCGACGCCACCAACAAAGCCGCCGCGAGCCTCAAGCACCCGAGAGTCACCCCGATCCTTCTTCGCACGGTCGCGTTGTCGGATCTTAGGACCGCGCCCCGACACGGCACGATGCGATTCACCTCGGAAGTCTCCGAGTCGGCCGAGCTCTACAGCGAGACCCGTCGAAGCCGCAGGGCATTGCCGATGACCGAGACCGAGCTAAAGCTCATCGCCGCGGCCGCGACGATGGGGGAAAGAAGGATACCGAACGCTGGATAGAGGACCCCCGCCGCCACTGGAACGCCGAGAACGTTGTAAATGAAGGCGAAGAACAGATTCTGCTTGATGTTGCCCATCGTCGCGCTCGAAAGGCGTCGGGCCTTGACGATGCCTCGCAGGTCCCCTTTGACGAGCGTTATGCCAGCACTCTTCATGGCGACATCCGTACCCGTGCCCATCGCGATCCCGATCTGGGCTTGAGCGAGAGCGGGAGCGTCGTTGACACCGTCTCCAGCCATCGCGACGAACCGGCCACGAGCCTGCAGCTCGCGGACGATCTCCGCCTTTCGCGCTGGAAGGACTTCTGCTTCCACCTCAGTGATTCCGAGCTTCGAAGCAACGGCTCGGGCGGTCGTCTGGTTGTCTCCGGTGAGCATCACGACACGGAGACCTTCCCGTTGGAGGCTCTGAATCGCCTCAAGTGTCGTCTCCTTTACCGGGTCGGCGATGCCCAGCAGGCCGATCGCCCGTCCGTCGACGGCGACGAACATCACCGTCTGGCCCTGGCTTCGAAGCGGTTCGGCTTGTTTCGTGAAGTCCGAAAGGTTGATACTCAGCCCTTCGAGCAGCCGCGAGTTCCCGACTACGACCGCCTTTCCCTCGACCCTCCCGGTAACCCCCTGACCGGTGACCGATTCGAACGACTCCGCGTTCACGACCGGGATGCGCCGTTCGTCCGCACCACGTGCGATCGCGTCAGCCAGAGGGTGCTCGCTGCTTCTCTCCAGGGCCGCGGCCAAACGCAACAACGTAACCTCGTCGGTTCCAGCTGCGGTGATGACGGTCATCAGCTTGGGCTTGCCCTGGGTGAGCGTGCCCGTCTTGTCGACGACGAGCGTGTCCACTTTTCGGAGAGTCTCAATCGCCGTGGCATCCCGAAAGAGGACGCCTTCCGAGGCACCTCGGCCCGCGGCCACCATGATCGAAATAGGGGTTGCCAGGCCCAGCGCGCAAGGGCAGGCAATGATGAGTACCGCGACCGCATTCACGATCGCGTACGCCATCCGAGGCTCGGGTCCGAGGAAGGCCCAGATGGTAAACGTCGTGACGGAGATCAGCAGGACCGCCGGAACAAAGTAAGAGGCAACGACGTCAGCTAGCCTCTGAATCGGGGCTCGAGTGCGTTGGGCGTCCGCAACCATCTTTACGATCTGACCAAGCAGGGCGTCTTGTCCCACACGATCGGCGCCAATGACCAGCGCACCGGTCCCGTTGACGGTGCCGCCGATGACATGGTCGCTCGGACCCTTCTCGACCGGGATCGGCTCTCCCGTCACCATCGACTCGTCCACCGACGTTTTTCCTTCGAGAACGACGCCGTCCACCGGCACCTTTTCCCCGGGCCGGACGCGAAGTCGATCGCCGACCTGAATCTCGGCCAGGAGCACATCCTGATCTTTCCCGTCAGCGCCGATGCGTCGCGCCGACTTGGGCGCCAGTCCGAGGAGCGCCTTGATGGCCGACCCTGTTCGGCTGCGAGCGCGAAGCTCCAGGACCTGGCCAAGGAGCACCAGCGTAACGATGACGGCGGCAGCCTCGTAATAGACACCGACCTGCCCCGACGGTCCGCGCAGCCCGACAGGAAAGAGACCGGGAGCGACGGTCGCTACCACGCTGTAGCCATACGCAACCGCGACGCCGAGACCGATGAGGGTGAACATATTGAGCGAGCGGTTGGCGACCGACAGCCACGCCCGCACGAAGAACGGCCAGCCGCCCCAGAGAACGACCGGCGACGCCAGAGCGAGCTCGATCCAGATGCGCATCCCGTGCGGGATGACCCGTTCCGCGGGATTTCCTGGGACGAGGTGGGACATCGCGATCAGCACGAGGGGAACCGAGAGAGCGACCCCGACCCAGAAGCGACGAGTCATCTCCTCGAGCTCCGGGTTCACCTCCTCATCGAGTGACACTGTCCGCGGCTCCAGAGCCATGCCGCAGATCGGGCAGCTGCCGGGCCCGTCCCTAACGATCTGCGGATGCATGGGACACGTCCACTCGACCTTCGTCGGAGCCGGAGTTGGCTGGATGGGCTCAAGAGCCATGCCGCATTTCGGGCAGGGCCCCGGCCCGCTCGACTTGATCTGCGGATGCATCGGACACGTGAATCCATCACTGCCGGGCGAAGTGAGAGAGGGAGGCTCGGCGGGAGGCGGCGATCCATCCCGCGTCGAGCCGACGTACCTCGCTGAATCGCCGATGAACTTATCGCGGCAGCTTGAGCTGCAGAAGTGGTACTCGCGGCCCTCCCAGCCGACGGATCCACCCTTCGCCCGGCCCGGAACGACCGTCATGCCACACACCGGATCTCGATCCGTCGTGCCCGAGGGGGATTGGTCGACCGCGTGCATCTGCGGTCCATTTTGCTTGTGGTTGCTCATTTGGTTCTCGCCTCACATCGGCATGTGGGAATGGTCCATTCCCGGCATGTCGTGTTGCATCTCCCCGTGCGAACCGAATCTCATGCGGTAGAACACCTGGAAGGAGAGGGGGTGCCTTCCATACACCGAATCCAGCCTAGACGAGAAACGATAGGCGGTGAGGCCCGCTCCGAGCCCTGATTCCACCTTTCCGAGCCACGGCACATCGCGGACGAAACCGAGGGTCGCCGCTTGAACGTGAGTGCGTTGTCGAGGGACGCCCTGGGGTCGCTGACGCTTGTTTACCAGCTCGTACACGTCGCGGTCTACGCCTTCCAGGCGTCCGTACACGAAGTTCGCGTCCGCGAATTTCCAGGTCCATTCGAGCAGGCTTCCCCATTCCGGACCTTCCGGCGTCTGATTCCTGCCCGAGGCAAGCGTGATCGCCACGAACCCGCCCGCGAGGCTCTGTTGAAAAGAGACCGAGCCAGTCGCCCGAGTCTGATTGCCGGGCTCGATCGCCTCCGGATGTTCCAGGTGCCCGATTGAGAACTGGACCGCAACGGGTTCGACCGGCCGAAGGGTGATTCGCCCTGAGTAGGAATCCAAGGCGCCGGCCTCGATGTTCCAGCGGTTTTCGTCGGGCTCGGCACCGTGAAACACGGAACCCTCCAATGTCACGATCGGCAAGGTCACCGCGGCGGTGATGACGTCATAGGCAATGTGGGTGGAGTCCTGGTTGTGGTGCGATAGGGGCGCGACCGGATTCTCGGAGGCGGACAGACGATGGGGATATGCCACCGGTCCGAGCGCCGGCTCGCCGACGGGCGCGAGGTACAGGCGTAGGCGAACGCCGTCCGAAAGGAACTTGTCCCATGCCGCGGCGAGCTGCACGAAGAGGTCGTGTGGATGCTGGCGGTCGACGAGCAGAATGTCGCGGTAAGTCTCGCCGCGTTGAAAAAGCTCCGCGGATCCCATCGGAGGAACGGTCGCCGGCTCGAGCGTGAAAGTGCCCAGCAGGGTGAGCTTGCCTCCCCAGGATTGCCGCATCGCCATGACCATGAGGTGATTCTGGGAGTCGAAGTCGCGGTCGCCGGAGAGACCACCCTGGTGATTGAAAGTCAGAAAGGCAAAGCCGTGGAGCATCGTCATCCAGTGGTCCATCGGCTCCATCTGTTCCATCGCGGCCATCGGGTCGGGATTCGGGCTTTCGCCGGTCGGGTGTGGACCGGACGGAATTGGCTCGGGCGGGGCGCTCGGCATTTCGTGTTGCGCCCACGCATTCCGGGCAGCCATAAGAGTCGTAGCAAAAAGAACGAGAGCAACTTTCGTCGTCATCGCGGCCCCTTCATTCGAATGGTGGATTCGCCGGCCGACCAACGGCCGGCGAGACTACGAAGGAAGTTCGCGGCTCTAGAGTCTCAGAACACCAGGACGAACGATGTGACGGGTTTGCGGAGGTCGGCTGCGGAGACGGACGTCCCGCGGCAGGAACAAAGTTCCCGGTCCTGTACTTTCCCAAACTTCGGCGATCGCGTGAACTCCCGCGCTCGCCAGGGTGAGCCGGGCCTGGCGTCCCGGCAGCACAGAAGACATCTCCCGGGTGTGACTCCGAAGAGGGCACCCGTGCGCTCTGCCCAAGGGAGGTCGTCGCTCGCCGGAGGCGGACTGATGACACCCCGCCGGAGGGTCGAGACGGGATGAAGAAGAGCGACAGCGCAGGTCACAGATCGCGGCGAGCGCCTGAGCGGAGATCGAGATCAGGACGAGCGCGGCCACGAAAAACCTGCGTCTCATCGGGCTAGCGAACCAGCACGAGAAGGGGGAAATTCCACAGCCGCAGCGAGACCCATGGCAACAACGCTACCGAGAATGGCATCCGACTCAAGGCGATCGAGCGGGGGCTTGGTAAGAGTTCCTGCTGACAGCCGGAGGGTTAGAGGCTCAAATCTTCTCTGAGGAGCCATTTCCTCTTCGCTTTCGCCGCCAGAACGACGTTGTAGAGTCCGCGCCAGGTCCGATGACACTCACGCCCGGCACCCGCCTCGGTCCCTACGAGATCGTCGCCCCGATCGGCGCCGGCGGGATGGGGGAGGTCTACCGCGCGCGGGACGATCGGTTGAAGCGCGGGGTCGCGATCAAGGTTCTGCCTTCCGAGCTCGCCTCCGATCGGGAGCGACTCGAGCGTTTCGAGAAGGAAGCGCAGTCGGCCTCGGCGCTGAACCATCCCAACATCGTCACCATCTACGACGTCGGCGCCTCCGACGGCGTTTCCTGGATCGCGATGGAGCACGTGGACGGACAGACGTTGCGCGCGCTCCTCGCCGGTGGGCCCCTCTCTCACAAGAGCCTCCTCGCGATCGCGACCCAGGTCGCTCAGGGCCTCGCCAAGGCGCACGATGCGGGGATCGTGCATCGCGACCTGAAGCCCGAGAACGTAATGGTGACGACGGACGGGCTGGTCAAGATCCTGGACTTCGGGCTGGCGAAGCTGACGGGTCCGATCTCCGGAGGCGACGATGAGTCGCAGCTGCCGACCATGACCGGCACGCGTCCCGGGATCATCCTCGGGACCGTCGGCTACATGTCGCCGGAGCAGGCGGCGGGAGCGGCGGTGGACTTCCGATCAGACCAGTTCTCGTTCGGCTCGATCCTCTACGAGATGGAGACGGGCAAGCGCGCGTTTCAGAGGAAGACCGCGATCGACACGCTCGCCGCGATCCTGAACGAGGAGCCCGAGCCGATCGGCACCGTGAATCCCCAGACCCCCGAACCGCTCCGCTGGATCGTCGAGACTTGCATGGCGAAGGATCCGGCGGATCGGTACGCCTCAACGAAGGATCTGGCGCGGGATCTCGCGAGGATACCCGCCAAGCTCGCCACGTCGGGAGTCTCGGGGCCCGCTTTGGCGATCGGGGGATCCCCGCCGAGCGAGGCGCAGAAGGCCACGGAGATCGCGGGGTCGCCGCGGCTTCGGCGGCGGGGGCCCGGTGCGCGGATCGCCGTTCTGGCCGGTCTGGTGGCCGCCGTCAGCGTGGGCGCGTGGCTCGGGCATCGTTCGTCCCGCGCGCGATGGGTTCGTGAAACGGCGATGCCCCGGATCGCCCAACTGCTCGCGCGTGAGGAGTTCGCGAAGGCGGGGGCGCTGATCCGCGAGGCCCGCGCCGTGTTGCCCGAGGACCCGACCCTGAAGGAGTCCTGGCAGCGCGCGACGACGGAAATCTCCGTCGCCAGCACTCCGGACTCCGCCGACGTCTCCTACCGGCCCTACCGGGGCGACCAGCGGGCCTGGACGAGCCTCGGAAAAACGCCGCTCGACAAGGTGCGCGTGCCGAAGGACTTCTACCTCTGGCGCATCGAGAAACCGGGCTACGTGACCGCGTACCGGATCGCGCCGACCTGGTCTTTGACCGTGATCAAGCCGCTCATATGCCCGCTCGACCCCGACGGAACCGTGCCCCCGGGAATGGTGCGGATACCGGGCGGGACGATCGCCCTGACGATTCCGGGCCTCGATCATCTTCCCGGCGTCACGCTCGACAAGTACCTGATCGATCAACACGAAGTGACCAACGAGGAATACAAGAAGTTCGTCGACGCCGGCGGCTACCAGAGGCGCGACTACTGGAAACAGCCGTTCGTCGAAAAGAGCCGCACCCTCGTGTGGGAGGAAGCGGCCGCTCGCTTTCGCGACGCCACGGGGCGTCCCGGTCCGGCCGGCTGGGAGCTCGGAAGCTATCCGAAGGGGCAGGAGAGGCATCCGGTCTCCGGCGTGAGCTGGTACGAGGCCGCGGCGTTTGCGGAGTTCGCGGGAAAGAGCCTTCCTACGGTCTACCACTGGAACGCGGCCGGTCAGAGCGAGGCCAGCATGCTGATCGTGCCGGGAAGCAACTTCCGCGGCAGCGGA